>JBCCIP010000005.1:0-169234 GCA_039111475.1 Pseudomonadota bacterium | reverse complement strand
GCCACCGCTCGCGACGTGGTATTCGCCCGGCAGCAATTTCACGAGAACGCAATCGTGTTGATTACTCCATTCGCCAAGTTTTAAACCATTGCTTACAGGATCCGCAGGCACCGGCTTCATCCGATATACCGCCACTAGCCACTTTTCCTGTAAATGGTTTTGCCTATCAATTTGAATCGCTGCGATACGTTCAGCAGACTCTCTGAATGGCCGATAATAAGGTGCCCGTCGTCGGCCAGAGCATTAGCGAAGCGATCCACCAGCTGCCGTTGGGTTGATTTGTCAAAGTAGATAATCACATTGCGGCAAAATATAAGGTCAAACTTACCCTTCATCGGCCAGTCAGACATTAAGTTCAGCTGATTGAACTGAATCAACTCTTTCAGCTTCGATGAGGTATCCGCACTTCCAACTGGACCATCTTTGAAATACTTCTTGCGCAGCGAAGCGGGTACTTTACTCAGAGTCTGTGCCGAATAATGGCCTTTTCTGCAGTGCGCCAATACGTCCGAGTCCAGGTCTGTAGCCAGCACTCTGGCATTCCATTGGTTCAGATTAATGGCGGACTCTCGCAATGTCATTGCAATAGAGTAGGGCTCCTCGCCAGTGGAACAGCCCGCAGACCATATTCTCAAGCGTCGTGTATCGTGATTATTGTGCGACAAGAGCTCAGGCAAAATGGCGTTACTTAGATGCTCGAAATGATGATTTTCTCGAAAGAAAGACGTTAGATTGGTGGTCACGGCATTGGAGAAAATCTCCACTTCTTTCGCATTGCCGGACTCCAACAGCGTAATGTACTGGGCAAAGCTCTGCATTCCAAGCTCTGCTATGCGTCCGCCAAGACGTCGGCACACGAGTTGACGCTTGGATTCGTTCATACTGATGCCAGTCACTGAGCGAATCAGTTGGCGAATATGATCAAACTCCGCGTCGCTTAGCCGATTGCGCAAAGCCTGGTGTTCAGCAGGCAGAGCCTTAGCCGCTGAACGACCATTCATCAGAATACTGGACAGAGATCATCGTCTTCTTCAGGCGAATCCTCTGACTTGTTGATATTCATTGGCTCCGCAATTCCGAGCAAGGTGGCCGCATCAATAAATGCTTCACTAACGCCCACCCATATCAATTCTACTGACTTAAGTGTGGATACGTGTTGAACGAATGACAGCAGTAATTGCATACTTGCCGTCGATGCACTTTGCACAGCGCTCGCGTCTATCTTGACCTCGGTCGAACCATCTACGCTCCGAGCAAGTGCCTTTCTTAAGTCAGTTACTTCACCCAGACTCAAATTCGGCACAAGCACTACGACGTCGTTCGTCTCTTTGGCGTCTGTCTGATTCGCGGCGCAAGCCTGCTTCTTACTGTCTTTCATGGCAGGCTTATCCAACGATTTCTTTTTTTTATTGACCGTTTTCGGCTTTATCGACACGGTTTTCTTAGAAGCCTTGGTTGTCTTAGGCTTTGTCGGTGACTTCTTGGCTTTGGCTTTTGATTCCACGTTATTCCCTTATCGAGTAGCAATGGCAGTAGCTTAAAACTCCTCCCACTCCTGATCGTCATTCCCATTGACTGTGCGTTTTGTCTGAATGCCTGGTGCATCAACCTGTGCTTGGCTGTCTGACCAGGGCCGGCTAGCACTTCGGCGATCTTCCTCGGCGGCGCTGCTGGACTGCGAAGGTGGTGCGCTTGCGATTCCGTTTCGGCCAATGGTGAAGAAATCCACCATGCCATTCAAATCATCGGCTTGACTGCCCAAAGACTCGCTGGCGGCCGCCGCCTGCTCCACCAAGGCGGCGTTCTGCTGTGTAAGCTCGTCCATTTGCGAGACGGCCGTGTTAACTTCTTCAATCCCGGAAGACTGCTCAAGGCTGGCAGCGGCAATTTCACCAACAATATCAGTAACCTGCTTGACGCTAGCAACGATTTGTTCCAGCGTTTGCCCAGAGTCATTGACCAGGCGCGAACCATCTTCTACTTTCTTACCGCTGTCTTCTATCAAGTCTTTGATTTCTTTCGCCGCAGTCGCACTGCGACCGGCAAGGTTGCGTACTTCGCTGGCAACTACCGCAAAACCGCGCCCTTGCTCACCGGCTCGCGCCGCCTCTACCGATGCATTAAGTGCCAATAAATTGGTCTGGAATGCAATTTCATCTATGACGCCGATAATGTCAGCAATTCGTTTGCTGGAATCATTGATTTCTTCCATAGCGCGGACCGCATCATTAACCACTGCTCCGCCTTTTTCCGCCTGCTCCCGGGTCGACTGAGCTAATTCGTTGGCTTGAGCAGCATTGTCTGCGTTCTGTCGCACAGTGCTCGTCATTTGTTCCATACTGGAAGACGTTTGTTCAAGGCTCGCCGCTTGCTCTTCAGTGCGTTGACTTAGATCAGTATTGCCATGCGATATTTCGCTGGCCCCGGTTTTTACCGATACGGATGCGGTCTGAATGTTGCCTACAACTTCAGTCAGTTGATGGATGGTTGCATTGACGTCGTCCTTCAGCATCAGGAACGAACCTTTGTAGTCGCGCTCGATGGTCTCTGTCAGGTTACCCTTTGACATAGCACCCACCACTCGACTGGTATCACCGACAATTTGTTCCGCAATTTCAACCAATTGGTTCATGCTGGACGACAAGCTGCCAAAAAATCCCTGCTTGCCTTCTAATGAGATTCTACTTCCCAGGTCGCCTTGCAATGCACGATCAACAACCTCTTGCACTTCGGTCTCAATGCGCGATTCTTGAGTTCGGTCACGCCACTCCAATACGGACCCAAGGCGTTCACCGCTGTGATTCACAATGGGATTGACTACTAACTGCATTTTTCGACCGCCCACCTCAATTTGGGTCTGATACTGTTTGTCGAGTTGCTCAAGCAGGCTGCGCTGGTGCGCCGGATTTTTATGGAATACATCAATGCTGGAGCCAACAACACTTTTCGCCTCAAAGTTCGGCAGATCCCTTCTAAGATCAGCTTCCCAATCAGCAAACAATTCATCTGCTGCATCGTTCATGTAGACGACGTTCAAGTCAGTGTCTGCAATCATCACATTACTGCTTGCGTTATTCAGTGCCTGGCTGATTCGACCGTTCTCCGCCAACATGGCACGATCTCTCTCCTGGGCCGAAGTAATTTTCTCCTGCATTTCGTGCATATTCTGAAACACACCGGTTAGCTCGCCAACATCGCCGAAATCAAAGTTTTCATTATCACCAGTAATGGTAATAGCGACATCTCTGAGTTCAATTGGGTCAGCGCCCAGCTGGCGCATTACAGCGCGCGCTAAGCTAAATGCCAGAATGACACTGAATACTATACCGGCCGCAGAAGCCGTCAGAGTTGTCCATATCAATGATCTGACTGCAAGTAACGCTTCAGATTCAGCTTTTTCGGCAACAATTGTCCAGGATAATCCTTCTATCTCAAGCGGACTGAACGACGTTAGAGCATCGGTTCCGTATCGATTAGTTACTACTTCGGAACCGCTCTCTCCGTTAGTGATTGAAGTGCTGAGAATCTTCGATGAGAGAATTGTGCTGGATTTTTCGAACCGAGACTGCGAACGTAGATATCGATCAGCACCGACCAAGTAGGTTTCTCCGGTCTCACCTAGGCCGGCGGACTGGCCCATGATTTCATTGATACGCCCGACGGGCATTTGAAATACCAGTACGCCTACTAGCGAATTACCATCATAGATTGGTGATGCAATGAATGACGCTGGCGCTTCATATGATGGTGAATAAGGTTTAAAATCCTCCAGCGCAACAGCATCACCAGGCCCTAAGGACAAGGCGCGCTTAAACGCCTTAGCGAAGTTGGTATTGCTGTACGGACCAGTTTTCAGACTCGTTCCGTAGTCTATTTCCTTAAACACTGAATACACGATGTCGCCACTAACTGGCTCAACAAGAAATATGTCATAGTAGCCAAAGTCGTCCAAATAATTCCGGATGATTGGGTGGTAGTTTCCATGGTGCAAGCTGTACGCACTTCCGTCACTAGTGCTGTTCAGCGCATCCTTGTTGCCAAGAGGATTCGAATTATTGCTTATATAATCATATTGCAGCGTAATAGCCTGCGTCGATGTAGGCAGTAGTGGATTGATATTGATACTTTCCTTATGCTCTAATTCGTACTTGGCAGCAAAATGATCTCGGTAGAAGCTGGCAATGTGTTCGCGGTAAGTAGACAGCTCACTGCTACTCAGAGAACGCTCTATGGGCAGGCTATAAAAGCTTTTTTCAAAATCCTTCATTGCTTGCACAATCGTCTTACTTTCTGAGAAGGTTGTTACCTGGCTGCTAATTTGCTGGAAATAAGCCTCTATCTCTGACTTTTTTGAGTCGCGGATTGATTCGAGTTGGCGATAGGCTTGATCCTCAATCGACTGGCTGGCAGTCCACAGATAAGTTGTAGATACAATTGCCATCGGTACAAGGCAACTAGCTAACAACGCGACTATCAGCTTGCTTCGCAGAGTCATGTTGGTCACTTTTTGCAGAATTTTCATTTCACTTTCCTACTACCATTCCGTTAATTGAGTTCGAATGACTTGCCAACGCTCTAACTAGCGAGCTCCATATCCATGCCTGACGCAGCCGCACTGTGTTGTCCGCCAAGCATGTCAAAATCGATCAAACGATCAATTTCAAGCAATATCACCAATTTGCCTTGCACGTTTGCCAGGCCTCGAACGTACTCTGTGCCGACGGAGTCACCTGCTTCCGGAGGTTCCTGCACCTCACTGTCTTCAAGGCGATACACATCGGCTACTGCGTCAACGACCAAGCCTACTGTTCGTTCCTGTTGCTCTGACATCATCTTCACAACAATGATGACCGTGGTTGGACCGTATTCCACATGTGACATCGCAAAGCGCATACGCAGGTCAATAATAGGGACCACGGCGCCTCTAAGATTGAGCACGCCCAGCACGTATTCCGGCGTGTTAGGTATTGGCGTAACACTGTCCCAGCCTTTTATTTCCTGAACCTTCAGTATTTCGACGCCGTATTCCTCGCCATTTAGCATAAAGGTTAGATACTGGCCACCACCAACACCGATCACGTCTAGATCGATATCCGCTTTTTCGGTCATTTCTTGCATAATTCCCTTCCTTTGGAACGATGGTACGGCGAAACGCTATGCCAATGCGACGGCTTGCGATTGCTCGCGCTGGCGGTCGTAAAACAATTGAATAAGGCCCGGAACGTCTATGATCAGCGCGACTGTACCGTCGCCCAGAATAGTGGCCCCGGATATACCCTGGGTTTTTTGGTAATTCGCTTCTAGGCTTTTAATCACCACTTGCTGTTGCTCAAGCAGGTCATCTACGAAAATTCCAAGCCGCTGACCGTTCGCTTCCACAACAACCAACAAACCTTCGTTAATGTCCGTACTGTCCGCTTCCACACCAAATAATTCGTGAAGCCGGAGAATAGGCAGGTAGTTCTCTCTCAGTCTGAACACTTCTGATTGCCCGACCACTTCGTTGATGTGTTCACTTTGACGCTGAATAGTTTCCACAATCGACAACAAGGAAATAATGTAGGACTGCTTGCCTACTCTGACCAGTTGCCCGTCCAGGATAGCCAGGGTCAGGGGTAGCGTGATTTTGAACGTGCTGCCTACACCCGTTGTAGAGCTCACCGATACGTTACCGCCCAGATCGCTGATGTTGCGTCGCACGACGTCCATGCCCACACCTCGACCCGACAGGTCACTGACCTCATCAACCGTGGAGAATCCGGCCATAAAAATCAGGTTATTGATCCGGTCATCAGAAAGCTGCTCATCCTGCGCGACTAAACCACGTTCCCTGGCCTTTGCAAGAACTCTGTCTTTGTTGATTCCGGCGCCATCATCAATCACTTCAATGATGATGTTGCCTCCTTCGTGATAGGCTTTTAGCTCTAACACACCGACTTCTGGTTTACCAGCCTGAGCTCTTTTCTCAGGTGTCTCCAGACCATGATCAAGCGAATTACGAACCAAGTGGACCAGAGGGTCACCGATCTTCTCAAGAACTGTTTTGTCTACCTCGGTGCCTTCGCCGGTCAGCTTCAAATTAACTTTCTTCTCCAGTGCATTACTGGTGTCACGCACGAGGCGGGGGAATCGGCTGAACGCAAAACTGATCGGCAGCATGCGGATGGCCATCACGCTCTCTTGCAGTTCTCGCGTATTTCGAGTCAGCTGCGAAAGACCTTCCTGCAGAGCATGAACATGCTCGCCTTCAAATTCGCGATCAAACCGACTTAACATGGATTGGGTGATCACTAACTCGCCAACCAGGTTAATCAGCGCGTCTATTTTGTCGGTATTTACACGTATCGATCCGCCTTCAGAACCACCGCCTGACGCTTTTGCAGTGGCTTTTTTGGCCGGCGCGGCCGTTTTTGCAGCTGGCTGCTCTTTGACCTCTTTTTTGGTCTCAGGCTTAGCGTCGTTTGAGGAATCATTCGCGGCAGTCGCGGGCTCGCTGATCTCTGTGGCCTGCTCACAGACTTGCAGCCGTGGCTCATAGCAAACGCTTGCACCTTCTTCGACCCAGGCAAAGATCTCTTCAAGACGCTCACGATCAACGCCCGTATCGATGGAAATATCCCAGCCAAGCCAGCAATCGTCTGCGGAATTTTCTTCGAAATTGAGCTGCTCAGTGCCAGTCACCGAGATTGACGTGCCGTCCAGACCGGACAATTCACGTAGTAAATCTTGGGGGTCGTAACCAGAGCGGAAGGCATCTTTGCTGGGCTTGAAACCAATATCCCAGCCCATTATTTCTTCAATCGTTTCATTGGACGGATTGTCATCAGTCTCATTGGCCGCCGACGGTGTCTCACCGTTTGACAGCATTGCCTCAAGCTTAGCCTGCAGTTCACTGGACTTACTGGTATCAACCGGCCCGTCCGCGCAACCGCCAATCATATCGCTTAAGCAGTCAACCGACTGCAGCAGCAAATCAACACCGTCTTGTGTAACGTCTCTTTGTCCTTGACGCATTTCGTCAAGCAATGTCTCTACATGATGCGCAAAATCGGAAATTTCTGTGAAGCCAAACGTGCCACCGCCGCCTTTGATAGAATGGGCAGCGCGAAATATGGAGTTCATTGTTTCTGGGTCGGCGGCACCTAGATTTAGGTTCAGCAAGCCGGACTCCATAATGCCAATCCCTTCCAGACTTTCATCAATGAAAACCTGGGCAATTTCGGCCATGTCTAGTTCTGAAGACACCGTTTGCTCCTCCTTGAGCGATCGCTTAACTGAAAGCGCGTGCACTTAATGCCTGGTCCAGCGTCGCTTCTTGCAACGTTGTGTGTATGTTGATCTAAATTCTTACCAACCACTTCCTATGTATAGCGGAAGCTGACAGGGAAGTTTAGTCGCTGAATTAATTTTGAGAACCAACTGGTAAGGATTGTGACGCAGCGCACAGCTTGCTTATCTAGGCCAAAAAGTGCTGTTATGCGCGAGCGCTTGACTACACTGTCTAATGTGCTCAGCAAATAGCATCGCATCCATGGAAGGGTAAAAGTAGTGTCTTTAATGCTCGTCAGCGCGCAATCCACAGCGCGCGAAAAAACAGCATCCTCTGAATACAAATACTGTTCCATAGTCATTGCGTGTTGAGACTACGCACTGTTGCGCCGCTGCGTCGGTATTGTAGACACAAGGAACCTTGAAAATGAACAAATCCGTTAGAATCAGTAGTTGGGCAAGTATTGCGTTAGCGCTGGCACCCGCAACTACGGCATTGTTGTACTTCGCGTGGAGCGCGACTTCGTTAATAGCACTGACAGCCGCCTGCTTGACACTGGCCGCCGCCTTTTTCGTAATGCGCACCGAAGAAGATTCCTCAGACACTTCAACCAATTACCTTGCGAATTTAGAAAGCCAACTGGCCGCTATCAGTAAGTCGCAGGCAGTGATTGAGTTTGATATGGACGGAACAATTATCACAGCCAACGATAACTTTCTGTCGACAATGGGCTACACATTGGCTGAAGTTCAAGGTAAGCACCATAGAATGTTTGTGGAAGAGAAGGTTCGAAACAGCACCGAGTACTCCCGATTCTGGCAGAAACTTAATCAGGGTGAGTTCGAGACCGCAGAATTTGGCCGCGTGGCAAAAAATGGAGAAAAAGTCTGGATTCAAGCTTCCTACAACCCCATCTTTAATGAACAAGGTGAGCCAGTTAAAGTTGTAAAGTACGCGATCGATGTGACCGAGCAGAAAACAATGAATGCCGATTTCGCAAGTCAGATGAGCGCTATCGACAAGTCACAAGCCGTTATTGAATTCGACATGTCGGGTACCATTCTGAACGCGAATAACAATTTCTTGTCCACAGTCGACTACTCGCTGGACGAAATTAGGGGTAAGCATCACCGTATGTTTGTGCAGGCGCATGAGAGTGCCAGCGACGAATATTCCCGTTTCTGGGATACATTGAAGCGAGGTGAATTCCATTCTGGTGAATACCAGAGGGTAGGCAAAAACGGCAAAGAAGTGTGGATTCAGGCGTCGTACAACCCAGTGTTTGACGTCGGCGGCAAACCTTATAAGGTGGTGAAATACGCCAGTGATATTACCAAGCAAAAGGTTTTTCAAAAAACGCTGGAACAAATACTGGCTGAGACATCAGCAACCATGTCACATCTGGCCAATGGTGAATTGGACCAGCGAATCAACGGGGAATTTACAGGTCGATTTCTTGAACTAAAAGACGACGTTAATAATAGTCTGGGTAAAATTCTGAAAGTAGTAAGCGATATCAATAATGTCGCAATTGGTGTGGACGCTGGGTCGTCCGAAATCTCTCAGGGCAACAATGACCTGGCGCAGCGAACCGAAGAACAGGTGTCCAAGCTCGCCATTACAGCCGGTAGCATGAAGCAGATGACGCAAACCGTGGGCGAAAACAAGCAGAGCGCTAACGAAGCAAATAAGCTGGCCACGTCAGCGCGAGACAGCGCTATTCGAGGAGGTGCGGTTGTGAGTGATGCGATGAAGGCCATGGAAGAGATCAACGCATCCAGCAAGAAAATCGCTGACATTATTGGCGTGATTGACGAAATCGCGTTTCAAACTAACTTATTGGCGCTGAATGCATCCGTTGAGGCTGCGCGTGCCGGCGAACAAGGCCGAGGCTTTGCCGTAGTCGCCAGCGAAGTTCGCAATCTGGCAAGCCGAAGTGCAACAGCCGCCAAGGAGATCAAGGACTTGATCGAAGACAGCTCCTCGAAAGTTGAGCAAGGCTCTTTGCTAGTGCACCAGTCAGGCGACACTTTGGACGGGATTGTTAGCGAGGTTAAAAAAGTAGCGACCATCGTGGCGGAAATCGCCGACGCCAGCGAAGTCCAGTCAGCTGGCATTGATGAAGTAAGCAGCGCCATTGTCGAAATGGAAGACTTAACGCAGCAAAATGCCGCGCTTGTTGAAGAAGCAGCCGCCGCTAGCGAAAGCTTGAGTGACCAGGCCCAGGATCTAAAACAATTGGTTGATTACTTCAAGTTATCAGGCGATAGCGAGAAGCATTCTTTGAGCGTGAAGTCTGAGAATGATGAATATTACGCCAGCGCACGTGGGCGAGTTGCATAAGATGTTTATATTTCAACGAAACACTTGGGTACGAATCTGCTATGGGTAGTTATGAAGCAATTGATGGAGGCATCTTACTCGAATCAGGTACAAACGAGTTTGAGGTTCTCGTCTTCAAAATTGGCGACCAAACCTTCGGCGTTAACGTCGCCAAAATCAGGGAAATCATTGTACCAACTAAGGTAGTACCCTGCCCGGGGCAACCGGAGTCCGTGCTGGGAATGATCAGCTTGCGCGGCAAGGCAGTTCCTTTGGTTAGTATGCATCTTTTTTGCGCTATTCCAAGCAATGCGGTTGATCCATCACGACAGTGCATCATCGTGACCGACTTTTCAGGCGTGCATTGTGCGTTCCTCGCCGACTGTGTTGAGGAAATACTTCGAGCAGGCTGGAAGCAGATTCAGCCTGTGCCAGACATCGGCAGCGGTTTTTCCTCTATGGCAACGGGAATTTTGAATATAGATCAACGACTAATCCCGATGATCGATTTCGAATCGATATACGCAGAGTTATTCAAGAATAGGTCATCTTATCGGGAAGTGGATGAAAGCGAATACCACATTGACCGCGGAAAACACACTGTTTACATGGCCGAAGATAGCGTATCCATCAACGCATTGATAGAAAGTACGCTGCGCGACAGCGGTTATACTGATCTTCACAGTTTTTCCAATGGCCAGGCATGCTGGCAGCACATATCAGATAATATGAATGGCGGTAAGCTGCCGCATATTGTCATTACCGATATTGAAATGCCATTAATGGATGGGCTTGCGCTAACGCGAAATATTAAGAACAACGAACAGACTCAGCACATTCCAGTGATTTTGTTTAGCTCACTGGTCTCAGAAGATAACCGAAATAAAGGCGAACAAGTTGGCGCTAACGAACAACTACCTAAGCCGAGAATGGCCGATGTTGTTATCTACGCCGACAAATGGATCAGTCGGACTTACTACGAAAATGACTCACCAAATTCAGAAGAATCCACCTAACAATGATGAAACGGAGTAGGGAGAAATTTACACGTGTGGGTAAATCAGATTACGCGTGTGGGTAAATCAGAGGTAAAAAATCGCCTAATCAGCCTATCGATCTGAAGAAGATTGCTCCTGCACAAACGCACGAATTATAAGCATATCCTGAGTGCTCATTGAGCTAAATTCAACACCGACTCTGTAGCCTTGCTCAAATATCGAAGCCGCTTCCCTACACCACATTACTTTTGCGTTAACTGTCATTCCACCCTGCAATTCCAATGTTAGTAGCAATTCAGTACCTACTGCAACAGGCGAATTACAGCTAAGACACATTCCGGATTCAGAGAGATCGTGAGCCGAAAACTGCCTGCTCCTGACAAATCCGGTCTTTACCTCAACCCTGGAATGACGCCGTTTACCTAACATGCCGACTCCTGTCTACGAAAGCCAAACGCCCTTAAATAGGGTCCTTAATCCTTGGCATAAGCTCCATCTTACTCACTTTTCTTGTTAGAACCAACAGAATATTTCGAAGTGTCAAAACGATCAGCGAAGAAAATGAGGCAACTCAATCGGTGTGGGCCGCCTAAACGAAACAAATTACACTGTTAGAGAACCACTGCAACTGCTGCCATTACCCGCAGTACAACCATAACAATGTTCACCAACGACAATTGACTGATCTTTCATATCGTGATTTAGGAGATCTTTGAGTTGTCTGGGCCCATGGTTAAGTAAACGCAGACCAAGCATTTGATTAAAATCGCAGTCATACAGGTTTCCCAACCAATCAACACTGACCAGCTGGCGACACATAACGGATTCCAGGTTGCCTTGCGAATAATTGTCACGTAGCAACTGCATGTAGGGGTCAAATTGACCTTTTGACAACAGAATACTGCCGAATCGACTAATAGGCATATTGGTGATGGTGTACAACTCATCGAAGACGATTGCGAAATCTTCGTATAGTCGCTTGGTGTAATCCGATTTTAGTTCTTCTTGCGGCGGCGGCAGGTTGGCACCAATGGGATTGTAGACGAGATTCAACTTCAACTCGCCACCACGCCCATAGCCCAAGTCATTGAGCTTTCTTAGCGCTTCAATGCTCTTATTGAAAACGCCTTTGCCGCGTTGTGAATCGACATTCGCCTGGCTATAACAAGGCAGTGAGGCCGTAACGATTACGCCTTGCTCGGCGAGAAATTCCGCCAAGTCTGCATAGTCAGGCTCCAACAGTATGGTGAGATTACATCGATCAATAACGTCTATACCCAATTGGCGCGCCTCACACACCAGGTAGCGAAACTCCGGATTCATCTCTGGGGCGCCACCCGTGAGGTCCAGCGTACTTACGTTTCGGCGCCGTAGTACCTCCAACAGAGTTTCAACAGTATCTCGCGTCATCAACTCGGTACGGCTTGGCCCGGCATTCACGTGGCAATGAACGCAACTCTGGTTACACAAGTAACCTAAATTAACTTGCACAGTATCAATAACGCGGCGACGAATGGCGGGGAAGTCGGTTTGTTCAAGAAGATGAATGGTTTGAAGCATAAAGAGAAAAATGTGCGTATTTAATTGAGGCTTGGCCCAGTATAACCGTTTAACCAGTACAGCCCTTTATTTAGATGGGCGGTTTGTAGCCTGATTGTCACTTTGTTTGAATACTATGCACCACACAAGTTCCGTCGAGTTTGGACCCAGAAGTATGAATAACGCCGTTTATCATCAGGAAGCCGAGAATTACTTTATCTCATGGGACGAGGTTAATCGCGATACTGCAAGCATGGCAGCACGTTTGCGAGGGCAAGGCTGGCAGCAAATTGTGGCACTGACTGAAGGTGGTATTGGTCCAGCAGCTCAAATTGCCCGCGAGTTGGATATCCCAATGATAGACACTCTGAGTGTGCGCGACTCTAGCTGTCAGCAAGATTTGAGTATGCTGCTGGAGCATATAGACAGTACATTGAAAACGCTGTTTGTTGATGATCTGGTGGATACCGGCAAAACCGCGCGGGCGGCTAAAACCGCATTCCCCAGCGCCTATTTTGTTGCCATCTACGCCAAACCTGCAGGCATTCCGTTTGTAGATGATTACATTACCGAAATTGAGCCAAAGAGTTGGGTTCATTTCCCATGGGACTTACTGCTAGGCCAACACTAAACTCGGCGCTCATACTCATTATCAGTGATCCTCCTTGCAGGCTTTGCCAGAACTCCACCAGTCGATATCTGAGACCACCCGTAAGAATGCATCGCGCTCTCCATCTGACTGGCCATGCATGGTAGACACCACCATCTCGGCCTGCTCATCGGCCTGCCAGCGCAACTGAGTGCTATCGGATTGCGCAATTTCAAGCATCAAGTCGCCGACTATTTGAGGATCTCTGGCATTTAGCATACCATCTGCGATTTCCTGCAGCTTGGTTTCGATCAATGTGCGATAGGGAGAATCCACGGGGTAATTCTCTGGCAGCAATGTCTCCGTATTATTCGCAGTATTGAAGATTGCAGTAGCGTGTTGCGCCGCTTCGATGAGCGCCACTTTGACCCCCCAGCGATCGACCTCATGGCGCAAGGCTTCGGTCGCACCCTCCAGAGCAAATTTACTGGCGGCATAGAACGCATCTCCGGCGAGACCAGCCACTCCTGAAAGTGAACTCACCATGATGATCTGTCCCGATCCTTGCGCCCTCATCACAGGTAACACACATCGGCTTAAGAACATTGGCGCGAAAAAATTGGTTTCCATCACAGTGCGAACCTCGGAATCAGTCAGATCCTCAAAAGCGCCCGGCTTAAGAATCCCCGCATTATTGATCAAAACATCTATGCGACCAAATTCGTCAACAAGCTCATCAATCAAACACGAGAACGACGCAGTGTTGGAAAGTTCGAGCACTTTAATGGCAGCAAGCAAGCCCTCGCTATTTAGCTGCGCCAGTAGCTCATCGGAACGTTGCTGATTTCGTACTGTGGCAATCACTGTGTCACCATTGCCTACAAATGCACGAACGCCCGCAAGGCCAAACCCGCTGTTGCCTCCGGTAATGACGACTACTGACATAGCAACTCCAGTTCAGGGTAAACCAAGGGTGGCTGTCGAGATTATTCAGTGGTTAGACAAGGCCCTGATAACACCTCTGATCTCTGCCAGCCCTTTCATGCGACCAATACTTGAATACCCTGGGTTAACCGATTTACCAATGTCATCCAGCATTAGGTGACCATGGTCTGGTCGAATATAAATTGGATTGTCGAGATCGCCACGCCTTGTTCTTTTTTGCTCCTCATTCAGCAATGCTTTGATAACTCCAACCATATCAATGTCGCTGTCCAAGTGGCTGGCTTCAATAAAAGAACGTTGCTCATCTGCATCCCTTAGTACTCCACGCAAGTGTGCGAAGTGAATACGATGGCCAAAACGATCAGCCATTGCCGGCAAATCATTATCAGGTCGACTGCCATAGGTACCAACACACAGAGTGATGCCATTGGCTTCACTTGGCTGCAACTTAAACAAGCGGTCTACGTCATCAGCTGTGCACATTATTCTGGGCAGGCCAAACATATCGCGTGGCGGATCATCTGGATGGATCGCGAGTTTTACATCCAGTCGCTCGGCAACAGGTATTACCGCTGCGAGGAAATCTATCAGATTTCGACGCAAATCTTCAGCGGCAATTGCACTGTACTGCACAAGCGCTTCGCGAAAATCCTCGATACTGTAGCTATCCGTCATTCGACCCGGCAAACCAGCAATGATATTCTGGGTGAGCACTTTACGCTCTTCATCACTCATAGACTCAAACGTTTGCTTGGCCGCTTTTTGCTCTTCAGCCGAGTATTCAGCTTCCGCACCTGAACGCTCCAAAATATGCAAATCAAAGGCCGCAAACTTGTGCTGATCAAAGCGCAGCGCGTAAGCACCACTGGGCAGGCGGTGATTAAGATCCGTTCTGGTCCAATCAATCACCGGCATAAAGTTGTAACAGATGGTCCGAATTCCACAGTTCGCCAGATTCTCCAGACATTGAACCCAGTTTGCCGTGTATTGAGCCGCCTCGGACGTACCTCGCTTAATAGACTCATGAACCGGAATACTCTCCACCACTGTCCATCGTAGCGGTGTTTGGTGATGCTCACAGGTTTCGATTAGCGCTTTATGTCGACGAATGGCCTCAACTGACCAGACGTCGCCGATGGCAACATCATGCAAGGCACTGACAATATCAGTAGCACCGGTTTGTCTAATATCATCGATGCTTACTGGATCATTTGGACCAAACCAACGCCAGGATTCCCGCATGTAATGTCCCCTTTTCTATCAGTGTGATTGCCAGAGTTTCGCGATTGCCGATTCTAGCTCAGTTTAATCCACTAGGGATTCGTAGCCGTTCTCCCGCCCCCAACCACTGTATTTATACGCTAAACGGTACTGCCATATCTGGCACAACGTACGTATTGAGCCAGACGATACCGGCTTTTACAGCGGCGGCAACCTGAGTGTCATCTGCTTAGATAGGTCGTAACCCAGATTCATTAGCCAGCCATGTAAGCGCGCATTGCGTCCATTACAGCCGTATTTTCTTCGGGTGTACCCACCGTTATTCGCAAGTATTCATCTGAGTCGCCGGCGGGGCGTGGAATGATATTTCGATCTAGAAGGCATTTTGCCGCACCGCTACCACTCTTGCCGGAATCCGCTGGGAATCGCAGCAAGTAGAAATTCGCGACACTGGGAATGACGTCGATACCCAAGTTACCCAATTCTGTGCTCAATGACCTCAGCGAATCCGCATTGGCGTCGCGCACGCTTATCATGTAAGCCTGATCTTTAATGGCGGCGGTGGCGGCAGCAAGAGCGGCGCTATTGGTATTGAACGGTGTGCGAACTCGTTGCACCATAGCTGTTACCGCTTCAGAACACAGCATCCAACCAATACGTAAGCCGGGCAAACCATAAATTTTTGAGAACGTGCGACTGACCACCACGTTTTCGAATTCATCCACCATTGCCAATCCATCGCTGAAGTCATCTTTCATTACGTATTCAGCGTAAGCGCCATCAATCAAAAAAAGGCAATGCTCAGGAAGGCCAGCATGCAATCGCCGTACTTCTGAATCAGAGATGTAAGTACCGGTGGGGTTATTAGGGTTGGCAATTGTGCAAAAGCGGGTATTCTCAGTGACTCTACAGAGCATTTCGTCTACGTTAATGCAGTAGTCGTGCTCAGGTGCGATGTGCAAGCTGGCACCTGCCGCCCGCAAGTGCGTGTTGCACATTATGAATCCGTTCTCACTCAGTACCGCTTCGTCACCATCACCAACGTAGGTTCTAACCAACAATTGAATCAACTCGTCGGAACCATTACCACAGACAATTCTGTTGCAATCCAGGCTATATACGTCTGCAATCGCCTCTCGCAGCGCTGATTGTGAGCCATCTGGATAACGATTCAAAGACACTGCTACGGAATGATAGGCATCCAGTGCCGCAGGTGAGGGCCCATACGATGACTCGTTTGAAGACAACTTTATCGGTTGCCGGACACCTTCAATATTACTTTGCCCTTGCCTGTAAGGCGCAAGTGAACGAATTGATGCTTTGGCTTGCAGCTCTGTCATTGGATAGCTCTCACGATATCTACAGTTTGCACGCGCGGGTCATTCTATCTACGTGCACACCGCAGCACGATTCTGCGGTAACATCAAAAAAGGCCAGGGCGGTGGGAAGAATTCCTGCACATCAACACTTATGATTGACGGACCTTGCTGCGCAAAGGCTTTGCGTATAGCCACTCTTAATGTCTCAGGATCATTGGCGTGATAACCAGCCGCACCAAAACTTTCAGCGAGCGCAACGAAATCGGGGTTGTGCAAATCTGAGCAGATCACACGGCCGTCAAACCATTCTTTCTGCTGGCGCTGTACGTTAGTAAATCGCCCGTCGTCAAAGATGATGGTGACCAATGGCAATTGATATTGCACTGCGGTGGACAGCTCCTGCACATTGAACATGAAACCGCCGTCACCGCTAACCTGAACCACTTTCTTGCCACGGTTTCCGGCAACAACGCCCAACGCAGTTGCGTACCCATAACCTAGGGTGCCCTGATACCCGGCGCTAATATGCTGGCGTGGCTTGTACACAGGAAAGCCATACCAGGATACGAACCCCACCTGAGTCACTTCATCAACGAAAATACCATCGCGTGGTAACTCTTCGCGGATAACATCAAGGTACGCCATTTGCGGGCCGACTTGACTCCTAATCTTCTCGTCCATCGATTGCTTAAGCGCCTGCAACTCTTGTTCTCTGGACGGGGTTTCATGAGATCTGTTGTTAAGTTCCTGCTGCAGCAAATCAAGACACTCACTCGCATCGCCGTGCATACCGACTTCCGGAGTACAGATACGATCAATTTGTTCCAAATCGATATCAACGCGAATCAGCTTTAATTCATCGTCTTTACCCCACATCACCAGCGGCCAATGCAAGCGCGTGCCAATGGCCAGCACCGCATCAGCTTCACCCCATAGAGTATGACCTGTAGGGTGATTAACGCTGAGGTAGTTATCATCGCTTACTATGCCCTTACCTGCACGAAAGGCCATCACCGGCGCCTGCAAGCACTCGGCAAGTTTCAACACGCGGTTGCCGGTATCCAGGGCTCCAGAACCAACAACGATCATCGGGCGTTTTGCGGTGGCCAGTATGTCGCAGGCACTTTGAATAGTTTGTGGGTCTATGGCTGGCGCATCAGGCAATGACGCAGCTGCCTGCAATTCAACGGATTTCTCGGTGGCCATTATGTCCATGGCCATTTCAATTTCCACTGGCCTTGGGCTGCCAGATTGCAATTGAACAAAAGCTTCATTCACCTGCCCGGGCGCGTCCTCTACCTGCTCAATACGCGCAGCCCATTTCGTGATGTGACTGATCATACCGAGTTGGTCGTCTATTTCATGCAATTCCCCATAGCCCTTGCCAATTGCTGCTGAGGGAATTTGACCGGAGATGCACATCACAGGCGTGTAGTTAGACCAGGCTGTACAAAGCGCCGCCGAAGAATTTAACAAACCTGGCCCAGGCACTACAGCATAAACACCCACCTTGCCAGTAGAACGCGCGTAACCATAGGCCATGTACGCTACCCCTTGTTCATGCCGGGAATGAATCAGCGTTAAGTCATCCCCCTGCTTATACATGGCATCAAAGAGGTAATCCAGTTGCCCTCCAGGCAAACCAAACACAGTATCGACGCCATTGATTCTGAGAGACTCTATAATCGCTTCTGCGCCCGTCATTGTTGTCATTTCAATATCCAATATAGATGGTGCGTAAACTAACACCAATAATCTGTTTCTTTGCTCTCAATCTATTGTTTCTTAGCCTGAGCTTGCTCTCTTTTTTGCTTTCGTTTTCTATATCGAACTAAGAAATACGGAAAGCCCAACATATAAAGAATCACTCTAGGGTTTTTGATCGCACACGCGGCAGCCGCAACGATGTCATCCGGACTCACGTACACCTTACTCTGCATGCTTTGGCGTTGATGGCTGTGCACAATCAGATGATCCTTCTTGTACTCGAAATGACCGAATTCAAAATCGATGTCGGCCAGCTTGCTCTTTACTTTCATTGTTCAATACCGAATAGCAATCACGACTTTTTCAGACGGCCCGTTGCCTGCGCATAGTCAATTCGCTTTTGCAATTGCTCTGACACATCCTCAGGTTCCATACCGGCAGGAGGGGTGAACTGACCCCGCGCGTAGAGATCATCAAACACTTCTTTGCAAATACTGATTTTATCCACCAAGGCTTTAGGCGGCTTACCCGATGGAAATCGATTTGGCGGGTAGATAGGGTTGGTGTACATTTCCCTGAAACCTTCAGTTCGCACATCAATCCAGCAATTATGATTGGTTCGTGTTCGGTATTGCCTCAGCGCTTCAATGTCTATGGTTACCGACAGCACTTGCTCTTCCGGATAAGGTGCCTCGCGCAGCAGCATGCCTGTGTAATCGATAGCGAATGAGTGACCAGGGCAAAAACCAGTCGGGTAAAAGTCATAATTCACTTTGCCCCAGTTTGACCCCAGCAAATAACACATATTGTCGTGCGCGCGAGTGCGGCGGGTGAATTTCCAGAAGTCCCACGGTTCAGAGACACCCTCCACTTCTTGAATAGCCCCTGGGTGGCAAATGATTTCTGCGCCGTTATAGCCCAGCGCCCGAGATACCTCAGGGGTGCAACCGTCGTGACATGTCATTGTGCCGAGCTTGCCAATCTCTGTGTCTATCACAGGAAACAGGTCTTTTATGCCACCGCCGAAATGTTCGCAGTACTCGTCAAAGATATCGTGCGGGGAGGTTCCCAAACCCAGCGATGCATTAATATGCCATTTATGATACTTGAGCACTACGTCACCAGAAGGACCCACAATAAAATTGGTGTTGAACCATCGGTCCGGAAATTCAGCAACCTGCTCAACAACACCGCCACCGCAAATATACAAACCATACTGTTTTGCGATTTCTCCGAGCTGATCTATCTCAGGGCCCGGTATCGTGACCGCCTTTTTCATCTGGTCTTCGATCTTGCTTTCGCCCTTGCCTGGCGTACCTACACCTTGCAAAAAGTACTCGGGCAATATCACAAGGCGTACCGGCACTTCCCAGAAATAGCCGACGCCAAAATGAATCAGATTCATGACTCGATCCAGATTCTTCTGGATGCCGGCACGGTCTTCAACAACCGTAACCTCCGGTTGAACAATAAGTGCTGTATAAGGATCTATGCGTTCTCTAGCCATAATTAAAACTCAAAATCGTCATCTTCTTCCTTAACGCCAAGGTCAAGAAGAATTTCATTGGCGGCTATGGTACCCATACCACTGATACCACCGCCGGGGTGACAAGAAGGACCCGTTAGATAGAGCTTTTTAACAGGTCCACGGTATTCAGCATAATTGGGGAAAGGTCTGAATGCGCCCATTTGCGCCAGTGTACGTTCGCCACCGGTAGTTACGCCGCGATGAAAACACAAATTAGCTCGCGCCAGACTTGGACCCGTTTCTACGTACTGCGCAATGATATTGTCATCAGTCATATTGGTTGTGTAATTGCGCAGTTGTTTGAGGAGTGTATTGCGAATGTAGTCTGGCCCCAGCGCCTCCCAATCTTCACCTGAGGCAAGATCGACCGGTACGAACGTGTCCATGATTAATGTGTGCTTACCCTCTGGTGCACGGGTCGGATCCATTGTTGTCCATGCAGCTGTCCACAAAAAGGGATCGCTTGGCGCTACGCCAGTTGCCATTTCATTGTATTGCTTGTCTATGTCTGCGACCGTACCAAACATACGTTGAAACGCAGTCTGGTTAATATCGTTATGCCCTTTGAAACGCGGTGCTTCATGCAGTGCATAGTGCACCCGCGCAATCGTCACATCGCCAAATTTAAAGCGGCGCACGGTATCGGTGAAGCCCGTTGGCAAATCGGTTTCGTCAAACCCTTCCAGGAAAGTTTGAAATGGATCTAATGAACTAACCACACCTTTACTGGCCCTGATATCCAAACCATCCTCAAGCCTGATGCCTATGCATTCGCCATGTTCTACGATGAATTTACGCACGGTTGCACCCGTCATTACCCTACTGCCATTCGCCTCTATGTAAGACTTCAATGACTCCGACAGCATGCCGCTACCCCCTTCCGGGATTGCCTGGCCGAAAAAATGGATGCTGGGGATCATTACATAGAAACCCTGCGCAGTTCCTAACTGATCTGGCAAGGTTTGCGGCGCCATTGCCCATCCGAGAATAAACGCCCGCACGTGGTCGTTTTCAAAATTCTCAAGAGTGAATTGACGTGAACTCAATTGATAGTCGCGTAAGCGCTTGAGCCCTTCCGGGTTGTTTTCCAAACCCTGAAACAAATAGCTTGGCGGCGCCGGTGGTGAAAACATCGCTTTGATCACGCCATCTTGTATTTCGCCAAACTCGTCATGAATCTCGCGGTAACGCCGCGCATCGGCTGGGGAGTATTCGGCAATGCTGTCACAGGTTTTGTCCACGTCTTTGTAAACCACAATGCCCTGACCTTGGTATTTGTTGGGGTGCCCAGTAATTTGGTCTTCCGACCAAATGTATTTCAGACCGTGTTTCTCAAGCTCTGGTCGCAGCTCCTGGAAGTCCGGATTGAGATGAATCCAGACATGCGATGAGCCAAACAGGTCATGCTTGTAACCTGGCTCGGTGACTTCCCTGGTAATCACGCCACCGCCAACGTAGTCATTGCGCTCAACGACCAGCACGTTTAAGCCATTTTTCACCAGCATGGCCGCACACATCAGTGCATTGTGACCACCACCCGCGATCACCACGTCGTAATCTGCCATCAATCCTCCAATGCAGTGCTTGTAATAATGGGATATTTGCTGTTGAAGCGTCCGCCCGTGTAACATAGCCATAATCCCATTAAATAGCAATCGAATTTCACAAATACTCATCTTTAAACCTGCGTGAATACACTGAGCTGGCGCTCAGCTACGCCTGAGACCACCTATCAAAGTTCATTATATTTTGTCTTTATTATTAAATATCATATACTTATATTTATCTCGCGCATATAAGGCGACTTTTTGGAACAGCTAAGCAAAATATTCGAATATCCTATGCGACTCACTCATTAATCCCATTATTAAAAAAACACATGCTTTGACTGCTCAATTTAGACCCCATTATAGAAATCTATAATGAGCGCAACAGGTCGGATGAGTTACACTAGCTGCAAAACTGGAACAGGGGATCAAGATGGCGGATGGCAATGCCAGGAAAAGCACTTCTCGCGGTCAAGTCACCGCTGTTGTGTCTATTCTTGGCCGGCAAATCGCGAGTAAGAAGTTTCCGGAAGGCAGTACGCTACCGGTGGAGCAGACACTTGCAGACCAATTAGGCGTTGGCCGAAACGCCCTGCGAGAGGCCGTAAAGGTTTTGTCCGGTAAAGGTTTGATTCGTACCGCGCCGAGAAGTGGCACCAAAGTGCGGCCCAGACACGATTGGAACATGCTGGATCCAGACGTACTGCAATGGCACGCAGACCCGGAATCTGCCGATGTTCAGTTTATGCTGGACATTACAGAGATGCGGCACATCATCGAGCCCCAGGCGGCACAACTTGCGGCCGAACGAGCCAGCCGTGACGACGTGGCAAAAATACTTGCGCTGTTTGATGACATGGAAGCGAGCGACACCGATTCAGCTATGCGCATGGAGGCAGACATTGCCTTCCACGCGGCTATTTTGGAGGCGACACACAATATTGTGCTCGCAAATTTCAAGCATGCAATCAGCACTTACTTGCGCGCGCACAGTCACGTGGTTACAGAAGATCAGCAACTTGCCAGAGACGACCTTGATCGACACCGCGCACTGGCATGGGCTATCGCATCCGGCGACGGCAGTAAAGCGCGCAAGCTCACGGAATCAATGTTACAGATTAATCGAGACCTTATGCGCTCTCGTGTGAGTTCCTGAGAAGAAACAAACAAAGTAAGGCGCACAAGGCACACAGTGCGATAGCCATGCTTACCTCAGACATATTCTGCATCCCTAGCAAGGCAACCGTATAGCTGATAACTGCAGCGCCCACCGATTGGACGCAACCATAAATTGCTGACGCCTTGCCCGCACCAACGCTGAAAGGTACTAAGGCCTCGCCTGGCGACAATGCCATAATAATCCCGTGGCCGAAGCTTGCGAGCATAACAATTGCCAAAAGCAAAACCGCTGTTGGCGCTGCGAACATACTGATACCAGCCACTGCTACCCACGCCACCGCAAGTGCGCCAACCCCACACTGAATACTGCGAGCAATACCATAAAAAGGCACTATAACGCGCACAATATAGATGCCGCACGCTAGGGAGAAGTTAAACCCCGCAAGAATATAACCGTTCTGATCCGGGCTAGTTTGGTAGACAGAAGAACTGAGAAAAGAATAATTCCCAACAAATAATACAGTGCCTGACATCGCGAACATATTGATAAACGTACTTCTCAGAAATTGCCTGTTGCCAAGAATTTCTTTAGTGGCCACGGTGCTGATCGCAGACTTTTGCTCGATCCGAAGATCGCTCAAAACCGTATTCAATGTTTCTTGAATCCGCCACGCAACTCCGAGCAGAGAAACCAACGCCACGACAAACATAGTCAGGAATAAATCCGACCAGACTAAAAACAACGAGAGGTATCCGCCCACAATGGGTAGCGCAATCGGAATTAACGCGAGGAACATATAAAGCGTGGAAATTGCTCTAGTCGTGCCTTCTGCGCCATAGCGGTCGCGCAACATAGCGCGCGCGACGACTATGCCGGCTGCCGCTGCGAAACCTTGAAAAAAGCGCAGTACAACCAGAACCTGAATGCTTGGTGCAATTGTGCATGCCAGGCTCACCACCGCATAAAGCAATATTCCTGCAATCAATAGTGGTTTGCGCCCATACCTGTCTGACATAGCACCCCAAAAAAACGGGGCAAGGCCGTAAGCGAGCACAAAGACATAAATACTCAGTTGTGTGTCACTTAAACGAGCATTAAGATGCTCAGCCAGATGAGGCAGAGAAGGCACCAGTAAGTCTATGGACAAAGGCGCGAAGCAAGCCGGAATAGCAAGCAATCCATAAAATAAAAGGCTTTGCCGCTTGCTGCTTAAGCCGCCGCTAAATAAAGAACTCATTGCTAATCAGCTCAAGAAGGCGGTAACGCTAATACCAATAAAATTGGCAATCACATATCCAAATATGCCGCACATAATGCCCGGTGTTACCAGGTTGCGCCAACCGTGTGAGATTGCCACTGCGGCCGTGGGCGCTGGCCCGACCAGCGCCGCTCCGGATCCAATAACGGCTTCGGCCAGATTGAGCTTCAGCGCTCGTGCAGCAAACAGAACCACACCCAAGTGACAGAACAAAATAAACATGCCGTACACAAACAGGATAAAGGCCGACGAAAGAAACGCCACCGCGTTCGTTCCCGCGCCCACAATCGCGAAGAATAAGTACATAAATAGCATGCCCAATTCAAAATCGCCACGCAGTCTAGCCAATTGCCTGGGGAAGCTATTGGCGACAATGATGGTCAGGATAGTGATAAACAGAATATTGTAGCGTTGCAGATTCAGCCATTGCCCTACCTGGTCAGCAATGGCACAAATGACACAACTGATTGCTATTGCAGCACTCACATGAGTTAAACGTAATTCAGTACTTGCCTCTTCCTCAGCTGCAACACTGCCCTGCCCGGTCGCCGGTCCATCGGGTGAAACCCAGCGCACTATCCAGCCGATGGTTGGAATCATCATCAACAACATTAGCGCGGTAATACTGACCACACTACTGGCACTGATTGCCACACTGAATTCTGTGTCGCTCATTTCAACAGCTTGCGACACCGCGAGAAAGTTGACGGCCCCACCTATCCAGCCGCCAGTGTAAGTACCGGCTACCTTAGGCCCAATTTCACCCAGATCGAGTAAATAAAAACCGAGCACAGCACCCACCACAGTACCCATGCTAGCAATACAGAACGTGATCATCACCGGGCCACTCTCAGCGAAAATCTTCCGAAGGTCTGCCTTAAATAACAACAAGGGAATTGCCAACGGTACTAATGTTCCGCCAACAAAACCGTAGGCAGCCGCTTCATAAGGAATAATATGAGTATTGGACAACAACATTGCCACGACTAGAACCCACACAACCCCTGAGGTTTTCCTCAATACTGCATGCTGATCAATCCAAAAACCCAGCCAGGCAAGACCCATGATGATTGCCAATATCGCAAAGGTATCAGTGGCAGGTATCAAGGTCATGAGCAGTTGCTCCAAAAATGCGGTGGCTGAACGGGTACGGCCACGCCTCGAGCCCCATTAAATCCCATTATTAAAGCCAACTCAACCGCCTATTTTGATGCCCTGAAATGACTACATCAGTGTTTATTTTTCAATCATCTCAAAAATAGGATCTATAACTATTTGTTTTTTATATATTATTTTCAAAACCAATTGATCGCTGATCTAATTTACTATACATCCCATTAATCACATTAAAAGCTTGATTTGTCATTTCTCTATATACTATGATACCGCCAACCGCCCGACTCATACTCTGTGGATTGAAGGGCGACTAAAGCACCAACGTCTTACGCAAACCCCGAGGATATTCGCATGAAAATAAAGGCCATTCTTGGCGGCCTGGTACCGATCACCGCGCTAAGTAGCGTAGCGGCATTTCCAGCCCTGGCACAGAACACTGTTACCTTAGAGGAAGTGGTAGTTACGGCGCAGCGACGCCAGCAGAATTTGCAGGACGTACCTATTAGCGTGTCTGCGTTCTCTGGCGATTTTCTTGAGAAATCAAATATTCGCTCTGCGACGGAATACCTTTCGCTAACGCCAAACGTTAGCTTTACGGAAGACGGTCAAACCGGTTCGCGCGGCTTGGGTATCTCAATACGCGGTGTAAACAATCTGGTATCCGGCGAGAACGCGTTTATAAACTCTATCGGCGTATACCTAGATGAATTCAGTATTGCATCGGTGCCAAACCAGGTAGCTAACCCTCAGCTTCCAGATATGGAGCGCGTGGAAGTTTTGCGCGGCCCGCAGGGTACCTATTTTGGTCGAAACTCTGTAGGTGGCGCATTAAACCTGACTACCAAGAAGCCGACCGACGAGTTCGAAGGCTCTATTTCCGCGGGTTTTGAAGATATAGACGGCTCCGGCAATCAATACAGTGTGACAGGCATTCTGAACGTCCCGGTTTCGGATTCATTTGCGATGCGCGGCGTTCTCTTTTATGAAGACAGCGATGGCTATGTAGAGAATGCCTGTGCCGCAGGCGCCAGTGCGGCATCTTGTCCAGCCGCAGCCGCAAACGGCTTCGTACCAAATGGTGCAGACGGCAGTGAACGTGACGCTTTAATGTTCCGACTTAACACGCAGTGGGACATCTCCGATCGAACAAGGGTCAGCACGACCTTTATTTACGGCGACGATGACCAGGGCACTGACGAGAATGTTCCATCAGGCAGACTCGATCTTGATTCTATCGATACCTTTGGTATCACGCAGGCACTTGATCCTGGAACAGGGTTTTATCCCAACAACCGCAATACGCTCAGCCATGACCTTGACGAGCATACTCAGAATGAATCGTCTGTTGCGATAATCAATATTGAGCATGAAATCAGCGACACACTGACACTAAAATCCGTAACCGGCTTCATTGACGCTGAACTGGACCGCTTCTTTGACAACGATCTAGTGGGTGGATTCGATGCACTGCGCCGCATAAATCTGTACGAAGGGTTCTCATGGAGCACGGAGCTTAGACTGGAGTGGAGCACTGACAAGAACGACTTGATTCTAGGTCTTCTCTATGCAGAAGATGATCAAGAGCAACAGAATAGCGTTGAAGTATCTACCCAACCCACAGCGAACTTCAATGGCGTTGGCGTTTTACCGCCCTTCCCTGAAGGTCTTGGACTTGCGCGAAACAACAAGAACTTTGAGGTAGAGAGTTTTGCCCTGTTTGCTGATTATACCGCACGATTGAACGATCACTGGGAGTTCACCTTTGGTGCTCGCTACACTAAAGACGATGTTCTCAATGAATTAGAAGGCTTTGGCATACGGCCCGATGGCGGCGGCCCTCCAACGTTTATCAACTTTGCTAGAGCACCTGCGAGCGGTAGCGAGAGCTTTACCAACGTTTCACCTCGATTAGTTGTTCGTTACTTGATTAACGACGACCACAACATGTATTTCACTTGGTCAGAAGGATACAAAGCAGGCGGTACAAGCGTTGGTAACGACCCAAGTGCGGCAGGCGCCAATGGTCCAATCAGCGTCCCTTATGACGAAGAAACGCTAACCAATCTGGAAGTAGGCTATAAAGGCGAGTTTGCAGAAGGTCGAGTACGGCTGAACGCGTCCATCTTCCATCTGGAATGGGACGACATGCAGTTTGAGTCATTCCGATTCCTTGTGCCCGGCGATCTGTCATCAAACTTCGAACAAACGATTAACATTGCCGGCGCCGAAGCCAGCGGCGCAGAGTTTGAGCTGCTGGCGGCAGTAACCGAAGGCCTGACCATCAGCGCCAGTGCCGGTTATCTGGACACCGAAATCACGAGCAATACCACGGCAGAGATTACCGGTGGCTTTGTCGTTAACCTGCAGGGACTGGAAATTCCAAAATCGCCTGAGCTGACAGCAAGTTTTGCTGCTGAATATCGCTTCCCGATGGGTGGCAATGAAGGCTGGGCCCGCGTAGAGTTTGTGCATCGCGATGGACAATATTCGGACATAGAAGGCTTAACCAATCGCCAGACGAATGGTCCATCACCCAATAGTGGGCTTGCACGTAACTCACCAGATGAGTTCCCCTACTTGAGCCCAGATTATGATGTGGTTAATTTGCGGGTTGGATTTGATGCAGAGCGATTCAGCTTAAGCGCTTATGCCCAAAACCTGGGTGATGAAGAGTATTACACGGGCACCCAGGAAAACTTTGGCGTTAGTGGCATACGACTGCGTCCACACCCCCGTATCATTGGCTTGAGTGGCACCTTCCGCTTCTAGCCAGAAGTCGCGCTATGTTGCGCGCCCTCGCTGATACAAAGCGCCGCCCCACAGCGGCGCTTTTTTTTAGCCTGCTTCTGATCACGCAGACCCTCTTGGCTGCCGCGTCTGCCGGTCACGACAATCCCTTACCCAACGTCATTATCATATTGACTGACGACATGGGATACGGTGACATAGGTGCGAACGGCGCCACTCTTATCAAAACACCTCACATAGATCGGCTGGTACGTACCGGGCTCAACTTCACTCACTTTTATGCCAGCGCAAACGTCTGCACTCCCTCGCGCGCAGGTCTGATGACCGGGCGCTATGCAATACGCATGGGCTTAGCCAAAGGCGTATTGTCTGCCGAATCCAGTGCTGGCCTTCCCGCCACTGAAGAAACCATCGCGGAGCTAGCCCGACGCGCTGGCGTAACGACATCTCTGATAGGGAAATGGCATCTGGGATCATTCCCTGACCACCACCCTATGGCGCATGGTTGGGACCGGTTTTTTGGCACACCTCACAGTAACGATATGCCTGACTTTGCACTTTTTGATAGGCATAGGAAAATTGAGCAGCCGGTTGATCAATCCAGCTTAACGGAGCGTTACACACAACAAGCAGTTGCATTTATTGCCAAAAACGCGCAGCGGCCATTCCTACTAATGGTCTCGCACAATATGCCGCATATTCCTTTATATGCTTCCAGGCCCTTTCAAGGGCGATCCGCTGGAGGTACTTATGGCGATGTGATTGAAGAGCTTGATGCCAGCGTAGGGCAGATTATCGGCGAATTAAGCACACAAGGAATTCTGGACAACACGTTTTTACTCTTCACTAGCGACAACGGGCCATTCTTTGAAGGCAGCGTCGGTGGTTTGAAAGGCGGTAAAGGCAATGGCTGGGATGGGGGCTATCGCGTTCCCGCAGTTGTTAGTTGGCCAGCGAAGTTGAAACGAGCCCGAATAATTAACACAATAAGCAGCAATCTCGACATACTTCCAACACTGGCCGACCTTTGGGGCGTGAAACCCCGCGCAAAAAATCTGGATGGTCGCAGCTTGTTAGCTGTGATGAAGGGCGATAACAAAAGCGCGCATGAGGTATTGTACTACTTTAATAACGAACAAATAATTGGGGTAAGAAACCAGAACTGGAAGCTGCTAACGCATGCATATTACAGGCGTTCGCTTGGCGCATTCGAAAAATTTGATCAGCTAGACGGTTTCACGGATTCGTACGATATGCTGTTTGATATGGGTGGTGTTGGCGATGAACAGTACAGTGTTGCAGACCGTCACCCAGCCGTTCTTGAACAATTGAAATCTCAGTTGCGATTGGGCCGGCAACACTTTGAGCCTCGTATGCTGCACGCACCTGACGTTACATTTCCAAAATAGTATGGCGTCCACGGCAGGAGTCGAACCTGCGACCCTTCGCTTAGGAGGCGAATGCTCTATCCAGCTGAGCTACGCGGACGTGGCGGGGAGCATACACTTTTTTCAGGTATTTCTCATTCGCTAGTGTTTCGTTGTGCAAGCAACGCGGCCAATTCGGGGTTCTTTCTATTGATTTCCTCATAACTTAGCCCGGTGATTTCGTGTGGAAAGACCAACCACTGATCTGTTTCATGAAGACAAAAATCCGGCGCACGCTGCGTTTGATTGCGATTAGGCTTGTACCAGGGGCATGCAATCTTGATGCCTGCCGGCGGAATGGGCAGACGGTCGTCCAACTCATCCAGAACGGCCTGCAAGCTTCGGCCAGTGTCAAATACGTCATCTACTAACAACAGCCGATCATCTGCGCCTAGATTCTCGAGTAAATACCCAAGGTTATGCACTTGAACAGCCTTCCTTTGTCGATCAATGCCGCTGTGATACGCCGATGTTCGAATGGCAATATGGTCTGAGTCACAGCCTAGAACGTGTAAAAACTCTTGAATCGCAATTCCAACGGGTGCGCCCCCGCGCCATATGCCCACAATAAAACTGGGGCGAAATCCACTGTCATAAATCTTTGCCGCGAGCTCGAAGGAATCGCGCAGCAAATCGTCGGCTGTGATGAAGAGCTTATCCATCTTGCCCAACACTATCTGGTGCAAAATGCTCGGCAAACATCTTATTTAGTGCCGTAAGATTGGCATCTACCACACCACGCTCAGTTATCAGTGAGGTAACCAATTCAGCAGGCGTGACATCAAATGCATAGTTGCTGTAAGCAGTCGTTTCCTTGCTTGATTCATTGCCACGGAGTTGCACAGTACTTAACTCGCCGGCATTGGTTAAACCACTGACGTTTATCACTTCCTCAACACCGCGCTGCTCTATTGGTATGTCGCCGGCAGATTTCGCGCCGTGCCAATCAATAGACGAAGAAGGTGCCGCAACGTAAAAAGGCACGCCATTCGCTTTTGCAGACAAGGCTTTCAAATAAGTGCCTATCTTATTGCAGACATCACCGCTCACCAACGTGCGATCAGTACCAACAATACAGCAGTCAACCTGCCCCGTTTGCATTAGATGACCTGCGGCGTTATCGGTAATCACCGTATGAGGCACGCCATGAGCCGCTAATTCCCATGCGCTGAGATACAAACCCTGGTTACGCGGGCGTGTTTCCGAGACCCAAACATGCACACTAATCCCCGCATCATGCGCTTTGTACACCGGCGCCAATGCAGTACCCCAATCAACGGTCGCAAGCCAGCCGGCATTGCAATGCGTCATGACATTGACAATGCCGTTTTTGGCGTCGGCCACACGCGCAAGCAAAGCAGCACCATGTTCGCCTATTGCCTCACAAGCTTTCACATCTTCATCACACAATCGCGACGCAAATTGCCAGGCGTGCGCCTTACGCTGTTCAGGTGAGCTTTCCATCAATTCACTCTGCAGTGACTCAATGGCCCAACGCAAATTAATTGCTGTGGGTCGGGTTGCAATCAGCATCTCACTGGCTTCATGCAACATCGCATCGCAGCAATCTTCTCGCATGGCGAGTGCCAGTCCATAGGCGCCGGTTGCCCCAATCAATGGTGCGCCGCGAACTTGCATGGACGAAATGGCGGTCGCGGCTTCCTGAACTGTGTTCAAGCTCACAATATCAAATTGGTATGGTAATTTTGTCTGATCAACGATTTGTACCGAGCCCAGGGTCTGGTCGAACCAGATTGTTCGGTAGTGAGTGTCGCCTACTAGCATGACAAGCATTAATAATGAAACATCGTGATGGTAGTATACCTTGCACCTCTATCAACCGGATGAACAATGCAGCTAAGAGATCGCTTAAACACATCACTCACCAGCTTTACATCTCCCTTTCCGGTGGATGTCTGTTTGATGCTGGGCACCGGATTAGGGGATACCCTCGAGCAGCTGCAAGATCAGGGGCTTGAGCTGGTTGATAGAATTGCTTACGAAGATATTTCAGCGTTTCCACACAGCGGTGTAGTCAGCCACAAAGGCGATCTGGTGTTTGCGCGCCTGGGCGATCTAACACTTTGCATCTTTCAAGGTCGATTTCACTTGTATGAAGGCTGGTCCGCGTTGGACGTGGCTTTTCCAATCTATCTAGGTCGAGAATTGGGCGCGACTAAACTGATAATCAGTAACGCTGCCGGTGCTCTAAACCCTGAGTTCACAATTGGCGGATTGATGGTCATCGAAGATCATTTGAATTTCACCGGCCATAATCCGCTGATAGGCTGGCAAGACGAGTCAATTGGTCCCTTGTTTCCGGATATGTCACAAGCCTATTCCAGAATCCTCTGGCAGCGCGCGATTGACAGCGCAAATGAGGCGGGCATTGTCATGCACCGCGGCGTGTACGCGGGTGTACTTGGTCCATCTCTTGAAACCTCCGCGGAGCGCCGCTGGCTGCGGTCTGCCGGTGGCGACGCCGTTGGTATGTCCACGGTGATGGAAGTCATTGCCGCGAGGCAATGCGACATGGAGGTATTGGGTATTTCCGCGATTACTAATGTAGCAACAGGATTAGAAAATCAGCCCGCAGACAGCATAGAGAATGTACTGGCCGCCGCTGCCAAGGCCGCAAAGACGTTTGCGGCTATTCTGCCTAGTATTCTTGCACGCATGGAATAGAGGGCAAAGCCGCGCTAGAGGCGCGACCTACATCACGCCACTCAGAATATTCTCTGCAACGTGCCTGGGCTTTTCACCAAATTTGCCTAGCAAATGTGAGGGGTCTGCTTTTGGATGCTGCCAATACACTTCCCAGGTGAGCTTGAGCTCTGAAAATGCATCTTCCAGCGTTTCTTCAAAACGGCCAGACAACACCCGGTCTTCAGGCGTCACACGTTCTTCTACAAATTGGTTTAGCCTTTCAGTACCCAGCACCCAGCCTGTTGGCGTTAGGTGCCATTCCCATAAATCATTGGTCAATGGCATTAGTTTCTTCCTGCTCATGCATAATTATTATTGAGTATTAGCTAAGCGACTTGCCTCCGATCTGACGTCAGATGATCTCGCGCTAACTCACGTGCAAATAATCCCACAATCGCTTGCCTGTGCATAGTGAGCGTCGCATATTTGTCATGTTTACGGCTATTTTTTCAGCAATATCCCATGTTTGTTCCATCGTGTGAAAATGCTTAACTTGTGTACAATAGTAGACTTAGCGCGTCAAAGCTCTAATTCACTTTAACTTCTGCGGCCAAAGTGCCCACAGGAAATCAAATTCAATGAATAACTGGACGCCAGACAGTTGGCGCGAAAAGACAGCCGCGCAACAACCTAACTATCCTGACTTGCAGGCGCTGGAAAAGGCTGAGCAAGAACTAGCAGCCTGGCCGCCACTGGTATTTGCCGCAGAAACTCGCGAATTGCGCAAAAACCTGGCCGATGTAGCGATGGGTAAAGCGTTTCTTTTGCAGGGTGGTGATTGCGCAGAAAGCTTTGATGAAATATCCGCACCGTCAACTAGAGACCTGTTTAAGGTCATTCTGCAAATGGCCGCTGTTTTAACCTTCGCCGGGCAAAAACCCGTGGTCAAAGTTGGCCGGCTTGCTGGCCAGTTTGCCAAACCGCGTTCTGCGGATACCGAAGTGATTGATGGTGTGGAGTTGCCCAGCTATCGTGGTGATATGGTGAATGGCATCGATTTTACTCAGCAAGCCCGCGTTCCTGATCCACAACGCCTGGTTCAGGGTTATCACCAATCGACAGCAACCCTTAACTTGTTGCGGGCATTTGCCAGTGGCGGTTTAGCTGATTTACATGAAATCAACAAGTGGAATTTGGGGTTTGTTGAAAGCAGCCCGCTGCGCGGTCGCTACGAGCAAATGGCACGCAGAATTCAGGAGGCACTTCAATTTATGGAAGTGTTGGGCATCACCAGTGAGACCATGCCAACATTGCGTGAAACCACTCTGTACACCTCACATGAAGCTTTATTGTTAAATTACGAGCAAGCGTTGGTGCGAACCGATAGCCTGACAGGAATGCAATATGCCTGCTCCGCTCACATGCTATGGATTGGCGAACGCACTCGCCAGCTTGACGGAGCTCATGTCGAATTCTTTAAGGGCCTGCACAATCCGATAGGCGTGAAGCTTGGTCCCACCGCTACCACTGACGAGCTGTTAGGACTTTGCGACGCATTAAACCCAGAAAACGACGCAGGCCGTTTAACCTTGATTGCACGCATGGGTGCCGAGCAAGTAGAAACCGAGCTGCCCAAGCTGGTTGATGCTATTAAGTGCGAAGGTCGCCAGGTAGTTTGGTCTTGCGACCCTATGCATGGCAATACACATAAGGCTACAAGTGGATACAAAACCCGCTCATTCGACAACATACTTTCTGAAATTCGATCTTTCTTTGCCGTGCTGCAATCTCATGGTGCACATCCCGGCGGCATTCACCTTGAGATGACTGGTCAACACGTCACAGAATGCACCGGTGGTGCGTACCAAATTTCTGATGATGATCTGGCAGAACGCTACCACACACAATGTGACCCACGACTCAATGCAGACCAAGTGCTTGAGCTGGCATTTTGCGTCGCCGATCTAATGAAGAACGAGCAGTGATAAAGCAATGCATGTTGAGCTAGTGCGAACACTTAATGCGCTTTCACCTGAGCTCGACATAATTAGCGAGGCGGATAGCCTGCAAAGCTACGCCTCTGACTGGACCAAAGAATCGCCAGTAACACCGGAAATAGTGCTCAGACCAGAAACCACTGAGCAGCTGTCGGCTATATTGAGCACATGCAACACCTTAAAACAGCCAGTGGTAACTCAAGGTGGCCTAACAGGTTTGTCAGGAGGCGCCACACCGCAGACCGGTGAAGTCGCGATATCTCTAAGCAAAATGCGCGGCATAGTCGAGTTGGACAATAAAGGCCAAACCATTACCGTCAAGTCTGGCACCCCTTTACAAGAAATACAGGAAGCAGCCGATGCAGCTGGCTTTAAGCTAGCCCTTGACCTGGGTGCTCGCGGAAACTGTAGTATTGGTGGCAACGTTTCTACTAATGCAGGTGGCAATCAAGTCATTAAATACGGCATGACAAGAGAGCAGGTACTTGGTCTTGAGGCAGTGAAGGCAGACGGCACCGTGATAAGTGCGATGAACCAGATGCTAAAAAATAACGCTGGCTACGACTTGAAGCACTTGTTTATTGGCTCGGAAGGCAGCCTGGGCGTTGTCACCCAGTGCGTGTTGCGCTTGCACCCGAAAACTCGCGGCCGCCAGACCGCTTTGTGCGGGTGCGAGACTTTTGATGCTGTGGTTGCACTTCTACAGCAGTCACAAGCCAGATTCGGCAGTGTCAGTTCGTTCGAAGTCATGTGGTCAAGTTTCTATCGCTACGCAATTGAAAATGTGGAATACACCCGAGATCCATTGCAATCTTCCCACGCTTATTATGTACTCATAGAGATAGAAAGCGATGGCTCGGAATACGCAGCTGAGCACTGTTTGGAAAATCTCTCGTCTTTTATGGAGCAGGGCCTGATCTCAGACGTAGTATTGGCGCAGTCGGAACGCGAGAGTGCAGACTTTTGGAATGTTCGTGATTCGATCGCAGAAATACTGGGTCTGATGGCGCCATTGGCTAACTTTGATATTGGCGTGCCGATCAAGCACATGGAGGAATTTGTTGGGCGCGTAGAAAGAGAGCTGCACGCCGATTATCAGAACCTCACATTAATCGTTTTTGGCCACCTCGGCGATGGCAATCTGCACCTATGCGCGAGCACCGGCGGATACGATGACAAGAAAAAAATCTACGCAGATGTTTACAGAATTGCTGCCGACTTTGGTGCAACAATCACGGCGGAACATGGAATTGGCATGAACAAAAAGCCGTATTTATCACTGACGCGCAGTGACGCTGAAATAAGCACTATGCGTGAGCTGAAGCAGTGCTTGGACCCCAACAATATCCTCAATCGCGGTCGAATTTTTGATCTTTGAATTGCACGCTTGCAATTAATAATCCTGCCTTAACAACAACACCGACAAAATGCTTACAAATTGGCGGTTATCGCGGACGTTAATGAGGCGGGTGTTTGCCGGGCAAGTCTTGGTATCAGCGTAAGATCGACAATCATTGGGTTGTGGTCTGAGCTGTACACCGCTTCCACGCTGGAGGTTTTGCCTTTCAAACCACGCACAAACACATGATCCAGCGCCATCCCAAACGCCTGTTTTCTGCAATCAAACGGAAAGTGGACTGCTTCAAGGCCTAATATCTGGATAATGTCGTCTACAACTGACAAGCGTTTTCTGCGCCAGGTGTTGAAATCACCGGCAAAGATAATGGGGCCATGGTGGTGTAACAATTCATCCAGCAAAGCGTACAATTGGCGCTTAAAGCTGCGCACACCGGCGGTAAAATTAATCGCGTGCACATTAGCAACCATCAGATTGAGCTCTATATTCAGAAGTTTGTATTCTGAAATCAAGGCGGCCTTGGGTATGCGTGTCCAAGGTTCTCTATGACTGTGCAAGCTGCGGTTCTCCGTCTGCGCAGCCGACAGTGTCATCACACCGGTACTGTGATCCGGCCTGGTAAAACCTGGCGCAAAAGACCAGCAACACTCTTCACCAAAAAGTGAAGGCATGTTGTATTCAAGTTTGGCTTCTTGCAGTAGAGCAATATCAACCGTTTCGCATAGCGTACTAAAATCTCGCTCCCATCCTTTGTGTTTTCCTTTGGCGATATTCCAGTTCAGCAGGCGAATATTGTCAGGATCTAGTGCGGCTCTGAGCATTGAGTTTGGCGTACTTGGTAAAACTATTGCGGAGGTTCATTTACAGTATGGTTAGTGATTTGAGAACTGACAATAGGGTAAACCGCAATATTGTGTATCAATCCATGCTACTTCAAGCAATTCTATTGACGCTGATTGGCGTTTGTTCTTGACGATTGTGTACTCTGTATTTTAGAGTACTCTTATTTATAAAGTAATTACACACACAGTAAATGCTGTGCCCAAGACCGTGTCAGATAATTCAGGAAGTTCATCGAAATGAGAAATGGCAGTGAAAACACAAACACATTGGCTGCAACTCACCGGTCGGCGAATCCACCTAGTAGAGTCGCACAGCAGTTGCTATGGCTATGGGCACTGAGTGGCTTGCTTATCTTCGGCCTGCCAGAACTGCAGCCGCCCATTGCAGCCAGGTATTGGCTACTGCTCATAGTTGGTGGGGTAATCATAAGCATTGCGCTGTTTGCCATCTGGCTACGTAGTGCCAACGCAGCAGCACAGGCAGTTGCCAAGCCGTGGGTATTACATTGGTCCGCAATGTTGGTAGTGGGCAGCTTGGCTGTATTGAACTTACACTATTCTGGAGCACAGGCAGAGCCGGCGGCGCGCACACTTTTGTTGGTTTGTAGCTTGGGTTTCATGACGGCGGGCTTGCATTTGCGCAAAGGCATGCTGACGTTGGGTCTTGCGTTGGCCTTCTGTTATTTGTATTGGATGATGAAAGGTGAGGCCGCTGGCTTGCTGGCGGGTGTAGTGATTGCACTGGGGCTTGTGTCATTGTCACGCTGCTAACTGGCGACTTTTAGAGCAGACACTTGGCGATGAACGCAGGTTTCCAACTGGACTTGAGCGGCTTCGACCGTTTGCTAGAACATAGGTCGCGGTTGGTTATCTGCGTCTTGCTGGGTGCAGAACGGAGCTTGAATTTTCGTGACTTTAAGAATCTTCTTAAAGAGAGCGACGGTAATTTGGGCGCGCAATTACGTAAGCTTGAAGACGCCGGTTACCTCAAGGTCAAAAAAGAGTTTGCAGAGCGCAAGCCCATCAGTCGATATTCTCTTACTCGAAAAGGCATGAACGCGCTCGAAGAACATGTCGTCGCCTTGCATCGGCTCACCCAGGATTTTCAAGATTGATTCGGGTACACTTCCCTCCCTTTTTTATCGCGGCGGTGCATTTAAGTTGACTGACGTTCACGAAACCATCATCCATTTCAATATTTCTGATGATCTTGTACTAAAAGCAACAGCCTATGGCGAACCGAGTGACGACATTGTACTGTTAGCACACGGCGGCGGACAGACACGATTCTCATGGGGAAATACCGCCCGTGCACTGGCACATAAAGGTTGGTATTCGATCGCCTATGACCACCGTGGACATGGCGACTCCAGCTGGGTTAAAGACCAGGATTACGCCTTACCGCGTTTCGCGGAAGACTTACATGCGCTGGTGCAACAACTGCCGGCTCGACCAGTAGTGGTAGGTGCCTCGCTTGGCGGCATGAGTGCGATGCTGGCAGAGGGAGAAACCGCAGATGAGCTGTTTAGGGCAGTGATTCTGGTAGATATTACACCGCGCATGAACGACGAGGGCGCCAAAGGTATTATCGGCTTCATGATGGAGCGTGTTGAAGAGGGCTTTGGTAGTCTGGATGAAGCTGCCGATGTAATCTCAGACTTCACACAACGACCAAGAAGGAAAAGTCTTGACGGGCTAAGCAAGAATTTACGACTGGATGAAGACGGTCGCTACCGCTGGCATTGGGACCCTGCATTTGCCCGACAGCGTCACGGCGTAGCGAATCTGGGGCTTCCAGAACGGTTGGAAACAGCGGTGCAGAACATCTCGGCACCTATGTTATTGATTCGTGGCGCAAGAAGTAATCTGGTAACTGAAGAACTGGCTCAGGAATTTTTACGCCAGGTGCCCCACGCGCAACAGGTTGACGTGGCAAACGCACACCACATGGTGGCAGGTGATCGTAACGATAGTTTCTCTGCCGCGGTGATTGACTTCGTGCAGCGCTTATAAGCAACGACGCGGGCTTACTCAACAATTCGAACAACGTCACCAATCTTGGCGCGCCCAACCCTGCAATTGTTTGCCGGGTGCTCTTCATCTTCGTAGCCAAATGAGACACCAAACAACACTTTATCTGTTGCTGGAACGTCCAATGCGTCGCGCAGCATATCGGCATTCATACTGAGCGCGGTCTGCGGGCAGCTTGCAAGGCCATGTGCGACAAGGCTTAGCATCACCGATTGAGCGTACATACCTAAATCAGCCGCCTCGCGCAGACCAAAAGGTTCTGGCAGGAAGAAGAACGCAACATGGGGTGCGTCGAAAAAAACGAAATTGCGCAAAAAGGCTTCGTTTCTGCGTTGTTTGTCCTCGCGGGCAATATCCTGTGCTGAATACAGCTGGTTAGCGGCGTCATACTGGCGTTCTTTGTAAACACCGGCGTATTGCCCGTCATACGGGAAGTCCATACTGAACTGGCCTTCAAGAAAACCGTTGGTAAACTTCTCTCGCAGCTCGTCGCATTTTGCACCGCTAGCAACCACAACTTGCCACGGCTGGGTATTGCAATTAGAGGGCGCGTGCTGTGCGCATTGAAAGACGCTCTCAATAACAGAGCGATCAACGGGCTCTTTTTTAAAGCCTCGAACACTGCGTCGCTGCTTGACAATCTCGGAAAAAATCTGCCGCTGATCACTCATACTAAACTCATTGCACTGTTTACTGTTTCGATGTCTCATTGTCCTTGAAAAGCTGGCGAAAAGCACTAACATAGCGTGCCGTTTTCAGACTCGATCTTTTACCAGAATGCAAGCTTTGCCCGACTTCGTACCAGGTCAGCGCTGGATTAACGACGCTGAATTACAATTAGGCCTGGGTACTGTTTTGACGGTTGAGCATCGCACGGTACAGATTGTATTTTTGGCCTCCGGAGAAACGCGGGTATATGCCAAGCAAACCGCACCGCTGACTCGAGTAAGGTTTACCACGGGCGACGAAATACGTTGCGATGACGGTGCTTTGCTGGCGGTAGAATCGGTGGTTGAATCCGAAGGCTTACTGATTTATCAAGGCACCAGTAACACCGGTGCACGACGAGACGTACCTGAGACGATGCTGGACAATTTTATCCAGCTTAATAAGCCGCAGGAGCGTTTGTTCACCGGCCAAATAGACCACAACAAATGGTTCGAACTGCGCTACCAGAGCTGGTTTGAGAAAGCGCGACTTGCGCATTCCGAGCTGCACGGTCTAACCGGCGCACGAACCAGTTTAATCCCACACCAATTGTATATTGCGCACGAAGTTGCGCGGCGTTTTGCGCCGCGCGTGTTGCTAGCTGATGAAGTCGGCTTGGGAAAAACCATTGAAGCAGGCCTAGTACTGCATCATCAACTGCTGACTGAACGCGCTCACAGGGCGTTGATTGTTGTACCCGATCCTCTATTACATCAGTGGCTTGTGGAAATGCTGCGCAAATTCAATTTGCATTTCAGTATTTTCGATCAACAGCGCTTGGCCTCTGATACGGACGATTTGCTGGATGAGTATGGCGAGCAAAGCATCAGTAACGAAGTCCCAAGCGCAGAGCTTGGAGAGACAAATCCGTTTATGCAGGAGCAACTAGTATTGTGTAGTTTGGATTTTCTGCGCGACAATCCCAGCGCCTTTGAACAAGCCGCTGCCGCCGACTGGGATTTGCTGATTGTTGACGAGGCTCATCACCTTGAATGGAGTGATACTTCGCCCAGTCTCGAGTATAAACTCGTTGAACAACTGGCAAACAAGACAGCCGGTGTTCTGCTTCTGACCGCAACTCCTGAACAACTTGGCAAAGAAAGCCATTTTGCCAGATTGCGTTTGCTAGACCCTGACCGTTTTAGCTCCTTTGCTGAATTCAGCGCTGAAGAGCAAAGTTACGAGCCTATTGCCAATGCCATAGAATTGCTACTGAACGAAAACGCAGGCGCAGAGGCCCTACATTGTGCGATTTCGCCGTTACTTGATGCTGATGAGGATGCGAAGCTACTGACCCGGCTGGAGAGCAGCGGAGAATATGAGCAAGAGCAAGCTCGCACTGACCTGATCGATCATTTGCTAGACCGTCACGGCACAGGTCGGGTGTTGTTTCGCAATACACGAGCCGCCATTTCAGGATTCCCAGGCCGCGAGTTACACGCTTACCCCTTGCCCAAGCCCGACGCTTATGATCAAGCTCACCTGACTCCCGAACGCCGCTACCGCAATAGTACGCCTTCCCCTTCCTGGGTCGTTATTGATCCTAGAATTTCCTGGTTAGAGCAATTAATCAAAAATCATCGCGGGGAAAAACTACTGTTGATCGCGGCAAGTTCTGAAACGGCACTGGATATTTCTGAAGCGTTGCGGGTGAATACCGGTTTTCAAGCCGCTGTATTCCATGAGGGCATGAGCATTGTAGAACGTGACCGTGCCGCCGCGTTCTTTGCAGACGAAGATTACGGCAGTCAATTGCTGGTGTGTTCCGAAATTGGCAGTGAAGGTCGCAATTTCCAGTTCGCACACCATTTGTTGTTGTTTGATCTGCCGTCCAACCCAGACCTTCTGGAGCAACGGATAGGCAGGCTGGATAGAATCGGTCAGACAGAAACCATTAAAATCCATGTGCCCTACTTCGAGGCTACCGCGCAGGAAGTACTGTTCCGTTGGTACCATGAGGGTATGAATGCGATAGAACATGCCTGCCCGGCGGCCCACACAGTTTTTGTCGAGATGGGTCAGGAGCTGCGTGCTATAGAGCAACGTGGTGCGAATGACGCTGACTTTATCATGCGTACACGCGAGTTAACCCAAGCCTTGAACGAGCAATTACACAACGGGCGTGACCGTCTGCTGGAATACAACTCCTGTCGTACCCACGTGGCATTAGCACTTGCTGAGCAGGCAGTGGAAGAAGACGCTACCTCCGATTTACCCGAATTTATGGAGTTGGTTTTCGATTGCTATGGCGTGCACAGCGAACCTCACAGTGAACGCGCCACCATTATTCGCCCGGCAGAAAATATGTACGTGCCTTTTCCGCTGCTGCAAGATGAAGGAATGACGGTTACCTACGACCGTGCTACCGCGTTGGCCAATGAAGACTGGCATTTTTTGACCTGGGATCATCGTATGGTGATCGGCGCGCTGGATTTGATACTGGGGGCAGAGAAAGGAAACTGCGGTGCTATTGCCGTTAAAACAGCAGGGTTGAAACCGGGCACGATGCTGCTAGAGACGCTATTTGTGATAGACAGCCCGCAGCAAACCAGCCGCTACCTACCACCCAGCACCATACGTGTTCTGGTTAATGAACAAGGCCGGGCCTTACATCACGCAGTAAGCTTTGAGCTGCTTAGCTCAGCGGCGCAAGTACTGGATCGTAAGACCTCGGTTAAAGTGGTTAAAGCACGTAATGCTGTTTTGGAAGGTTTGATTAAACGAACCCGAAGCCTGGCCGAAGAGCAGTCGCAGGAGTTGTTGGAACAAGCTCACCAAAGTGCCGAGCACGCGCTTAACGATGAAATAAGCCGCCTGGAAACCCTGCAAAGAATAAACCCTAACGTGCGTGACGTTGAAATTCGGGCGTTAAAACAGGAGTTGGCCAAGGTGAGTAGTGTTATTGACGCTATGGTCTTGCGGTTGGATGCTCTGCGAGTGGTTGTAGCGGTATAATATTGCTCGAGAGCGCAAACCCTTGCTTTCTATACCAGTGAGCGCGCATCCAGCTACCACCGTCTGGATCTTTTAGCACTTCGCCAACACCACCCGGATGCTCAAAAATGAGCGTTTGACTTTGTTCAGTGAAACAGTCGTGGTCAGGCAAATTCAGTTTTTCCAGCGAACTCATCAGGCTTGCTGCATCAAATCCGAACTCAATACTTTCGCTGGATTTCTTGCCGCTGCGCGGACATATTGCGGCATCCAGTGCGAGCACTTTTGTCGCCCTATCGACCAGATCTGTATCTGCTTGGTGATGTGTACACCAGTCTATGAGCGCAGCACCAATAATATCGAAGCTTCGTTCACGCTGTTCAATCAGGCTGAGATAAATCGCTGCCCTACCTTCATAGACTCCCAATCTGTCGTCGCACTGCAACGAAAAATCCATGAGTAATCTTTTTAGCAAAACCCTTAGCAAAGGAGTTGCCGGCAAGTCCTGTTGCATCGCCAAAAATCGAATCGTTAGCGGCATCATATGGCCATGGATCAAAATCATATGAGCAGCAATTAGAAAGTAGCCATCCAGACCTTCGTCTCTAGCAAACGTATGGCAGGCAACAACGTACTCACCCTTGGCTTTACCATAGCCGGCAACAGGTACGGCTTCGATCTGATACTCGTCACGGCGCTGATAAAACTCTGTGCCAGGTAGCAAGGTGTAACCAAAAATATTGATGTTCGGAAAGGTTGCCAGTAATTGGTCGAGGTTTCGCTCAAAATCTGCCAAATTGTCGCCAGGCAACCCCCAGATCAATTCCGCCGCTATCGGCACACCCGCATCCGCCATTTCTCTGGCAATAGGTTCGTATTTGTTGGCGGCCATATTTTTGCGATTTGACAGCTCAAGCGCCAATGGCGTCAGAGTTTGCAGTGCCAACTGATAATGCGGTAGCAAGCCATTCTGATTCAAAAGTAAAACGATTTGCTGCACCTTGGAACTGTGTTTTTTTGACCAACTGGTGGCAAATGTTCGTGGTAAACCGGTCTCGTTTTTTAGATCGCATATTAACTGTGTTTTTTCAAGATCTTCACGCAGTGCACCAAAGTTAGAATCTGCCAACCAAATGTTTTCAATACCAGCGGCAACAACCTTCTGCCAATCATCGCGTATACGGCCCATGGAAAATTGATGCATTTTAGTACCGATAGCGCCAGTGCCCCATTCGCAGAACGCGCATTTAAACGGGCAGCCGCGGCTGGTTTCGTAAGCAATCGAGTCGTACAGTGGCTGTCCGGCGTCATTGGTTAAGGCAACCACATCAAGCGCAGAAGGCAAGCGATCCAGTTCCGTCTCTCTGGGCCGCTCAGCGCTGCACACCACCTGACCCGCCTGAGCCCAGGCCAAACCCGCGGTGTTCGGCCAGTGTTCTGCCTCTGGGCGATCCAGCAACTCAGTGAACGTCTGTTCACCTTCGCCCAACACAATTAAATCGATCGGGTCGCTTAATAGATAAGTCTTCGCTTCCTGCACATGTGGGCCGCCCGCTACGCATAGGAATTCTGGCAGCTCTCGCTTTAACTCAACAATCAATTGCAGAAATTCTGCGGCGTTCCACGTGTAAAAACTGAAACCTAAAATGGGCTGCTGATTTGCCGCCAGCGCGCTCTGGCAAATTTGCACCAGCGCTGGTATTCCGTCTTTCTGCCAGCCATCGATATGCTCTGCATCACGAAAATGCAGTAAATGAAATTCGGTATCGTCACTACGCTGACCGTAACGCTGATAATACGCTTGCAGACCACCCGTGGTGAGTGGTGCGGCATGGAACTGCTCTGAATCCATGCTGAACAAAAAGACCGGACGTTTGATCAACAATTTGACCCTGATATCAGTAAAAGGCAAATGTACCTTAAAACCCCCTGCCTGTCCGTTTTTTCCCTGACGATCGGCCAACTGATAGACAACGTGCTATATTTGTTTGTTATGAATTTTTTTCCAATATTGGTATGAAACTACCACCCAGCAAGTCAGAGATGCGCAGCGAGCTGCAGAAGCAAATGCGCGATTACCTGGCCCGCGGTGGCGAGGTGCAGGAAGTACCACGTGGTGCCAGCAGCCGAGATAATGCCGATGGTCCGATCAGGGGAAATAGCTTCGTGCCAAACGGCGGCCAACAAGTTCCGGCTGAAGACAAACTACCGCTGAATGACGTAATCCAATCGATTGAAGCCCGACGCCGGGCAAAAACGACGCGCGCAAAGTCAGCTAAAGAATACAAACCCAAGCCCAGACGGAAAATGATCTACGACGACTTTGGCGAACCACTGCGCTGGGAATGGGTTGAAGACTAAGCTGTCTGGACGTTCAAAGATTCTCTAGAACGGGAAGACGATGGGAATCGCAATTAACACGGTCATTGTGTAGGCGATTGCAACCGGTAACCCCGTTCGGGCGTAATCGGCAAAATGATAACCACCCATGTTTTGTATCATCAAATTCGTAGTGTAGCCATAGGGTGTCATGAAGCTGGCACTGGCTCCATAGGCAACTGCCATAACAAAAGGCATCCAGTTAACATCAAAGCTGCCAGCCAGCGTGTAGGCAATAGGGAAAGCCAGGGCAGCAGCGGCGTTATTGGTCATCAGCTCTGTCATTAACAAAGTAGCCAGGAATACACCTACCAAAGCGACACCCGGCCCCCACTGAGCCAAATTGTTATGCAAGCTATTAGCCAGCATATCGACCAATCCTGAATTATCAAGAGCTGTTGCCATGACCAATGCCGACGCTATGATCATCAGCAACGCGTAGGGAAAGCGCCGCTTTAATTCTTCACCCGTCACGATACCAAACGCCATTATGGCTGCCAGCAATAACGCTAATCCCTTGAACAATGGAACTAATTGCAGGGCAGCAAGAATAATCACAGCGGCAAAGGAACCCATCAACGCCGCGCTCTGTTTATTTGACAGAGCACGTTCGATTTCAACGCCATTCAGTACGGCGAAATTCTTGCTAATATTTTTCCGCGTCGAGAAATCAGGACCAACTGCCAGCAACAAGCTATCTCCGGCTTTCAGCCTGATACCGCCAAGCTTACCCGAAAGTCGATCACCATCGCGTCGTGCGCCAACCACTGCAGCGTCAAACATCGCGCGAAAACCCGCGTGCTTCACCGTACGACCTACAATAGGCGCATTTGGCAGAACAATCACCTCCGTTAAATTGCTGCTGAGCAAACCACTGGTAGTCGCATACGTTTCAACCCCTTCCAGGCCTTCCAGTCGACCAATCTGTTTAACATCACCTGAGAAAATCAAAACATCATCACTTTCGATAATCACGTAGGGTGGGACCGGTGTTATCAGCTTTCCACCGCGTAAAATCTCCACCAGAAATAATGATTCCAGTTCACGCAGCTTATTTTCAGCCACACTGCGTCCAATCATTTCGGAATCTTCATTGATTCTTGCTTCAAGGAAATATTCGTCGATCTTTGGGTCTTCCTCATCATGCGTCGGCAGCAATCTGGCGGACAACAACAACACCACAAGGCCAACGACGGTCACTAAAAGCCCGATGATAAGAAAGTCGAAGAAAGCAAACCCGGTTTCACCTGCGTCCAGCAGAAAGCTGTTCACCACTAAATTAGTTGAAGTGCCGATCAACGTTGTAGTGCCACCCAGTATGGCCGCATATGATAACGGGATGAGTAAGCGACTTGCCGCGTGCTGCCCATTACGAGAGATACCGTTTGCGAGCACGGCGACCACAGCCGTATTATTCAGGAAGGCAGATAAAAAGGCCGTCACTCCCCCAATTTTCAAAAGCGTTAGAGGGTAATTCGGGCTTACAAGGCGCCGACTTATCCTGACTAACCAATCTATTTTTTCCAAGCCTACCGATACCAGCAGCAGTAGCATCAATGTGGCTAGACCTGGGTTAACGATTTTACTCAGCAACTCTTCAGTGCTAACCACACCTACCGAGTAGCAGGCTAACGCTGAAAAGCCGAAAATCCATGACGGCCGCCATCGCGCCCAAGCCAGGTTCGCAACCATCACCAGGAAAATAAAGGCAACGAAAATTTGGGTGGAATCCATAAAATGACTTCGCAACAATGATGCGCATGCGTAATGGTACACGATTAGCCAGCATTCGGTGCCGACCGTGAACTCGGTCATAAATCGCTTGAGGCAAAAGCAGCCCAGCGCCTACAATAAATGAGTAGCAGCACACATTCGGGAAGAGCAGGCTATGTCAGTCAAATACTATTTGTGGGCGCTTTGGACCATTGCGACAAGTTTGCCCATTGCTGCCCAATCCGATGCACAAACAGGAGGCCTGGGGTACAGAACACATGGCTATGAAATAGGCCAGGGCAATACGCATTCGGGGCCGGCAAGCGATTATGGCCACGCTCATTTCATCAAACCCCGCTATGGCAATTCAGCCTATTATCGTAGCTATCACGCACATAAGGACATTATCAAGGAAAACGGTGGGGATATTTACGCACCACTGTGGTATTGGCACCCCTACAGTTTCCATGACAATTTCAACTACCCTGGCACCAATGGACACTTTGGTTACGCGACTGATTTTTATTCGGAAATTGGCAAAACCGAGATACATTCATCAGGCGCTGCGATAAAACGACGCCTAGAGAGAACCCTGGATGGCAAATGTTTTGAGCTAAGGCGTGAGGAGAATACTGAGCTTAGAGTAGAACTTCCGGCCTCAGAATGCGCCATCGACTCCAGGAATTAACAACGGCGCGCTGAATCAGCTTGAACCGCGGAGCGCTCAAGCGCCAGCAGTTTTTGCTTACGCCAAAGTCCACCTGCATACCCGGTTAGCTTGCCATCTTTACCGACTACTCTGTGGCAGGGCACAATTATCGCCAACGCATTCTGCCCGTTGGCCTTGGCAACTGCACGCACTGCACTTGGCTTGCCAATCGCCAGCGCCTGATCGGAGTAACTTCGAGTTTCACCGTAAGGAATATCAACCAGAGCTTGCCAAGCCTTTTGTTGAAAGTCCGTTCCGGCGAATTGCAATGGAACACTGAACCGCAATAGTTCGCCTTTAAAATAGGCAGTGAGCTGCTGTTCCAGCAAATCAAACACAGGATGTTCACCGGCAACGAATTGAGCACCCAACATGCGCTGCAGGCGGCTAAGCTGGTGCTCCATGGCCGTACGGTCATCAAACTCCAGCAGACATAAACCGTCGTCACTCGCGGCTGCAAACATTGGCCCCAGCGGACTCAACAGTCGCTTTACTTTAACAAGCCTGGTGTTTTTCCCCGCTTTTGGTGAACAACCAGCGACCCGTTGAAAAGCCTCACCGAAACCGCTTAAGGATTCAAAACCACTGGCGAATGCTGTATCAGTTACGCTGTTATTGGCTTGCAGAGCGTCGTGTGCCGCCGACAGTCGACGAGCGCGCTGCCATGCTTGAAACGTCGTACCGTAGTGCTTATTAAACCAACGCCTGACCCGCGCCGGATCAGTGCCCATTTTACGCAAATCAGCGTCACTGATTCGCTCATTACTGGCCAGGCGATCTTGCAATCTGATCAGCCATTCTGGCTCGCTTCCGGCCAGGGTATCCGGTTTACACACTTTGCAAGCACGAAACCCTGCCCTTCTGGCCTCTTCTCGGTTACTAAAAAACTGTACATTTTTTCTCAATGGTTTGCGCGCAGTACACACCGGCCGACAATAAATACCGGTTGTTGTAACACCCACAATAAAAACACCTTCATAGTGGGCGTCACGCTCCAGCAGAGCGTTATACATTGTGTCGTCACTGGGCAGACTCATTGTTACTGACTCCGACTGTTTGATGGCTAACATTTCCTGGCTCCCGAATAATCAGTTTAGAGAGCGATAGTGTGCTGTGAATAACACTCAGGTGCAGCCGAAAACTGAACACTCATTTTTTTAGTGACGTGGCAAGGCCGGCAGGCGCGTTATCGCTTTGGGTCAATAAGTGGGCATCCAGAAAATCCAGAACGATACGCTGAGCTCTCTTCGCCTCGGGCATCTCCGTATTGGCAGTAAATGCATGCCACATGGCATCAAAAACATGTAAATCAGCGTCAATACCGGCTTCTCGCAGCACTCGATGTAGGCGCACCGTACTGCTAAGCAATAAATCACGCGTACCGGTAATCAGCAAGCTTGGCGGAAAACCTTTCGTGTAATCGGCATATACTGGCGACACGAGAGGATGCTTCAAATCTTCTGCGCCTGCATATACCTCGGCTGCGGCCGCTAGCGCCCCGCCGTACACCGGTAATACAGGGTCAACGGCTTCATTTGTCACATAGCTATCGCCTGTTTTGGATAAGTCAGCCCAGGGGGTATTCAGATAAGCGGCGGCAGGCAAAGGCAAACCCTGATCTCTGGCGCTCACAATCATAGACGCGGTCAGGCTGCCCCCAGCACTGGTACCAAATACCGCAACATTCTCTGCGGGCGTCGTTTCCAGCAGGGCTCGGTACACTGCGACAGAATCGTCTACCGCATAAGGAAAAGGATGCACTGGCGGCATTCGGTAATCAACCGCTATGACTTTGTATTGGCCGGCAAGCGCGATACTGGCCGCCTCCAGCACGCTGGCGTCGCCACCAAAGAAAACATAGGCACCGCCATGCAAGGCAATCAGTACTTTATCTTGCCTGGCCGCAGGAATCCGCTCAGGCGTTATTACCCTGACGGTGACCCCACCCATTTGAGTTTTTTCTACGTTTATTGGTGCAGATTTCAGGCGCTCGATCTGCGGTTGCACACGCAAGCCCTGTTGGCGTATGAGCCGCTGCCATTGCTCAGCAGTTGATGGGCGAACCAGCCGGCCTTCCATTAACACAGGTCGGCTCAGAATGGCCTGCGCCTGCTCACTGACGTGGCGAGGTACGGGGTATTTCGCGGGTATTGGTTGTTCACTTGCCAAAGAGGCCTGGAATCCCAAACTCAAAAGCATCACCAGCGCACAGCAAGTGACTTGGATCAACTTGCGAACTGGCGTCCCGATCACGGATTCGCATGTAAGCCAGAGGTATCGCATACTTGTTCAGTGACTCCCTGGATCCCGATTAAGTGCCGCATTAGTCTACAACAGTTTCAGCCTGACCAGCAGCACACTGCAGAAGTGTGCGAAAATGTCGGATTAACCAAAGCAGGAAAACAGGCGTGTCCAATACCCCGCAGCAAGAGGGAATGCATCTGAACGCTACCAACAACAAGCAGCAAGAGTCGATACAGGATCCCGACAATCGACCAAAAGGCAAAGCCAGCCTGGCGATATTCAGCAGCCTGCTGCAATTCCTCAAGCCTTATGCAGGCACTGTGGTTGCTGCGGCTGCCGCATTGTTGTTTACAGCAGCTATCACGCTATCAATCGGTCAAGGTGTGCGCTTGATGATAGATGGCGGCTTTGTGTCCAGTAGCGGTGATCGATTGAACTACGCGATCGGCATCATTATGGGTCTGGCCACATTAATGGCGCTGGGCAGTTCGCTGCGGTTTTACCTTGTATCATGGCTAGGAGAACGCGTATCTGCCGACCTGCGCCAAGCTGTGTTTGACCACATAATCAATTTGCACCCGAGTTACTTTGAGACCAATCTGAGCGGCGAGATTATGTCTCGCCTCACCGCAGATACCACCATATTGCAATCGATTATCGGCAGCTCGTTATCGCTGGCTTTGCGCAATACGGTAATGTTGGTTGGCGCGCTGATCATTCTCCTGATCACCAATCTCAAGTTGACTCTCATTGTTATGGCAGCAGTACCGCTGGTGATTCTGCCTATCTTTGCGGTGGGTAGAAAGGTCCGAGACTTGTCGCGCAAAAGCCAGGACAGTATTGCCGGGGTAGGCAGTTACGCAGGTGAAGCGATTCAGAACATCAAGACCGTGCAGAGCTTTGCGCAAGAACCGCTGGAAAAGCAAGCATTTGGCAAAGAAGTGGAGTCGGCCTTTAAGATTGCCCGAAAGCGCATCATCCAGCGTGCAGTGATGATTGCCATTGCCATCGTCATAATGTTTGCAGGTCTCGCCAGCATGCTCTGGGCCGGTGGCCATGATGTATTGAATGGAACCATGACTGCTGGTGAATTGGGTGCTTTCGTTTTCTACGCGTTAATGGTCGGCATGGCGGTTGGCACCCTGTCGGAAGTTTACGGTGAACTGCAAAGGGCGGCGGGTGCCACAGAGCGCTTGCTCGAGCTAATGAACGTGCCCATTGAAATTATTGCTCCCGCCAAACCATTCGCAAACGCCGCTTCAGTAGCTCCACACGCGAAGCTTAGCAATGTAAGCTTTGCCTACCCTGCTCGGCCGGAAACTGCCGCACTCAAAGACTTTTCGCTGGAAGTAGAGGATGGCAAAAGTCTGGCGTTGGTTGGGCCCTCTGGATCGGGAAAATCGACGGTGTTCGAGTTGCTTCAGCGCTTCTATGATCCGCAGTCAGGCGCTATCGAATTTGGCGGCATCAATATTCGCGAATTTGATCCACGGGAATATCGACAGCAAATCGCTGTAGTTGCTCAGCAACCTGCGTTGTTTTCAACAAACGTTGCCAGCAATATTCGCTATGGTAATCCTGAAGCCAGCGACACAGAAGTGGTTGCAGCCGCAAAAGCAGCGCATGCGCATGACTTTATTATGCAGCTACCGCAAGGCTATAGTAGTTATCTGGGCGAGCGCGGCGTGCAATTATCCGGGGGGCAGCGCCAGCGCGTTGCTATTGCCAGAGCGCTGCTCAAGAATCCACGCTTACTCTTACTGGACGAAGCAACCAGTGCGCTGGATGCGGAAAGTGAACACCAAATTCAACAAGCCCTTGAAGAAATCATGCGTGATCGAACTACAGTCATTATCGCGCATCGACTCGCAACTGTATTGCATGCCAATAAAATTGCGGTGATGGATCGGGGGCAGTTAGTAGCTCAGGGCACGCACGCCAGTCTGGTCAAAAGCTCGCCGCTGTATAAACGCTTAGCAGATTTGCAATTTCGCGACGAACAACGAGCCAGCAGCCCCTAAGCAAAGACACATGATTTCAAATTGATACTTTTTGATTTGGTTTGATCATATCTGAACGTGGTATTTGCAGTGTTCAGTCATCCCAACCATCATCTTTTAGTTTCTTCAACTTGCTGCGATCAACATCTTCCAGCATACGTTCACTGTTTTTGAGCATGCGCCATGACGAGCGCATAATGCCGCCGACCATTAGTACGGCAAGCACAATAAACAAAACAGTTTTCAATTCTTCATTCACAATGAGTCACCCTTGATATAGCAAACCGCTAGAAGATCAGCAGCTTGATAATTAACGCCGCGAGAACCAAGTTAAACACGCGCCGAATAATCGCATCCCCATGCTCAATCGTGACATGCGCCCCCAGCCAGCCACCAACCGAATTGCCAACGGCAAGGCACAAGCCAACAATCCACAGAATTTCAACCTGGGTTGCAAAAACCAGCAATGCCGCAATGGTGTAGACGAGCACAATAAATACTTTATGCATGTTGACCGTGACCAGATTCAGTTGCATAACTCTGTGCAGAATGGGCATCAAGATAAAACCAACGCCTAACTGGATAAATCCGCCCCAGATACCGGCACCGAACATGCAGAAATGGCCTGTTATCAACCTTGTTTTGCTCAAAGGCACTGCAAGGTTGCCTGGATCTGCTTTTCGCTTCTTGTCTGTTGCCATTAATATCATGACTACTACCATCACCGCTGCTACAACGCGCTCAAACCAGACGCCTTGCAGCTCAGTGCCGATTTTAGCTCCAATAATGGCACCAGGTACCGCCGCCGCCGCTAGACTCAGGCTCAATTTAAAGTCGGAAAAACCTTTCCTGAAAAACGTGATAACGGCGGTGATATTCTGCGCAACAATTGCGATGCGATTGGTCCCGTTTGCGACGGGGCCAGGTATATCGAGAAACAGCATGGCGGGTACGGTTAACAAAGACCCTCCACCGGCCATTACATTCATAAAACCAGCGGCTATCCCCGTCAAGGTCAGTAGCAGTAGCTGCCAAATCTCCATTGAATACCCAATCTGGAAAAAAGTGCGTGCACGTTACCGTGCACGCGTTGGTTTGTACAGGTCGCCATTACTGTTCCAAAATCGTCGACTCTTCTGAGACATCAAGCGCCTCAAGTGGCGTACTGGTTTTCGCAATCGCTCTGCAGAGCGCGAAAACCGACGCTCCAAGCAACGCAAAACTCAGTGCCGCCAGAGCCAGCAATGACGCCTGCATGCCCAAATGATCCACAGCAAACCCTAGTAAAGGCCCGGCAACAATAAATGCTGCTCTGATGGCCAGGTTCAATACCGAGTTAATGGTGGCCCGAAACGCACTGTCTACCCGATTGTTAAGCGCGTCATACAACAGTACGGAGTTTAAGCCGCGACACACCGGGAACAATAGAGCACACGCCACACCGGCCCAACCCGAGAGTCCGGCCATACCCAGAAACGCGACAACAGTAAAAGCAGCCGTTGCTAAGATAAGCCGAGCACTACCAGCCATTCGCTCAAGCGCTGACGCCCAGTGCGCGCTCACGCCGCGTATCAAGCAATGCAGCGCCCACAAGAATCCAAAGTATTCCAGGGGTACCGATTGCAACTCCCAGTATCTCTGGAATGTCCAGAACGCCAGTAATGCGACCAAACCAAAACTGACGGTACTGATTGCGCTCCAAAGCACAATACGGTCGCCATATACCAGAGTAGTGGCTATTGCTCTAGCGTTGTCACTGTGCCCGCCAGACCCTATGGATCGAGGCGGCTCAATCAGTGTTAGCGACAGCAGCAACGGCGGTACACCCAGCAGCAATTGCAAACTTAGCAAGGTGTCATATGCGGGTGCAACATCGAAGCTCAGAAAGACAACGCTCGCCGTTAAGGCGGCAACTCCTTCCGCTACCGAAGTCAGAGCCACCAATTTTCCAACCGACGCCGGTAAGTTGAATTTCTTGTTCAATTTTTGTAACGCCAGCTGCGAATCAAACAACATCGCCATGTCTGAACCGGAGCTAAGGCTCAAAGCAACACCCATAACGACTTCGAAAACGATGAAGTCGACAAAGGTTTCAGCGGAATACAGACAGGCATAGCTCAGCAGCATTAACAAGGCAGAGAGGCACAGGCTTACCTTACGGCCATACACATCGGCGAGATAACCTGACGGAACCTCGAATACGGCAACTGTCAGCGCAAAAGCCGCCTGTGTCTGCAGAATCTCACTCATGCTTAAGCCTTTGCCCAGAAGCAACGGCACGAACACTGGAATAATCAACTGCAGCGCGTGGCATACACCTATGCCATAAATTTTCAATATGTTCTGTATCAATGCGCGTTCCATGATATTCACCTTCTGAATACTTCCTTATTCGCGAAGCATCCATTGCCTATGTTGTCTTAAAATGTCGGCCCAGAAACGAAAAAACCCCCGGGAACTTGGTTCGCGGGGGCTGCTGTTCTTAAAGCATTAGTCTTAAGCGACTATCCCCCTGGCTCCAATAGTGTGTTTTTCACGCGACCTAACTCACTTGCACACAACAGGTCACACATGCTTACGTGCCATGTATGACAATAAGCACAAATGGCCAAGGCTGCCGGAGCAGCGTTGTCAATAAATGTGTTTTGTTTCAATAACTGAGTCATGTTCAATAAATTGCGTGTAACACCAAACATTATCCGAAGACTAAAAACGGCCAAGGTTTGATGGTTTTAAAAACCGAAAAACTTTAGCCGTTTAACTGCGCTAAGTTTGGCTGAAAGCGCCTTACAAAGCAAGTCTGTCTCAATATTATTTAGCAAAAACGATATCAAATACCTGGTCGTAGTGCTCAGCAAAATGAACTGTTAGACCTTTGCGTAAATAATCCGGTAATTCGTCAAAGTCCCTACGACATGCCTCAGGCAGAATTAGTTCCTTAATTTTACTACGTCGTGCCGCAATTACTTTTTCTCGTATTCCACCCACGGCAAGTACCTGACCGGTTAAAGTGATTTCTCCAGTCATAGCCAGCGGTCTGCTTACTTTTTGATTTCTGGCCAGTGAAATCAGCGCTGTGGTCATTGTTACCCCAGCGCTGGGCCCATCTTTTGGCGTGGCGCCCTCAGGAACATGAAGATGAATATAAGACTTGTCGAAAAACTCAAGGTCACAATTGTATTTCGATAGATTCGATATCACATAGCTATAGGCAATTTCTGCCGATTCACGCATCACATCGCCAAGCTTTCCCGTCAACTTGAAACCGCGATTGTCGGTGTGAATTCGGGTTGCTTCCATGGGCAGAGTTGCACCACCCATGCTGGTCCACGCTAAGCCAGTGACCACCCCAATACCAGACATGACTCGTTCTTGCCGAAACAATGGCGGGCCAAGGTACTCTTCAACCTGCTCCTTGCCTATGCGTATTGCTATGTCCGGTTCTTTCAGGAACTGCATGATCGCTTTTCGAATAATTCGCTTAAGCTGCTTCTCCAGGTTTCGCACGCCCGCCTCTCTTGCATATCCTTCAATCAGCAGTCGTAATGCACCCTGATTAATGCGCAGCTGTCGCGCTTTGACACCGGCTTGTTTAAGTGCTTTTGGCCACAGATGATTTTTTGCGATTGCCAGCTTTTCTTCCGTTATGTAACCAGCCAGGCGAATAGTTTCCATACGATCAAGCAATGGACCTGGAATAGAGTCCAGTTGGTTGGCAGTGCACACAAACAGAACTTTCGACAAATCAATTGGCAGATCTATGTAATGATCAAGAAACTGAGCATTCTGTTCCGGATCCAATACTTCTAGCAATGCCGATGCGGGATCGCCTTGATAAGAGGCGCCTATCTTGTCTATCTCGTCAAGCATGATGACAGGGTTGGATACTTTAACCTGCTTTAGTGCCTGTACAAATTTTCCAGGCATGGCGCCAATATAAGTTCGCCTATGGCCTTTAATTTCGGCTTCATCACGCATGCCACCCAGGCTGAATCGATAGAACTTCCTGTCCAGAGCATCAGCAATTGAACGACCTATTGAGGTTTTACCCACACCTGGGGGGCCCACCAGCAGTAAGATAGAACCCGCTATTTCGCCTTTATAAACGCCAACCGCCAGAAACTCCTTGATTCGGTCTTTCACGTCATCAAGACCGTCATGATGCGCATCAAGCACTTGCTGTGCATGGGCCAGATCAAGCCTGTCCTCTGAGTAAATACCCCAGGGGACTGAGGTTGCCCAATCCAGATAATTACGGGTTACGCCGTATTCAGGTGAACCTGAATCAAGTACAGATAGTTTGTGCAGTTCTTCCTCTATTTTTTTCAGCGCGTGCTCTGGCGGATTAAGCGCGTCAAGACGTTCGCGAAACTGATCGCCATCCGCGGTGCGGTCATCTTTGGAAATACCCAGTTCTTTCTGAATAATCTTCAATTGCTCGCGAAGAAAGAACTCTCGTTGGTTATCGCTGACTTGCTCATTAATGCGCGCCGTAATCGAGGTCTGTAGTTCAGCCACTTCCATTTCATTGCGTAACAAGACAAGGACTTTCTCCATCCGTTCCTGCAGAGGAATGGTTTCCAGCACTTCCTGAAGCGCAGCTCCTTTTGCAGACGTAATAGCGGCAGCAAAGTCAGTAAGTGGCGAAGGGTCATTTGGGCTGAAACGACTCAGATAGTTTTTAAGCTCTTCGGTATACAACGGGTTCAAAGGCAGCAGGTCTTTGATGGCTTTGACAATGGCCATTGCATACGCCTTGACGCCATCGCTGTCGTCTGTATCAGCAGCTGGATAACTAACCTGCGCTATTAACGGCGGCTCATCCTTGTACCAACGCTGGATCTGGAAGCGCTTTAGGCCCTGTGCCACAAACTGCAGCTGTTCCTCATCCGCGACTGCAGAATGAATTTTCACCGCACAACCCATCAGAGGTAGATCGTCGGTATTGACTTTATCGGGGTCTTCATCACCAACGTATACCAATCCCAGCGTGGCGTGTGGTGTTTTCGCAACCCGCCTAAGCGTTGATTTCCAGCGCTCCTTATTCACCACTACGGGCTGAATTTGGGCCGGAAAGAATGGCCGGCCGGAAATAGGCAGAATAAAGAGTTTATCGGGCAGTACGTCGTCTGGCTTTGCGAGCGTAAAGCCATCGCGCCCCTGCTCGTCAACTAAACCGTCTGTTTCGGCATCTATTTCGTTGTAAATCAATGAATCTATTGGGCTTTCGTCCGACATCTCTCTTGCTCATACACTTTCAAACTGCTCGATCAATATGGGTGCTGAAATGGCGATATCAAGCGCTGTTAGGGTGACAGACGGGCAATTTCTACCGTTCGAACCCTGAAGCTGCAGAATAGTCTGTTTTTTAGCCAAAAACACGGCGGAAGCTGGCTTTCTGTCTATACTGATGTAAGGGCCTGGGGCTTGCTGTGAGAATTGCGGCACTGAATAACACGAAGACCAATATCTTGTTGATTTTTATAGAATAAAATGAAAAACATACAAAATTTTATGCTTCGAGAGCTGCAAAATTTCAGTGACGATTTCTGTCGTGTTCATTTAGCCGATTTCTATCGGCAGTTCGAAAGCAAGAATGATCAACTTTCCGCATTGCTGGAAAAGGAAAGCCAGGTCGAGGTTGCGGCTAACGCGCAACTTGAACAGCAGTCCTTACGTAAGTTTGTGCTGGAGAAGCGCAACAAGGCCAGGTTTGAGCAATTCGAGAGTGCATTTTTAACGGCGATTAACAACACCTATGCCGAATTTGCCGATTTTCTGAATCAACGCGAAAGCGGTGTGCCAATTAGCAAGGAACTGGAACGCGTTATTGAAAGCGAGCTTGCGCTGCCAAATATGATCAATGCAGCGGCATTGCGCGGCGAAGTGTTGCTTGGTGCACTGAACAATCGGCTTTCTGTGATCAGCCAGATGAAGGTTACCGCACAACGAAATCCATTTACTCCCTTAAGTTTCGCTCATGCCTTTGAGCGCGCAATAACCAGCCTGCACTGGAACCTACAAACACGCATACTGGCTTTTCGGTTGTTTGAAACGAGCTTCCTGCGACAACTCAATGATCTGTATGAACAGATGAACAGTTTCCTCGCAGAGCAAGGCATATTGCCTAATCTGCGAGACAGCAGAGAAAACCCGGACCAAACCCGTTCAAGCCTGCTGGAACAGCAACAACAAGCGGCCAGAGAACACGATCAACAGCAAGACAGTAACAAAGTAACGACAGTTGCCAAGCAGCAAGACAGCATAGAAAGTGTTGCCATGCATCAGCTATCAGGCCCGATACCGGATGAAGCCATTTTTACGCCAGCGGCTAACGAAGCGCTTCAGGATGACAATATTCAGGCTATCGAGGCTGTAGGGCTACTATTTAACGAACTGCTCAGCCACGACGCGATGAGCAGTCATATCAAAAGTTTGCTCAGCCGTCTGTATACGCCTTACGTGAGATTAGCATTGTCAGACGATACTCTGGCCAATAATCCAGATCACCCCGCACAGCGATTGTTGCACACTTTAACTCGCGCCATAGAACTTTACCAAAGCAAGGCCGCACCACTGCAACGGCCGGCCCTATTGTTGCAGATCAAATCCGTGGTAGAACAACTGAGCGCGCAATCTGAATTGCGTCCCAGAGTATTCTCTGAGTTAGCCTTTCGTTTTAGCGCTGAGCTGCGGCATCACGACCGCATGATTCATGCACATTTGGATAAAAAGAAGCGCTGTCAAACGGGTTTACGTCAGATAGACAGCCTCAAAATGAGTGTGCGCAGAATCGCGGAAGCCAAAATTCGACAGGCCGAACTTCCTGTTCCAGACCTTGTGATCGATTTTTTATATGACACCTGGGTGCAATACGTGACCAGCCTTTATACCAATAGACAGGACGACCCAGAGCAGGCTGAAGCTTGCCTGAATTTAATCGACCGCATCATCACTTACGCGGTAGGCGGCGAAGGCCAGTCTGAAACAGAATTTACCGAGCTTGCGCCGCAACTGCGTCACGGAATATTGGCCTGTGGCGGTGAAGGTCTGGAAGTACGGCACTTCTTACAGCAACTAATGCATCACCACAAAAATCCGGGTGTGGGCACGTACGGGCAGTACCAAGGTACTGCGATGGAGGCGAAAGCAGGATGAATACAGCAGCAACCGATTACAGTAACCACCGTAAGCACAGGAGAGTCTATCTCGGCACTGATATTGCCGTTTACGACGTATTGAATGGAGACCGCGTTGGCGAGATAGTTAACCTTACAATCGAAGGCTTGATGCTAGTGATGGAACAGGAACCGGAAGCGGGCAACATCTATCAGTTTGCGATGTCTTTGCCTCAGGATCTGGACGGGCACAAGGTTATCAACGTGGGTGCAGACTGTTTGTGGTGCAGCCCAAGCAGTATCGCGGGTCAGCATTGGGCAGGATTTCAGATCATAGATGCTTCAGACACGGCAGAACGCCTGATTCAGCATTTGATAGACACCTACGGTACGGACTCATAGACACCTAGGGCACAAATTAACCGCCAGCTGATAAACCGTTAGCGATCATCTAATCGCCGGAGTCTAGCGGCGCCCTGTTGGGTAGTGGCAGATGAGTTACCTTTTCAAAACCACCCTTGCTTTCAGTGACTTTACCCACGCCTTCGCGCTCAACTTCATCAATTCTGATGATCGCGTGCATTGGGATGTAACTTCTGGCCACCCCGCTGAATTCATTTTTTAGCTTTTCTTCGCCGGGGTCGACCAGCACATTGCTGCGCTCTCCGAATACAAACTCTTCGACCTCGATAAAACCGTACATGTCGCTCTGATAGATTTCGCGCGCATACACTTCATAAACCTGGCTCTGGTTCTGAAAAATTACTTTGTAGATTGCCTCATCGGCCATGATTTGAACTCGCTGAATAACGCCACACAATATACCATAAATGCCATTGCGCAGTTATAATGCCGCCCCCCAAAAGATAGCCTAGAATCGCTGCAGATGCCTGTTCCAGCAAAGAAACTGTACATCAAAACACATGGTTGCCAGATGAACGAGTACGACAGCAGTCGTGTGCGGGATTTACTGCAGCTGGAGCATGATCTAGTAGCCACCGAAAACGAAAACGACGCAGATGTGCTATTGCTGAACACCTGCTCGATCAGGGAAAAGGCCCAGGAGAAGGTTTTTCATCAGCTGGGGCGTTGGCGTCTGCTCAAAGAACAACAGCCCGACATAATAATAGGTGTGGGCGGCTGCGTAGCGAGCCAGGAAGGGAAGGCCATCACTGACAGGGCACCGTTTGTTGATTTGGTGTTTGGTCCGCAAACCTTGCATCGCGTACCCGATATGATCAGCAAGCGTCAGCCAGGCATACCGGTAGTTGACGTTACATTCCCGGAGATCGAAAAGTTCGACCGCCTGCCTGAGCCAAGTGTCGATGGTCCTTCCGCGTTTGTATCTATCATGGAAGGCTGCAGCAAGTACTGCACTTTCTGTGTTGTTCCGTACACCCGCGGTGAGGAAATCAGCCGCCCATTTGACGACGTTTTGGCTGAGATTGCGGGTCTGGCACAGCGCGGGGTGCGCGAAGTGAACCTGCTGGGCCAGAACGTGAACGCCTATCGTGGCCTTAACCACCTGCATGAAGTCATTGATTTTGCTGAGTTATTAAGTTTTGTAGCCGCCGTTCCAGGAATTGACAGAATTCGCTACACAACCTCACACCCTGTGGAATTCAGCCAAGCGTTGATTGACGCCTACGCTGAGATACCTGAGCTGGTTAATCACCTCCACCTGCCAGTTCAAAGCGGCTCGGATGATGTTCTACGTCGTATGAAGCGGGGGCACAGCGCTGAGGAATACGTCGCCAAGATCAGGCTGCTGCGCCTGCACAGACCGGAAATCAGTCTTTCATCGGACTTTATCATCGGCTTTCCAGGTGAGACCGACAGTGATTTCGAGCAAACTATGAGTCTGATTAATGAGATTGGGTTTGATCACAGCTTTAGCTTCATATACAGCGCCAGACCGGGCACTCCAGCGGCGGAGCTGGAAGACCCGGTTCCCATGCAGGAAAAGAAACAACGTCTGCACATTCTGCAGGACAGAATTAATCAACAGGCCCAACGAATTAGCCGGCAAATGGTAGGTACCCGGCAAACCGTTCTGGTGATGGGCCCATCCCGAAAAGACCCGCAGGAATTGCAGGGGCGAACCGAAAACAACCGGGTTGTCAATTTCAAGGCCGACAACAATGATCTGATCGGCGATTTTGCCGTACTGCGGATTGACCAGGCTTTGCCAAACTCATTACGCGGTTCGCTAGTCTGATTTGAAGCCAAAATAATATACCCAAAACCTCATTTTTCTTATATTCTTGCTACATGTTCTATAGGGTCGGCAGGCCCCGGGTGGTACCAATCTCAGCAGGCAGCGCTTGTAATCAGCAAGACTCCTCAGCTCGATGCTCCATCCCTAACACTTTAATTGAAACCCGACACGTCCAACCTCTCTGACAATTCAACTTTTCCACCTGAAGCGACAGCAAGTGCAGAGCACTTGTCAGCCCAGCTTACCGACGGTGGCAGTCAGCAAGAAACTATCCATCGCCGCCTGGAATTGCAACCATACAACGCGCAGCGGTTGGCAGATCTGTGTGGTCAGTTTAACCAAAACCTCATGCAAATAGAGCAGCGTCTGGGCGTGCAGATTCGAAACCGCGGCAACAGCTTTTCGATAGAGGGCGGCCCGGCCCAGGTTCGCTCAGCCCAACACGTTTTGAAAGAACTGTACGCGGCAACTGACAACGGGCACCTGAGCCCTGAACAGGTGCACTTACATCTTCAGGAAGCCAGCTGGGAACCCACTGAAGAACCAGCAGATGCAGCCAATCTGAGCATGCTTCGCACGCGCCGTGTTCTGGTCAAGCCTCGAGGAGCTAACCAAAAGCGTTATGTAAAACTCATTCAGAGTAAAGACATTAATTTTGGTATTGGCCCTGCAGGCACAGGAAAAACCTGGCTAGCGGTAGCCTGTGCCGTGGCCGCTTTAGAGCAAGACAAGGTAAGTCGTATTTTGCTGGTGAGACCAGCTGTGGAGGCAGGCGAAAAGCTCGGATTTTTGCCTGGCGATTTAAGCCAGAAAATCGATCCCTATCTGCGACCTTTGTACGACGCACTGTATGAAATGCTAGGCTTCGAGACGGTGGGAAAGTTGATAGAAAGAAACGTCATAGAAGTCGCGCCCCTTGCTTACATGCGTGGTCGAACACTAAACGACAGCTTTATCATTCTCGATGAGGCGCAAAATACCACCAAAGCCCAGATGAAAATGTTTCTTACCCGAATCGGCTTCGGTTCTACCGCAGTAATCACTGGTGATCTTACCCAGGTCGATCTGCCCAAAGATACTTATTCAGGATTAAAACACGCCATATCAGTATTGAGGCGAATTGACGGCATTGGCCAGGTCGAATTTGAATCAAAGGATGTGGTGCGTCACCAGTTAGTGCAGCGCATTGTTGAAGCGTACGAACGACATGAAACACGGTCGGGATCAGGCAAAAGCTCAGCGCAAGAGTACAAAAGGTAATGAACGGACTCGCAGTGCAATTGGACTACTCGGTCAACACCACAGACACGCCATCAGAAGCTTTATTCCAGCAATGGACCAATACTCTCAACGAGTGCGTTGCATGCTGCGGGAACATCTGTGTTCGTATTGTATCCAGCGAAGAAATGAGTCAGCTCAATGCAAAATTTCGAGATAAGCAAGGTCTCACAAACGTACTGTCTTTTGAGGCCGACACCCGCAACATTCCGCCGCAAGTACTTCTGGAAAACGAAGAACTGAGAGATTTGCTGGGCGATATTGCGATTTGTGCAGATGTGGTTGCTTCAGAAAGCATTGCTCAGAACAAGCTAAAAGAGGCCCACTGGGCGCATCTTTTCGTGCACGGCGTTTTGCATCTATGCGGTTACGACCACATTGATGACTCTGACGCCACGGTAATGGAAAATCTTGAAACACAAATACTGCTTGCCATGGGATATGCTGCCCCTTATTGCGACATCAACGAGATAACAACAAGAGTGTCATGAACGAAGAACATGAAGACGAAGACAAGAGCTGGTTAGACAAACTGGGCCATCTATTTAATGCATCGCCAAAAACTCGAGCCGAGTTGCTTGAGCTACTAGCCGAAGCGCAACAGAATGATCTAATTGACCGGGAAGCCTTGGGCATTATTGAAGGCGCGCTGCAGGTATCAGATAAACAGGTTCGAGACATACTTATTCCAGCCGCACAAATGGTCAAGGTCTCTATGGACGAGCCTCCGGCCGAACTAATGGAGAAAATTATCAAGTCTGCGCATTCACGTTTTCCGGTTATAGGTGAGAACAAAGACGATGTGCGCGGCATTCTGCTGGCTAAGGACCTGTTACCCCACGTGCTAAAAAGCGCTGGGGAAGACTTAAATCTGGCAGATTTACTGCGCCCGGTGACGTTCATACCGGAAAGTAAGCGCTTAAACGTATTGCTTAGAGAATTTCGAGAAACCAGAAACCACATGGCCATCGTATTAGACGAATACGGTGACGTTGAAGGCCTGGTAACGATCGAAGATGTACTTGAAGAGATTGTCGGCGAGATAGAAGACGAGCATGACATACAACCCGACGGCTATATACGCAAAATCACCGACAACGACTATCTTATCAAGGCTCTGACACCAATAGAGAATTTTAATCGCCAATTCAAGGCCGAATTCAGTGAAAATGAATTCGATACGATTGGCGGGATACTGATGCAAGAGTTTGGTTATCTACCCAAACGCAATGAAGTGGTCAATATCAACGACTATCGTTTTCGTGTGATTAACGCAGACTCACGGCAAATTCATCTGTTACGCATGACCATCGCCAAGTAAGAGCTATGAAAGCAGCTACTGCGCTGGTAGCCGGCATTCTGCTAACGGCCAGCCTAGCCCCATTAAGTTTTTGGCCAGCCGCCATTGTCGGTTTGTTACTGTTGCTATGGGCTTTGCATCAGGCAAGTCCGAAAAAGGCGTTTTGGCGCGGCTGGTTGTTCGGAATTGGCCTGTTCGGCAGCGGCGCGTCCTGGGTATTTGTCAGCATTAAGCAGTTTGGCAACGCGCCCATGCCACTGGCGCTCTTTCTCACGGCTCTTTGGTGTACTGGTCTTGGCTTGTTGCCCGCCATTAGCTGTGCGCTTCTTCGCTGGCTAAACTCAAACGACGCTCAACGCGATGTGCTGCTGTTCCCGTCAATTTGGGTATTAGGAGAGTGGACTCGCACCTGGCTTCTGACCGGTTTTCCATGGCTCTTCGTAGGCTATGGTCAAGTGCAAGGGCCACTGCAAGGTCTCGCACCAATCGGCGGCGTATTGTTGATCAGTTTCACGCTGGCCCTGACTGCTTCTGTAATCTGGCGGCTGATCCCAGCAGCTGGGGCTAATGACAGTAGTCATCATATCGGCTTGCCGCACTCCATTCCTGCAGGCGTATTGCTGCTGGTATGGGCAACCGCGTTGCTCGTGGACCCGTTACAGTGGACACAGGCTACTGACAAACAGCTGAGCACAGGTCTGGTGCAAGCCAATATCGATCAGAATGAGAAGTGGCAACGTTCAAAGATTGCTGGGCACATCGCGTTGCAGCGCGATATGTCGGAAGATTTATGGGGCAAGGACCTTGTGCTTTGGCCGGAAGCCGCCATTCCTATGTTGTATCAGCGAGCGGATGCGGTTCTTAATCAATTGCAGAACCAAGCCAGGTTAAGTGGCTCTCGTTTTATTACTGGTATTCCTTATCGCGATCCGGACACAGGAGCGGCGTATAACAGCATCGCCAGCCTCGGCGAAGATCGACAATTGTATTTCAAACGAAATCTAGTTCCGTTCGGTGAGTTCATGCCGCTGGAAAGTGTGCTGCGCGGTCTGATCGATTTTTTTGATTTACCCATGTCCAGTTTCAGTGCCGGACCTGCACAACAACAGTATTTACGTATTGGCGACCTGCGGGCCGCTGCGCTTATTTGCTATGAAGCCGTATACCTGGATACGGTGCCGCAAGCCAATACACCCCCACCCGACTTATTGCTCACCATCAGCAACGATACTTGGTTCGGCAGTTCTTTTGGGCCATTGCAACATCTGCAAATGGCCCAAATGCGCGCTCTTGAGTGGGGACGGGGCATGGTCAGGGGCACTAATAATGGAGTATCAGCGCTTATATCGGCTGACGGGAAGATTCTGGCACGTACAGAGCAGTTCCAACGCCAGGTGCTCAGTGGGGAGATTCCTATTCGAAGTGGTTTAACGCCTTACGCCAGATTTGGTGAGTGGCCAATAGTCCTTCTCTGCTTTGTATTGCTCACATTTTGTGGCTTTCTGCCAACTTTTAGGTCTTCAATGCCCTAGTGCTCCTTCAGCGCACGAACGCGTTAGCACGCTGAAGGAGCACTAGTAGCTGTCACTGGATTGCAGCCTGCTGTATCCTTTCGTTTTTTTACCGTCAGAGATCCGTTTACCTGCATGGACGAGCTGTATCACCCAGAAACCATTGAACGCGATGCGCAGCACTATTGGCAGAGCAATGCCAGCTTTGAAGTCAAAGAAGATGACAGCAAAGAGAAGTACTATTGCCTGGCGATGTTCCCCTACCCCAGTGGCCGTGCCCACATGGGGCATGTGCGTAACTACACGATCATCGACGTCATAAGTCGCTATCAACGCATGCTCGGCAAAAATGTTCTCAATCCTATCGGTTGGGACGCGTTTGGGCTGCCCGCAGAAAACGCGGCGATACAGAACAAGGTTCCACCTGCGGATTGGACATATCAGAACATTGACCACATGCGTGGGCAGCTTAAACAATTAGGCTTTGCCTATGATTGGAGCCGGGAATTGGCAACTTGCGATGCGGAGTATTATCGCTGGGAGCAATGGTTCTTTACCCGACTTTTCGAAAAAGGTCTGGTTTACAAAAAAGAAGCCGAAGTTAACTGGGACCCGATAGATCAAACGGTCCTTGCCAACGAGCAGGTAGACGCAGAGGGTCGAGGCTGGCGTTCGGGTGCGTTGGTAGAGCGGCGGAAAATTCCGCAGTGGTTTATACGCATTACCGCCTACGCTGACGAGTTGCTAGCTGACTTGGATACGCTGGAGCATTGGCCGCAGCAAGTGCGCACCATGCAAACCAACTGGATTGGTCGTTCCGAAGGCTTGCAAATTGAGTTTGATACGAATGCTGGGCAACGTTTGAGTGTCTACACCACTAGACCGGATACATTGATGGGCGCAACCTACATGGCGGTTGCGGCACAACACCCTATCGCTCTGGCAGCCGCCAAAAACGACGCTGAGTTCTCGACATTCCTGGATTCTCTTTCACAAACTAGCGTTGCGGAAGCCGATCTGGCGACGATGGAAAAGCAGGGTAAGGATACCGGGTTTAAAGCAATCCACCCAATTACTGGCGATGAGCTCCCCATTTGGTCAGCAAACTTCGTACTGATGAGCTATGGCTCCGGTGCGGTGATGTCGGTGCCCGCCCATGATCAACGCGACTGGGAATTTGCGCGTAAATACCAACTGCCGATAGTGCCAGTGATTCAGCCTGAGGGCGAAACCAGCGATGTAGAACGTGCCGCCGTGCCCGCTAAAGGTGTATTGATTAATTCGGGCAACTATAACGGGCTGAGCTCAGACGCAGCATTCGATGCAATAGCAGAGAAACTGGGCGAAGCTGGCAAGGCTGAGCGCCAGACACAATATCGCTTGCGCGACTGGGGTGTTTCTCGACAGCGTTATTGGGGTACGCCAATCCCGATGATCAATTGCGAAAGCTGTGGTTCAGTGCCGGTTCCTGAAGACCAGCTGCCTGTGCTTCTACCAACTCACGTTGAAGTAGCTGCCAGTGGCTCACCGCTTAAGAAAATGCCTGAGTTCTATCAAACCACATGCCCATCCTGCGGTGGCGGCGCGATGAGAGAAACTGATACCTTTGACACGTTCGTAGAATCATCATGGTATTACGCCCGTTTTGCCTGCCCGGACGCGGAAACCATGCTTGACAAGCGCGCGGATTACTGGACGCCGGTAGACCAGTACGTTGGTGGCGTTGAACATGCGATACTTCATCTACTGTACGCGCGCTTCTACCACAAATTAATGCGCGACGAAGGCCTGGTGACATCGGACGAGCCATTTACTCGCTTGCTAACGCAAGGCATGGTCTTGAAAGACGGCACTAAAATGTCAAAGTCAAAGGGCAATGTGGTTGATCCCCAAGACTTGATAGAACAATACGGTGCCGACACTATTCGCTTGTTCATGATGTTTGCTGCGCCGCCGGAGCAAAGCTTCGAGTGGTCTGACTCGGGAGTCGAAGGCGCACATCGCTTTTTACGTAAGCTCTGGAAGCTGGCTTATCGAACGGCTGTGGATAGAGTGGAAGCCATTCAGCCCGATGCATTAGATGCCAGACAAAAATCTCTGCGACGAAAAACGCATGAAACCATTCGCAAGGTTTCTGATGACTACGGTCAGCGAATAATATTTAACACTGCCGTTGCAGCGTGCATGGAACTTTCCAATGAAATCGCCAAGCTTGTCGATTGCGAAGAACCGCAGAGCAAAGCAGTGGTCAGGGAAGCTGTTGAAGTATTGGTCTTATTGCTGGCTCCCGTGGTTCCACACGTCTGCCATGTGTTGTGGCAGGAATTGGGCCATGACGGGGCCGTTATAGACGCTCAATGGCCTGTAGCCATTGAGGCAGCAATGCAGCGCACCGAGATCAATATTGCGGTTCAAGTCAACGGAAAGCTCAGGGCCACTATTGAAGTGACGGCCGATGCAGATGAAGAATCAATCAAAAGCAGCGCACAAACAGAGCAGAATGTGATGCGATTCACTGAGGGAAAAGCAGTGAAGAAGATCATTTACGTACCGAAGAAACTGGTCAACATTGTTGCAGTCTGAATAATAAGAGGTAACTATGCATACGCGGCTCAAAATTCTCGCAGGTCTGGTATTAATTATTGCCTTGAGCGCCTGCGGCTTTCAGTTAAGAGGTGCGTTTCAGGTACCTGAAGCACTGGGTAGCGTTCACCTCAGTAGCGAGAATCCGGGTAGCCCTATTCTCAATAGCGTGCGGCGCAGCATGCTGTCATCTGGAGTGCAGCTGGTTGACACTGACCAGGAGGCACCTTATACCTTGCACCTAAGTGGCGAACGAAGCGAGAAGCGGTCAATCAGCGTTGACAGCCTGGCTGCAGCTGCAGAATTCCAGCTCAGGCAGTTTGTGAGTTACGAACTCCGCAGTCGCCGTGGTGAATTGTTGGTTGGGCCGCACGAATTGATTGTGGAACGAAATTTTCAAAACGACATCAACAATGTGGTGGGCAAGCGCGATGAGGAAAGACTGATTCGTGAAGAAATGCAGGTACTGCTTGCCTCACAGATCATGCGCCGCTATCAGGCTATTGACACAACCCAGCTGCTGCCCGTTGGTTCCGAACTCAGCGTTCGATAACTGAGCCCGTAGTGATGCTTGTGCAACCCAGACAACTGCCGCGCACTCTTAAGTCCGGCGTACCACCAGTCACTCTGCTCAGCTCAGCCGATGAATTTCTTCTGCAAGAGGCCGCCGACCAGGTCCGCAACGCCGCGCGTGAACAAGGGTTCAGCGAGCGACAAAAACTGAGCGTGGAACGTGCTGGCGATTGGCAAGCGCTTATCGCACAGGCGCAAAGCTTGTCGTTGTTTGACGATAAAAAACTCATTGAAATTCATTTGCCATCGGCTAAACCTGGTGATGCTGGCGCCAAAGCGATACTGGAATACATGGCGTTGGCGCCTGAAGAAAATCGATTGTTGCTTATCACTGGCAAGCTGGAAGCATCGTCACTGCGCAGCAAATGGTTTAAGTCTGTGGAAAAATCAGCGCTGGTTTGCCGGTTATGGCCGATTGGTATGCGCGAGCTGCCTTCCTGGATTGCAGAACGCGCGCGACGGCACAATCTGCGTCTGGATGCTGATGCGATCAAGCTGCTAGCCGACAGAACCGAAGGTAATTTACTAGCGGCTGCTCAGGAAATTGAGAAATTAGCACTGCTGGCACCCGACAGGCCGCTAACGGCGGATGACCTATTTCGCAGCATTGGCAATAGCGCGCGTTACAACGCGTTTGAGTTGGTTGAAAACTGTATGCACGGTCATGCGGATAAGGCGCTGGAGATGCTGCGTGGCTTGCAGTCAGAAGGTGTTGATGCACGTTCCATCTTGTGGGCGCTGAGTTATGAAATACGAAACGTCAGCACTGCTCTTGGCAATGGCGGACCTTCGGAAGTGCAACGGTACTATCAAAATCAACGACTGCCGAAAAACCGCCAGGCAGCGTTGCAACGATATCTTCAGCGCTGTTCCTCCAGTGGTATTCGCCAGTTGCACCGACTCAGCGCTGAGGCTGACCGCAGAATTAAAGGTGCGAGTAGAGCAAGTCCTTGGGACGCATTGGCCGAAATAGTAGTGGAAATCTCAGGACGGCCTGTGGGCATGATTCAAGCCAGCTAGACGATTTTGGGTTTACCCGCCTGACGCCATGGGCATCTCTATTAATTCCTCGCGGCCTCTGCGTGACCTGAAGCGTGCAGCCAGCATGCCTGCGAAATGAGCGCCTGTCCCGCGAAGCGCTTTGGGTATGCCTTTGCGCTGAGCCGCACGCAAAGCCAGAGGTCACGAGGAATTAATAGAGCTGCCCTCAAGCTGTATTCGGTAACAATGGCTCGCCTTGCCGCATTTTCGCGTAGTTCAGTGTCTCCGCCAAGATCTCAAACATTCGTTTCGTAACCTCTGACATCAAATGGGTCTCACTATACTCGGCATTCAATAAGTCCAAAAGATTACACACCGCCAGACCTTCATATCCACAGGGGTTGATTCGCGCGAAGTGCTCCATATCCGCCGCTATATTAATGCTCAAGCCATGAAATGAGCAGCCCCTCCGAATTCGTAACCCCAGTGCTGCAATTTTCGCATTATCGACGTACACACCTGGTGCTTTGGGCCTAGCACTTGCAGACAATCCATATTCCTTTAAGAGCTGAATAATGCTGTGCTCAATACTTGTTACCAAGTCTCGAACACCCATCTTGCGCAACCCCAGATTCAGCATCAGGTAAATCACCAGCTGGCCGGGACCATGGTAGGTGACTTGCCCACCACGATCTGTATTAAGCACAGGGATATCACCCGGCGTAAGCACGTGCTCTGCTTTGCCAGCCTGCCCAAGAGTAAAGACCGCTGGGTGCTGTAGAGCCCAAGCTTCGTCTCCACCTAAATTGCGATCACGCTGGTCTGTGAACTTCTGCATAGCTTGCCAAGCCACGGTGTACTCCACCAATCCCAGCTCTCTGACCAGAAGCGTGTTGTTCACAACACCATCTTTACTTGCCCACTGGCCTTAAGTTCCGTAAACAATTCTAGTAACTGAGTTTCACCGGTGGCTGTTATGATCAGCCGTACCGAACGATAAGCACCATTGCGGCTGTCGTTATGCTCTACTGAACTGGCATCAAAGTCAGGATCGTGGCGACGCACTATGGAAACTACAAGCTCAGTAAAACCTTCGACAGAAGCGCCGATCACCTTAATAGGATAAGCGCAGGGAAACTCTATTCGAGGTGCGTCTTCACCGCTTGGCGTATAATCACTCACTCTGCCCTCCCAGTATGCCTTGCAAGCGTCGCTTGGCTGAATCTATGAGCCTCGCAAAGAAACCGGCTTGCTCAACAGCCCCTAATGCAACCAGGGGTGCACTGGCCAAGGTTTCGCCTTCCAGCGAAATCGTGACAGTTCCGTAGCGCTTGCCCTGCTCGATTGGCGCTATCAATACCTCATCAACCACTGAGTCTATGGTCATAGCGGCATGCTTGCCTTTTGGGATTGTAAGCGTGATGGCTTCTGCAACGCCGAGAGAAACAGCTGTTTCCACCCCTTCCCACACTTTTTCATCTAGCACCTGGTCGCCACTGGAATACAGTTTGTGCGATTCGAAATACCTAAAACCATAGGCGAATAGTTTCTGTGTTTCGCGGCTGCGAGCCTCCAGATTCTTGGTTCCCATAACAACACTAACTAGGCGCATGTCGCCACGCTTTGCCGAAGCCACCAGGCAATACCCTGCCTCCCGCGTATGCCCGGTTTTAAGACCATCGACCGAGCTATCCCGCCATAACAGCTTGTTTCGGTTCTGTTGCGTTATGTTGTTATACGTGTACTCTTTCTCGCTGTAAATTTTGTATTGCGCAGGAAACTCATTGATCATTGCACCAGCCAGAATGGCCAGATCTCGGGCTGTCATATAATGATTGGGGTCCGGTAGTCCATGTGCATTAACAAAGTGGCTGCCTGACAGGCCAAGTGTCTCCCCATGTTTATTCATAACTTCTGCAAATGCATCCTGACTGCCGGCCAAATGCTCAGCAATGGCAACGCTTGCATCGTTGCCGGACGAAATAATAATACCTCGATGCAAGTCGTCTATACGAACTTTGGTGCCCACTTCAATCCACATCAACGACGACCCAGGGAACTTTTTAGCCCAGGCTTTCTCACTGATATCTACCAAGTCTGAATCATACACACTGCCTTGGGCTAGCTCGTAAGAAAGAACATAACTGGTCATTAGTTTGGTCAGGCTGGCTGGTGGCAATGCTTCGTCTGCCTGATACTCGGTCAGAACGCGGCCACTGTTCAGGTCTAACAAAATATGGCTGCGTGAATTGATTTCCGGGGGTTCAGGGATAACAGCGGCTAACATCGGTAGACTAATCAACACGGTACTAAGCGTGAAGAAAATGCGTACTCTGAATACTTGACTGAAGCGCATGGTTTTTTCTGTATTTCCTAGGTATTTATAAATTAATAGGCGCGTTTTTTCTGCAGCTGCAAATTAATTGGCGTCGCTGACAATAAAGGGTTGCCCCATTTTGACGGCCAGCATTTCATGTTGTAATTTTTGCAGAACCGACTGCTCTTTACTGGGTCCGATACGAACTCGAAAAACGTTGTTTGCAGTGCCCTCAGCGGATAATTTCTTGACGCTAACTGGCAGAGAAGTAATGTATTGCAGCCGATTTTGCAACTGTACAGCTGCCGATTCAGTATTGAACGCCCCGGCCTGAAGATACCATTCGTCATCACCCTTTGCTATTGCGGTGTCGCCTGCCTTTACCTGATTTGCGACACGCCCGGCTGGAACAACTCGCACCGACGAGACTGGGTCTGGCTTTGCTTGCACCAATGGTCTAGATTCAGCAATTGGTATTGATGCCAAACTCCGCTTTGAATCATTAACGCCTGGAGTCAGCACTTCAATCTCCACCGGCGCAGTACCCTGGTCGGCAAAGCCAAGTCTAACCGCGGCTGCGTAGGACAGATCGATTAGGCGATCGCCGTGAAACGGACCACGATCATTGACGCGAACAACAATCGTTTTATTATTCTTTGTATTACGCACGCGAACGTAACAAGGGATAGGCAACGTTTTGTGTGCTGCTGTCATTGCATTCATATCGTACACTTCGCCATTGGCAGTGCGCCTACCATGAAATTTGGTGCCGTACCAAGAAGCCGTACCGCGCGCCTTATAACCGCGGGCTTGACTCAGCAGATAATAAGTTTTTCCAAAGACAGAATAGGGATTCTTGTTGCCGGCCCTGGTGACTTTTTCAGTTTTGGGTATTGCATCCGGTACGCGCATTAACGCTGACTTACTGGTTTTTGGTGCGCCGTCGCGTTGCACGGGTGCATCAGCGCACGCTTGAACAAACACAATCAAAGCTATAATTAAGCCCAGCTTCAGTATCTTTTTTTTTGCAGCGAAAACTGACATACGATTCATGGCCTTGCCGTGGCATTCTGGCTTTCCGCTAGAATTCTTTGGCTCAACTCAAACACAGCGCGAGCATACAGGCGGCTGTGATTGTAACGGGTTATAACGTAAAAATTCTGCAGGCCCAATTCATAGATAGGGCCTTGCTCCGACTTAAAGCGAAACAAAGCTACTTTTGCTTCATTGCTCAAGCGCTCTGGCCGCTTAAACCCAAACGAAGGTAGCTGTGCGGCTCGAATACCAGGTTTCAGATTTTTGTTAAGTGCCGCAAGAGTGACCGGTCTGTTGTTGCGCTCAACTGCCAATACGACAACACCACCCTTACGCCAGCCGTGTCTGGCAAGGTAATTAGCCACGCTACCGATTGCATCGGTCTTGTTATTCCAAATATCAACTTTGCCATCGCAATCAAAATCGACTGCGTATTCGCGGTAGCTACTTGGCATGAATTGCCCGTACCCCATAGCACCTGCGTATGAACCCATAGGCGTCGAAGGTTCAATACCTTGTTCAGCACAGAGGAGTAAAAAATGTTCCAACTCTTTGGTGAAAAATTTTGATCGCTTAGGGTATTCGAATGCCAGAGTGACCAAGGCATCCAACACGCGATGGGAGCCCATCACCTTGCCGTACTTGGTTTCAACGCCAATTATTGCAGTGATTACTTCCCTGGGCACTCCATAGCGGCTCTCGGCAACCATCATTGTGGTTGAGCGTTCGCGCATAAAATCGGCGCCAGCTGCTATGCGTTCTGGCTGCAAAAAGATGTTTGAATAGCGCTGCCAGTCGAGCGTCCGCTCTACGGGTTTGCTAATGGCTTTGAGAATAGGTTGTTTGATACGGGCGTGCGACAAGGCACGTGCAATAGAGCTCGAGCTCAATTCCTTATGCTGGCTGGCTCGCTCGACAAATTCCTGCACATCTGCTCGCTCCAGATCAAGACTGTCGTTGCTCACAGCATTAGCGCTGCCCACTGAAAATACGATTGACCAAAGCACGGTGGCAAGGTGTCGTTTTTGATACAATGTTGAGAATGCCACCATCATAAAACTATCGGGTGATGCGCTTCGCTTCTGTACTAACGGCCATAAGCAAACCAAAGCCTGCCAGCAAGGTGACTATGGAGGTGCCGCCCTGGCTCACGAATGGCAAAGGTACGCCCACAACCGGCAACAGGCCAGATACCATACCCATGTTGACAAAGGCGTACACGAAAAACGTCAGGGTAATACTACCAACCACCAATCGGCTGAATACATCTTGCGCACGAAGTCCAATAATGACTCCTCTGCCGATTACCAACAGATACAAGCCGATCAAAACGAGCACGCCAAACAAACCTAGCTCTTCAGCCAATACGGCGATAATAAAATCGGTATGGCTTTCGGGCAGGAAGTCCAATTGCGACTGAGTGCCATTCAACCAGCCTTTGCCCTGCCAACCTCCTGAGCCGATCGCCGTTTTCGACTGAATAATATTCCAGCCAGCCCCTAACTTATCGGCTTCCGGATCAAGCAGCGTCAATATTCTCTGCTTTTGATAATCATGCAATACGTAGTTCCAGATCAAAGGCGAACTGACACCCGCCCCCACCACGACCGCACTCACGTAGTACCAGCTTAAGCCGGCAAAGTAGAGCACAAACACACCAGAAACGGCCACTAAAAGTGAAGTTCCCAAATCAGGCTGTGCGCCTATTAGCAATGTTGGGATGATAATAAGCACTACGCTGACCAGCACCTGAAAGAATTTAGGCGGCATGGAACGCCCCGATAAATAGGCGGCAACAGTGAGCGGCAATGCAACCTTCATAATTTCCGAGGGCTGAAATCTTGGCAAGCCAGGAAGATCTATCCAGCGCGTAGCGCCTTTGGCTCCACTGCCGTAGAAAATCACCGCCACTAGCAAGCCAATACCCACAAGATACAGAAGCACGGACCATCGACGAATAAGGCGCATATCGATTTGCGCCACCACCAACATGGCGATAAAACCGGCCAGAATAAAACTGCCCTGGCGCAACATGGTTGCCTGGTGCTGACCGCTGGCACTCCACAACACCATCAAACCGAAACCACACACCAACATCAGTGACAGCAACAAAATAGGGTCGATATGCATTCTTTGCAGGTGGCTGGCTGCCGGCTGAAAGCTGGTCGCAGTGCCCTGCATACTTCTTACAAAATCACCGCTGTTCATCCGGCTTGTCCACTGTATGCAGTAGCCGATGAGGATGCCGGCACTGTAGGCGTTTTAATTTCAGCCGTGTCGCGCTCACGTTTAGGAGCAAGCTTTGGTAGCAAGTATGCATCCAGCACTTTGCGCACTAACGGTGCACCAACTATTTTTCCCGTCTTGCCGCCATTTTCAACGACGGCGGCTACGGCGATTAGTGGTTTTTCAACGGGTGCGAACGCAATAAACAATTTGTGGTCTCGATTGCGTTCTGCCAACGCGTCGGCATCGTATTTCTCACCCTGCGCAATGCCAACCACCTGGGCGGTTCCAGTTTTGCCCGCAATCTTGTATTCGATCCCGCGGGAGATACTCCGCGCTGTGCCACGCTCACCATGTACCACATCCACCATAGCGTCGATAACCATTTGCCATTGGCGTTCGGTGTTTTCCAATCGATTCGGCACGATTTGTCGCTCGATTTCATTTGCCACACCTTTGACCAGCCGGGGTGTTATTGCCTCACCACGGCGAGCGAGGTTCGCTGTTGCGACAGCCAATTGCAATGGCGTGACCAACATATAGCCCTGGCCAATACCAGCGCTCAGGGTTTCACCAGGAAACCACGGCTGTCCACGAACGTTTCGTTTCCAGGAGGTTGAAGGCAGTATGCCTTTGCGCTCACTAGGAATGTCCAAACCTGAGTGACTGCCCAAACCGAACTGTACCGAGAAATCGTGTAAGCGATCGATACCTAGATTGAAAGCCAATTCGTAAAAATAGATATCACAGGATTCCACGATCGCCTGATGCAGGCCTACCCAGGTGCCATGACCTTGTCTTTTCCAGTCTCGGTATTGCCTGCTGTCATTGGGTAGGCGAAACCAGCCGCGATCCCGTACCACAGTATTTTCATCAACCACTTCATTGTGCAATCCTGCCAAGGCAAACACAGGCTTGAGCGTAGAGCCGGGCGGGTACTGACCTTGAATAGCGCGATTGTAAAGAGGTAAGTCGGGAGAATCGCGCCATTGAGAATACTGCTTGGTGCTAACCCCCGTAACGAACTGATTGGCATCAAAGCTGGGTGTGCTCGCCATGGCGACAATGCCGCCGGTCTCTACCTCAATGGCTACAATCGCGCCTCTATTGGTACCCAGTGCATCGTGCGCAACTTTATGCACGGTGCTGTCGAGGTATAACTCCAGATCTGTGCCTGGCTGCGGGTCATTGCTTTCGATTTCTCGGATGATTCGCCCAAAGGCGTTCACTTCCACGTTGCGATAGCCCACGTCGCCAAGCAATAAATCTTCGTACTGCTTCTCCAAGCCTACCTTGCCAATATGGTGGGTACCGTCGTAACGCTCCTTGTCTATTCGAGCCTGCTCTTTTTCATTGATTCTCCCGGTGTAACCCACCACATGGGCATAGAGCTCGCCTTCAGGATAGTAGCGTGCCAGTTCAGCGGTAATCTCAACACCTTCAAGAGTATGCTGGTTAACCGCTAAAATGGCGATTTCCTCTTCGGTCAGATTAAACTTCAGCGGCACCGCTTCGAACGGTCTGGCAAATCGCAACTGATCTTGAAACCGCTGCAGGTCGCTATCTTCGATATCGATGATCTCAACGACAGCGGCTAGAACACCCTCAAGATCATTGATGCGCTCCTTGACTAATCCAAGTGTTCGACTGGGTCGATTTTCCGCCAGCAGTACACCGTTACGATCTTTGATCAAGCCACGTTTGGGAGCGACGGCTTGCACGTGCACTCTGTTACGCTCAGATTCAGTGGTATAGCGATTGTGCTCAATAACTTGCAAGGAAAAGTAGCGCCAGCTGATCAGCGTGAGGCATGCAAGTACCAGCAAAACCGCGAGAGTTAGCCTGCTGACATACAAGCGCTGCTCGCTATAGTTGTCTCTGATTGTAAGAGAATCTGACACGGTTAATCGCCATTAGAATCCGCCCGATATTGTGCTATCTGGCGAGCAATTAAGACAGGCAAGTATTTACAGGTTTGGGGTTTGAACTGAACTAGCGCAAACTTGCACTGAGGTGATCGAGCATGTGTCGGACCTAATTAGTAAGCGAATGTACTACTTAGTCCAATTGCGTACCAAGCCCACTAATAACACCTACTTATGGTACGGATGACCCTGCTGAATACTCCAGGCGCGATAAAACTGCTCAAAAAGTAGCACTCTAACCAGAGGATGTGGAAGCGTCAGCGCCGACAGCGACCATCGCTGGCTGGCTTTTTTTAGACAATCGGGACCTAAGCCATCTGGTCCACCAATTAGCAAACACACATCATCACCCTGTTGCTGCCAGTCGCTCCAGTGAGCGGCCAGTTGCTCAGTAGTCCAGCTTTTACCGCTTTGATCCAGCGCGACAACATGTTCACGCGGTCGAATGGCTGCCAGCATTCGCTGGTCTTCATCGGCAATAATCTGGTCGAGAGACTTTCCTGCGCTGCGCTTGGCAACGGCGAGTTCCTGTAATTCAGGCGTATGAGAGCCTGGTAAGCGTTTACAGTATTCAGCGCACCCCGCTTCAACCCAGCCAGGCATGCGTGTGCCAACGGCAATTACGCGAAGCTTCATTCTGGCGATTCAGAGATTTCGCCCATGTCAGACCAGAGACTTTCAAGATCATAAAAGCTTCGTATTGAGGGCTGCATGATGTGAACAACCACATCGGCAAAATCCACAAGCACCCATTCTGAAGCGTCTTTGCCTTCCACGCCCAGAGCGCGATACCCTGCCCTCTTGGCTTCCAGTTCTACATTTTCAGCCAGCGAATTCACATGTCGGTTCGATGTGCCGCTAGCGATAACCATATAGTCAGTAAGATCAGTCAACGAACTCACGTCCAGCGATAGTACATCTTGCGCTTTCACATCATCCAAAGCGGATTCAATCAACGACAAAAGTTTTTTTGATGTCATAGTTCTGCTTCTTTACTTATTCTCTTCGTGCGCGAGCCATCAGGCTCTATAGAGTTCATGACGCTCGATATAACGGCATACCTTTTCAGGCAATAGAAAATCGGATGCCCAGCCTCTGGCTATCTGCTCTCTTATGCCGGTTGAGGAAATCGCGAGTGGCGTCATTTCCAGTTTGTAAAGTAATCCGGCGGGTTTGTGCAGCAAGGCATGCGGTTGCGACACCCAGGATGCGGCAAATGGCAATTCTTGTAATGCAATGGTATCAACGTCAGTTCCTGGTCGACTTAACACTGCAATACTCGCTAAATCCAGCAATTCGTCCGCACGGTACCAGCCGCTAATATTCTCAAACGCGTCCGCGCCCAGACCAAATATAATCGGCGTGGTGCCACCGAATTCTTTACGCATCGATCGCAAGGTATCGAATGTATATGAGGGCCCGGCCCTGTTCAGTTCTCTGGTATCAAGTTGCAGCTGCTCGCATTGCCGCAAAGCCAGCTCCAGCATTGCGACACGGTGTTGTGCGCTTACATTGGCACTGGCTCTGTGCGGTGGTTGATGATTGGGCACCAAACGCACCGATTGCAGCCCAAACGTGAGCGCTAGCTCCAGTGCTGCTCGTAGATGACCAAAATGAATGGGGTCGAACGAGCCTCCAAAAACCCCTATCGCTTTTTGCTCTAACTTTTTTTCATTACTGGCCTGCTCTGGACTCTTACTCACTGGCGGATGTGCCCGTCGCCCAAAACAACGTATTTCTGTGAGGTTAAGCCTTCAAGGCCGACCGGCCCCCTCGCATGCAGTTTATCGGTGGAAATTCCAATCTCCGCGCCCAGACCATACTCGAAGCCGTCAGCAAACCGTGTAGAGGCATTGATCATTACTGAACTCGAATCTACTGCGCGCAAAAAATGCTGCGCCAGACTGTGGTTTTCGGTAACTATGCTGTCGGTGTGCTGTGAGCCGTAGTGGTTGATATGGCGAATAGCTTCGTCACTGTTTGCAACGATCTTAATCGCCAAAACTGGGGCCAAATACTCTTCATACCAGTCTTGTTCAGTGGCGCTGACCGCGTCAGGCAACAACTGCTTAGACCGTTCGCAGGCACGAATCTCTACCGCATGATCAGACAACTGTGACGCTATCTCGCCTAATACACTGCCTACTATTTGCTCATGGATCAACAGCGTTTCCATGGTATTACACGTACCGTAACGCTGCGTTTTTGCGTTAATGGCTATGTTTATGGCTTTTGCAACATCGGCGGCCTGATCGATATAGACATGACAAACGCCATCAAGGTGTTTTATGACCGGAATAGTTGACTCTGCACTAACGCGTTCAATTAACCCCTTGCCGCCTCTTGGCACGATTACATCTATCGCGTGACTCATTGTTAGCATGATGCCAACGGCAGCGCGGTCAACCGTTGGCAACAGCTGCACACAGTGCTGGGGTAAGCCAGCGTCACTTAAGCCTTTTGCTACGCATGCAGCGATCGCGCAATTGGAATGCTTTGCTTCAGATCCGCCCCGCAGCACAGCGGCGTTCCCTGACTTCAGACACAGGCTGGCTGCCTCAACCGTGACGTTGGGTCTGGATTCGTAAATCATGCCGATTACACCAAGCGGTACGCGCATTCGACCGACTTGTATGCCGCTGGGTTGCGAACACATCTCAGAGATGGCGCCTACCGGATCGGCCAATGTGGCGACCTGTTCTAACCCTTCGATCATGCCATTAATACGCGCTGGGGTCAGTGCGAGGCGATCGATCAATGCGGGTGCCAGCTGGCGTTGTCTTGCGGCTGATAAATCTTGCTGGTTTGCGTCCGCCAAATCCTCTCTTTGCGAATCAATGGCCGCTGACATGGAACGCAAAGCGGCATTTTTCTGTTCGGTGCTGGCGCAGGCAAGCTCGCTAGCAGCGACGCGCGCGCGGGCACCCAGTTGCTGCATATCCGCTTCAAGGCCTGGAACAACTGTTTGACCGGCAGTACTGGTGGACGCAGGGGTGATATTATTGGCATTGCTCAAGTTACTCATTCCGGCATTATATAGTGCCGCACAAAGACTCCCTATACCCGAGACCACATTTGCACGTAGAAGATCTTGTTAATAGCCCGCTTTATGCGTGGCTTCTTGCTAATCCGGATTGGATTGCAGCAACTGTATTACTAATTGCATTTGTTGAATCGTTTGCAATCATCGGAATACTGGTACCCGGTGTGTTCCTGTTGTATGTGGCTGCCTTCCTGGCCGGCACCGGTTTGCTCGCACTGCCGCTGGCGCTGGCTATGGCATTTCTTGGCGCTGTATTGGGTGATGGCCTTAGCTTTCTGCTGGGTTGGAAGTACAAAGGCAATGTCCGGCGCTGGCCAGTACTGCGTGACAATACTCAGTGGATGGATCGCGGAGAACAGTTCATACACGCCCATGGGGCTAAAAGTATAGTCGCTGGCCGGTTTATTGGGCCAATACGGCCTCTTATGCCTCTGATCGCGGGCACATTGTCCATGAAGCCCGCGCGTTTTTTCACGATCAACGTGGTGTCTGCCATTGCCTGGGCGCCAGTGTATATTCTTCCAGGCTATGCCCTTGGTGCCGCTCTTGACCTGCCATTTACCAGTCTGGAAATGAGCTTGATCGCCATTGCCGGCATCACCGTGCTTGCTGTGAGCTTCTATTATCTTCGACGTTGGTTCAATTTGAGCCGTTAATACACTAAAGTGAGCGCAGACCGCCGCCGCTCGCTTGACAATTTGCCCGGAAATCGGAATAATCCGCCTCCATTTTCGGGTGGAGCTATGCTTGTTCGCTGCAGAACCAGCTCCAAACACTGTGACAGAGGACAAGACCATTGGCTAATTCGCCCCAGGCACGTAAAAGAGCTCGCCAGACTGTAAACCGCCGCGCATTGCGTATCGGACAACGTTCGGCGATCCGCACCGCCATAAAGAAGGTGCTGGCGGCTATCGCGACTGGTGACCAAGAAAAGGCCAACTCAGCATTTGTTGAGGCACAGCCAATTATTGACCGGCTCGCAGATAAACGTGTGATTCACAAGAACAAAGCAGCACGCCATAAGAGTCGACTGACCGCACACATTAAAGCAATGAGCTAAGCGCGCATCTATGCGTCTCTATCAAAGTCCCTGGCCTGGGGCAGCGGCACTAAAGTAATACCAGATTGTCTCTGTGGATCAGTTCGGCGTCTCTTGGTCGAACATTGGCATCACTAATCTGTTCGCGCGTTTTGCCTAGCACCTGTGCAACTTCCTCGGCCGGCATCGCGACCAGGCCACGAGCTATTTCTTTACCATCCGGGCTCAAACAGCTCACTACATCACCGACCGAAAATTGCCCTTCGCAGCGAGTAACACCGACCGGTAACAAACTTCTGCCAGACTCCGAGATAACTTTTACCGCTCCCTGATCCAGCCAGAGCTTGCCTCGCGTGTTAGCATTGCCTGCAATCCATTGCTTTCGGGCGAGAGCAGGTTTCCGATCGGCCGCCAGGTGCGTGCCTATGGCCTCACCTGCCAACAGCCTCAACAGAACATTGTCCGCCCTGCCACTGACGATGTAGGTATCCGTACCGGAAATCGCAGCCTGACGGGCGGCCAGCACTTTGGTTCGCATGCCGCCACGACCTAGCGCACCAGAACCTTCACCGGCTTTTTCAAGCAATGAGTCATCTGATGATTTACCTTCTTCAATCAGGCAAGCGCGCGGATCGGTGCGCGGGTCAGCGTCAAACAAACCCAGCTGGTCAGTCATGATCACCAGTCGGTCAGCGTAAATAATGTTGGCCACAAGTGCGGCGAGACTGTCATTATCGCCGAATCGCAGCTCTTCATTAGCGACAGTGTCGTTTTCGTTGACCACAGGTACTACGTTATAGGCTAACAAAGCGTTGAGTGTTTTCCGCGCATTCAAATAACGCTGCCTGTTTCGAACATCATCTTCGATGAGTAGCACCAAAGCCGTGTGCGCACCGTCGCTTTGAAACTGCGACTCCCACGCTTGCACCAGACCCATTTGCCCAACGGCTGCGGCGGCCTGCAACTTGTACAAATCTCTGGGCCTTTGTTGCCACCCCAAACGGCCGCAGCCTTCAGCCACCGAACCCGACGATACGATCACCACATCGATGCCCTGATTGCGCAGCTGCTGCATCTGCGCCGCCCAATCCGCAATGGCATTCTTGGCCAAACCCAGCCCGTCTTCGGTCAGTAGAGAACTGCCGAGCTTGATCACCCAGCGCGGCTTGCGTTTTGCCTCGGTGCCGTTCTTGCTCATTAGCCGCGATACTCTACATCAACGTCGAAATCATCGTCTTCATCATCCAATCCAGCTTGTCGTGCTTTGCGTGCGGCACGGCGCTGCTCCGCCAATTCATCAATACGTACTCGGCCCTGCTGCTGAATTTGATCAAACAATGCGGATTGCTGAGCGGCAAACGCTTCATCGTGTTGCAAAGACACTGTGTATTCTTCCACATGCTCCATGACGTGCAGCACAAGTGCGTCCGTACCCTGCGATTGCAGCGCTGATATTTGAAACAATGGCCTGTTGGCAAACTCGGGCTGCTGATTAAATCGTTGTTGTAGAGCTGATACGTCCGCGTCAGACAGCAAATCACATTTGTTCATTACTAACCACCTGGGCCGCTGCTCGAAAGCACCACTGTAACTGAGCAACTCCTGCTCCAGCATTACAGCTGACTCGACAGGATCACTGCCATCTACCGGTAAACAATCAATGATGTGCAGCAACAGCGGTGTTCTTGCCAGGTGTTTTAGGAAACGCACGCCTAGACCTGCACCATCGGCAGCACCTGCGATTAGCCCTGGAATATCGGCCATCACAAAGCTGCGATCGGACCCTAGTTGAACAACGCCCAACTTAGGAACCAAGGTTGTAAACGGATAATCGGCTACTTTTGGCTTGGCCGCTGATACCGCACGAATCAAGCTGGACTTACCGGCATTTGGCAGCCCCAACAAGCCCACATCCGCCAGCACTTTTAGCTCCAGCACCAGATCGCGGGTTTCACCTTCAGAGCCTGGCGTTGTCTGGCGGGGCGCCCTGTTAGTGCTGGATTTAAAGCGAGTGTTACCCAGACCATGAAAGCCACCTTGTGCAACCAGCAGGCGCTGGCCGGGTTCAGTAAGGTCGCCCAGTACCTGCTCTGTGTCTGCATCAATAACAGTGGTTCCGACTGGAACCAGCAGCTCAAGATCGTCCGCTCCTCGCCCTGTGCAATTTTTGCCGGCACCAGATTGACCCGAATCTGCTTTGAAGCGACGTTGATAGCGATAGTCCACCATTGTATTCAAGGCGTCATCAGCAATCAGATATACGCTGCCACCGTCGCCACCATCGCCGCCGTCCGGGCCACCTTTCGGAATGTATTTTTCGCGCCGGAAACTCAGGCAGCCATTACCGCCTTTGCCTGCGATCACCGTAATTCGCGCTTCATCAACAAATTTCACGGCTTACTCCCATAAGAGCAGAAAAAAAGGCGCACAAAAAACCCCGCACGTGGCGGGGTTTCTCCACGACAAGCATCGCAATTAGCCAGGCACAATGTTAACAAACTTACGATTGTTCGGGCCTTTTACAGCAAACTCTACTGTACCTGTGGCGGTTGCAAACAGTGTGTAGTCTTTTCCACAGCCCACGTTTTCTCCAGGGTGGAAGCGAGTGCCTCGCTGACGAACAATGATTGTTCCAGCGTTTACCTCCTGCCCACCGAATCGTTTTACACCAAGTCGTTTAGACTCGGAATCACGCCCGTTTCGAGTACTACCGCCTGCTTTTTTGTGTGCCATGTTTACTTAACTCCGTACGTCTTGCTCAAGCCCCATTTTTGCTAGAGGGTGCTCAAGAAGTGTAGTTTAGGCAGATATACCTGTGATTTTAACCTGTGTGTACCACTGGCGGTGGCCGGCTCGTTTCATGTGGTGCTTTCGGCGTCTGAATTTAATGATCTTCACTTTGTCGTGACGCCCGTGTTCCAGCACCTCCGCAGTCACTTTGCCGCCAGCAACGTATGGGCTGCCCACTTTAAGGTCAGCACCCTCGCCTACCGCTAGTATTCTTTGAAAATCAACGCTTTGACCCGTCTCAACGTCTAGTTTCTCAAGCTTGAGGGTGTCGCCCTCTGTCACTCGGTGTTGCTTACCACCGCATTCAATAACCGCGTACATAATCTGTCCGAATGATGACCTTTCTGGAAGGGCGCGAATTGTACGGAATATTAGAGAAACTCGCAAGCTTTGTATTTGTCGCTAATTCTGCTCGCCTGGTGAAAAGAAGCGGCGGAATTAGAGGGGCTGTTAGAGCCGAATGACCCGCTTCGATCTTGACTAAATTCGCCGCTATTCTTAGCATGCCCCACCTATTTGCTCATGAAGCCTTGATCGCCTCAGATGAAAGCGTTTTTACACGAATTACAGCCCGAATTGCGGTGCCTGAACAATGTGATCACGACGCGTTTGCGTTCCAGGGTAGCGCTGGTGGAAGAAATTGGCGAGCATTTGATAGCCGCTGGCGGAAAACGCCTTCGGCCGCTACTGACTATTATTGCTGGCCAAGCTGTCAGCACAGACAAGCAACCGCCACAGATTCACGACCTAGCGGCAGTGATAGAATTTTTGCACACGGCGACACTATTACACGACGATGTGATCGATGTCTCGACTCTGCGCCGCGGCAGACCAACCGCTAATGCCACCTGGGGCAACGCCCCCAGCGTACTCGTGGGAGACTTCCTTTATTCTCGAGCATTTCAGATGCTGGTAGAAATCAATCATAGCGGCGTGATGGCTGAATTGGCCGATACCACTAACCTGATTGCGGAGGGCGAGGTTTTGCAGCTTACCCGCGCGGGTGATCCTGACACCAGTGAGGCACAATACCTTGAAGTGATTCACTTTAAGACCGCCAGGCTGTTTGAAGCCGCTGCTCGCTGTGGAGCCATACTGGCAAACAGCGAATCGCCGCACGCATCAGCACTCGCCCGCTATGGCCATTCGATAGGCATGGCTTTCCAGCTCATGGATGACTATCTGGATTACGCTGGAAATGCGGAGGTAATGGGCAAAAACGTTGGTGATGATCTTTCGGAGGGCAAGCCAACCTTACCTCTGATCAAGGCTATGCAGGTGGCCCACGAAAACGATGCATTGATGATACGCAATGCGATCCGCGATAAATCAAGTGAGCATCTGGACGCCATATCCGCCTGCGTACGAGGTTGCGGTGCACTGGACGCAACCGTACAGCTTGCTAGAACATACACAGATGATGCAATCACAGCGCTTGCTGCATTGCCAGACTCGCCAGCAAGGCAGCAATTGCAAACGCTTGCATCACTGGCCGTAAGTCGGGACGCGTAAAGCTCCATTGAACGCAAGGGCGTAAGCTGGGACACCCTTTTTGACGGGCAAAAGCGGCCACTATTCTGTATAAAAAATAATCAATTGTGCGTTTACAGTTGGCTTTGTGGCATACTTTGAACTCTTTGAGAACGCTTCAACGGTAACAGCCTGATGGATTTTCCAGAAAGTCGCAGCGTAGCGGACAACATGCAGGCAACGAGACCACGAGCCCTTCCAGGCATTGTTGCGCAAGTGCGCGATTCGGCGGCGAGCAGTCTTTCAAACCATATCAATAGAATGTTTGCTAGCTGCGACGATGTGTTCTTTGAGCTCGCGCAAACGGCGCAATCAAATAATGAACAAAATACCTTTTTTGAGGCCATGCGTGAAATCCGCCTCAAAAAAGACAGTGTGATCGCGCGTTTTAGTGGGGAATTCGACAAGCAGTTTCTGGAGTTACGGAAAAGCCGGCACGCTGGCGCACTAGATGCAAAGAAACCCGGCTCCGCTGATTCCCTGGATCTGGTTCAAACGGAAGAGATGGAAACCAGCGTAGCCATCACTAGCATGGTCACGCGCTCCAGGCTGGACTGCCAGAGCCAGCTGTATCATCTTAGCAAGCGTCTGGATTTTTTGCTTTCTGGCATTGCCATTGATGAACGCAATAATCCGCTGGACCCGCAACAGATTGGCAATGCATTCAAGTCAGCCTGTGAGATTCTCGAGCTCGACATCGAAGCACGCCTGGTGCTGTTCAAACATTTTGAGAAAACCGTGGCATGCGAGTTTCATACCTTAATTGCAACGGCCAACCAGCAGCTGATTAATGCAGGCGTGCTGCCGAAAGTAACGCATAAAGTCGCAAAGAAGCCGTCTGAGCAGGGTGCCAGCAGACCAATATCAAGCAACGCTTCTCAAACAAGTGGTACCGCGGAACAAGCGCACTCTCAACGACAATTTAGCCAGCAGTTCAGTGAACTCAGCGAATTGCTGCGCAGTGTTCGTGAACTCGCTCTTAGCGGCAATCTGGGCTTTCCCCTATTCCTGAGTTCTGGCGCTGGCCCTGCTCTGAATAGCGATGAGCTAACCTCGATACTTACGGAGCTACAACGGGACAACCCACTCAATCAGAGCGGTGCTGAACTACTGAAGCCACAGCTTGACCTGCGCAGCTTGCTTACTCAAACGCTGCAACTACGCCAATCAAAGGGTCAGAAGAATAAAGTAGGCAAATCAGACGAAGATGTTATCAATCTGATTGCAATGTTTTTTGACTTTGTGCTGGATGACAAAAACCTGCCGATTCAGGTTCAGGCCCTGATTAGCCGGCTGCAAATTCCGGTGTTGAAAATTGCATTGCGCGACAAGAAATTCTTCAGCTCAAGCAGCCACCCTGCGCGCAGACTGATTAATGAAGTCGTTGCGGCTGGCATTGGCTTGAGTGACAAAGAGAGCGAGAGTAAAACTGCGCTTGTGGCGAAAATCTCCCAGATAGTCCACGACATTCATGATCATTATGAAGATGGCGATGCGGTGTTTTTAACATCGCTGGAAGTGCTGCGAACCTTTAGAAGACAAGAAGAAAAACGCGCATCAAAAATTGAAAAGCGCACCAGCGAGGCTGCTGAAGCCGAGGCGAAAACTCGTCATACCAAGGCCATGATCGAAGAGCTGGTGCTGGAGCGCTTGGACAGTGTTGAAATCCCGCAGCAAATACAGGACTTTGCAATTGAAGAATGGCAGCAGGTTTTGCTATTGGTGAAACTAAAGCACGGGAATGATAGTACCGAGTGGAATGAAGCGCTGCAGACTCTAGATGATTTGATTTGGGCGTCCAGAAGCCACGAAGATGAAAAATCCCGCCGTCGACTGCAGCGCATGGCAGCTGATCTTCAAACCAGATTGCAGGGTTGGCTTGCAACGGCAAAACCAACTGAAGAGCAGGCTAAGGAATGCCTGGCCCCCATAGTCTCTGTATTCGAAAGCCTACTGGACCCGGCGGATGCACACTCGGTAAACCGAGGCACTTTGGGTGAGCAGCAGAAGCAAGCGCTGCAGGCAACGCCACGCGATGAAAAACCCTGGAAAGAGATGACAGCCGTTGAACGCCAACAGGTGCAGTACCAGGCGTTGACCTATGATTTTATTCGAAAGGCGGACGAAATTCCGATTGGCAGCTGGATTTTGTTTGGCAAATCCACCAAAGGCGACTCTGTACGCTGCAAGCTTGCGGCGAAAATAGAGACAAGCGATACCTTTGTGTTTGTTAATCGGTCTGGCTTCAAGATTGCAGAAAAGAAGCGCAAAGAGTTTGCCCATAACCTCCAAGAAGGCAGAGCCCAAGTATTGCAGCAGGAATGGTTTTTTGATCGAATAATGAGCAAAGTCACCACAAGGTTGCATAAGTACGCCGCAGAACAACACAATCAGGTTCAGCCCGCGTAAATGCATACCACGGCGCTACGCACTTAGACAAAAGAGCCAATCGAGACTATTTTTATAGTTGATGTTCTAGGTCTAGAGATTCAGTGCCCCACTCCGCTAGCAAGCCATCGGCAGACGCAGCTCAGCTGCCATTACCAATCGTCGAAGTACGCGATAAATCGTCTTTGTCGCTGCAAAAATTGCTTCACTCTTTTTTCCTGCACTGTGACGATGCCTTGTTCGATCTGGCAGAACGCGCCGAAAGCAATTCTCTGCAAAACGTGTTTTTCGAGGCCATGCGGGAGCTCAGAATTCATGCACCCACTGTTGCTGAATGCATTGTTCAGCAATTCAAAGCTGCATTTGTTGATAACGCAGTCGCAAACGGCGCCAGGCCAGCGGCAAAACTGGCCGACATCGACGCCGATGAAGTGTCTCTGGAACTAATCGGCAACGACGCGCTGGAAGTATCAGTTTTATCTCAATCAATAATAAACCGCTCGCGGCTTAGATACGCCGAGCCGCTGATGAAGTTCAGCGCACGATTTCAGCATCTGATGGGCATACGCGGGCTTGATGATGACGGTAGCCCACTGGATCCAGGTACCTTGCTGGCGATATTTTCGGAGCAATGCAACCAGCTCGATATTGAACAGCAAGCCAAGCTGAAATTATTTGACCGCTTTGAACATCAGCTTATAGATCATCTCGGCCCAATTATTGACGCAGCGAATCAAATTCTGATCGATGCAGGCGTATTACCCGGGCTGAAACTGCGCACGCGAAATACGGCAAGCAACCAGCCGATAAAGCCTGACCGCAGCGAATTAGTTGCAAAAGAAAAGAGCGCTGACGATGAATTAGTTCAGCTAGTTTCAGCTCTCAGGCAGAACCCTATTGCGCATAAAAACCTGATTGATCTTGCGAAATTTTCAAGCGGGACCGCGTTGTCCAGCGTAGACCTTTCGAATTTATTGTCCAAAATGCAGCGCCCAAACCCGAACTTCCAACATGCGGATGATTTCGGTGCTGGCTCCAATATTCTGCCAAAGCTATTGCAATCGCTTTTGCAGGCAAGGCAAGACCAAGGCCAGTCTACCGCCTTGCATTCTGCCGACGAGAACACAATCAATCTTGTCAGTATGTTTTTCGATTTTGTACTCGATGACGAGGCCTTGCCACTGGACATGCAAGCTTTGCTCGCCAGACTGCAAATTCCCGTTCTAAAAGTAGCGCTTCGTGATCGATATCTATTCACCACTCGCGAACACCCTCTTCGCCACTTAATCAATGAACTCGCACACGCCAGCTATGGTCGTGATATCGAGAAACAAGAACACGAAGCCTTCTATGAACTCGCCAACAGCATTGTTCAACAGTTAACAGAGAATGCGGAAGCGGTGGACGCCGATTTTCACGCCTTGTTGATACGCATGCAGGATCTGGTTCACGGCGAAGACCAGAAATCCCAGGCCATAGAGCAACGTGTTAGCCAGTCGGCAAGAAGCAATGCCTTGACGCGGCATGCGCGTGAAAAAGTCGGCATTGTTCTGGGTGAGAAATTCAAGAGTAAGCGCGTGCCCACTGTTGTCAGTGATTTTTTGCATATTCATTGGCAGAAATTAATGCTGCACAATTACTTAAACTATGGCGACCAAAGCAGTGAATGGTTGGAGTCTGAACAACTGGCCGACGATTTACTGTGGACGGCACAGGCGCATCGTGACGAAAGATCGCGTAGTCGACTAAAGCGTTTACTGCCGGAACTATACAAAACGATAGAAAAACATCTGTCTAACTACCAACAAGCGGATCAGAGCTGGCTGCAAGCACTCGCAGAGATACGCAAGCTGCACGAGTTAATTCTCGCCGAAGATATTGAAGCCTTCGAACAGAGCCCAATTTCAACACCAGAAGAAGATCAGAGCAGCACATCAAAAGAAGGTGCCTGGGCCGAAGGATCTCCGTTGCCGCTGCCTGAATTTCGCTACCTGAAAACGATTAGCGAGTTGCGCGAAGGCGATTGGATTCGAATAAAACTTAATGATAAGTGCGCGGGAAAGTACTGCAAAGTATCTGCTTTTCTGGACACAGAAGACAGCATTTTACTGGTGAATCGCTTTGGTGCCCGCTTCGCCATTCTGGCGCGACGGGATCTCGCGCAGAGCCTGCAGGAGGGAAAGCTAAAAATCATTGAAGACACGCCATTGTTTGACCTCGCCGTTGCCAGTATCTCAAACAAACTTAACAGCGCTGCCAACGAAAAAGAACCCCTATAGGAAACGGGTCTGCCGGCCCGCTTTAGCGACAGTATTACCACATTCAGTTCACTCCGTTTATTGCATAATTAGCGCCTGTAACTAACGCTGGACTTTCAGAGCCCACTGCGATGCCCATCGAACAATTTGCCTTTAGCAGCCATACTGCGGCAAGTCTGCTATTCATCGCATTGGCGTTCGTTTTCGTGCGCCCCTGGCGAGAGGGCATTTATTCGCCGTTATTTATTGTCGCCAGTCTGATCACAGCCTGTTGGCATTTCAGCCTTTCCACTGAGCATACCGCCCAACCAACCGCACTCAGCCAGGTATTAGCAACTCTTCATTACGCTGGCTGGCTGACCGCCTTGCTTGCCACTTTGTTGCTGCATGTGGCCGATGAACAAGGTCGACGACGCTTGCTGCCCATGTACGCATTGCTTGGCTTGCTGATGGTTGCGGGTGCACTATTTACACCTTATTTAATTATTCAGGAAGACGCCTCTGGCGCCCTCAGCGCATTGATATGGGCAAATCTGCTATTAGGTCTTTTGGGCATCATAGTCGTTGAGCAGGTGCTGCGAAACACGCTGAATCGACAGAAACAAGCTGTACTTTTTCTGTGCATTGGAACTGCGCTGTTTTTCGTATTTGATATCGTGTTTTATGCGAATGCACTTCTGTTTAATCGTATTGACCCCTCGATTGAAGAAATTCGCCCGGTAGTGAATTTGATTGCTGGCATCAGTTTGCTTTTTGCAAGCACACGTAGCCAGCACAGCAGCCGCGTAAGTATATCTCGCAAAATGGTGTTTTATAGCGCAAGCCTGATCATTGCTGGTGTGTTTTTATTTGTGATGGCGGCAACCGCTTATTACGTGAAAACCTTTGGCGGTAGTTGGGGAGCGATTGTTCAGGTGGCTCTGTTAGTAGGTGCTGGAACAACCTTGCTGATATTGTTTACCTCTCCAAACTTACGGGCATCTATACGTGTATTTATCAATAAGAATTTCTTTATGCATAAATACGACTACAGAACTGAATGGCTGAATTTAATTAATATTCTTTCACAACCTTCAGCTGATAAGAACGAAAAGGCCATAGCACTCGATGCCGCTTGTGCTGTATTCCACGCAGATTCTGCCTTTCTTTGGCTACGCATCGAGGAGGACTTCCGGTTCGCCGCCAGCTCTTTGCCTGAAGTTGATTCTCTGCCATCCGTCCCGAGTGATAGCGATTTCGGTGAACTTCTGGCGGCTGATTGGGTTTTTCATCCACAGGGCGGCCATCGCAATAACGCCAATCACAATCAGGCACTACCTGAATGGCTTAAGCAACTCAGTGAGATATGGGTGGTAGTACCGCTGATCGCGCAACAGCGACTGCTGGGCTTTATATCGCTCTGTCGTCAGGATAATACGGCTAATCTTAGCTGGGAAGATCTTGATGTGTTGAAAACAGTAGGGCGTCAGCTGGGGAGCTATCTGGCGCTGCACGTGGCCGCTGAGCAACTTGCCCAGTCAAAGCAATTTGATACATACAACAAGCTGACCGCTTTTATCATGCACGACCTTAAAAACTTGATAGCGCAACAGGCCCTGGTTGTTGAAAATGCCAAAAAGCACAAGGAGAACCCCGCGTTTGTTGAGGATGCTATCAAGACCATTGAAAACTCGGTTGCCAGAATGAGCAACCTGCTAAGCAAAATGCAGCAGAGAGGGCCATCAAGAACTCGCAGTTTGGAGCTCAATCGCATTTTGCTGGAATCGGTAAACAAGTGCAGAGACAAGAAACCCGCCCCGTCACTGAGAATGGGCAATGATGCGGTCTGGGTAACCGGCGACCATGATCATCTGGTTATGATCTTTGCCCATGTGATAAAAAATGCGCAGGAGGCCACTCCCAGTAACGGATTTGTTGATGTGTTTGTAGAGCTGGATGAACAAAAAGTGCTGGTCACTGTGGAGGACAATGGGCAAGGTATGGCGGATGATTTCATAAAAGATCGCCTGTTCCGACCGTTTGATACAACAAAATCTGGACAGGGAATGGGGATAGGCGTATTTCAAACCAAAGAATACATACGCAATTTAGGCGGTGACGTTAAGGTTCAAAGCACAGAGAAAGTGGGTACAACTTTTAGTATTACCATGCCGATTGTAGAGGAACAGATACAGCATGTCGGATAACGAGAAAAAAACTTTGTTGATTGTGGAAGACGACCTAGGCCTCCAAAGTCAGCTACGTTGGCACTTTGATCAATACGAAGTAGTGATTGCGGGTGATCGCGAAGCGGCAATAGCGGAACTTCGTAAACATGAGCCGGAAGTTGTATTGCAAGACCTGGGCCTGCCACCGGATGATGAAGGTGTGGAAGAAGGCTTTATGGCACTGGATGAAATACTCCGCCTGGCACCGTACACTAAAGTTATCGTAGTAACAGGCAATCACGACTATGAAAATGCAGTGCGCGCAGTGTCGCTTGGCGCATACGACTTTTACGAAAAGCCAGTCAATACGGACGTTTTAGACTTGATTGTGCAACGCGCATTTCAAATGCATGATCTGGAGTTGCAGAATAGAAATTTAGCGGCACAAGCTAAATCACCATTAGACGGTATTATTGCCTCTGCACCGAATATGCTTGAAGTATGTCGCACCGTAGAGAAAATCGCACCCACTCAGGTCACTTGTTTGATTCTTGGCGAGAGTGGTACTGGCAAAGAAGTGTTCGCAAGAGCGATTCACAATCTGAGCGAAGACCGCGAAGGTCGTTTTGTGGCTATTAATTGCGCGGCTGTGCCTGAAAATCTCATGGAAAGCGAGTTGTTTGGCTATGAGAAAGGCGCATTCACCGGTGCCGCAAAACGCACTCTTGGTAAAGTAGAAGTGGCAGGTAAAGGCACTCTGTTTCTAGATGAAATTGGCGATATGCCGCTTGCGCTGCAAGCCAAGTTGTTGCGTTTCCTGCAGGAAAGAGTCATAGAGCGCGTCGGCGGTAGAGATGAAATTCCGGTAGACGTTAGGGTATTGTGTGCAACCAACAAAGATTTGCAAACCATGGTTGGCCAGGGCACTTTTCGTGAAGACCTCTTCTATCGAATCAGTGAAATGATTATTGAGTTGCCGCCTCTGCGTGAACGTGGCTCGGATACAGTGTTATTGGCTCGCCACCTTGTTAGCAAATACAACACAGAACAAAAACGCAAGATTAAAGGGCTGGCGGCCGATGCGGCTATCGCTGTGGAAAGCTACGCGTGGCCTGGCAATATTCGGGAGTTAGAGAACAAAGTAAAGCGAGCCGTTATCATGACGGATGACAACAAAATCAGTGCACAGGATCTTGGTCTCACAGTTGGCGAAGAGCAAGTACTCAATTTACGCCAAGTGCGCCAGGAGGCAGAAGTTAGAGCCATCAATGGTGCACTCGCCACCGCCAATGGTAACGTGTCTGCTGCGGCAAAGTTGCTTGGAATAACTCGCCCAACACTTTATGATCTTGTGAAAAAATACGAACTGGACCTAGAAGACTAAAAGGCCAGCCACTGCTTGCAATTCAGGCTCTTAGTTGTAGCAGCTTTTCGCGCATATTCATGTAACGCTGATTGCCCAACACGTTTCGCAGTAAAACCAATGCGGATTTTCGCCATTGATGCCGGCGGTAATAGCCGGGGTCTGCAGTCACTATTTTTTCGAATAATTCCAGCGATGTATCGTTACGAATTGCGATGCGCGGTATCTGCAGCGGGTAGTTGTTCTTATTGCAGGTATCTATTTCCGAAGTACAGACGAACCTGAGCTCGCACAATGCCGCCAGCTCCGCAAGCCGCCTCGGTAACCTGCCGCCAGGCGCAGAGAAGCGATCTACGTTTGCACCGATAATGTCTGATAGCCTGCCCTTTGAACGAACTATTTCATCTTTGGCCTGCTCGAACGAAAAATCGTTAAAGAACTGGTGACTGACGCCATGACTGCCTACACCCATTCCTGCTTTGTGCAGAACACGAATACCTTCTTCGTCGACATATCCTTTTTTGCCTATCCAGTCGGTTGTGAAGAAAAACTCAGCACTAAAGCCGTATTCCTGCAACAGCGGTAGAGCTAGGCTCACATCACTAAAGTGCCCATCGTCAAAGCTGATAATAACCTTGCGTTCGTCACTATTCAGCACCCTCTGCGCATCATCCAAGCTACAGCTTGTGAATCCATTTGCTTGAAGATAAGCAAGTTGCGATTTGAAATTTTTTTCCGAAACAACGAAGTCGGCGTCATCATATTGCTGTGTACCCGCCGCTGAGGACCCAATGGCGTGGTACATTAGAACAGGAATTGACACGCGGCTAACTCAAGACCCAGTCTTGTAAGCAAACGTCCATAGCCCTTCTTTCTTGCCGCTTGCCAAGCGATAGAAACCCACAACTATTGCGGCATTGAGTATGCAGAAAAAGTATATGAGGCCTGGAATACGCAACTGCCGTAAGCGGTCAAAGAAGAATGACGCACACCCAATCGCATAGATCAGGCACTGGAGCATAAAGATGGTGGCATAAAACTGCTGATCCAGCATTCGGTAACTACTTAACAATGCGGTCAGTAAACAAAACGGCAAGGTGAGCCGCATGATTTTGTGCGACATAAACTGCAGCCATACAGGGTTCTTTAAGGGATTGAAAAAATTTCGCCTAATAGACATTAGCTGCCAATTTCCTGCCAACGTTCTGACTTTACGAAACCACTCACGGTTACTGTCAGAAGGCGCTACGTCATAGGCATGCGCATCATCGGCAAATTTGACTTGATGACCCTGAAGGCAAATCTGCATTGGAATTACAACATCGTCAATCAAGGTGCGAACCGGAATCTCCTGATATAAGGGTTTTCTGATCGCATAGATCGCACCAGTGGCGCCTATGGTTGAGTGATACCGTGACTCCAGCTTTCGAATCAACTTTTCGTATCGCCAGTATGCGCCTGCTTCGGCCACAACATGGCGATCAGTCGGTTCCTCAAGAAACAGCTCTCCGCTCACGGCACCAATGCGTTCATTGGCGAAATGCCTGATTAAATTCCTGAGCGCATTTGAGGCAAATGTTTGTCGTACATCAGCGAATGCAACGATGTCGTGCTTGCAGTGCTTAATTGCTGCATTGATAACCGTCGGCTTACCACCTCTTTTGGCAAATTCAAGAATTTTTAGTGTTGCACCCTCCCGCTCTATATTCGCGCGTTGCGATTCAAGATGCCTCTTGGTGTTGTCAGTACACCCGTCAAGACCCACAATGAATTCGACCTTGTTCATCGGGTAGCTTTGCGACAGCAGATTCTTTATTCTGCGCTCAATGTTTTTTTCTTCATTGTGCGCCGCAATCACCACACTTAGTGACGGAAAATCATGCAGCTCATTGCTGGCGCTTGTACTATCGGCCGATTTCCTGATTGCGGAAATTGAGCCGAGCACAGCCAGCAGAAGCGGGTAGCCAATGAACATATAGACAACAACAGTTACGCTCAGAAGAAAGAGTAACTCCACGTTAAGGGCCTACAGAAACTGTTGTTTTCGGAAATCCACGCATCAAGTGCTTGCTAGAATAAAACGTTATCTTTTGAGTATAATAGCTTGTTACAGAGTCATTGTTGTTTGGCAGCCTGATGTAGATTTGTCTGACCAACGGCCGTTACGGACTTTTTGACCACTGCGTTATCTCGCCTCTCTAAGTCGATCCGATAGACACGAATAGCAATAAAGGGACAATCGGGTTGACCTGTTGAAAAAATGTGCGCAAACTGCGAATCTGGCTGTTTTTTGGACATTATCCGTGCATATTTTAGGCTTCTCAAGTCATAGTCGGCCGAAATGCTGTCTAAATGGTGTTTCCCACTGCAATCCGAGACCGTATCTTCCGAGTCTTGGCAATGTCGCTGCTTCCATTGGCGAGGCGAGCGAGAGGTTTCCGGCGTTTGGTCTGAGACGTTCTTTGCGACGTTTATTGTTCATGGCTGGAATGGTGTTTATGCTTATCGCTTGCGGCGGTGGCGGTGGCGGTGGCGGTGATGCAAGCGCTCCCACAGTTACAAATACAGGCGGAGCTGGAAACGACAATACGGATGCAGATGGCGGCGTTAATGACGATCCGTCAGGTAACGACGTTATTTCAAATGAGCCCAATCCCTTTGACGATGATAGTGACTTGTTCACCGTCGAAACGGGCAACGTCGTTTTTGAAGTTGACAGGCTGGCGTTTAACCTTCGCGCTCGCAACAACGAAACCGCGCTGATAAACAGTATCAACGCAACGCTTGTTTTCAACGGTAATCCCATATCGATCGGAAGGCCTGAAAGCTATTCCACCGGGCCAAATTGGATTGAGCAGCAGGGGTGGTTCGATCAGGCAAGCAATTTGTGGTATGTCGCTAGGTTCCAATTTTGGGATGACGCACCGTTCGTCCAGCTAACAATGTCGCTAACTGATAGACATGACGATCATGCGACCGAAGCACATTGGGATAATTTATGGCAACAGAGATCAATCGAGAATTTAAGGATTATTGTAGAGGGCAATACTGATTTAGTGGCGCAATCCATTACCCAGGAAAACGCGTTCTCTGGAGGTAACCTGCAGACCGGTTCAAGGATAGAAGAAGTCGCAAACGCCAGCGAAGTGCATTGGCGGCAAACGGCTACCGCTGACGGTCGTATTCAGTTGGAACACAGTAGAGATAATTCGCGGCAAACTTATTTGCGAATTCACCCGCGAATGACCGGTCAATACAATCTGTCATTACACCAGCTGCCATTGTTTTCTCCGTATCCTGCCGCCAATGCTGTAGAGGTGGAGATTCATCACAGTAACGGTATTGATCGTCAAACCGTTGATCAGGGTTTCGCCAGCAATGCGCTGGGAAGTTTCATACTTGACGCCGACTCCTTTGTGCAAGTAATAGCGACCGGAGAAGAAGGAGACCGAGTGGTGTTTGAGAGGCTTGAACTAGTGGATATGGATGGCACAGTTAGCCAGGTGTCTGCCACGCGACTGGATGACGATGTGATTAGTGCAGAACCGCTCGGATTAGTGGTTAGAGATTTTTGGAAGAAGTTCCCCATCAGTGCATCAACATCGAATCAGTTCATGGTAATGCAAGGGATTGAAGAACCTGTTGATATTGTTGGTGGTGTTGGCTTCACGTTTGATATTGGCATCAATGCAGATGTTAACAGCGGGTCCAATGCAGAACTTGCGCAACGAATTCGGGCAACACCAGAAGTTTCTTTCCCAGATTGGTGGACCGAATTAGATGGACGCATAGTGGACAGCGATGCTTACCGCCAATTACTAGACCGTGGCGCCGACGTAATACGGCAGAACGACGAAACCAGCGGGAACTATGGTCTGATGAACTGGGGCGACTATCAAATTGGAATTTCCTTTATTGCCGATGGCGAACGCTATGAAGATTGGGGCGCATTACAATACGACCTTGGGCTGGGTTTACTCAACGCATGGGCGCAAACCGGCAACGCCTATTTTTACGATCGAGCACACGCTGCGGTTCGCAGCAGCATGGACATACAAGTTGCTAAATTTGAGCCGTACAGTCAAAAGCGCTCAGGTGCCGGTATTCGGAAAGGCCAATGCGCCGAGCGATTCCATTGGTGCCAGGAAAACATACCTGAGTTTAATTACCACTCACGATCTTTGTTATTGTTCAGCCACCTAACCGGTGAACAATGGCCCAGACAAATCGCGAAAATGGTGATAGACAACTCGGCTTACTTTTCGTTGACACGCAGGCCCTGGACACTTGATCACCCGCGCATTCTTGGCTGGTCGTTACGCAACCTTTACTATGGCGCGGTGGACTTCCCTCAGGGCACCGAATACAGCGAGACACAGGAAGTAGGCTTTCTGTCGTTGCCACGTGGCACAGCCTATCGCGAGTTGCTTGTCGATCTAGTCCAGGCAACGGTAGGCACCATTGAAGCCGGTGGCCGAGTGCAAGGCGAGCAACCGGTATGGGCTGGCCAGGTAATCGAGGGATTGATCATTGCAGTTGAAAGCGATTTACTCGATGCAGCACTTCAGGCTCGAACACGGGCGGCCATTGATATTGCGGTATCACATTTTTTAGAAAATCATTTGCGACGCAATGCTGCAGGCGATTACGAGATGATGTATGCAATTTCAGACAGTGAATGGCGCGGCGCGGCATCTTATGGCTGGTTTTGGATCAACAACCTTGCTTGGGCTAGCGAAAATCTTGATGCCTCATACGCGGTTGGGTTCAACGCGTTTTACGATTGGCTGTATGACTCGTTTCGAAATGGAACGGGCGCGCAAAGCACTAGAGCCTGGAGTGGCGCATTGGGTTTTTCTGCCTACGCAGCTCAGGTGAAAGCGGCTGGCAGTTAGCTTAGCCGCTATCGTTGTATCACTGGCTGCCAGGGCTAGGACAACGCTCAACGCTTGATGTGATTAGAACGGTCAATGCACTACACTGTGCTTCGTTGAAATTACGGAGCGATCAATGAATTTCTTATCCCTGCGCCTGGGTTTGTTTGCAATCACCTTACTTTTGTTGATTGCGATGTGGTGTTTCCTTGGCCAGAACTCCCATGATCATTGCAAATCATTGAGCGAAGCGATCAGCGTGTGTGCAGCGAGCGATATGGCACGACCGCGGGATGTCCAGGATGTACCACTGGAGCACCCGCAGTTTGATTTGGGCGTTCAAGCCGGCTTGTTTCTGCAGGGTGCACGTAATGAAACACTGGGGCTGCAGCTGATCTTGCATCGTGATGCTGAATCAGCGCATACAGCGGTGGACATAGAGATTTCAGAGTTATGGTCATCATCTGGACAGTCTATAACGCGTGACAATATCTCCCTTTTCCAGGCCTGGTATCATCCGGTTGTTAACGGTGGCTACAAATTCGGCCCACCCAGCGATACCTTGCCTTGGCCAGGCAACTACCCCGATGCATTGATACCACAGTGGTCTGGCTGCAACCCGCTGCGCGGCAAACAGGTATTATCCAATTTTGCACTGGATCCACGACCTGGCGGCAATCAAGCCGTTTGGGTCGATGTGTATCTACCCAGCGCGCTGGCAACCGGCGATTATCGGGGCACAATTAACGTCAAAGACAGCTCAGGTAACAGCTTGGATATTCCATTCGGCGTTGAGGTGTTATCGGTGCGACTTCCTGATACTCCCTCATTTGATGCCGTAGGGGAAATTTACCAAAGTTACGCCCTGGAAGGCGCTGGAAAGGATAAGCGCAGTGCACCGTGGAGAGATATGGCACATTGCTACCAGATTCTAGCGCACCAGCATCGCATGATATTCATTGAGCGTTGGAATGAATCCGCTTCAGACGTGGGCTGGGACGCCTACCTCGACTATGTAAATCCGATACTAAGTGGAACATTGTTCTCAGCAGAAAACGGCTACATTGGGCCAGGCACCAATACCCCACCTACCGCTTGGCGCACGCCTTGGCCGCAGCGCATCGATCGCCACCTCGCGGGGAGAATTGACGATGAACAGCTAATGCATTGGGAAGAAGAAGCTCGTCAATGGCAAGTATTTCTCAATGAAAACGCGTGGCCCAACACATACTATTTTGCCTATATATTTGACGAAGTGGATGGTGATACTGATGAGCATCGAGCCAAAGGCCTCACTGAAGAATATTTACGTACCGCACATGGTGCAATGCTTGACGTGCAAGCGGCTCTTGATCGGGGCGCTGGCGGACCATTTATTGATCTTATGTGGACCAGCCACAGCAACCCTGCGCAATGGAAGGATCAACCCGGAATAGATTTAGCGGGTACTATTCGGCTTTGGGCGCCAAATGGTGCGGCTGCTGCGCCCGATTACTTGCAACAACGCAAACAGCTGGGCGAACGAATCTGGTTTTATCACGACGGTCACCCCAGTGTTGGCGTACACAGCGTAAATGCAAGTGGCATTGAAATGCGGAGCTGGGGCGTTATCGGCGCACGCTATCACTTCGATGGCCAAATGATGTGGGCCGTAAACTTGGGGCAAGAAGACAAGCCGTTTCGCCAACCACATTACAAACCCGAAGACGACCGATTCGGCAATGGCGTATTGGTCTATCCGGGTAAGCAGCTATCAAAAATAAATCACCCAGCGGTACCTGGCCCAGTTCCTTCTATGCGGCTCAAGGCGTGGCGACGAGGTCTGCAAGACGCCGAGCTTGTCTTGCTCGTACGCAAGGAAAAAGGCAATGAAACAGTAGATAAGCTGCTAAAGCAGTTAGTACCGACAGCACTGGCAGAGGCCGTGACTCTTAGGCATAAAAAGGCACAATGGTCAGATGATCCCGCAGATTGGATTAATTTTAGACACGCATTGTTGCGTTTAGCCGCCAAGGAATAGGCAATCAACCCGCACGTCTAGTGACATTGCGGATCAACTGGACGCTACCTATAGTTAATTGATTGAATCAAAGACTATTCTATTGGTGGATCCATAGTGACAAAGATCTATACAGACACAGAAATTTGTACGGCGCTCGGCGAACTTGCGCAACCCGATTTTATGGCAACCCATGACAAAACCGACGGCTGGTTTACACGCTACAACGGCGAGCTAGCCAACCCGGTGGCGGCGGCCAAGTATGTGCGCGGATTACGTAACACCCTGGGAATTAAGGAACATGAGAATCTACAGGGTAAATCGGTTTTAGATGTTGGCAGCGGGTTCGGACTTCCCTGTTTGGTCATGAAAATGCTGGGCGCGACGCGCGTAGAGGGTATAGATACATTCGTACCCATGGTGGAGACAGCGCAAAGCTACTTACGCGCCATAGATCAATCAGCCACTGTTAACATTCAGAGCGGCTTGTCATACGATTTACCTTTCGAGGACAACACCTTTGATATTGTCATGAATTTTGAGGCTTTGTCGCATTTCATCAATCAGGATGAATCGGTCTCAGAAGCAGTGAGAGTATTAAAACCAGGAGGAACCTATGTCATCGCCGATGATAATAATGGGGCCAACGCGAAAATAATTGCCGAAAACCTCGAGATTTGGCGGCGCTTTGAAAATGGACCAAAGGGCGATGTGCATGGCCATACTGTACGTTTACCCTATGTCGAAAGCCGTAAGCAAATCTTACAAGAAGCCTGTCCGGAACTTTCCGACGAGAGCGCAGAGGAGCTCGCAAGGCTAACGTGTTATTTCTGTCGCAGCGAAATAGAGGCCGCGGCTAAACGATTTATAGAGAATGGTGAAAAGCCCGACTCAGTGTTTGATCCTAGAAAGTGCCCTGTAGAACCAAACGCAGGGCAGTTCATGGAGAATTTGATCGACCCAAGAGTATTAGCGGCTTCGCTAAATACTTTGGGCTGTAAAACCAAAATTCGCGCTTACTTTGGCGGTGACGGCAGAGGAGGCTTATTGAAATTTGCCAACCAGATGCTCAATACAGTGCTTCCGAAAAATCTGGCGTTGCGCTACGCACCTGGATTTAAAGTATATGCGACTGGCGGCTAAGCACGTAATACTAGGCGCATTCATCTTGTTGAATGCGCCAATATCGTTGGCAGAGTGCCTTCCGAACAAGCAAACCGACTCCCCCGTTGCAATCGATGAGAGTAGCGCGGCTTACTCAGTTCGAGTCGCCGGTCTGGATGTGTGCATCTCCAAGCAACGGTATGACTTAACAGTTTATCAAAATGGATCTGCAATTATCGAGGGTGTCTCCTCGAGTGTCGCCTTTAAGAACAAACAGATCAGTATTGGTAAACCCTCAGAATTCTATTCGAACAGTGATCAGCATTGGATAGAATTGCGAGGCTGGTATTCAAGACCGAACAATCTATGGTTTATAACTCGTTACCAGTTTTTTCCAGATCAACCCGGGGTAAAAATATCCTTCACGATCACTGACCGCCATGACGATCATCCTAGCGAAGGCTCATGGGATCGCGAATTTTGGCATAAGCGGATTATCAAAGATTGGCGATTTGCGATAAGCACCGGCTCTATTCATCAAGAGAAAAAAATTGAGCAAATCAATGCGTATTCAGGCGGTGTTGGCGACGTATATCCATTGATCATCGCGGATTCCAAAACAGACTCTGCGTATTGGGACGGTGAAATCTTTGATGACAATTTCTTCCAGATTTCTCATGCAGCTGATCAGGGTAGAAGTTCAGTTAGGATTTACCCAAGGCTGAATGGGGAAATGGAATTCACGCTGCAACAAAGACCTCTAACCTACCCTTACCCTTCAAACGACCGAGTTACCGCGCAAGTTGTTAATGCTAACCAAGGTAAGAAACGCGTCGCCACCGTTCAAACCATTGATCAGCAGCACAGAAGCAACCGTATCAATGGCATCTACACGATGGATTACGATGATTACGTTGAAGTATTAAGCACAGGACGAGAAGACGGCGATAGAACAGTATTCAGTGCGCTCAACGTAAAACCCACGGGATCAAAAAGCAAGAAAATCACCGCAAGACGCATGCCGGATGCCGTACTGGAATCGCAGCAATTTGCCCTCAACATCAAGGATTTTTGGAAGAAATACCCTATTAAGGCGGAAGCAAGAGACCGTCAAATTTCATGGACTGCCATTAATGAACCGACCTATCTTTACGGAGGTGCTGGACTGACCATTGACTTCGCCCTGTCTTTTAACAATGAAACTTTGCCAGCCCAAGAATTGCAACGCCTAAGCGACAGAGCGCCAACGCCCAGTTGGCCGAATTGGTGGCTAGCGATGGATGGAAAAATTTTTGAGAATCGGCAATACCTGGACTTACTGAAGCGCAGCCAGCAAATCATGCACAACTCTGATCGACTAACTGCAAACTGGGGTTGGAAAAACCATGGCGATTATCAAATCGGAGTGTCATATCACAATGAAGACAATGTGGCGGTTGTTGATTGGGGTGCGCTGCAATACGACCTAACGTTAGGATTGCTGTTAAGCTGGATGAACACCGGCGATGTGCGTCTATGGGACCGCGCCCGTGCCGCAGTGCGCAATGCAATGGACATAAAGATTGCCAAATTTCACCCATACTTAAGAAAGCAGTCTGGAGCCGGGTTACGAAAAGGGGTTTGCCCGGTGAATGAATCTCACTGGTGCCAACCGGCGATTCCAGAATTTAATTACCACTCTCGTTCCTTGCTACTGTATAGCCATTTGACCGGCGAGCAGTGGCCCAAGGAGATTGCAAGAATGCTGATAGACAACTCTGCATACTTTGCACTGACACGCACTGAATGGACAACAAAACACGACCGGATCAGTGGCTGGGCACTAAGAAATCTCTACTACGGTCATGTGCTCTTTGGTGAACAGGGCACCCGCTATATCTCAACGCCAGAACCCGGCTTCACAGCGATGCCAGCTGGCACTTCATACAAGAAAATTGCGAATCATTTAGTTGCCAGCATTGTCAACGGCATAGAAATCGAGGGTGGCCTAGGTGGCGGTCAACCCGTATGGAGCGCGCAAACAATTGAAGGACTTATTATTGCGCTTGAGAACGATATGCTTGAAGCCAAGCTGCGTGCAAGAACTCGCCGAGCAATTGAAACGGCCGTCAATCAGGTAGTAAGCAAGCAACTCATCAAGAAAGGGGGAGCGTGGTGGATGGTCTACGACGATGACCCTATTCCTGATGTCGAAGGAGAAATGCCGGAGCTTAGAAATTTCAATAGTTACGGCTGGTTCTGGGTTAACAGCCTGGCCTGGGTATCGATCAATACCCATTCAGATCACAGTCAACTAACCAAAGAGGTTATTGGCTGGCTGACTGATGAGCATTCGAATAATTGGGAATTGCAGAACCCACGAGCATGGTCGGGCGTGATGGGCTTCCCCAGCTATGCAATTGGCGAACTGATGTCAAAATAAGAATCGATAGTCAAAACGCTGCTTGCCAAAAAAAAGGCTGTTTTTAGCAAACCAACACCCACCGTCTATATCACAATACAGTAAAACGCGGAAATATATTATGGAGCGTACCGATTTAACTTTCTCAAACCTGTGCAGCTTATGAACCCATAGCGCGGGCAGGTTCTCCTTCTGGGCACAACCCCAGGAAAAACGGCATCCGTGACTTCTTATATGCTCTAACAAGAGGTAAAGCACATCTGTAGACATACCACCACCGCGATACTCCGGCAATATAAACAGGTCGAAACCCCACGCGTCCGTTTCGGTCAACTGAAGATCAAATTGCTTCAAATGCGGGTGACAAAACTCGGGTTTGCTCGGCGAATACCTAGCCCACCACACGTAACCAATAACGGTTTCGTCGAGAATAAGCAGAATGCCATGGTAGCCATTCGCCAAATAGCTTTGGGTGATGTACAACTGCCTCCATAACTTTGGTTTGTCCTGCAGAAACTGTTTCAAATTGTCGGCATTTGCATCAATACAGCTCAGCCCTTTGTTTTTAAGAACGTAATCGTAGTTCGATAGATCTTTTCGAAAGACAATGTCCTCAGACTCTTCATAGACTATTTGTCGGCAGAATTTGGCAATTTTGGTGAATGTATTTTTCATCAGCCCAGTATTATTATGACAGCGGCCACACACGCCAGGAGAAACGCTAGCGCCGTTCACCGCTGAATCTTTACTATATTGATAATACGAGTATATTCGTTGGCTGTAATTTTCGCCAGCGGCGGTAGTTCTGGGTTTCTAGGTACTCAGTTTACTTACTGTGTGGGTTCGTTCGTGGATTCATAAAGGCTAGCTAGCCGTTCTGCCACCGAGCCCACTCCCGCGTACTCCGTAATAAATGCACGTCCGGCGTGACCCATTTTCTGTAACTCTTGTTTGCTTTTACTCTTAAGCTCCAACAAACTTTTGGTGAGTTCCTGAACCTCAACACTTGTATAAAGCCAACCATTTTCACCATGCTTAATTACATCCTCTGTTCCGCTGATCCTAGAGCCAATAACGGGCAAGCCGTTCGACATGAACTCCAACAGTGTGTTCGACAACCCTTCATTGAACGAGGTCAGCAGACCGTAGTCAGCAATAGCAAGATAGGGTTGTACATCAGCGGTTGAACCCGTCAGGAATATTTGATGCTGGCGGTTATGATCATTGATCTTTTCCTGCAAGGCTTCATCCAAATCTCCCTCGCCCACTATCAGCAATGCAGAGTCTTCATCCGGACCAAAAGCTTCCACCCAGGCATCAATGAGCAGGTTAAGGCCTTTCTCCGGCACCAACCGGCCGGTAAACAGGCCAATTAGCTTAAAGTCGTATTGCGAATGCAATGAATTTGCACTATCGCCGGCATCGAGATCGAATCGTGCCGTGTCTACAGCATTCGGTAATCGAATTATCTTGGCCTTTGAATAGCCTCTTTCCTCCAATAAACGCGCTAGATGGCCACTAATCGTTTGATAGTAAGTAGCCTTTTTCGTGGCCCAGCGCAGAAAACGAATATGCAGATTGATACCATCGCTTTTTAAAATCCCATACTCGATTTCCCACCAGCCCGTTAACTTAACCACCACCGGCTTGCCAACGAGTCGACCAATCAAGCAGCCTATTGCGGCCGTGTTATGTGCGCCCTGGCAATGCAACGCAATGTACTCACTTCTGTTCCTTAACAGATGCAACGCCAGCGAAAGCAGGAAAACGACGGTGCCAATCACTCTAATTTGGGGGTACGAGATTCGATAAATCTCTATGCCTTCATGTTCATCGACTATCTTGTTTGGCGAGAAATTACTTATCGGCGCTATTACACGCACTTTAATGCCACGCTTCAACAAACCCGAAGATATGGTTGTAATCTGATTTTCCAAGCCACCGCCGCCGACCACCGGGTATCCGCTCTCGGTAATCATAAATATCTTTTTCATTTAGCAATCGGCCTAGTTTTAGTAAATCAGTCAGCATCTCAAATAATGCGGCAATGCTCGTATCCTTGGGTAGCAATCGCATACCAGTCTATAAGAAATATCATGATACAAATTTGACTACGAAAGCTGCTAATCTTTCTATTCGTCACTGTGACCAATTCCAATCAGCAACATTTAGCAACGGCATGACCAAGCGCACATCAACGCTAGGTTAAGACATAGTATAACTCAACGTCTTTCAAGCTTAGGCTAGCTTTGATACCAATAGTTCGACCGCCTGTCGTCGTTTCACAATTTTACGATCTAGTACGCTTACCAAGCGAACTGGTCCACGCATTGCATACTGTCTATACTCAAAGACGATGTCTGGAAAATACGCAATGAATCAACACCGCTTTTTAGTGCACTCCAGTGGACAATTGCCCGACAACTTTATTTTTCCTGAGGCTCAGGAAGGCAAGTTCCATTACCTGCAGACTGCTGATTGGTACGACAAACATACCTCTAACCATTTTGTTACAGCATCATTCGATGGCGAGCATCTGGTAGCGCGGTCGATAGTCCATAAAAAGTCCCTACCTATGCGACTCGGTAATATATTCAGGGTAGAACGAGGTCCTGCAGCTGTTTCCGACACCGCACTGTGCGACCATATCGACCATTTGTGTGACTTCCTAAAAAAAGACGGTGTATTGATTGAAATAAGTCCGTATTCAGAATCTGAACAGACTATTGAGAAGTTAGACGGGTATCTACTGGATAAAAAATGGAAAAAAATTGAGGCTACAAGATATTTCTATAAGAATACAATCGTAATAGACCTGGAACGAACGGAACAAGAAATTCGAAGTTCGATTCGCAAAAGTTTTAGAAACCTTCTTAATCGTGCAGGTCGATCGGACATGACGTTTGAGATTCGGCCAGATCGCTCGAAAGTCGACGCCTTGATAGCGCAGTACAATGTTATGGCGGCAAAACGAGGCTTATTGGCGATAGACAGCGCTGCAGCCGACTACATCCATCACGGCACTGATGTAGGTAAAGTCATTGTTTGCGTCATATCGCTGGACGGCACCCAACTGGGTGGCAACATTATGCTTTCCTATCAGGACCGGCTGGCGGCAGAATGGGGCGTTTACAGCGACAGAGGCGAGCATCGAAAAATTCCAATGGCGCATTTTGCAGATTGGGAGTCTTTGATGTGGGCCAAGGCACAAGGCTACAAAAAATACGATTTGTGTGGCTACTGGCTGGAACAGGGCGACGAAAATTCGATCAATCTGTATAAGAGCGGCTTCAGCAAAAATATTGTAAGCATTACGCCAGAGTACGACTACCACCTCAAGCCCTTTGCAGCGCAATCGCTGGACGCCGCTAAAGCACTTTATTCACGACTAAAAAAGCCTGCGGCATAAGCTGAATACACAATTAGCTTTAAAGAGGCGTTAGGAAGTTGCCTTTTATCGAAGAATAAAAATCGAAGCGTTTTTCAGTTAGACACTGAAGAAACTACTTTTCGCCAAAAAGGCCCTGCCAACTGACGCACCTCTTTGTCTATCACCAGTGCAATTAAACCGTACAACGACACTCCCACAAAAACCTTTGCAATAATATTTAACGCTGGCGAACCCAGTGAGAGTTGTTGCACTACAAGTCCCATTGCCGAGGCTGCGGTAACACACTTCAGTAGATGGCCTATTGGAAAATCCAGCCTTAGCGTAGCGCGACCTTTTAAGAACATCGTGATACCCAGCAGAGACATACTGATCAAGGTAGCTCCCGCCGCACCCCTAATCCCAAACTCCGGGATCAGTAGGAAATTAAGTACGAGATTTAGGATGCTGCAAATAAGAACCGGCACAAAAAGCTGCATGGTTCGCTTGTATATATAGATACCAGCGGCGTAAATCAATGCAGTCGCATTGATCATACCGCTGGCAACCACAAAAGGAAAAATTACTGCTCCTTCGATGTATTTATCAGTGGTCAACAACACTAAAAGGTCTTCGCTGATGGCGATAACACCCCACACAACGGCAGGTATTAGCAGTATGTAAAAATAGACAACGCGATTAAGAAAATACAACGTCGCTTCTTTACCTGAAGTTGCCCACAGCTTGAAATAAGCGGGCTGGACCGCCACGCTCAGCGACACAGCTATCAGCGTGTTAAACATCTCAGCAACATTGTAGGCAGCGGAGTATAGGCCAACAACGGTTTTACCCATCAGAAGATCCAAAATCAATCGATCTGCGAGAATATGAATGATCGTTGTGACTTCGTAGCCAAGCATTGGCAAACTGTACAATGCCATCGCCTTGAATAAATGCGCATCAAACGCGGCAATGCTTACAGCTGAGTGACTCTCAGAGCTGAATACTTTGACCACAAAAACAAAAGCCAATAACTCACCGACGAGCATTGCCATGAAAAAGTACTCTATATTGGCGTCAATGAACAGCACGGTGATTACGATCGCAACCAGAACCATGTACTTTGCAAGGACTTGCAAGGCGCTGTAAGCGTTACTACGCTCCATAGCCAAAAAAATGTTCAACATGCCTGACGATAAGGATTGCACCGTCACCAGACATCCAAGCACCAGCAACAGCCCAATACTCATTGCCAAGCTATTGTTGAAATAACTATTGACAGATTCTGATATCAAATACGCCAGAACAAGCGCTACAACCACTGAGATACTTATCGCAAATAGTCCTAGGATTGCAGTAGAGAAAAAATTGCCCAATCGAGCTTCTTCTCTGCATTCACTATAAAAACGAGTAATTGCATGCTGCATACCCGCTTTTGATATCGCGATCCAAAACGTTACAAAGACGTTGATTAGACTTATTGTGCCATAGTCCTCGACACTAAAACTGCGCGTTAGTATCGGGAAAGATATTAAACCTGATAAGACAACCAGAAGATTGGCAAGAGAGTATTTAGACGCGCTTTTTAGTAGCTTGGGTACCATTAGAGCTTGTCTTAGGCTGAGTCATTAAAGCGTCGAACAGTCGCCTTATCGCGCCTTAGCTGATCAAGCCTGTGATTAACCCCTAGTACGTTGCCGGATTCATCATCAGATGTCTCTTCGCGCTCATCATTGACCCGATAGCCTTCTTCAATGAGAATCGCATAGCGAGATATCAATGCCGCCATTATCCAATAGTTCGCCATCACTTCCCCGGATTGGAACGTACTACTAGTCACATTTGATAAGGCAACCGCTATTGCGCTCATAGAAAAACCCAAGCCTAGCAATATGGCTTCATTATTTTTCGTTTCAGTTCCCGCACGATACAATCGGGAACCCACCGCATAAAATCCATACAGCAAAGACAAGAACGCTATTAAGCCAATCCAACCCGCCTCAGTCCAGATCAGAAAATAAGAGCTGTGAGCATCTCGTGCAGTTATCCACGCCGGCATATACGGGTCGATCGCGAGTTTGAACTGATTGTAGCCAATACCAATAGGGTTGCTCTTTATCAAATTCCACGCTGCACCCCAGATAACGAATCGCGACTCGGCACTGTCTTCAAGCACCTCTTCGCCTGTCTCCTCATTGACTTCGGATGTGCCTTCAACTCTCTCCACCACCGACTCCGGCGCCCATAGAGCAAAATTTAGCACCGCAATTACGATGATAACGGAGTACATCATGCTTTTTCTCACCGCAAGCAATAACGTAGTGATCAAAATCGCCGCATAAGCCTGACGTGACTCAGTGTAAAATGCGGACATCATGCCCATGAAAAATAATCCAGTGGCGATCAGCTTGACCCGTTTATCGTCTTTGTAATACATCATGAATGTCGCAAATACCGGAATCAGAACCGCGAAATAAGCCCCCGCATAGTTCGGATTGCCTGTTTCCATACCAAACGCACCCACCAGGCGAATCTTAGGCGCGAAGCCAAACGCAGCGGCCTCTCGAATCATTTCAAGCGTCATCATTCCATACGTAAACGCAACGCAAACAATCAGATAACGTACCGTTTTAATGTCTTGCGCAGCTCGAAAAAACAGGAAGTACAGACAGGCATAGAAAACCAGCGTTTTATACAAAATCACATCTTGAACAATGTGAGGTGATTTGAATAGAGAGATAAACAAGGCAAACGCCATAATGGCAAAGTAGAAAATAATCCGCCCTCGTAGCGGGGGTGCTGCTTCACTCAATTTTGGTTGCGAAATTGCGCTAAAGAGCCCAATAAGAAAAAGCACATTGAAGACATTTAATCCTCTAATACCTAAGCTCTGAGGAAAGTGTGCCTGCTCTGGCACATAGAATATCAATACAAATAGAATGAGCTTATGGAACATCGGAGAAACTAGCGAATTAATCTATCCTGAGTATAGCAAGCTTGCCAATCTATACCCGCGAATGTCGAATCGTGGCGCCAGTAGACAATCAAATTGCAGGCGCTTGTACGCACGTTGACCAGTAAATAACGCTATAAAACGCCTAATCGCGATGACCGCGAAATCGTGCCTTCTGTTCTATACTCTAGCAAAGAAGGATTGGTTTCTATTCCACTGCGTGTTGATAAAGCAGTTGCGCCAATACACATCAATAACGACTGAGCGTTTTTAGGACACGTCTTTGGCCAATCGAAAAATAAAACTATTGCTGGTAACCGATGAAATGGAGGTTGGTGGTACCCAGCGCCAACTGGTCAATCTGCTCACAAACATCGATCGTACGTTATTCGAACCGGCACTTTTGTATTTCCGGAATGGTTCCTATCTGTTGGATGAACTGGCGTCAGCGCAAGTACCCGTTTTTCACCTGCCTAAGACGCGCAAAATCGATCCCTCACTGCCGTACAAACTTATCAAACTCTTCAAGAAATTAGAGGTAGACCATATTCATTGCTTCTCACTAACCGCCGAACTCTGGTGTGGAATTGCTCAGATATTTTGCAAAAGAGCCACTTATCATACGTCTATCAGAGCAACGCATGAGTGGTATTCGAGATCTGAATGGATGGTAAAACGATTTGTCACACTTCTGTCGGACAGTGTTGTTGCCAACTCCGCGGCAGGAAGCGATCACACGGCGAAATATGTGCCTGGCCTAAAGGGTAAGCTGAGTATTATCTACAATGGAGTGGTAAGCCAGAACCAGGAACTTGGGCCATTGCCAGTTGATGTAAACGATGGCAAACACATTATTGGTCTTTTTGTTGGGCGCTTGGTAGAACTCAAGAATATACCTTGCATTCTTCGAGCTCTGAAAAGAGTATTTGTGCAAGGTCATAAACTAAAATTCTTAATAGCAGGCGACGGGCCAGAGCGACAGACGATTGAAGATGAAATAAGACGTCTGGATTTGGCTGAAAACGTGCATCTTCTCGGTGAGAGAGATGACGCGCATGCTCTTATGCAACTATCAAACTTTATTGTGTTACCTTCATGGAATGAGGGTCTGTCCAATACTGTGTTAGAGGGAATGATTAACGCTCGCCTTGTTATGGCTTCCAATATTCCAAGTAATAGAGAACTCATTCGTCACGATCGTACCGGTGTGCTATTCGATTCCGACAACGATGAGCAGTTGAGCACACTTATCGCAAGAGCAGTTGAGGAACCAAGCTGGACGAAACAACTGGGCGATAACGCAATGAAGGATGCACAAGAGCGCTTTTCTGTCGAAGTTATGACCGACGGTTTCATGCAGCACTATCGAGATACTGACAAGAAACTTAGGAACGGGGAGCGACTATGAATGAGCAGTTAGGAGACTTTATACTCTGTTTGTCTTCAAACCCCGAACGACTGATTAATCAATGCAACGATCTGCGTTGGCCAACGGTGTATTCAAACAGTAAATGTTCACCACCTCGTACGATTCAGATCGAATCGTTTTCTGCCGCCTGCATTGGCGGTGCAAGGTTGACAGAATCGGCTAGCGGAATACAAATAGGCCTATATCATCTAACTGATATCGCGGCTGTTGATCTGTGTCATTCCAGTGTTAGCGAAAACCTCTATAAAACCAGCTTGCCGGGCCTGGAGACACCTGCGGGGAACTTTCTCACCGCCACTTACGATCGTGCGACCAACGAACTAACTCTATGTACGGATTATTTGCGTAGTTTCCCTGTTTACTATGCCGAATCCGCTGGCGGACTGACCTGCTCCTCAGACTGCAGACTTCTGGCTAAGTTTTTAAAACTCACAGATGTGGATGATTTAGCCGTTTATCATTACTTGAATTTCTCGTATGTTCCAACACCGCACACAATCTACAAGAATATTCGCAAACTGCCTCCAGCAAGTGTGCTGCGATTTAATGCATCGCAAGGCGCCCTTACAGTTCGTCATTGGCGCCCGAAGTACACGGAATCACTTGGCATGGATGAGCATGAAGCGGAAATAGCGCTTCGAACACACATTGTTGAAGCAATTGAGAACCTCCGGCCAAATGGTCACAACTGGGGCAGTTTTCTCAGTGGGGGCAATGACAGCTCTACCGTTTCTGCGGTGTTGTCGGCCCAGGACAGGAATGCCACAGTCAATACCTTCTCAATTGGATTTTCCGAACAAGGATATGATGAGCTGCCGTACGCAAGGATTGCGGCTAAAGCGTTTTCGGCCAAAGGGTTTGACAAAAAAGTCAGCGCCAACGAAGCCTTCGAATGCATTGGAAAATTAGTTGACATCTATGACGAACCGTTTGGTAACTCTTCCGCCATACCAACCTTTTTTTGTGCGGCACTAGCGGCTCAAAATGATGTATTTACTCTGGTTGCTGGTGACGGTGGCGATGAGGTGTTTGGTGGAAACGAGCGCTACGCAAAAGACGCAATATTCCAGCGCTTCTATTCGCTGCCAGAATCTATAAAAAAGATGTTTCAAGTGGCGTCATCAAGCCTTGCTCCACTAGACCTTAGATTCATTAATCGAGTAAATAATTTTGTATCACGAGGGTCTTTACCAAACCCGGAGCGATTCTATGTTGATGATTCTTTTGCTTCTGACTTCTATGAAGATTTTCTCACTAAGCCCTTCCAATCACTGGCCAAGCGAGATACTTCTCTGGAATTGGTGAGTCAGCATTTTAATGAATGTGAGGCTAGTACAGATCTAAACCGTCTCATGTACATTGATTTACAAATGGCCATAGCGGATAACGATCTGATGAAGGTTAACAAAACGGCCAAGGCGGCAGGTGTATCTGTTTTCTATCCGTATCTAAGCAAATCGCTCATCGAGTTTACTTGCAAATTACCTTCTCGTTTTAAACTGAATGGTACTCAGAAGCGATATTTGTTTAGAAAATCGGTAGCAAATATTCTACCCCCACAAATATTGCAGAAGAAAAAGCAAGGATTTGGTTTACCCGTATCGGTGTGGTTTCGGGAGCAAGAGAATTTCAGGGCGCTTGTCCACGACGTGCTACTGTCACCCACTGCGTCACAACGCGGCTACTTTAATCATAAATTCATAAACCAGTTAGTCAGCCGGCATGATAAAGGGGCTTGGGACTACTCTGCAGAACTATGGATGCTCATCATCCTGGAATTATGGCTGAGAAAGAACATTGATGCTATATAGGTGTAACGTTAGATGACATTCCAACTTACGCAAGGTGCCAAGCAGCTCGCCAAGCGCGTCATAAATCCGTTTTTTGAATACTCCGGCGCGAATAAACGACAGTTGAATCGCTTACGCGAAAATGGTTGCTGGATAATCATTACCTATCACCGTGTAATAGCCGATTTATCAATGGATCCGTATAATCTGGAAATGTGCGTCTCAAAGGATAACTTTTACCAACATATCAAGTTTATAAACGATACTTTTCGTATTATACCTATGAGCGCAGGTATTCAGAAAATCAGAGATCAGGAACCTATTACGGAACCATTGGTTTCTATCAACTTCGACGATGGTTATCTCGACTTCCTGGAAATCGCGCTGCCAATACTTCAAGAGTTCAATGTACCGTCCACCATCTATATAGCAACCGGAAACCTGATCAATCATAATGAGCTTTACTGGTGGGATCGTGTCGTTTACGCAATAGCCAATACCAATACCCACACCCTCAATTTGAGCGAACTTGAGTTGGCTTCATTGGATGGTCAACTTTGCTTGCGACCCAGTAACAGAGGCAATAGTCTTAGATATCTGCTGTCGGAACTATGGAAGCAAACGAAAGCCGATTGTTTTGCCGCAATCAATAAATTGGAGTGTAGTCTTGGGGCAACAGCGCCGACAAGTTGGGCTCCGCGGATGAATCTGGACGAAATCAAAAAAGTACACAAGGCTGGTGTCGAAATTGGCGGGCATAGCATAGACCATCATGATCTGACCTTACTGTCAGCTCAGGAGCTGAAACGCGAGCTAATGGAGCCAAAGTCGTTTTTCGAAGACCAGCTGAACACTCAGATAACAGGCTTCGCATACCCTAGCGGGAAAATGTCAGATTCGGTTAAAAAAGCCGTTCGCGACGCCAACTACGAATACGCCGCGAGCAGTTGTCGAGCGTTTAACAGTCACGAATCGGATCCCTTTGAGCTGCAAAGAATGATGGTTGGCAACAGCGACCTGTTAGACTTAAAGCGCTGTATGTCAGATATGGCCGCTCAATGGTCTAATTAAGCGTGTCTATTGCTTGAAGTACTCTAGAAAGCTGCGGATCCGAAAGACCAAAAAATACTGAACACAAATCGGGTCTCCTCAAAATCGAAGCCAGGTAAGTTGCTTGTTCGATCCTGCTTAACGACTCCGAATGCTAAATCGATATTTCGCCAGCGATTGTAAGCAACATCCACTCCATAAAAAGATTGCTCATCTTCTCTTGATGGCTCCAGATCTGGAAATCTGCGTTCTAAGTATTGCGCGCTCAGGCCGATATCGATACGTGGGGAAAACGCGTAACGAAACTCGATGTTTGGGCCAAAAGATTCTTCGTCGCGCAATAGCGTTTCGTAATCCAGCTTATCATACGCAGCGGATAAACGAAGCGAGCAGGAATTGCAGAAATTATCCATTTCATAGCTTATCAACGCATTTTGCTGCAGTAAGACATCAATTTCCTCAAAATTCTGACCGGCACCATCTTCAAGGGAAAAAGTCTCGGATTCGATGGTAGTTTCAATGAGCCCCAGTGAAGTGTCGGTAAGCTCTCTGGTGTAAATCAGTGTCAGAGGGTTTTCATAAATTGAAATGATGCCCTGTAGCCTTACCAGCGGGGCAGATACGTCATCCCCCAAAACAGTTTCGGCCTTATTGTAGCCAAGACGTATTGAGTAACTGGATCGACGTAGCGTCGCCTCATATTCAGCGGTTATTTGGGAGAATTCTTGCTCAAAGCCAATGTCATAATCTACATCTTGGTGTCGAATACGAGCCGAAAGCTGACTCACGGGTGACAATTCCCGCGCCCATTCAATTGACGCTCCCAGGCGGTTATTGTTCGATTCTGTACTGCGCTCGAATTCTATTTCCGTGTATCGCATGCCAAAGATAAGATCACTGGAGCCACCAAGTGCAATGGTAAGGTCGGGTCCGGTTGCAAATACGTTTCTCGTTTCATCATTCTCAGGCGTCGGTTCGAACTGAGTATTCGTTGTTGATTCGCTGCGCAGATGCATGATGTCCCAGCTGAATCTGCGCGGTAACGGCGTCCATTTGATGAGCGCGCGACCAGATACCAGATTATTGTCTGCCAGGTTATCGTCTTTATAATCTCGACCGATTAAGAAATAATCCATGTCAAGCTCATAAACGTTGGCTTCGCCATCGAGCACAAGATTGAGACGTAATTCGCGAAGGTCATCAGACGTCGCATTTTCTTCAGGCAGTAACTCGATGTTATCACTGGACTCGTAGCTGACACCAAGCTGAGCACCAAATTCGAGAGCTTGATTCGACATTGCCGCGCTCATTAAAAATGAACCAAGCAAGCAAGAACTTATCGACCTAGGAATGACTATTCTTTGGCTTAGTAACTTCATATCTCCACCACTGATTGAACACGCTGCACGAGCAATAGTTCATTGGTATCGTTTTGGACACAAACTGCAGCTCTAATCTAAATTTAGGCGAGGTGCAGTGCATTCGCCAGTTATTCAAGTATTATTTTCCGCAATGTGTAAGACCGTAAACTTCGGATTTACTAGCACTCCAGGCTCAATGCACGCCATTTCTAGCGATGTTACAAAGGCGAAGCGTATGCTGGATTATTGCTCATAAACGGTTCATTGAGTTCGCTGAAAAAACTAACGAGGTTGTTTAATGAACTCATAGTTTTGTATTCAATAACGCCATCGACGCATCCAGTATCAACTACACTGAATAGATAGTTGAGTCAGGGGCAATGGGTATTGATGGCAATAGACTTGGCATTTCGTTTTGGGTATGGGTGCTTGTATGAAGCTGGATGTGATTGCTACGGAGTTTCCCTGTCCATCAGAGACTTTCGCCGGTAACGATGTAAGGTCATTGGTCCGCCAGGGTGTTGACGTCGAAGTTCGCAATCTGCGCCCTGCAATTGGCGAGGCGCTAGTCTATTTACAAAATTGGGGCTTGGAGAGCCTTAAGGTAACGCACCTTACCTATGTTACCTTTCTTTTGAGTATTTACAGAATAGTTCGTCACCCTCTGTTGCACTGCTATATTTTCTACTGGATGTTCCAATGCAAAATCTGTAAGCCAGTACATGTCCTGAAGACCTTGTCACTGATTCCTAGAAGCGTGGAGATCTACCTGGAAATAGCTCAAAGAAAAACCGAAGTACTGCATATATTCTGGGGTCACTATCCCTCCATAGTCGGCGCACTGGTGCAAAGATTTGCCCCGAAAATCAAAGTTACGATGTTCCTCGGTTCTTACGATCTATTGGTTCAGTATCCAGGAAGTGTGCATGTCGCCAACAGGGCGCATCACCTATTCACCCATGCTCGCGTCAATGTGCCTGATATTCGCAGCCTTGGCATCACCAATAAGGAACTGTCTGTAGTGTACCGTGGCATCGACCGGTATAGAGATATAGGCGGACGGCCGGAGAAGAAGCGCTTCTCTGTCGTGACTGCAGGTCGATTGATTCCAGAAAAGGGCGTTGAAGATTGCCTTGCGGTGGTGCAGCGCTTACGTGATGATTGGCCACAGGTGCACCTGACCATCGCTGGCAGTGGGCCACTCGAAAAACTGCTGCGAAGCCAAATTCAGGAATTGGAGCTTGCAGGAAATGTCACTTTGCTTGGACATTTGAGTCACAACGTACTTTTTGAATTGCTGCATCAGCAACATGTTATGTTATTGATGTCATGGCTGGACGCAGAGCGCTTACCGAATGTCGTAAAGGAAGCAATGCTTTGCAGTACCGTGTGCGTGACAACTGACACCGCTGGAATAGAAGAATTAGTTGAAACGGAAAAGAACGGGTTTATTGTTGATCAGCATGACATCGCTGCTGCCGTCAATTGCATTGATCGAGTATTTTCTGGCGAGGTTCGAGAATCAGAATTGATTAATGCTGCCCATGAAACTCTGCGGAGCAGATTCGATCTGGATAAAAATATGGCCAGATACATCGAAGTATGGTCACACAACACGTCAAACGAGAGCATTTAGCATGTGCGGAATTGCAGGATTTATCAGCTCACAGTTTTCCGAGCAGAGCGCAAGCAACGCACTTAGGGATATGGGTGCGGCAATCGCTCACCGCGGTCCTGATGACCATGGTTTGGTTTTCGATGCTATTACGGGTGTGGGCTTTTGTCACCGCAGATTGAGCGTGATAGATCTATCGCCGGCTGGACATCAACCCATGGACTCGCATTCGAAGAGGTATCGAATAGTATTCAATGGAGAAATTTATAATCACTCAGTATTGCGAAAAGACTTGATATCGAGAGGATATGTATTCCGAGGAGGGTCTGATACCGAGGTTCTGCTAGCGCACTTGGACGAATACGGCATACAAGCAACCATACAATCACTCGTGGGAATGTTTGCGATCGCGTTGTGGTGCACAGAAGAATCCACACTCTATCTGATTCGGGATCGAATGGGTGAGAAACCTCTCTATTACGACATTTCTGATTCCCGGGCAGTGTTTGGTTCGGAACTGAATGCAATCAAGTCCTTTCCCGGTTGGTCAGCTGATATAGACCAGCGCTCACTGACGCAGCTTTTACAACTTGGATACATTGCGGCACCTAACTCGATCTACGCAGGCGTCAAAAAGGTACGTCCTGGAAAGATTGTCAAAATCTCAAGGAAGGAAATTGGCTTTGATGTGTCTGAGGCCCCCTACTGGTCTTTGCATGATGCGGCACGTAGCGGGCTTGCAAACCCATTTAGCGATTATCAAGAAGCGCGCGAGTCTATACATTCCCAACTAATACAGTCAATCAGTTTGCAGTCTTGCGCAGATGTTCCCTTAGGTGCATTTCTTTCTGGCGGAGTCGATTCCAGTGTTGTCGTTGGGATCATGCAGAGCTTAAGCTCACAGAAGGTCAAAACGTTTACCATAGGGTTTCATGAAAAAGAATTTAACGAAGCAGAGCACGCTAAAAGCGTCGCCAAGCATTTAGGCACAGCACACGAAGAGTTGTATTTGAGCGCTGATAAAGCCCGTGATGTTATTCCCGATTTACCGCAAATTTATGATGAACCATTTGCCGATGTATCTCAGATACCCACTTTTCTTGTCTCAAAAGTTGCGAAACAAGGCGTCACAGTCGCACTCAGTGGCGATGCAGGCGATGAGTTGTTTATTGGATACCACCGCTACTTCCTTTCCAACAGAATACTGAAGAAACTGCAAAAGCTGCCACTGATCGCTAGACGATATTTGGTAGAAATTATCAATAGGTCTCCAAAGAGTTGGGTAATGGCACTGTCAGGAGCAGCGGAATCTCTGCTGCCCAAAGATCTGCGTACTTCGAGTATGTATGACAAGTTGATGAAGCTGACCGTGTTACTCGACTCGGCCGATGAGCAAGCGCTTTACCGGCATATTGTGTCCTTCATTGAACAAGACAATGCCGTAACCCTGAATACAGATAACTGGCCATCTTCATACGACCCACATGAGTCCTGGGACTGGGATACTGATTTCCACCACAAAATGGCGTTCGCAGATATGAATGCGTACTTGCCAGATGACATCCTCGTCAAAGTCGATCGAGCAGCAATGGCACTAGGCCTTGAAACCAGAGCGCCATTTCTTGATCACAAGCTGGTGGAACTGTGTTGGCGAATACCTCCCAAATGGAAACATGAGAATGGTCACGGCAAGCTGATTTTGAAGGATATTCTGTATGACTACGTACCAAGAGAGCTGGTTGAACGCCCGAAAATGGGGTTTGGTGTTCCGATTGGTTCGTGGCTTCGAAACGAACTGCGCGATTGGGCAGAAGATTTAATTCAACCAGACAAATTGAAAGCCGAAGGTCTTCTGGAACCCGCTAAGATCACAGCGCTGTGGAACGAACACTTATCCGGTACTAGGGATTGGCAATATCATCTTTGGAACATTCTGACTTTTCAGGCGTGGCTAAGAGCTTCCTAAGCCACTAACCACTTATCTCCTTGTCCAATATGGCAAAAGGCGACAGTTAGGCGACCAACTCACCCTGACTGCTTGCTAGTCGTTGAATATAACACCGGAAAATTTGTCAACGCCCAGTACCTCAATGCCACCGAGGATCTGAGCCTGAGTAACTCGGCCATAAGGTACTACCAACAAAGATTGGTCGCAATGCTCGGAGAGAATTCTGATTTCAGCATTTGCGTCTATTGATGGCGCATCAAGAATGATAAAACGGTCTTCATAACGTTCCTGTAGCCCTCTCACGAGATTGGCCATTCTTCCAGATGAAAATAGCTCCGCACCCAATTCCGATCTGGCACCTGCTGGAATAATACGAAGTCTAGGGATTCCTGATGAGTAGATAATGTCATCCATCGAAATATCTGGCTTCAGTAGATAATCAGTTAGACCATAATCAGGCGGAATACTGAGCATAGAGTCCAAGTGCGGATCAAGAATATTGCAATCTACTATCAAGGAAGTTTTGCTTGAATCAAGCGCAAACGCGGCTGCGAGGTTAAGACTAACAAAACTCCCACCACCACGCCTGGCGGCGGACGACACAAGAACTACAAAATTCTTTCCCTTGCTCTGCTGCACCAAGCGTGTGCGCAGGCTTCTGAATGCATCCAGCAGGGCACGATCGGTTGTACCAGCATAAATAATTTTTTGTCGCTGAAGATCATTCTGGTCGAGACTTCTTATCTCTGCCATCTTCTTGATCGACTCATCGGGCATCGGCGGATTACTTCGATCAACAGCGACCAGATTGCCTTGAGTTACTCTCTTATTTGATTCCATTACAATTAATCTAATTCGTTAGCTGACAAGAAAGTAAATTGCTGTCGAAACGTAAGCGACTATTACTAGCAAGACCATAGCTATCAACGGTATTACGTCGGGTCGAATAATTCGATGTTTTATAGGCGTGTTAACGTGCGGTATCACAGCCAGCAATGGTAGCTTGAGCTTTTCTTCAATTGCACCGGCAATGCGTATTCTAGGATCGATCTCGATAAATACATACAACAATCCCATTGGAATCAATAAGCCTATTATTGGCCCAAGAAACAGAAAGTGAACTAATCGCAGTCCCGATGGCAGAAGCGGATATTCCGCCGGCGCCTGTACCTTGTACGATACCCCTTGACCAGCCAAATCCAGGGTCATTGACATTCTTGCCTGTTCCTTTTTGTTCAGCAAATCCTCATATATCTTTTTTGTGACATCATAATCTCTACTTAACTCCTGGAGCTCGGTTCCACGACCCACTATGCGCTCTAGCCTATTGTATTCTTCTTGCAAAAGGCGTTCTGTTGCGTTTTTCCTGCGATCGGCCGCCTTTAAATCCACTTCAGCTTCTGCAAACTGCTTTCTAAGCTCTTCATATAACGGGTTGACCAAGGACTGCTTGCCATTTGACGAACTTAAGGTAGAAAGTCCTTGCACTTCATTCTCTAATAGGGAGCTTTCCATCTCGCTTATCTGGGTCTGCAGACTTAATACGTCTGGGTGTGTATCAGTGTAGGTAAGCAGCAGAGCATCAAGTCTACGCTTTGCATCGCCCAAACGTTCACGTACCTCATCTGACTTATGACGTCGAGCAACGTATTTACCCTCAGCATCAAGCTGGCGTGCAATTGATCTCTTTCTGGTGCGCGCATCATCAATATCCAGCTTCAGCTTCTCAATGTCGGCACGTAATTTAGAGATTTGGGCCTCTACGGTCTCGCGCGTACCATCTTTGTTCGCTATTTGGAAATCCTTTAGCTTGCCTTCAGCCAGCAATAACTGTTTTTTGTACTCTTTTACCTGGCCTTCAATGAAGTTGAACGCCTCACTACTTTCCCTGCGTTTTGCTTCAGCACTCTCACGAATGAACACTCTAACCAGTTCATCAACCACCTGAAAGGAGGTGTCTTGACTATGATGCTTAAACGAAATTTCCAGATAACTTGAGCCTTTGCTTTCTATTTGTACTTTTTCACGAAGCTGGGCCAATATACGCGCCTGCGCAAACGGAGATTGATCGTCGGTAATAATCCCGGCCGTTTTGGCCACCTCTTCCATTACTCTGCGAGTGCCAATCGCCTTCTTCGCAACTTGAGCCTGATTAATCTCGGTCATTGACGTTTGATTTTCCAACAAGGGCTTAATCACGTTCTTGAAATCGGCAAACAAAACTGCGGATGTCTCGTACTGCTTTGGAATGAAAATACCGATCACCAACACAACCAAACTAATGATTGTCGCGACAATGCATATAACGGTTTTCCTGAGATGCAATTCTCTCAGTACCGCTTTAACACGATCTTCAATTACGTTTGAGTGCATTAGTTGCCCAACTTCTAAATCAGCATCGTAAAACTAAAGGCGTTGATAACGATCAAAGCGCGCGCTCTGGAACAGTTATAATATCGGAAGGGCTCAGTGGGTAATTGGTACTTACCCGACCTTTCTTTAAAATATCGTCCAAGTATATTGGATAGACTTTCGTCTCACCATTTACTTTCCTAAACAGCTTGGTTTTATTTGGCACTGCAAATTGTGTGGTGCCTCCCGCTTCTAGCACTATATCAAGCACTGTCATACCGTCTCGAAAAGGCAAAGACACAGGGTCTTCAACGGCGCCAGTTATTCGCACACGTTGTTGATAATCGGAACTACTTGGATTGGTGACAACGACCGTCACCTTTGGGTTTCTGATGTATTGACTCAATTTTTCACTAACAACTTCAGCCAGTGTCTCAGGCGTCAGTCCAGCGGCTTCTATGTCGCCCACGAGTGGCGCAGAAATTCGACCATCGGGACGGACTGGCGCTTTCGCGGACAAATCCGGATTTCTCCAGACGCTAATGTCCAGCTGATCGCCAACACCAATCAAATATTCCTCTTCCGAGTAGTTAAAACCTTCTACTGGGACATCAACAATTTCCTGCTGCCCCCCGCAGGAGATTAAGAAAAAAGGAAGAATAGCTAACAGTAAACGGATGTTCATTCAATGGTCTCAAAGTTGTTCACTTACATCAGTATAGACAAGCAAAGCGAGTTTGCCCGTATTATTGGGGTTGGAAAGTGACCAGTATTTCGTTCATACAGCTGCGTATTCGTGCAAAATTAATGCGCACTTTTTGTCTGCGTATTTATCGAACACCTTTGCCTATCAGCACAACCTCAATCGTTTGCACCAAAATACGCAAGTCCAACATCAAACCGTGGTTCTTAACGTAATAAAGATCATAGCGTAACTTGTTTTCCGCATCCTCAGTGGATGCACCATATGGATAGCACAACTGAGCCCAACCCATGAGGCCAGGTTTCACGTAATGCCTGCAATCATAGAATGGAATTTGATCAGAAAAAGTGACTATGAATTCTGGGCGCTCTGGACGCGGCCCTATAAAACTCATTTCACCGCGAAGCACATTGTAAATTTGCGGCAGCTCATCAACTCGAGTATTTCGAATAATGGCGCCAACTTTCGTCACTCTGGAATCGTTAGGCTCCGCCCACTTTGCTTCGCCGTCTTGCTCTGCATTTGTCACCATGCTTCTCATTTTGAGAAGCTCAAACTGCTTACCACGCTCTCCAACACGAGTTTGCCGGAACAAAATGGGAGCTCTCGGGCCTTCTTCAATTTTTATTGCAATCGCGGCAATGACAATGACCGGCCAAGTTACCAGCAATAAAACCAGAGAAACTATTATGTCGAACAAACGCTTCAGCAGATCGCGCAATATATTGAAGTTGAAACCTTCGGAATAAATCATCCAGCTTGCGCGCAGCTCACTCAGCTCAACGTATTGCAGCTCCCTCTCATAAAATGCCATGGCTTCCAAAACGCTGATACCGCTCATTTTGCATTCAAGCAGTTCTGCTTCCGGGAAATAGCCAGCATCACTTTGCCGTCTGCCATCCAATGCGACGACAATTTCATCAATTTCGTAATCCAGAGTCAGCTTTGCCAGTGAACGACTATCAACCAACAGGTGCTCTTGTTTCACCATCGGATCTGTGGTGTTGACGGGCACAAAACCAACGATGGATATATTGCCCTGGAAATCTGGTTGGAAAACCCGGTTTTCTATTCGTTGCGCACGTTCGCCAGCCCCAAGTACCAGCACATTCCGTTTGAACCTCGCATCACCCATGCCCAGAAAATATAAAAACCTGAAAATGGATACCAGTACCATCGCAACGGCCACTGAGATGGCCAACACTCCACGGCCGAGATACAAAGACGGCATCATGTAATAGATGATTGTTAATGCAGAACAGCCAAGCAAGGAATAGCTGACTAATGTGCGCAACAAGATGCCCGTGTGACCCTCGCTCAAGCCCGATTCGTAAACTCGCATCGCGTGCGTACAAATTGACAGCACAAACGCAAAAGTGAATACCTTAAGAGCGATGTTGCCGGTCAACTCGTCGCCCAGGTTTTCGATGCCACCAAAACGAAGCCAAATCCCCAGATACGCCGAAATAACAAGCAGCAGCCATTCGCTCAACAACACCAACACGGGCGGCAAGCGAAAGGAATGATTGAACAGTCTTATATACGCCATTCAGGTTGATTAGTTCCTGTCCTATAAGTGCTGAAGAAGCCTGTTGCAGACTTCCTAGATTATAGGTGTGAAACATCAGAATAACACTGGTCTGGCTTTAGATTTGTTAAAAGACCTAAAAGGCACTCAACTCATCTGCGGTATTCTTTTCGCGCAGCTTGTCTATAATTAGGCGATAAGCACTCGCTGAAAGACCAGAGAATCAAGGACATCACTTTGACTACGCCCGACAAGATAGCAATCATAGGACTCGGTTATGTTGGCCTGCCGTTGGCAGTAGAATTTGGTCGGGTAATGCCGACTGTGGGTTACGATATAAATAGCTCCAGGATTTCTGAGCTCAAAAACGGTGTGGACAGTACGCTGGAAATAGAGTCCGAAGAGCTATTGGACACGAAAATGCTGCAGTTTTCAGAAGACGCTGAGGAACTGCGCGATTGCAATATTTATATTGTGACAGTGCCAACCCCAATCGATAAACACCACCGCCCCAATCTCAGGCCATTGGAATCCGCCAGCGAGATGATCGGCAGCGTGATTAATAAGGGCGATATCGTCATTTACGAATCCACCGTATACCCCGGATGTACTGAGGAAGCATGCTTGCCGATTGTAGAGCAGGTCTCAGGACTGGAATACAACATTGATTTTTATGCCGGTTATTCTCCTGAGAGAATTAACCCAGGCGACAAGGAACACCGCCTGAACAACATCGTGAAGGTAACGTCTGGCTCCACACCCGAGATAGCAGACAAAATTGACGATTTGTATCGCAAAGTCATCACAGTGGGCACACATAGGGCGAGTAGTATTCGCGTTGCCGAAGCGGCAAAAGTGATTGAGAACACCCAGCGCGATGTCAATATTGCACTGATCAATGAGCTCTCGCTTATATTCGGTCGGTTGGAAATTGATACCCTGGAAGTACTTGAGGCCGCCGGCAGTAAATGGAATTTTCTACCCTTCAGGCCTGGACTGGTCGGCGGGCATTGTATCGGTGTTGATCCCTACTACCTGACTCACAAGGCACAGGAAATTGGCTATCACCCGGAAGTCATTCTGTCCGGACGCCGCATTAACGATGGTATGGGCGAACACGTCGCCGACAGCGTAGTGAAATTGATGACAAAAAAGCGCATTCATGTAGTGGACTCACGAATTTTGATTCTGGGTCTCGCGTTTAAAGAAAATTGCCCAGACCTGAGAAACACCAGGGTGGTGGATATAATTGACGCTCTGGGGAGCTACAACTCTCATGTCGATGTGTATGATCCATGGGTTGACCCCGATGAAGCTGAACGCAGCTATGGCATCAGTATGGTGGATAAGCCCAGGGAAAATCACTACAACGCCATTATCCTATGCGTAAGACACAATGAGTTTGAACAACTCGGTGTTGAAGGAATTCGTAAGTTTGGGTTTGGGGAACACGTATTGTATGACGTTAAATACTTGTTGCCAAAAGACGGTGTCGATGGTCGTCTTTAGAAGAAATCAAACACGAGCGGAAGTATTTCTGACACAAGGGCAATAGATGAAAATTCTCGTTACTGGAACCGCCGGTTTTATTGGATCGAATCTCGCGATCAAACTTCTCCAGCGCGGCGACGAGGTGATTGGCGTCGACAATCTTAACGACTATTACGACGTTAGCCTCAAAGAGGCACGCCTTGCGCGTTGTCAATCCTTTGACCGATTCACAGACGTGCGCCTCAGTATTGAAGATAAAGAAGGTATGGCTAAGCTCTTCGAGCAGCATCAGCCACAGCGCGTGGTAAACCTTGCCGCACAAGCCGGTGTTCGTTATTCACTGATTAATCCGCACGCCTATATAGATGCGAACATACAGGGTTTCCTCAACATACTGGAGGGTTGTCGCCAACATAAAGTGGAAAACCTGGTCTATGCCTCCAGCAGTTCGGTGTACGGTGCCAATACTGCCATGCCTTTTTCAGTGCACAATAACGTAGACCACCCGGTGAGTTTGTACGCAGCGAGCAAGAAAGCCAATGAACTAATGGCTCACACTTATAGCCATTTGTTTCAACTACCCACTACAGGTCTCAGATTCTTCACCGTATATGGCCCTTGGGGTAGACCGGATATGGCCTTATTCATCTTCACAAAGAAGATCTTGGAGGGCGAACCTATTGATGTATTCAACTATGGAAACCACCGCAGAGACTTCACTTATATTGACGACATTGTAGAAGGCGTTATCCGAACCCTGGATAATGTAGCCGCTGAAAATTCCGAATGGAGCGGTGACTCACCTGACCCTGCCACATCTCAGAGCCCTTATCGTATATACAATATTGGTTCAAATAACCCTGTGGAATTGCTCAGGTATATAGAAGTGCTTGAAGAATGCCTAGGCAAGAAGGCCGAGAAAAATCTCTTACCATTGCAGCCTGGCGATGTGCCTGATACCTATGCGGACGTAGATGCTTTAGTGGATGATGTCGACTATCGACCGACTACGCCCATTGAAACGGGCGTGGCCAATTTTGTTAATTGGTATAAAGATTTTTATGACATTAGTTAGGCCATGACGAGCAGACACGGCCCGTCTATGCTGGAATCCTAATTCATAAGCGCAAGCAGCTCGTCACGCTTTTCTTCCATTAACTGTTGATCGCCGCGTGTTTCAACATTTAGTCGAACCACCGGTTCGGTATTCGACATTCTCAGATTGAAACGCCATTCGGCAAATTCCACACTTAAGCCATCCACGTGCTCAACCGAGAGTGCGTTCGCCCCGTAAATTTCCTCGACGCTCGCTAGCAGTGAAGCGGGGTCTTCTATCGTACGATTAATTTCCCCACTAACCGGGTAGGCAGCCATGCGTTCATCCACCCATTCACTCAGCTGCTTTCCAGTCACACACAGTTGCTCAAAAACCAATAGCCAAGGAATCATGCCGCTGTCACAGTAGGCGAAATCACGAAAATAATGATGCGCACTCATTTCACCGCCGTACACAGCGTCTTCTTCTCGCATACGCTCTTTAATGAACGCGTGTCCGGTTTTGCTCTGCACTGCCGTGCCACCGTGCTGCTCGGCAAGCTCGATCGTATTCCAGGTAAGCCTGGGGTCATGTACAACTCTCGACTTACTTCCGTCGCTAAGAAATGCATCTGCCAGCATACCAACTATGTAGTAGCCCTCGATAAACCTTGCGTTTTCATCAAAGAAAAAACACCTGTCAAAATCGCCGTCCCAAGCCAATCCCAAATCAGCATTGTGCGATTTAATCGCGTCGATTGTAGGCTGCCGGTTGTCTTCCAGTATGGGATTTGGAACCCCGTTAGGAAAATCCCCGTTTGGTTCGTGGTGAACTTTTATAAACTCGACGGGCAAATGTTCTTCTAGTAGATCAAGTGCTAAGCCGGCGCCTCCATTCCCAGCATTGACCACTACGCGCAGCGGTTTCAGCTGAGCAACATCAATATAAGACAACAGGTGCTCTGTATATTTGGCCCTAAAATCAACGCGAGTGAGTTGTCCACGGGCCTCGGCTACGGGCGAAAAATTCTGCGCCTCCGCCAGTGCTTTGATATCAAACAAGCCAGTGTCTCCACTGATCGGGCGCGAATCCTCTCGGACGAACTTCATTCCATTGTAATCTTTTGGGTTGTGACTTGCTGTGACCGCAATTCCACCGTCGTAGCCACCAGCAAACGTTGCATGATATACCTGCTCAGTGCCACATAGCCCGATGTCATCTACATCAACACCAGCGTCTAACAGACCGTTTGCTAAGGCGGTTCTCATGGCCGGGCTGGTAAGCCGAATATCATAGCCCACAACAACCTTCTTAGGATGTACGACATCGGCGTAAGCACGCCCAATGCGATAAGCAACATCTTCATTCAATTCAGATGGCACCTGGCCGCGAACGTCGTATGCCTTAAAGCAAGTAAGCTCTTGCATCGTCTACTTATTCCTCGTATACGTTTTCATAATAGTAATTGGTGGCATCAACGAAGCCGGGAACACTGCCACAATCGAACCGCTTGCCTTTGAACTTATAGGCCATCACACAACCTCGCTTGGCCTGAACCAACAATGCATCCGTAATTTGAACTTCGTTGTTTTTTCCTGGTGGCATATCACGAAGAATATCGAATATGTCGGGAGTGAGAATATACCGACCGATAATTGCCAAGTTACTGGGCGCTTTGTCCGGTGATGGCTTTTCAACCATATCCGTCACTGTATATAGATCGTCTTTAATTATATCGCCCGCAATCACCCCGTACTTGTCTGTTTCATTTTCGGGTACTTCTTCGATTGCAACGATGCTGCACCGAAACTGTCGATATAGGTCGACCATTTGCGCCATAACACCATGGTCTGGATTGAAACATAAATCATCCGAGAGAATCACACCGAAGGCTTCGTTACCAACCAAGGTCTCACCTGTGAGAATTGCATGCCCTAGACCGCGCATTTCACGCTGTCGAGTAGAGGAGAATGTACCTACATCCAACACCTTTCGTATGCTCGTCAGGTGCTTTTCTTTTGAGGTACCACTGATCTGGTGCTCAAGCTCATAGCTTGTGTCAAAATGATCGGCGATGGCACGCTTACCGCGACCCGTAACAAACCCAATTTCTGTAAGACCTGCGTCTATTGCTTCCTCAACCCCATATTGAACCAATGGTTTGTTGACCACTGGCAACATTTCTTTTGGCATTGATTTAGTAGCTGGTAGGAAACGCGTGCCATAGCCTGCAACTGGAAAAAGACATTTTCTTAACATTGTGCTGTTCCAATATTTTTAACTAAGTCACTCATCTTCCGTAAACGTCCTCAAAACGAACAATGTCGTCTTCACCAAGATAACTACCAGTCTGCACCTCAATCAATTCGAGCGGGATCACACCCGGATTGGCAAGGCGATGTTTGTTGCCAAGTGGTATATACGTCGACTGGTCCTCGCCGAGAATAAACTCATCGTCGCCGCAGGTTACCGTTGCACTGCCTTTCACCACAATCCAGTGTTCTGCCCGATGATGATGCATTTGCAATGACAAAGTGTGTCCAGGGTTTACAATGATTCGTTTCACTTGGAAGCGATCGGCGCTGACTAAAGATTCATACGATCCCCAGGGCCGGTAAACTCTGGTATGCGCTTCAGCTTCTTCCCGTTGGGTATCTTTCAACTGATTAACAAGTATCTTGATGTCTTGAACTTTGGACTTCTCGGCTACCAGAATAGCGTCTGGCGTTTCGACAATAACGACATCACTGACGCCCAATGCGGCGGTGAGCCTGGATTCCGAATGAATATAGCTATTGCTGACGCCTTCCATAATGACATCGCCACGACACACATTATTGTCTGCGTCGCGTTCTCCAATATCCCACAAGCTGGTCCAGGAACCGACGTCACTCCAGCCGCAGTCCAGCGGAATCATCACACCATTTTCTGTACGCTCCATCACCGCATAATCGATTGAATCACTGGGACACGCTGCAAACTCTTCTTCATTAACGCGAATAAAATCAAGATCACGAACGCTAGAGGCATAGGCAGCCTTACTCTGCTTTAGCAATTCAGGGGCATGTGTTCCCAGCTCTTCCAGATACCTGACCGCGGAAAAAAGAAACATTCCACTGTTCCAGTAGTAGTCACCATTAGCCAGATATTGCTCGGCGGTTTCTAGATCTGGTTTCTCCACAAACTGCTTAATGCCGCAACAACCATCAGCGTCCGCAGTACTGGCATGAATATACCCGTAGCCGGTTTCCGGCGCCTGTGGGCTAATACCAAAGGTCACCAGGTCACCTTGAAGGGCTCTGCTTTCACCGGTGCTTACCGCCTCCACAAACGCTTCGGGCACCGCAATGGCATGATCTGCAGGCAGAAGAAGAATCAATGCATTTTCATCACGCTCTGCGGCACACAATGCGGCCAATGCGGCGGCAGGCGCCGTATTTCTGCCACAGGGTTCCAAAATGATATCCATATTAGCGACACCAGCTGTCTTCAGCTGTTCGGCAACCAGAAAGCGATGTTCTTCATTGCAAACCACTATAGGACGGTGTCCTCCCATTGGTATTGTACGCGCATGAGTGGCCTGAAGCAGAGATACAGCATCCTCCACTAAAGGAAGGAACTGCTTTGGATAAAGTTGCCTTGAAATTGGCCAGAGGCGGCTACCAACGCCACCGCTGAGAAGAACAGGAATGATCACAATTTAGCCTTATATAGAGGGTTGCTCCTTAAATAATAGACTTGGTGAGGCGATTCTGTAAGACATTTTAGGTATTTATTAAAGGCGGGCCCAGCAGGCGAAGTAGTTGCTAATTTACTGTACAATTCCAGCCGAAACTTTATCCAGAAAACGCGTCTCATGGCTTTGCAGCAATCCCAGTTTAGTAAACAAGATCTCGTAGATTGCGGCATGGGTCGCATGTTTGGCGAAGGTAATGCACAACTACCCATAGACCACATGCTGATGATGGATCGTATCACCTCAATCAACTCAGAAGGTGGTGAGTATGGCAAGGGTATTGTCGAGGCGGAATTGGACATCAACGAAGACCTTTGGTTTTTCAAATGCCATTTTCCTGGCGACCCAGTAATGCCGGGCTGCCTGGGTCTGGATGCAATGTGGCAGCTGGTAGGGTTTTACCTTGGCTGGAGAGGCAACCCTGGTAAAGGCCGCGCCTTGGGTGCTGGCGAAATCAAGTTTACTGGCCAAGTATTGCCAAGCGCATCAAAAGTAAGTTATCGCCTGGATTTAAAGCGCGTTATTGAACGCAAATTGATCATGGGCATAGCAGATGGCGTAATGAGCGTGGACGGTGAAGACATTTATGCGGCCAAAGATTTACGAGTTGGCTTATTTACCGATCCGAACAATGAAGCGGGCTGAATTTTTTATAACTATAAACATTAGTAGGTGGAGCAGCTTTTAATGAAACGCGTAGTCATTACAGGTATGGGCATTGTTAGTTGTCTGGGAAATGATCAAGCAACAGTTACTGACGCACTCCGCCACTCCAAATCTGGAATCAGCTTTCGCGAAGAGTACGCCGAAATGGGTTTTAGAAGCCACGTGTCGGGACGTCCGGATATTGATCTGGCGGAGAAAATAGATCGGAAGAAACTTCGCTTTATGGGTTCTGCTGCGGCTTACGCCTACATCAGCATGCAAGAAGCAATTGCCGATGCGCAACTCTCAGAAGAGATGGTTTCCAACGAGCGCACCGGGATTATCGCAGGCTCAGGTGGTGCGTCTTCGGCAAGCCAGGTCGAAGCAGCGGACATTATGCGTAACAAAGGGGTGAAGCGGGTTGGCCCATACCGCGTTACACAAACCATGGGCAGCACTGTGTCCGCATGCCTTGCAACGCCATTCAAGATCAAAGGCGTTAACTATTCAATTTCATCGGCCTGCTCAACCAGCGCTCATTGTATTGGCAACGCGTATGAACAAATTCAATTAGGCAAGCAAGACATCGTGTTTGCCGGTGGCGGTGAAGAAGAACATTGGACTTTGAGCTGCCTGTTTGATGCCATGGGCGCCTTGTCGACCAAATATAATGATAATCCTGGTGAAGCAAGCCGAGCCTACGACGCCGATCGCGACGGATTTGTTATTGCCGGGGGCGGCGGCATGGTTGTGCTTGAGGAACTTGAGCACGCACTGGCGAGAGGTGCCAACATTGTGGCAGAGGTTACAGGCTATGGCGCCACATCCGACGGTTACGACATGGTTGCACCCAGCGGCGAAGGTGCGCAACGCTGTATGCAGCAGGCTCTCGCGACACTCGATGGTCCTGTGCAATATATTAATGCTCATGGCACTAGCACACCGGTAGGTGATCTTGCCGAACTGGGTGCAATAAGAAACACCTTTACAGATGACATTCCTACCATCAGCTCAACAAAATCGCTTTCCGGGCATTCACTTGGAGCCGCTGGCGTGCAAGAAGCTATTTATAGTCTATTAATGCTGAAAGGCGATTTCATTGCCGCTTCAGCAAATATCAAGCAGCTTGATGCGAATGCGGAAGGCCTGCCTATTGCAACCGAAACGCAAGAAAACGCAGGGCTAGAGAGGGTAATGTCTAACAGTTTTGGTTTCGGTGGAACCAATGCAAGCCTGGTGATGCAGCGCTACCAAGGCTGACTCATAATATGCCATCGAATGGGATAAAGTCGACCAAATCACCGGCTTCGACGGTGATACCTGCAGGTATCACCGCAAAACCATCTGCCCACACTACGCTGCTCAAAACACCGGAACTTTGGTTTGGAAATAGCGTAACGGCCGTGCCATCCTCGTCGCGAACTAACTTTGCTCGCAAGTATTCCTCGCGGCTTCCTGCCTGCGACCAGTTGAAATCCGCTCGAATCGAGATTGCGCTGGGATAAACATTGCCAACAACGCCCTGCATGCGCAGCAAATATGGCCTTACAATCACAGCAAATGTTGCAAACACTGACACCGGATTACCTGGTAACCCGAAAAATGGTGTACTGCCTATTCGCCCGTAAGCCAAAGGCTTTCCCGGTTTCATCGCAAGTTTCCAAAAATCGAGCTGGCCAAGCGATTCAATTACTGTTTTAACAAAATCAGCGTCGCCGACCGAAACACCGCCACTGGATATCACGACATCTGCGTTCTCGCTTGCCTTGGCGAGGCATTGCTCAGTAGCATTCAAGCTGTCTGGCACAATTCCGACATCAATAACGTTTGCACCAAGCCGTTCCAACAAGGCGCTTAAAAGGTAGCGGTTTGAATTGTAGATTCGATCTCCACTAGCGGGCTGGCCGGGCTCCAACAACTCGTCACCTGTAGACAGCACGGCTACTGTCAGCGGTAGGAACACTGGTAAAACGTCTTTTCCCAAAGAAGCGGCTAGGCCAATATGCCGCGCACTCAATTTCGTACCCCTTGATATTGCCAGGCTTCCGATCTTAATGTCTTGACCTTGAGCGCGTACGTTATCGCCCACAGAAACAGATTGATTAATCTGCAGCTGACCATTTTTCTCGTCACAAGTCTCCTGCATCACGACGGCATCGGCATTCTCGGGAATACTTGCACCCGTGAATATGCGCGCTGCCTCGCCCGCCTGAAGAGCATGCGCCGCATGGCCCGCGTAGACTGTCTGAGTCACCGGCAATATTGCTGAGGGCACCACGTCGGCCGCGCGCAGTGCATAACCATCCATGGCAGAGTTATCACTGGGTGGCACGTTTATCGGTGCAACCAAATCTTCAGCTAACACGCGGTTTGTGCTTGAGAGCAAACTGCGTTGCTCAATCACCGATGTTGGCTTGACATCAGACATCAGAAAATCGCGAGCCTGGGATACCGGCGTTAAATTGGGAGGCATCAGCGGGTTCTAGTAAACGCGCTGCTCACGCGTTTTTAGCACACCGACAAAATTACAAGGTTTGTGTTGCGCATTTAACTGCTCTTTCAAGATACCTTCCCATGCCGTTTTACACGCTCCCGTTGAGCCCGGTATGCAGAAAATAGCAGTGTCGTTAGCAATTCCACCCAATGCGCGTGATTGCACAGTGGACGAACCAATTTCCGCCAATGAGAGTTGGCGAAATATTTCCCCGAAACCTTCCATGGTTTTATCAAACAATGGCTTCATTGCTTCAGGTGTGGAATCTCGGCCGGAAAAGCCGGTTCCTCCCGTCATTAGCACTACTTTTATATCAGGGTCGGCGATAAGTTTTGAAACGCTTGCGCGCAATTGATAAATATCGTCTTTCACAATTTCCCTATACGGCACACGATGGCCTGCTGCCACACAGGCGTCATCAAGATAATCGCCTGAGGTATCGTTACTTCGTGTACGGGTATCAGATACGGTAATCACCGCAATGTCCATGCTTGTCTGAGTGTTGTCTTGCATTGTGTTACCAGGAACGTTGTTGAATACCGAAATTACGCAGTATTTTCTGGCAATCCAGTTCGTAGTTCAATACTTTACTCTGCACGTCAATATTCAAATAGGAGTCGGGCGCTATCCTCTCGAGCATTCTTGCAGAGCTCAGTACATCTCTACTAGCGATATGAAAAACACCGTAGTTTCGCGCGCCAGTTTCTATCTGCCGAAGAATAGCAAACATTGCTCTGGCAACTTCTTCCGGTGCGACGGGCGTGCCAGTGGCTTGTGTGACTAAATCCGGTGCAGCATGATCGCCCAATGCCTGCTTTACCGCCGACGACAGATAAGCCCGTTCACGCCCTAACAGCCAACCAGGGCGTAAAACAATGTGCTTTTGAAACTGCTTTCGAACAATTGATTCCCAACGATGCCATACTTTGGCCATGTCAGATACGGGACTGGGTTTATCAGTTTCTGAATACGCCTGTTTGGCGCGACCATCGTAGACACTGGAACTACTCAGATGCAGAAAGGGAATGTTGTTGCTTGATACCGACCCACAGAGAGTTTTGACCATATCAACCAAATGCAAGCGGCGCCTGAAGGACAATCTGCTGAGCGGAATCTGTGGCGTGAAAACAACGCTGTCGCTTTGAATCGTTTCGATTTCACTGATTATCTCATCTCCAAGAGTTTCCTCGAGACTGGGCAGCGCTATTTGCTGGTAGCTGATTCTGGAATGGTCAAGCAGACCAGAAAGTTCCTGTGCGACCTGATGATCAGATCCAAGAAGGAGTACATTCAAAATGGAATATCATCATCAAAGTCATTGAAGTTATCACCTGCCGGAGCGGCTTGCGGTGCCGTCTGCTGGTGAGATGGCGCTTGCTGCTGAGGTGCCTGCTGATAGGGGGCGGCACCGCCCTGCTCATAACCACCACCGACACTTCCACGACTGTCCAGCATCTGCATTTCACTGGCGACAATTTCAGTGGTGTAGCGATCTTGTCCCGACTTATCTTGCCATTTGCGCGTACGCAGGCTTCCTTCCACATAAACTTTGGAGCCCTTGCGCAAGTATTCTCCAGCGATTTCACCTAGGCGATTGAAAAACACCACACGGTGCCACTCAGTACGCTCCTGAGGCTGGCCAGTTTGCTTGTCTTTCCACGATTCGGAGGTGGCAATCGACACATTGGTTACCGCATTGCCGCTGGGCATGTACTTACTTTCTGGGTCTTGCCCGCAGTTACCGACCAGAATTACTTTGTTTACGCCGCGCGCCATTGCCGCTCTCCACTGATTACTTCGTGGTCTGACTATACCAAACTACGCTAGCTGTGAAAGCATCTATTCGCTGCTGTTGGCGTCTATTTTTCAGCTTGGCATAGATCTTTCCTTGATTTGACAACGCAACATCGTCTGGCCGGCTGATTGCTGGCAAGACAATCCTATTTTGCAATGCCTACTGCCGCCACAGTATACTTGGCGGTTCGCCGGCATTTTCTTACCAACGCAGAATTTATTGAATGGACAAAATCCTCGTTCGCGGTGCGCGAACACACAACCTTAAGAACTTTGATCTTGAATTGCCGCGTGACGAGCTAGTCGTGATTACTGGCCTTTCAGGCTCAGGCAAATCATCACTGGCATTCGATACCTTATACGCAGAAGGCCAACGACGCTACGTAGAGTCTCTTTCTGCCTATGCAAGACAGTTTCTATCCATGATGGAAAAACCTGATGTTGAACACATAGAAGGCTTATCGCCGGCCATCTCAATTGAGCAGAAATCCACATCACACAACCCCAGATCGACCGTGGGCACCATCACCGAAATATATGACTACCTCAGGCTATTGTATGCCCGCGTAGGAATTCCACGTTGCCCAGATCACGGTGAAGCACTGGAAGCGCAAACAGTCAGCCAGATGGTAGACACCGTGCTCGGCATGGACGAAGGTTGCCGCCTGATGCTGCTGTCGCCCCTGGTACGGGATCGAAAAGGCGAGCACCTGCATGTTTTTAACGAGCTTCGCTCCGGAGGCTTTGTTCGCGCCCGCGTAGATGGCATTGTAATTGAGCTGGACGAAGTGCCCAAGCTCGACAAGAAGAAGAAACACAGTATTGAAGTTGTGGTAGACCGTTTTAAAGTCAGAGATGATTTACAGCAACGCCTGGCTGATTCGTTCGAAACGGCTCTGCAGCTGTCAGACGGGCTTGCCATCATCGCCCCCATCGACGGTGACGACAGCACCGAAGAAATCTCATTTTCTGCGCGGTTTGCCTGCCCGGTCTGCGGCTATAGCATCAGTGAGCTGGAACCGCGTATGTTTTCCTTTAACAACCCGGCGGGAGCATGCAGCGAGTGCGATGGTTTGGGCATAAAACAGTTTTTTGATCACGACCGCATAGTTCAACACCCGGAATCCAGCCTTGCGGAGGGTGCAATTAGAGGCTGGGACAGACGCAGTGTTTATTATTTTCATATGTTGAAGTCGCTAGCAGAGCACTACGACTTTGACATTGATAAACCTTTCGAGAAGCTCAGCAAGAAACACCAAAAAGCGATACTGCAAGGCAGTGGCGATGAGACCATCAGCTTCAGCTATGTGAATGACCGTGGTGATGTCTTCAAGCGAAATCATAGGTTTGAAGGTGTCATCCCAAACCTGGAACGGCGCTATCGCGACACCGATTCACAGATGGTTCGCGAAGATTTGGCCAAGTACATTAGCAGCCAGTCCTGCCCCGCTTGCTCGGGAACAAGGCTTTCCACTGCCTCGCGCAATGTGTTTGTGGATAACATAAACCTGCCCACAGTATCTGCGATGCCAGTAGGCGATGCCCACGATTACTTCAGCAACATGAAACTGGAAGGGCGCCGCGGCGAAATTTCAGAAAAAATACTCAAAGAGCTACGTGCCCGCCTGCAGTTTCTGGTCAACGTTGGTTTGAACTACCTGACGCTGGACCGAAGTGCGGATACCTTGTCAGGCGGCGAGGCTCAACGTATTCGCCTGGCCAGCCAAATAGGTGCTGGCCTGGTCGGTGTAATGTACATTCTGGACGAGCCTTCAATTGGTTTGCATCAAAGAGACAATCAACGACTGCTGGATACTTTAATACACCTTCGCGATCTCGGTAATACTGTTATTGTTGTCGAGCACGATGAAGACGCTATTCGAGCAGCCGATCATATTGTCGATATCGGACCTGGTGCTGGTGTGCACGGCGGCGAGATAGTCGCTCAAGGAGAATTGAAGGACATCCTTAGTTCCAAGAAATCGCTCACGGGGAAATATCTCTCAGGCAAAGAAAAAATCGCTATCCCCAATCTGCGAACGCCGCCTAAAGATGGTTACAACTTGCATCTGCACGGTGCTTCTGGCCACAATCTGCAACACGTAGACCTGGATGTTCCGCTGGGCTTGCTGACCTGCGTTACCGGAGTATCTGGCTCTGGCAAATCCACGCTGATCAATCAAACGCTGTACCCTTTGGCCGCAACAGAACTCAATGGCGCTACAACGTTGACACCAGCACCTCATGAATCGGTCAGTGGTCTGGACAAGATCGACAAATGTATAGATATAGACCAAAGCCCAATTGGCCGCACACCACGCTCAAACCCGGCAACCTATACAGGTATATTTACACCAGTGCGTGAATTATTTGCCGGAACTCAGGAAGCACGATCACGCGGTTATAAACCCGGTCGATTCAGCTTCAACGTGAAAGGTGGTCGATGCGAAGCCTGTCAAGGCGACGGCGTTACCAAAGTGGAAATGCATTTCCTGCCCGACATCTACGTTCCCTGCGATGTCTGTAAAGGCAAACGCTACAACCGCGAAACGCTGGAAATTAAATACAAAGGCAAAAGCATCGATGATGTTCTGAACATGACCATCGAAGAAGCCGGCGAGTTCTTCACTAACATTCCGGCCATTTCCCGGAAACTGCAAACCCTGATCGACGTAGGCCTGTCCTACATCCGTCTGGGACAGGCAGCCACCACGCTATCTGGTGGTGAAGCGCAGCGCGTAAAACTCTCTCGCGAGCTCTCCAAACGAGGCACGGGGCAAACCCTCTACATACTCGACGAACCTACTACCGGTCTGCACTTTCATGACATCAAGCAATTGCTGCAAGTGCTGCACAGGCTGAGAGACCAGGGTAATACCGTGGTTGTCATTGAACATAACCTGGATGTGATCAAGACCGCCGACTGGATTATTGATCTGGGGCCTGAAGGTGGTTCTGGTGGTGGTCAGATTATCGCGACTGGTACGCCGGAGGATGTGGCGGCTAATAAGAAGTCGTTTACTGGGCAATTTTTGAAAAACACACTGGCTGCATAGTGGCAAATCGATAACTGGGTGGGATGATGATCAACTCAGTTGGTGCGGCGAAACGCAAAGCTGCTGCGTTACGCGATTCAATTCTAAAAAAGAAAAGAACAATACTCCTCACTGGACGCTATCGCGAACAAAGTGACGCGGCGAATAGTCTGCTTCGCGAAGGTAAAAGAGCAAGGCCGAGGGAACAAAAATGACTTTCGCAGAAAGGCATTTTTGAGAGTGAGGGAACCGGGGACCGGCCAGCGAGCGTAGCGAAGTAGACTATTCGCCGCATCACGAATTCAAAACACTAATCTATCAGGGCAGCTACCACTAAGCCCTAATCATGAATAAAAAAGCCCACACTAGGTGGGCTTTAGAACAAATATTAAGTAGGCGCTTAGTCCTCGTCTTCCACCGCATCATCGTCATCATCAAAATCCGGCTCTTCCGGAATAGGACGATCAACCAACTCAACGTACGCCATCGGCGCCGCATCACCAGCACGTAAACCGCACTTCAAAATACGCAGGTAGCCACCAGGTCGAGACTCGTACCGCGGACCGAGCTCGGTGAACAGTTTGCCCACCGCCTTCTTGTCACGCAATCGATCAAACGCCAAACGACGATTTGCAACCGAATCCTCTTTAGCAAGAGTGATAAGAGGCTCAGCCACACGGCGCAACTCTTTAGCCTTGGGCAAAGTCGTTTTAATCAACTCATGCTCAACCAAAGACGCCGTCATGTTACGGAACATCGCTTTGCGGTGAGAACTGTTGCGGTTTAACTGACGACCGCTTTGACGATGACGCATGTGTTTCTACCTTTCTAATCTCCAATAAAAGGCTCCTGCCTTTTATTGGAAGCGCTATTCGAAAATGTCAGTTCCAAATAGCTCTCATTTTACGTTGTAAAATGCAGGTGCATCCTTGCACCTGCAGCCTGATTCAGTTCGCAATAAGTTGCTCTCTGAAACTGGCTGTATTTCAATAAATGCTTAAGAAGCCAGAACGCGTTCGTCGTTCTTCAGGCTTGCTGGTGGCCAACTCTCCAGGCGCAAACCCAGCTGCAGACCACGAGACGCCAATACATCCTTAATTTCAGTCAATGACTTCTTACCAAGGTTCGGTGTTTTCAGCAATTCAACTTCAGTACGTTGAACCAGATCACCGATGTAATAAATACTTTCCGCCTTCAAGCAGTTCGCTGAACGAACCGTCAGCTCAAGATCATCAACCGGACGTAACAGAATCGGATCGATTGCGTCTTCAACTTCTTGCGGCTCATCGGATGTGTCACTTTCTAGGTCAACAAATACGGCTAGCTGTTGCTGCAGAATGGTCGCAGCACGACGAATCGCTTCTTCAGGATCAATTGTACCGTCAGTGCGCAGATCAAGCACCAGTTTGTCCAGATCGGTACGCTGCTCCACTCGAGCGCTTTCAACAACGTAAGACACTTGCTGAACCGGGCTGAATGAGGCGTCTAATAGCAGACGGCCGATTGAGCGGGTTTCTTCTTCGCCCTGATTACGTGAATCAGCAGGAACATAGCCACGGCCGCTTTCGACGGTTAGGCGCATGTTCAGAGTGCCGTTATCGTTTAACTGGGCGATGACGTGATCAGGGTTTTTCACCTCAACATCGGCTTCCAGCTGCAAATCGCCAGCGGTTACTGTGCAAGGGCCGACCTTGTTCAGTGTCAGCGTGGCTGAGTCTTTGCCTTCCATCTGGATAGCGACACCCTTGATGTTCAGCAGGATATCAATAACGTCTTCCTGAACTCCTTCCATGGTGCTGTACTCATGCAGCACACCGTCGATGTCGACTTCAGTGATGGCGCAGCCTGGCATAGACGACAACAAAATGCGTCGCAGCGCGCTGCCCAGAGTGTGACCAAAACCGCGCTCCAAAGGCTCAAGTACAACTTTTGCCTGTGTTTCGCTAACGTCCTGCACATCAATGACGCGTGGGGTTAAAAATTCCGTTACGGCACTTTGCATATGAACACCTGTTGCACTAATTCCAATGAGGGCTTGTATTGCTTAAACGCTACTTACTTCGAGTACAGCTCGACAATAAGGTTTTCGTTGATTTCCGGTGGCAGATCATCACGTTCTGGTACACGTTTGAACGTACCAGACATTTTGCTTGCATCCAATTCAATCCAATCTGGCTCACCACGCTGAGCGGCCAACGCTAGAGCAGACTGAACACGCAGCTGCTTCTGAGATTTTTCACGCACTGACACTACATCGCCGGCCGCCACAGTGTAAGACGCGATATTAACCGCCTGACCATTCACCATAATGGCTTTATGGGCGACCAGTTGGCGCGCTTCCGAACGAGTTGAGCCATAGCCCATTCGATACACTACGTTATCCAAACGAGTTTCCAGCAGTTGCAACAGGTTCTCACCTGTTGCACCTTTCTGTCGAGCGGCTTTCTTGTAGTAATTGCGAAACTGCTTTTCCAATACACCGTATAAGCGACGAACTTTCTGCTTCTCGCGTAACTGAACACCGTAGTCCGACAATCGACCGCGGCGAATACCGTGCTGACCAGGTGCAGTTTCAATCTTGCACTTGGCATCAATCGGGCGCACACCACTCTTGAGGAACAGGTCAGTTCCTTCACGACGTGAGAGCTTGCAGGTAGGTCCTAAATATCTGGCCATTCTTCAAATACTCCCTAAACGCGTCGCTTTTTTGGCGGACGGCAGCCGTTGTGTGGAATTGGCGTTACATCTTCGATGTTGCTGATGGTGTAACCGCAATTATTCAGTGCACGAATAGCCGATTCACGACCTGGTCCTGGACCTTTCACTCGCACATCAAGGTTCTGTAAGCCATATTCTTGTGCAGCTGTGCCAGCACGTTCTGCGGCAACCTGCGCAGCAAATGGTGTGCTTTTACGTGAGCCACGAAAGCCTGAACCTCCTGAAGTTGCCCAAATTAAGGCATTACCCTGGCGGTCAGTGATCGTAACAATGGTGTTGTTGAATGACGCGTGAATATGCGCAATTCCGTCGGCCACTGTCTTTTTGACCTTCTTCTTCGTACCTTTTGCTGATGGCTTCGCCATGATTTACCTTCTTGATTAACTCGTCTCTTTACTCTGCGCTGCAGATGCCGGCGCTACTTACGGATTGGCTTACGTGGACCTTTGCGCGTTCGCGCGTTCGTCTTGGTACGCTGACCCCGAAGCGGCAGGCTCTTACGATGCCGCAAGCCACGATAGCAACCCAAATCCAGCAGGCGTTTGATGTTCATTGACACCTCACGGCGTAGATCACCTTCAACGGTGAGTGCCGAAATGGCCTGGCGCAAGTTGTCCATGTCGCCTTCAGTCAGATCCGAAATCTTGGTTTGCTGCTCAATTCCGGCCGATGTACACAGCTGTTTGGCCGTCGTACGACCAATACCAAAAATGTACGTCAGTGAAATCACCGCGTGCTTATGATCCGGAATGTTGACACCGCCAATACGTGCCATACTTTTGCTCCAATGCTCTCGTTATGCGCCCACCGCTGGTTTGTCCAGCCAAAAAAAGGCGCGATATAGTATCTCTAAACTATTGAATTATCAATAACTATTACTCAGCCCTGTCTTTGCTTATGGCGCGGTTCTGCCTTGCAGATCACCCGCACCACACCTTTGCGTCGGACTACTTTGCAATTTCTGCAAATCTTCTTAACTGATGCTCTAACTTTCATTTCGCTTACCTATCAAGTTCCGCCGTTACCGGCCAAACGTCTTCATATTGCTCTTCTTCATCAACGACTCGTATTGCGTTGACATCAAGTGAGATTGGACTTGAGACATGAAGTCCATCAGCACAACAACCACAATCAGCAAGGAGGTGCCACCCAAATAGAACGGAACATTCCAGAACACCACCAGAAATTGCGGTAGCAAACAAACAAGGGCCATGTAAATCGAGCCAAACAGAGTCAGGCGGGTCAATACATTGTCTATATATGTGGCCGTCTGCGCGCCTGGCCGTATTCCTGGCAAAAATGCGCCCGAACGCTTCAAATTGTCAGCTACATCACTTGGGTTAAACATCAAAGCTGTGTAGAAGAAGCAGAAAAAGATGATGAGCGCCGTGAATAAAATAATGTTCAAAGGTTGGCCTGGGCCAATAACCAATGCAAATTCCTGTAGCCAGTCCATGTCGCTAGCAGATTGGCCAAACCACTGGGCCAAAGACGCCGGAAACAACAAAATACTGGAGGCGAAAATCGCAGGTATCACGCCTGACATATTCACTTTCAGCGGCAAGTGACTGCTCTGCGCCTGCATCATTCGGCGGCCTTGCTGACGTTTGGCGTAGTTAATAGTGATACGCCGCTGCCCACGCTCGATCCGAACAATCAGGTAGATAACACCAATCGCTATCACCAATATCCCAAGCAACACCAGAATGCTTAGTTCGCCTTGGCGCGCTTGTTCCAACGACTGGCCGATAGCACTTGGCAAGCCAGCGACAATACCCGCAAATATCAGCATTGAGATACCGTTGCCAATACCGCGCTCAGTAATCTGCTCACCCAGCCACATCATAAATACTGCGCCAGTGACCAGTGAGGTTACAGCGACGAAGTGGAACGCAAATCCTGTGGAAAAAGCCATACCCTGACCGGCCATACCCACTGACATACCGGTGCCCTGTATCAAGGCCAGCAGAACCGTACCGTAGCGGGTGTACTGCGTAATTTTACGCCGGCCAGCTTCTCCTTCTTTCTTCAAGGCTTCCAATGAAGGTGTTACCGCCGTCATTAACTGCATGATAATGGACGCGGAAATGTAAGGCATAATCCCCAGCGCCAAAATACTCATGCGCTCCAATGCGCCACCCGAGAACATATTGGCTAATCCAATAATCGTGCCCTGGTTCTGATTAAACAGCGCTTCTAGCTGATCTGGATTAATACCAGGAACCGGAATATGCGTACCAATCCGATAAACGATGATGGCCATAAACAAAAAGCGAATACGCGCCCACAGCTCCCCTAAGCCAGCCTGGTTGGTCGCGTTCTGCTGTTGTGGGCCTTTCTTCGCCATAATAGTCTCGAGGAGCCTTTTAGCTCTCTACTGACCCGCCTGCTTTCTCTATCGCCTCGCGCGCGCCTTTAGTAACTCCAATACCTTGAAGTTTCACCGCTTTGTTAAGCTCGCCTGACAAAAAGACTTTTGCTCTAAGCATGTTGTCGTTAATCAAGTCAGCGTCTTTAAGCGCCTGCAATGTAACTACATCTGCATTCAGTGCATTTAACTCTGACAAGCGAACCTCTGCAGTAGTTCTCGCCATGCGAGACGTAAAACCGTATTTAGGCAAACGCTTTTGCAGTGGCATCTGGCCACCCTCGAAACCTGGCCGTACGCGACCACCAGAACGAGACTTTTGACCTTTATGGCCGCGCCCGCAGGTTTTGCCGGAACCGCTGCCGATTCCACGCCCAACACGCTTAGCCGCTTTTTTGTGGCCAGGTGCTGCGCTCAGCGAATTTAATCGCATTCTGTCTTCCGCTTCAGCCATTACGCGCTCTCTTCCACTTTTAACAAATAGATTGCTTTATTAATCATGCCGCGATTGGCCGCAGTGTCCTGAACTTCCACACTGTGCCCGATACGTCGCAAACCAAGTCCCGCCACACAGGCTTTGTGCGACTTAAGACGTCCATTGGTGCTTTTCACCAGCGTTACTTTAATCATGTTTGAATCTGCCATCTCGCTTACCCGGCTTAATTCAGAATGTCTTCAACAGATTTGCCGCGCTTCGCCGCCACTTCATCGGGCGATCGCATAGACTTCAAACCTTCAAAGGTTGCACGCACAACGTTCACCGGATTCGTTGAGCCGTAACACTTGGCTAATACGTTGTGCACGCCCGCTAATTCCAAAACAGCGCGCATGGCGCCACCGGCAATGACACCTGTACCTTCAGAAGCAGGCTGCATATACACTTTAGATGCGCCGTGACGTGCTTTGATCGGGTACTGAATAGTGCTGCCATTCAAATCAACATCAATCATATTGCGACGTGCCGCTTCCATGGCTTTTTGAATCGCTACCGGCACTTCACGCGCCTTACCACGACCATAACCGACTCGGCCGTTGCCATCACCAACCACGGTTAATGCTGTGAAACCGAATATGCGACCACCTTTTACGACTTTGGCAACCCGGTTCACCTGAACAAGCTTCTCTTGTAAGCCTTCGCCGTTTTTGTCTTTCGCGTCTAAAAATGCCATTACTTAACCCTTTAGTCAGAACGCCTTAGCGCCCTTAGAATTCCAGTCCGTTTTCGCGCGCTGAATCCGCCAACGCCTTAACACGACCGTGGTATTTGTACCCGGCGCGATCAAATGCTACTTTTTCGATGCCAGCGCTCTTTGCTCGCTCAGCAATCAATTTGCCCACAGCTTCTGCGGCGCTTATATTGCCGGTCTTATCCAGCTTAAGATCCTTATCAAGCGTTGATGCGCTGGCCAATACCTTGTCACCTTTCGCAGTGAACACCTGGGCGTACATGTGCCGAGGTGTGCGATGTACGCTGAGACGGCTGACATCCAGTTTTCGGATATGAGCTCGGCCACGCTTTGCGCGGCGAAGTCTGGAATCGTTCTTTACACTCATTGTCTTACTCGTTTACCTGCTGCCCTGCACCGGGCTCTGCATTGGCCTATCTATTTACCTGCTACTTTTTCTTGGCTTCTTTACGCCGCACATATTCATCAGCGTATCGAACACCTTTGCCTTTATAAGGCTCTGGTGGACGGAATGCGCGTATTTCAGCGGCCGCCTGACCTAACAATTGCTTGTCAATTGAACTCAGAACAATTTCAGTCTGACTAGGCGTTTCAGCGCTAACACCTTCGGGTAGTACGTAGTCGATAGGATGCGAAAAACCCAACACAAGATTTAATTTCTTACCTTGTGCATTGGCACGGTACCCAACGCCGTTCAGCTGAAGCTTCTTCTGAAACCCTTCTGCAACACCAACAACCATGTTGTTGACCAAAGAACGGAACGTACCCGCCATTGCCTTCGCCGCGCGCGCATCATTCTTTGCTGCAAATGTCAGACTTCCGTCTTCCTGCTCAATCCTAACCAAAGGATTGATGCTCAGTTGCAGACTGCCTTTACTGCCTTTCACAGAGATCTGTGTGTCATCCAGACTCACTTCTACACCTTTCGGCAGCGTTACTGGATTATTTGCTACTCTGGACATTGCTCTCTCGCTTTAAACTTTACTGGAACCGTCTTAGAAAACGGTACACAGTACCTCACCGCCAATACCGGCATTGCGTGCCGCGCGATCAGACATCACACCTTTGCTGGTAGACACTATCGCCACACCCAAACCGCCACGAATTGACGGAATAGAATCTTTACCTGAATAAAAACGCAATCCAGGCCGACTTGCACGATCAATCTCGGAGATAACCGCTTTACCCTGGTGATACTTCAAACCAATGGTTAATTCCGCTTTGTTACCTTCTGATTCTGCAACCGCGAAATCATTAATATAACCTTCGTCTTGCAACACTTGCGCCACAGCCGCCTTGATCTTTGACGACGGCATCGCCACAGACACTTTGGCAGCCATCTGCGCGTTGCGTATTCGCGTCAGCATATCGGCTAATGGATCTTGCATACTCATAACTGTTCTCCGCTTGGCTCTCTAGCCGTTTACCAGCTGGCCTTAACCAGTCCAGGGATATCCCCTTGCATGGCGTGCTCGCGTAATTTGTTTCGACACAATCCGAACTTTCGGTAAACACCGTGCGGTCGACCCGTAATCTGACAGCGACGCACACCCCGGCATGGGCTGGCGTTTCGCGGCAGTTTCTGCAAACCAATTTGCGCTTCCCACATCTCTTCATCAGTTGACTGTGGATTCTTCAGAATCGCCTTCAGCGCGGCACGTTTTGCAGCGTACTTTTCAACTGTTTTCTGGCGCTTCTTCTCTCGCGCAACCATTGATGCCTTTGCCATTGGTGATTAACCTCGGAACGGAAAATTAAATGCTTTCAATAACGCACGGCCTTCATCGTCCGTACGCGCCGACGTGGTCACAACAATGTCGAGACCGCGTAACTTATCGATTTTGTCGTAATCGATTTCAGGAAACATGATTTGCTCGGTCACGCCCATGGCGAAGTTGCCGCGACCATCAAACGACTTAGGGCTCAAGCCGCGAAAATCTCGAATACGAGGAATCGAAACATTGATCAAACGGTCTAGGAATTCGTACATACGCGCACTGCGCAATGTCACCTTGGCACCAATGGGCCAACCATCGCGGATCTTAAAGCCGGCAATCGACTTACGCGCCTTGGTTATAACCGCTTTCTGACCGGCAATTTTTTCCAAATCACCCAAAGCATGCTCAAGCACCTTTTTGTCGCCCACAGCTTCACCCAAACCCATATTCAGGGTAATTTTGGTCACTTGTGGAACTTCCATTACGTTTTTCAAGCCCAGCTCTTGCTGTAACTTGGCACGCAACTCGCTCTTGTAAAGCTCTTCTAGTCTAGCCATTACGCATCAATCACTTCTTGACTGGATTTATAAATCCGTACTTTCTTTCCGTCTTCCTGAACCTTAAAACCAACCCGGTCTGCCTTATCGGTAGACGTGTTGAATATCGCCAGATTAGACACCTGTATGGGCGCTTCCTTTTCCTTGATACCACCCTGCTCACCAACATTTGGGTTTGGGCGAGTGTGTCGCTTAACCATGTTTACGCCAGCTACCAATGCGCGACCATCGTCACGCATGGTGATAATCTTGCCGCGCTTACCTTTGTCGCGGCCTGTGATTACGATGACTTCGTCATCTCGCTTCAATTTGTTCATCTTCGTCTTGCCTTCAAGTACCGGGCTCAGCTTGCCGCAATCGCTACAACACCTCCGGTGCGAGCGAAATAATCTTCATGAATTTTTCATTGCGCAACTCGCGAGTAACAGGCCCGAAAATACGGGTACCTATCGGAGCGTTCTGCGCATTCAGCAGTACTGCTGCATTATCATCAAATTTAATCAGTGAACCATCGCCGCGACGCACACCCTTTTTGGTTCTAACGACAACCGCCGTCATTACCTGGCCTTTCTTTACTTTGCCACGCGGAATGGCTTCTTTCACACTCACTTTAATCAGGTCACCAACACGTGCATAGCGACGGTGTGAACCTCCCAACACCTTGATGCACATCACTTTGCGTGCACCGCTGTTGTCTGCAATCTGCAGGTAGGATTGTGTTTGAATCATGTCGCTATCTCGTTCTCAAACGGCCTTCAGTGTATGGGCTCTAAATCTGTTCTGCTTTCTGGTCAATCCGCACCAAGGTCCAGTTTTTGGTCTTGGACATTGGTCTTGATTCTGCAATCGTCACAGTGTCACCGGCTGTACACTCATTGTTTTCATCATGCGCATGCAGCTTTGATGATCGAGAGATAAATTTGCCGTATACAGGGTGTCTTACTCGGCGTTCATGCAATACAACAATTGACTTGTTCATTTTGTCGCTGACAACTTTACCCGTTACCGTGCGTACAATTTTGTTTTCATTCGCGCTCATATCAACCCTCAGCCTTCTCGGTCAGCACAGTTTTAACGCGAGCGATGTCTCGTTGCATTATTCGCATCAAATGCGTTTGCCCCAGCTGTCCTGTGGCTTTCTGAAGACGCAAACGAAACTGCTCTTCCCTAAGCTTCAATAGCTCTGTATTCAATTCATCAACGCTTTTGTCGCGCAACTCTGCCGCTTTCATTACATCACCGATCGTTTAACGAACGTGGTAGGTACCGAAAGTTTTGCGGCCGCCAGCGCGAACGCTTCTCTGGCCAGCTCTTCTGGAACACCTTCCACTTCATACAACATTTTGCCTGGCTGAATCTGTGCCACCCAGTACTCTACATTACCCTTACCCTTACCCTGGCGCACTTCCAAAGGCTTTTGGGTAATTGGCTTATCCGGGAAAACCCGAATCCAAATTTTTCCGCCACGCTTTATATGACGCGTCATCGCCCGTCTTGCCGCCTCAATCTGTCTGGCAGTAATACGGCCGCGACCAGTTGCTTTCAGGCCAAAATCACCGAAGCTTACTGAGCTGCCTCGAATCGCCAGACCTCTGTTGCGGCCCTTTTGTTGTTTGCGAAACTTGGTTCGCTTAGGTTGTAGCATCGTTTACTCCACTACTTTCCAGTGCGGGCTGGGCTGGTAGATTCTTGATCCGTATCCAGCACTTCGCCTTTGAAAATCCATACTTTGACGCCAACGATTCCGTACGTTGTCAAAGCTTCATGCGTTGCGTAATCGATGTCGGCACGCAAAGTATGCAAAGGTACGCGACCTTCGCGATACCATTCGGTTCGCGCAATCTCTGCGCCACCCAAACGACCACCAACCTGCACTTTCACGCCCTGCGCGCCTTGGCGCATAGCGTTCTGCACCACTCGCTTCATTGCGCGACGGAACATAACTCGGCGCTCCAATTGCTGCGCTACGTTTTGCGCAACCAGTTTCGCATCCACGTCAGGCTTGCGAATTTCTTCAATATTAACCGTGACCGGCACGCCCATACGAGCCGCCAGATCCTTACGCAGACGCTCTACATCCTCACCCTTTTTACCAATAATGATGCCCGGTCTGGCCGTATGGATAGTGATGCGTGCAGTTTGCGCTGGACGCTCAATATCAATTCGACTCACGGAAGCATTGGCCAGCTTTGATTCAAGATGCTCGCGCACTTCAATATCAGTGATCAGTTGTTCTGCATAGCTTTTGTGCTCTGCATACCAAACTGATTTGTGCTGCTTGGTAATACCAAGTCGAATGCCTGTTGGATGTACTTTTTGACCCATCTGGTCGCTCCTGGCTCCTGATTCGCGTAGGGGACAGCCCTAGCTGTCAGCTACCTTAATTGTGATGTGGCAAGTTCGCTTCATAATTCTGTCCGCTCGACCTTTGGCTCGCGGCTTGATGCGCTTCAGCGTCATGCCCTCGTTGACAAAGATAGTCGACACTTTCAACTCATCTACGTCGGCACCTTCATTGTGCTCAGCGTTTGCGATGGCGCTGTTCAACACCTTACGCACTATGTGAGCGGCTTTTTTCGGGCTAAACGCCAGAATATCCAGAGCCCTTTCTACCGACTGACCACGAATCTGATCGGCAACCAAACGCGCCTTCTGCGCTGAGATGGTCGCTCCGGTTAATTTTGCGCTTACTTCCATACCAATACCCTATGTCAACAGCGGCGCTTAGCGCTTCGCCTTTTTATCCGCAACGTGACCGCGGTAAGTGCGGGTTGCCGCAAACTCACCTAACTTGTGACCCACCATATCCTCAGTCACGAACACCGGTACGTGCTGGCGACCGTTGTGAATCGCTATCGTCAGGCCGACCATAGTCGGGCTAACCATAGAGCGACGCGACCAGGTTTTGATCGGGCGCTTGTCATTTTTCTCAGCAGCCTCTTCCACCTTCTTCAACAGGTGAAGGTCGATAAACGGCCCTTTTTTCAGTGATCTTGGCACTATCCCATTCTCTCTTTAAAGTTCTATCGCCTTAGGCGAGTTTATTTCCGCTTACGACGCCTAACGATTAAATCGTTAGTACGCTTGTTCTTACGAGTCTTGTAACCCTTGGTAGGCGTACCCCAAGGAGATACAGGATGACGACCACCCGATGTACGACCTTCACCGCCACCGTGTGGGTGATCAACCGGGTTCATCGCAACACCACGAACCGTAGGGCGGACACCACGCCAACGCGCCGCACCTGCTTTACCCAATGAACGCAAATTGTGTTCTGAGTTACACACCTCGCCTAAAGTGGCGCGGCAATCAGACAAGATCTTTCTAGTCTCGCCAGAGCGCAAGCGCAGCGTGGCATACCGACCTTCTTTCGCGACCAGTTGTGCAGAGGTTCCTGCACTGCGCGCTATTTGAGCCCCTTTTCCAGGCTTCATTTCTACGCAATGAATCACACTACCCAAAGGGATGTTGCGCAGCGGCAAGGTGTTACCTGCCTTGATAGGCGAGTTATCACCTGATATTAGCTGGTCACCTGCTTTCACGCCTTTTGGTGCAATGATGTAACGGCGCTCACCATCGGCGTACACGAGCAAGGCAATAAATGCAGTGCGGTTAGGGTCGTATTCCAAACGCTCAACAGTGGCTGGAATACCATTCTTGTCACGACGAAAATCAATAATTCGATAGTGCTGCTTATGACCGCCACCACGATGCCGAGTGGTGATTCGACCATTATTGTTGCGCCCACCGCTCTTGGACTTCTTCTCCAACAAAGGTGCATACGGCGCACCCTTGTGCAGATCTGGGTTAACCACTTTAACGACAAAGCGTCTTCCCGGCGATGTTGGCTTAGCTTTTACAATTGCCATGACTCTAATCCAATTCCACTCTTACCCTTGCCTTATTCAGGCGAGGTAATATCAATACTGTGCCCCTGCTCCAGAGACACATACGCTTTCTTCCAATGTGGCTTACGGTTGTAGCCAAACCGGTTGCGCTTCATCTTGCCTTTCACGCGAATCGTCTGAACACCATTCACCTTCACACTGAAAAGCTTTTCAACGGCTTGCTTTACTTCTGACTTAGTCGCATCAACTGAGACTTTAAATACATACTGATTGTTGTATTCAGCGCATAAAGTCGATTTTTCTGAAATATGCGGCTCGCGCAGAACCGTGTAAACGCGTTCCGGATTCATGCCAGATACTCCTCAATTTTGCGCAAAGCAGGCACAGTCACCAGCACTTTGTCATGAGCAACCAGGCTGACCGGGTCAAGGCCATCGGCCTCACACACGCCCACCTTGTGAAGATTGCGCGATGAAAGTTGAAGCGCATCACTCATTTCTTCGCCGATGATCAGCACATTGTCGAGATTCATCTCGGTCAACTTACCCACCAACAACTTGGTCTTGGGCTGATCAACGTCAAAATCTTCAACAACAACCAGTCGCTCTTGCCGCGCAAGCTCAGAAAAAATCGAACGTAGCGCCGCACGATACATCTTGCGGTTCACTTTCTGACTGTGATCCTGCGGCTTAGCCGCAAAAGTCACACCACCGCTGCGCCAAATCGGACTGCGGATGGTGCCGGCTCGAGCACGACCCGTGCCCTTTTGCCGAAATGGTTTACGACCACCACCACGCACCGCGGCGCGATTCTTCTGCGCTCTAGTGCCCTGACGAGCACCAGAAAGGTGAGCCGTTACCACCTGATGAATCAGGTCTTCGTTGTATTCTTTTGCGAATGCAGCATCAGAAACGTCTATCGTTCCTGCTTTCTTGCTACCAGAGTTCGCAATTGCCAATTCCACTGCGTCTCTCCCCCAGAATTACTTGTTAGCCAACTTGATAGCAGGGCGGATAATTACATCACCGCCAGGTGCACCAGGCACCGCGCCTTTTACCAATAACAGATTACGTTCTGCATCTACACGTACTACTTCAAGCGTTTGTACCGTTACTTGCTCGGCACCCATATGGCCTGACATTTTCTTGCCCTTCCAAACTCGGCCCGGCGTCTGACACTGACCAATTGATCCGTTTGATCGATGCGACAATGAGTTACCGTGCGACATATCCTGAGTATGGAAATTCCAGCGCTTGATGCCGCCCTGGAAACCTTTACCTTTTGACTGGCCTGTTACATCTACTTTCTGGCCAGCTTCGAAGCGCTCAACATTGATTTCAGAACCCAGCGCCAACGCGTCGTCCTGAAGCTGCTCAGCGTCAACGGTGAATTCCCATAAGCCACGACCGGCTTCCACTTCCGCTTTCGCAAAGTGGCCAGTCTCAGACTTGCTCAATCGTGAAGCGCGACGTTCGCCGGTGGTGACCTGAATAGCGTTATAGCCATCCGACTCAGTGCTTTTTACTTGGGTAATTCGATTAGGCTGCGCTTCAATCACGGTGACGGGCACAGAGGCTCCGTCTTCAGTGAATACACGAGTCATGCCGCTTTTGCGGCCAACGATTCCGATGGTCATCTCTTCTCTCTCAGTGTACGGGGCTCTGACCCGCTATGGCCGCCCATTTCAGAGCGTTACACATGCCTGACGCTTTGCTAGCCCAGGCGATATCGGGCTATTAACCCAGGCTGATCTGTACTTCTACGCCAGCCGCCAAATCCAGTTTCATTAACGCATCAACGGTTTTTTCCGTTGGCTCAACAATATCGAGCATGCGCTTATGTGTACGAATTTCATACTGATCTCGCGCGTCTTTATTAACGTGCGGTGATATCAATACAGTAAAACGTTCCTTTCGTGTAGGCAGCGGGATCGGTCCACGCACTTGGGCACCTGTTCTTCTGGCCGTTTCAACAATTTCTAGCGTTGAAGAGTCGATCAAACGATGATCAAAGGCTTTCAAACGGATACGTATGCGTTGGTTCTGCATGTGAGCGAGTCCAAATCCTACTGTTCTAAAATACACAACGGGGCCCGAAAATGGCCCCGTAAAAAGGAGTGCGAATTCTACTTACGGCCCCTGGGGGTGTCAAGCAAAACTGTTACGGAAATTTGTGCGGTTTTTGGAGGCCGGCTTAGGTGCTTATATCGCCTAAGCCTCAGTGCAACATTCATCTCAAATTGGCACTGAGGTGAGCATGCGAGTATTGATTTCCTGGACCGTTGAAAAGAGGGACCTTTTCAACGAGCCCCCATGGATGGGTTCACGGCGCGTCCAGGAGATCAATACTCGCATGCGCGCCGGTCTTCCTAACGGCAGGCAGCTGCGTGAATTCGATCACTCAATAATCTTAGCCACAACCCCAGCACCCACTGTGCGCCCACCTTCACGGATCGCAAAGCGTAGACCATCGTCCATCGCAATCGGTGCAATCAAGGTCACCACCATCTGAATGTTGTCACCCGGCATCACCATCTCAACTCCGTCCGGCAATTCACACGCGCCTGTCACGTCCGTGGTTCGGAAGTAAAACTGGGGACGATACCCTTTAAAGAACGGCGTATGGCGACCACCTTCGTCTTTGCTCAAAACATACACTTCCGCTTCAAACTTGGTGTGCGGCTTAATAGTGCCCGGATTCGCCAGCACCTGGCCACGCTGCACTTCCTCACGCTTGGTACCGCGCAGCAATACACCGCAGTTCTCACCCGCTCGACCTTCGTCCAACAGCTTGCGGAACATCTCAACACCCGTACACGTCGTCTTGGTGGTATCTGTAATTCCCACAATCTCGATTTCTTCACCTACCTTCACAATGCCGCGCTCAATACGACCGGTCACTACCGTGCCACGACCTGAAATTGAGAATACGTCTTCAATGGGCATCAGAAACGGCTGATCTACCGCACGCTCCGGCTCAGGAATGTACTCATCCAGTGTTTCAACCAGCTTCTGTACTGACGGCATACCGATGTCTGAGGTATCACCTTCCAGTGCTTTCAGCGCTGATCCGATAATGATCGGGGTGTCGTCACCTGGGAATTCGTACTGGTCCAGAAGCTCGCGCACTTCCATTTCAACCAATTCCAGCAGCTCTTCGTCGTCCACCATGTCGGCCTTGTTCAGGTACACGACAATATAAGGAACCCCTACCTGGCGGCTCAGCAGAATGTGCTCGCGGGTTTGCGGCATTGGGCCATCCGCCGCCGAACACACCAAAATCGCACCGTCCATTTGCGCCGCACCCGTGATCATGTTCTTCACATAGTCCGCGTGCCCTGGGCAGTCAACGTGCGCGTAGTGACGCGTCGGCGAATCGTACTCAACGTGCGACGTCGCAATCGTGATACCACGCTCTCGCTCTTCCGGTGCATTATCAATACCGTCAAAGGCAATTGCTTCACCGCCCCAGACTTCCGCACAAACACGCGTCAATGCCGCTGTCAGCGTCGTCTTACCATGGTCTACGTGACCGATCGTGCCTACGTTTACGTGTGGCTTTGTGCGTTCAAATTTTTCTTTAGACATGGCGTTTTACCCTCCGGTTGTGCTGCCGTTAGCCTCGACTTTTAGCGATGATTTCTTCAGAAACATTATTTGGCGCTTCAGAGTATTTCAGAAACTCCATGGAATATGTGGCTCTGCCTTGCGTAGCAGAGCGCAAATCGGTGGCATAGCCAAACATTTCGGCCAGAGGTACTTCGGCGTTAACAGCCTTGCCTGATGGCGTATCGTCCATACCTTGTATTAAACCGCGACGGCGATTCAAGTCACCAACAACGTCACCCATATTTTCCTCAGGGGTAACTACTTCAACCTTCATGATTGGCTCAAGTAGTACCGCTCCACCATGGGTGGCCAGATCTCGCGCGGCCATGGAGCCGGCTATTTTAAACGCCATTTCGTTGGAGTCTACATCGTGATACGACCCGTCATACAAGGTTGCTTTAAGACCAAGCAGCGGATAACCGGCAAGCACGCCGTTCTGCATTTGCTCTTCAATGCCTTTCGACACCGCGGGAATGTATTCTTTGGGCACAACGCCGCCAACAATTTCGTTTACAAACTCCAGGCCTTCGGCAGATTGATCTTCGCCCGGCTCGAATCGAACCCAGACGTGACCGTATTGCCCGCGACCACCCGACTGACGTACAAACTTGCCTTCAATTTCACAGGTGTTGCGAATCGCTTCGCGGTACGCCACCTGAGGTTTACCGATATTGGCTTCAACACTGAACTCACGACGCATACGGTCAACCAAAACGTCCAGGTGCAACTCGCCCATACCGGAGATAATTGTCTGCCCGGTTTCTTCGTCAGTGTGTACGCGGAATGATGGGTCTTCTTGCGCCAACTTACCCAGGGCAATACCCATTTTTTCCTGGTCGGCCTGCGTTCTTGGTTCCACGGCTACCGAAATAACCGGCTCTGGAAATTCCATCCGTTCCAAGGTGATAGGCTTGTCCAATGCGCACAGAGTGTCACCCGTGGTGACATCCTTCAAACCAACCGCAGCCGCAATGTCGCCCGCCAATACTTCCTTTATTTCTTCACGGTTGTTCGAATGCATTTGCACCATTCGACCAACTCGCTCTTTCTTTCCCTTAACGGGGTTGAATACTGTGTCGCCACCTTTCAAGGTTCCGGAATAAACGCGGAAGAAAGTCAGCGTACCCACAAACGGGTCGGTTGCTATTTTAAAAGCAAGCGCTGAAAACGGCGCGTCGTCTTCAGCCGGGCGCGCTTCTACAGAGTCATCGTCCATTAAGCCTTCAATGGCCTTGACGTCGGTTGGCGCCGGCATCAGCTCAATCACTTTATCCAATACGGCTTGTACGCCCTTGTTCTTAAACGCCGAGCCGCCCAATACTGGAACAATCTCGGATGCCAGGGTGCGGGATCGAATGCCGGCCAGAATTTCTTCTTCACTCAGCTCTTCGCCTTCAAGATACTTTTCCATGAAATCATCATTGGCTTCCGCCGCCGATTCAATCATGTACTCGCGCATTTCCTGACACTGATCCAGCATGTCAGCGGGCACGTCTTCATACTCGAAGGTCATACCTTGGTCATCTTCACTCCAGATGATCGCCTTCATCTTCAACAGGTCAACAACACCGCGGAAATTTTCTTCCGCTCCGATGGTCATCTGCAACGGTACCGGGTTCGCACCCAGCCTTTCCTTGAGCTGATCAACCACCATATGAAAATCGGCACCTGCCCGGTCCATCTTATTGACGAACACCATGCGTGGCACTTCATAGCGGTTGGCCTGACGCCAGACAGTTTCTGTTTGCGGTTGCACGCCTGAGGAACCGCAGAGAACAACGACAGCCCCGTCCAGCACACGCAAAGAGCGCTCAACCTCAATAGTGAAGTCGACGTGGCCGGGGGTATCAATGATGTTTATGCGATGCTGGTCGAATTGGGCCTGCATGCCCGCCCAGAAGCAGGTGGTTGCGGCAGAAGTAATCGTGATACCACGCTCCTGCTCTTGTTCCATCCAGTCCATGGTAGCCGCACCATCATGCACTTCACCGATTTTATGTGACAAACCGGTGTAGTACAGAATGCGTTCCGTGGTTGTTGTTTTCCCGGCGTCAACGTGCGCAACAATTCCGATGTTTCGATACCGAGAAATCGGGGTTTTACGGGGCACAGTCTGGACTCCTGGAAATACGCTAGCTGCGAGTCACTAAAAACGGTAGTGGGAGAACGCTCTGTTGGCTTCGGCCATGCGATGCACGTCTTCACGCTTCTTCACGGCGCTACCGCGACCTTGCGATGCGTCAATGATTTCACCGGCCAATCGCTGCGCCATGGATTTCTCTCCACGATTACGGGCGTATTCCACCAGCCAGCGCATAGCAAGCGCCAAACGGCGAGAAGGGCGAACTTCAACCGGCACTTGGTATGTAGCGCCGCCGACACGCCTCGCTTTCACTTCGACCGCAGGCGAAATATTCTCCAGCGCCTCTTTAAAAGTATCCACTGGATCTGTGCTGAGCTTTTCCTTAACGATGTCCAGCGCACCATACACAATGCGCTCTGCAACGGATTTTTTTCCGCTGATCATCAGGTGGTTCATGAATTTTGCGAGGGTAACATCACCGAATTTGGGATCTGGCAATATCTCGCGCTTGGCGACTACGCGTCTTCTAGGCATATCTCTTCTCTCTATTCAGGTTTATCCGGGATTAGCACCATTGCAACCCGGCCTTACTCATTGATGACAACCATCGATCGATGGTTCACCGCAAGCTGGCGCTCCAGCCTTTGTGGGTGTTAACCCTTAGGCCGCTTAGTACCGTACTTCGAACGACCTTGCTTACGATCAGCAACACCGGAGGTATCCAGGCTGCCACGCACTGTGTGATATCGAACACCCGGCAAATCCTTTACTCGACCACCGCGAATCAAAACAACGCTGTGCTCCTGCAGGTTGTGGCCTTCACCACCAATGTAGGAGCTCACTTCAAAACCATTAGTCAAACGTACACGACACACTTTACGAAGCGCTGAGTTCGGCTTCTTAGGTGTGGTGGTGTAGACACGTGTACATACTCCGCGACGCTGTGGGCAGGCTTGCAAGGCAGGCACGCCGCTTTTTGCGATCTTGCGCTTGCGGGGCTTGCGGACTAATTGGTTAATTGTTGCCATGTGTGTTCGCTGTCATAAGGCCAGAATTTTGGGAGGGCGAATTGTAAGGAGTTCGATCCACATCGTCAAGCATGAAACCTGCGAGAACTTTCAACCCTCCACGATGGTAGTCGTGTGCGGATTATGTAGGTGTTTTGTAGCGAATAGCGCCAGGGACGGACGCGGGATGGGCCAGGGATGGCCCACTGAGCGGAAAAACACCTACATAATTCGCGCGCGGCGGCGTTACGGCTCCCAAACCGAGTTTTCTCACCCATTAAAGCGTTAACTCAGCCATCGTAGTCAGCAACTCAGCATCACCATGAACTAGCAAAGAAGTAACAGGCGATTTTTCCCAATCCTGAAGCTTTTCTCTAATACGCTCTTTCGGCCCAACCAGCGAGATCTCGTCTGCCAGTTGGTCAGGCACAACCGCAACGGCTTCATCACGCCGACCTTCCATAAACAATTCCTGGATTCGATTGGCCTCTTCTTCAAAGCCCATTCGGCCCATCAGCTCCTTATGGAAATTTCGCTTCTTGGACCCCATACCACCTATATAGAAGCCAAGCATGGCTTTCACCGGGTAAAGCGCCTCTTCCATATTCTCATTGATACTGACCGTGACCGTCGCCGGAATTTCAAAGCCAGACTTAGCTGCCTTGAGCTGATCTGTGTAAACATCCTGGCGATAGGGCGAATAATACAGAGGTAACCAACCATCGGCGATTTCGGCAGTTTGGGTGACGTTCTTCGGGCCTTCCGCACCAAGGAAAATAGGCAGGTCTTTTCGGCGCGGATGCGTAATCGACTTTAGCGGCTTACCCATGCCCCAGGCACCAGGGCCGTTATAAGGCAGTGGGTAGTGTTCACCGTCATTGGTAACAGGCGCTTCTCTCGCCAATACCTGTCGAATAATGCTCACGTACTCACGGGTTCGCGCCAAGGGCTTGCTGAATGGCTGGCCGTACCAACCTTCGACAACCTGTGGACCGGACACGCCAAGGCCCAATATCATTCGGCCACCTGACATGTGATCGAGAGCAAGTGCGGCCATCGCGCACGACGTTGGGGTTCTGGCTGAAAGCTGAGCTACCGAGGTTCCTAAGCGGATAGTGCTGGTGTGTGCGCCTATCCAGGCTAGCGGGGTAAACACATCGTTACCCCACGACTCAGCCGTCCAGACTGAGTCATAGCCTAGTGACTCGGCGGTTTTCGCCATTTCAACATGGATCTCGGGGTACAGTGGCCCCCAATAACCAAGTTGTAAACCTAGCGATAATCCGCTCATTGCTTACTTACAACTGATCACCCAGTTGCTCGCTGGCATCCGTATCGGGCTCAGCCGAGTCGGTGTTCAGCGCTTCAGTAAGTGCCGCTTCTACTTCGCTGGCGCTGACCGTTTCCAAATCATCCATTGAGCGCTTTCGCTTGCGCTCCTGGTGATAGGTCAAACCAGTACCCGCAGGTATCAAGCGACCAACCACAACGTTCTCTTTGAGACCACGCAGGTTGTCTACCTTGCCGGTAACAGCGGCTTCGGTCAGAACACGCGTAGTTTCCTGGAAAGAAGCAGCAGAGATAAAGCTCTCGGTCGCCAACGATGCCTTGGTAATACCAAGCAACTGCCGCTGGAAACGCGCAGGAATTTTATCGCTGGCTTCAAGTCGTTCGTTTTCTTCCAATACTCGGGTGTATTCGATTTGCTCGCCCTTAATGAAAGAGGAATCACCAACAGATTGAATCTCTACCTTGCGCAGCATTTGCCTAACAATCACTTCAACGTGCTTGTCGTTGATTTTCACACCTTGCAGTCTGTATACATCCTGAATTTCATTGCTGATGTATTTTGCAAGCTCTTCAACACCCTTCAGGCGGAGAATATCGTGCGGTGCTGGTGGTCCTTCGGACACAACTTCACCTTTATCAACATTTTCACCTTCGAACACGGTCAGTGTGCGCCATTTCGGTATCAATACCTCGTAGTGATCACTGCCGTCGATTGGATTCACACCATCGGCCGGCGTGATAACCAAGCGCCGTTTGCCTTTGGTTTCTTTACCAAAGCTAACCGTACCGGAAATTTCCGCAAGAATGGCTGGCTCTTTCGGCTTTCGTGCTTCGAACAAGTCAGCAACTCGTGGCAGACCACCCGTGATGTCACGGGTTTTCGAACCTTCCTGAGGAATTCGAGCGATTACGTCGCCGGCCACCACAGTAGCACCGTCAGTCAAACTGAGTATTGCGTTAGCGGGCAGGAAGTAATGTGCGGGCACATTAGTACCTGCCAGGTTCAGCAATTCGCCGTCGTCATCGACCAGTGCAACAGCCGGGCGAATGTCTTTACCAGCCGCTGGACGCTCAGTTGGGTCAATCACAGAAATACTGCTCAAACCGGTCAGTTCGTCAGTCTGCTGGCGAATGGTAATACCCTCTTCCATTCCTTCGAAGCGCACGTTACCAGCCACTTCAGTGATGATTGGGTGAGTGTGCGGGTCCCAATTAGCGACGATTTGTCCGCCGTCTACTGGCGCCTGATCACCGGCTTGAATCACAGCACCATACGGCAACTTATAACGCTCGCGCTCACGACCGGCAGGATCAACAATCGCCAGTTCACCAGAACGGGATACGGCGACCAGTTTGCCATCGGGCTTTTCAACGGTTTTTACATTGTGCAAACGTACTGAACCGTCTTGCTTGACCTGAACACTATCAACCGCGGTTGATCGCGACGCGGCACCCCCAATGTGGAAGGTACGCATAGTCAGCTGTGTACCTGGCTCACCAATCGATTGCGCTGCAACAACACCTACCGCTTCACCGATGTTTGCCAGGTGACCGCGTGCTAGATCTCGACCATAACAGGCACTGCAAATACCGTAGCGTGTTTCGCAAGTAATGGCTGATCGAACTATGATTTCATCAACCGCCATGTTGTCCAATCGGGCAACCCACTCTTCATCCAACATCGTACCGGCCGGAATCAACACTTCGTCGTCTGCACCCAATACATCCTGGGCAACGGTTCGACCCAATACGCGATCACCAAGCCCCTCGATGATATCGCCGCCCTCAATAACAGGCGTCATAACCAGGCCTTCTTCTGTGCCACAATCGGTCTCGGTTATCACGAGATCCTGAGCGACGTCCACCAGTCGTCTGGTCAGGTAACCGGAGTTTGCTGTTTTCAACGCGGTATCGGCCAAACCCTTACGAGCGCCGTGAGTTGAAATAAAGTACTGAAGAACCGACAAACCTTCGCGGAAGTTAGCGGTAATTGGAGTCTCAATGATCGAGCCATCTGGCTTGGCCATCAAACCGCGCATTCCGGCTAGCTGGCGAATCTGAGCTGGAGAACCTCTAGCACCAGAGTCGGCGTACATAAACACAGAGTTGAAGGAGTCTTGTTTCTCGTCTTCGCCGTCTTTGTTCTTTATGCTTTCGCTGGCAATACCTTCCATCATGGCCTTGGCCACTTGGTCGTTGGCGCGCGACCAGATATCAATAACCTTGTTGTACTTTTCGCCCTGGGTTACCAGGCCTGAAGCGTACTGGGTTTCAATTTCCTTCACTTCCCCTTCTGCTTTGGAAATAATATCCACTTTGCTGTCAGGAATAACGAAGTCATTCACACCAATAGAGGCACCGGAACGCGTTGAATAATCGTAGCCGGTGTACATTAACTTATCGGCAAAAATAACCGTCGCTTTCAATCCTACCTGGCGGTAACACTGGTTGATCAGGTTCGATATTGCCTTCTTGGACATAGCCTTGTTTACCAGCTCGAACGGAAGTTCGTCTGGAACAATTCGCCACAACAAGGCACGCCCAACAGTGGTGTCTTCAAGACGTCGTCCGCCCTGTGCATCTTCAATTCTGACCTTAACGCGCGCGTGCAAATGAACGTGACCGGCTGAATAAGCGCGGTCTACTTCTTCGATGTCTGCGAAGCTCATGCCCTCGCCTTTCGCATTGATGCGGTCGCGAGTCATGTAATACAACCCCAACACCACGTCTTGCGAGGGAACAATGATCGGCTCACCGTTTGCAGGCGACAAGATATTGTTAGTCGACATCATCAAGGCGCGTGCTTCAAGCTGCGCTTCAATTGTTAACGGCACGTGTACAGCCATTTGGTCGCCGTCGAAGTCAGCGTTGTACGCAGCACACACCAGAGGGTGCAACTGAATCGCCTTACCTTCAATCAACACGGGCTCAAACGCCTGAATACCTAAACGGTGCAAAGTAGGAGCACGGTTCAGAAGTACCGGGTGTTCACGAATCACTTCGGCCAACACGTCCCAAACTTCCGGCGGCTCACGCTCAACCATTTTCTTTGCCGCTTTTATAGTGGTCGCCCAGCCTTTTGCTTCGAGCTTGCCAAATACGAATGGCTTGAACAATTCCAGCGCCATTTTCTTAGGCAGACCACACTGATGCAGTTTCAGCGTAGGACCAACAACAATTACTGAACGGCCAGAGTAATCAACGCGCTTGCCCAGCAGGTTCTGACGGAAGCGACCTTGCTTACCTTTGATCATGTCAGCCAGTGATTTCAGCGGACGTTTATTGGAACCGGTAATCGCGCGACCGCGTCTACCATTATCTAGCAAAGCATCTACCGCTTCTTGCAGCATACGCTTTTCATTGCGCACGATAATATCTGGCGCACTTAGCTCAAGCAGACGCTTAAGACGATTGTTTCTGTTGATAACGCGACGGTAAAGGTCGTTCAGATCGGAAGTAGCGAATCGCCCACCATCCAAAGGCACCAGCGGACGCAAATCCGGCGGCAGAACTGGCAATGCTGTCATTACCATCCACTCAGGACGGTTACCAGAGTCTCGGAATGCCTCAAGCAGCTTCAAACGCTTGGACAATTTCTTGATCTTTGTTTCGCTGTTAGTCTCAGGAATTTCTTCGCGCAAACGCTGCACTTCCTTCTCAAGATCGATGTCTTCCATCAAATCCTGAATCGCTTCAGCGCCCATTTTGGCGGTGAAATCGTCGCCAAACTCTTCCATGGAATCGAAGAACTGCTCGTCATTCAGCAGCTGACCTCGCTCAAGAGAAGTAAGACCTGGATCAATTACAACGTAAGATTCGAAATACAAAATTCGTTCGATATCGCGCAGCGTCATGTCCAGCAACAGACCAATACGCGAAGGCAATGACTTCAAGAACCAGATGTGCGCAACCGGGCTAGCCAGTTCGATGTGGCCCATGCGCTCACGACGAACTTTGGTCAGCGCAACTTCAACACCGCACTTCTCACAAATAACACCGCGATGCTTGAGACGCTTGTACTTACCGCACAGACATTCGTAGTCTTTTACAGGCCCAAAAATCTTCGCGCAGAACAATCCATCACGTTCTGGTTTAAACGTTCGATAGTTAATTGTCTCTGGCTTTTTAACTTCGCCATAAGACCATGAACGAATGGTTTCCGGAGAGGCCAACCCGATGCGAATCAGGTCAAACTCTTCTTCCTGCCCTTGAGACTTCAGTATATTAAGTAAGTCTTTCAAGTTCTTTCTCCTGCGTATACGCGTTTGCGTTGTAGCTTGCTAGGTGTGACGGTGGGGTAAGATCGGGCATTACACTGCGCAATGCCCGACCTGACCCCATCTTCAGTCTTAGTCAGTATCCAGCTCCATATCGATGCCGAGCGATCGTATTTCTTTGACCAGCACGTTGAAGGATTCCGGCATACCGGCTTCCATCTTGTGATCGCCATCAACGATATTCTTGTACATCTTAGTTCGGCCATTCACGTCATCCGACTTGACCGTCAGCATTTCCTGCAAGGTGTAAGCGGCACCATAAGCTTCTAGCGCCCAGACTTCCATCTCACCAAACCGTTGACCACCGAACTGCGCCTTACCACCCAGCGGTTGCTGAGTAACCAGGCTGTAAGAGCCAGTGGAACGCGCATGCATTTTATCGTCCACCAGGTGGTTCAACTTAAGCATGTACATGTAACCGACTGTTACCGGGCGATCAAACTGGTCGCCCGTGCGGCCGTCATACAATTGCATCTGGCCGCTGTCAGGCTTACCTGCAAGCGTTAATAGCTTCTTGATTTCGGTTTCCGCGGCACCGTCAAACACAGCAGTTGCCATCGGCACACCGCCACGCAGATTATCCGTTAGCTCATCAAACTCTTCATCAGTAAAGGACTTGATGTCTTCGAGTCGACCCGCGCCGTCGTTGTACACTTCCTCAAGAAATTTCTGCACCTCGGCTTTTTTGCGCTCGCTACGAACCATTTCATTGATCTTCTCGCCCAAACCTTTTGCCGCGAGGCCAAGATGGGTTTCAAGAATCTGACCAACGTTCATTCGTGACGGCACACCCAGTGGGTTGAGAACGATATCAACGGGCTCACCACTTTCGTCGTATGGCATGTCTTCAATCGGCATGATCGCTGAGATAACACCTTTGTTACCATGACGTCCAGCCATTTTGTCGCCAGGCTGAATACGACGCTTGATTGCTAGATAAACCTTAACAACTTTAAGAACACCAGGTGCCAGATCATCGCCGCTTTGCAGCTTGCGCTTTTTGTCTTCAAAGCGATCATTTTGCGACTCTTTGAGTTCACTGAGCTGGCGCTCAACGTCTTCCAGTTGCTTATTGATGCTGTCATCAGACATGCGCAGGCGGAACCACTGGTCTTTGTCCAGAGCGTTCAGATCATCATCGTTGAGATCTGCACCTTTCTTGATATCACCTGTACCGGATGCCACTTTTTTGCCAACCATTAGGCTGCGCAGACGCGCATAAGAGGCTTCTTCAACAATGCGGTACTCGTCGTTCAAGTCTTTGCGAAAATCGTCAAGCTGTTGCTCTTCAATCTCAAGCGCACGCTGATCCTTCTGCAGACCATCGCGAGTGAATACCTGAACGTCGATGACTGTGCCTTTGGTGCTGCTAGGAACACGCAGAGATGTGTCCTTAACGTCAGAGGCTTTCTCACCAAAAATAGCGCGTAGCAGTTTTTCTTCTGGCGTAAGCTGGGTTTCACCTTTTGGTGTCACCTTACCGACCAATATATCACCCGCATTCACTTCAGCACCGATATACACAATACCGGACTCATCGAGCTTGCTTAATGCGCCTTCGCTTACATTAGGAATATCTGCAGAAATTTCTTCCGGCCCTAACTTGGTGTCACGCGCAATACAGGTTAATTCCTGAATGTGAATGGTTGTGAATCGGTCTTCTTTAACCACCTTCTCAGACACCAATATGGAGTCTTCGAAGTTAAAGCCGTTCCAAGGCATGAACGCGATACGCATGTTCTGACCAAGTGCCAATTCGCCCTTATCAATAGACGGGCCATCAGCCAGAATGTCGCCACGACTTATCGTGTTGCCAATGCTAACCACTGGTCGCTGGTTAATACAGGTGTTCTGGTTCGAACGCGTGTACTTGATCAGGTTGTAAATATCGACACCTGGGTCGCCAGCTTCAATTTCATCTTCGTTAACACGAACAACGATACGGCTTGCATCCACGCTCTCAATCTTGCCGCCACGCTTGGCGACTACACAGACACCGGAATCACGCGCTACTGTGCGCTCCATTCCAGTACCTACCAGAGGCTTTTCGGTGCGCAATGTCGGAACAGCTTGGCGCTGCATGTTCGAGCCCATCAATGCTCGGTTAGCGTCGTCGTGTTCCAGGAATGGAATCAGCGATGCGGCAACCGACACCACCTGCTTTGGCGATACATCCATGTAGGAAATACGCTCAGGTGCCATTACGGTAAATTCGTTTTGGTGACGAACCGCGACTAAGTCCTCCGTGAACTTTCCGCTTTTGTCAACCGACGCCGAGGCCTGTGCAATCACGTATTCCGCTTCATTAATGGCAGAAAGATATTCGATCTCATCGGTTACTTTGCCATTCTCTACCTTGCGGTATGGGCTTTCCAAGAAGCCATACTCATTAGTACGCGCATAAGAAGCCAGTGAGTTGATCAAACCAATGTTTGGACCTTCTGGCGTCTCGATCGGACAAACACGACCATAATGAGTCGGGTGTACGTCACGAACTTCAAAGCCCGCGCGCTCACGCGTCAAACCACCTGGCCCAAGAGCCGATACGCGTCGTTTATGGGTCACTTCTGACAAGGGGTTGTTTTGGTCCATAAACTGCGACAGCTGGCTGGAACCAAAAAACTCTTTCACCGCAGCAGCAACAGGCTTGGCGTTGATCAAATCCTGCGGCATCAAGCCTTCAGATTCAGCAACACTCAAACGCTCTTTAACAGCGCGCTCAACCCGCACCAGACCAACACGGAATTGGTTTTCTGCCATCTCGCCCACAGAACGAACACGACGGTTACCCAGATGATCAATATCATCTACCACACCTTTGCCGTTACGAATGGAGATGAGAGTGCGCATTACATCAACAATGTCTTCTTTGCTAAGCGTACCCTCTCCCAACACTTCTTCGCGCCCAAGTCGACGATTAAACTTCATGCGACCTACTTCGGATAGATCGTATCGCTCTGGTACAAAGAATAAATTGTTGAACAAGTTTTCAGCGGCGTCTTTAGTCGGCGGTTCGCCGGGACGCATCATGCGGTAAATTTCTACCAGTGCTTCAAGCTTGTTCGTGGTCGGATCACTGCGCAAGGTATCCGAAACAAACGAACCACAATCAAGATCGTTGGTGTACAGTGTCACAAGTTCTTTTACATTGTGCTCGGCCAAAATCTCAAGAATTTCCGGCGTTATTTCAGCGTTGCATTCAACCAGCACTTCGCCAGTTTCTTCATTAACGATATCTTTTGCTACTGCACGACCAAGCACATACTCGATAGGTACATCGAGTTTCTTAATCTTAGCTTCTTCCATCTTCTTGATGTGGCGCGCCGTTATACGACGACCTTGTTCTACCAGAAGGTTGCCACTCTTATCGAGAATATCGAATGCGGCAGCCTCACCTCGCAATCGTTGTGCAACCAGCTCCAAAGAATAGTTACCTTCTTTATCCCGGAAGAACTTATTGGTCTCAAAGAACAGATCCAGAATTTCTTCGGTAGTGTATTCAAGCGCGCGCAGCAAAACTGTTGCCGGTAACTTACGTCTGCGGTCTATGCGCACAAACACGAGATCTTTGGGGTCAAACTCGAAATCTAACCATGAACCACGGTAAGGAATAACTCGCGCGGAATACAGCAACTTACCCGAGGAATGGGTTTTGCCTTTGTCGTGGTCAAAGAACACACCAGGAGAACGGTGTAACTGCGACACGATAACGCGCTCGGTACCGTTAATCACGAAGGTACCGTTGTCGGTCATGAGCGGAATCTCGCCCATGTACACTTCCTGTTCCTTGATGTCCTTAATCGCTTTGTTACCTGATTCCTTATCGTAAATAATCAGGCGAACTTTAACGCGCAATGGCACAGCGAAGGTGACACCGCGTAACTGACACTCTTTTACGTCAAACGCGGGTTCACCAAGTTTGTAATCCACGTACTCAAGTGCCGCACTACCGGAGTAGCTGACAATTGGAAAGACCGACTTAAACGCACCATGCAAACCAAAGTCGCGCTTATTTTCTACCGGCACACCTGCCTGGGTAAATCGCCGATACGAATCCAGCTGTATTGCCAGCAAGAATGGCAGATCCATCGCTTGCGGTAATTTACTGAAATCTTTTCGGATGCGTTTCTTCTCAGTGTATGAGTAGACCATTAGCATTCCTCACTAGTAGTGTGTAATCCAGCCGGCAAAGCCAGCAAAAGAAGGCCGTCGACTTTCGCCGCCAGCTTTCTGAATTGCGGTTGGACGGGGTCAGGTCGACCATTGCACACTCTTTGCGTGTGCAATGGTCGACCTGACCCCATCCAACCGAAGAGCATTGCAATGCTCAAACAGCTTACTTAAGTTCCACCGTAGCGCCGGCTTCTTCAAGTGCTTTCTTGGCTTCTTCTGCTTCCGCTTTAGGAGCCGCTTCCTTGATTGTGCTTGGAGCGCCATCAACCATTTCCTTCGCTTCTTTCAGGCCAAGACCTGTGATTCCGCGAACTGCTTTAATGACGTTCACTTTCTTGTCTCCGATTGAAGCAAGAACGATGTCGAACTCATCTTTCTCTTCAGCCGCATCACCGCCGCCGTCGCCACCACCCGCAGGTGCAGCAACCGCAACTGCCGCCGCTGCAGATACGCCAAACTTCTCTTCCATTGCCTCAATGAGTTCTACAACTTCCATCACACTCATTTCAGCAATTGCATTTAATACGTCGTCTTTTGATAGAGCCATGACTCTAATCTCCTATAAAAATAGATTGTATAATTGATCCAGGGATGTTGACCGCATCACTTACGCGGCCTCCTGCTTTTGATCACGTATAGCCGCTACCGTACGTACCAGTTTGCCAGGCACTTCATTCGCAGTGCGGACAAGTTTGGTAATCGGTGCTTGCATAACGCTCATCAACATCGCAAGAGCCTCGTCGCGCGTTGGCAATTTCGCCAATCGATCGAGTTGGCTGGCATCCAGTAATTCACCGCCTACTGCCAGAGCTTTGACTTCAAATTTGTCATTATCTTTGGCAAAGTCTTTGAATATTCGTGCCGCCGCTCCTGGATCTTCCATTGAAAATCCAAAAATCGTCGGGCCGACCAGCGCTTCCTGAACACACTCAAATTCAGTGCCTTCAACAGCACGCTTAGCCAAAGTGTTGCGCACTACGCGCAGGTACACCTGGTTTTCACGAGCTGATTTGCGAAGACTAGTCATAGCCCCCACATCTACGCCTCTGGCATCAGCTAACACGGCAGACAAAGCACCGGCGGCGACTTCATTGACTTCGGCAACAATTGCCTTTTTGTCTTCAAGTCTTAGAGCCACTGATTTACTCCTTGGTTACCGTCAAAACCAAACGAATGGCTTTTCGAGTACTCTAACCGTTTACGTTTGCCTGGAGAGCCCGCCTAAGCCGACTGTCCAAACCCCCACGGGGAACAAATCCTATTGGATCGGGTTCCACCATCTGCGCGGGCAGGCCGGCTCGCGCCGTGCCACATTAAGCTCGGAGCCAAAGGCTCGTATGCACCTGCGGTCTTTGATAGCCATGGCTTAAACATCAAGCCAAGACCCCAAAGTTTCTGCATCAATGAGTCAGGTTTAGTAACTCAGTGATGATGTATCTATTTGCAAACCTGGCCCCATCGTTGTGGACAAGGTAATGCGCTTCAAATAAACGCCTTTCGCAGACGCCGGTTTGGCTTTCTGCAAATCCACCAACAATGCTTCTAGGTTTTCTTTTACAGCCTTAGTGTCAAAACCAACCTGGCCGATTGCACCATGAATAATGCCGTTCTTGTCTGTGCGGTAACGAACCTGGCCAGCTTTGGCATTTTGCACTGCGGTTGCAACGTCTGGTGTTACTGTGCCGGTCTTAGGATTAGGCATCAAACCTCTTGGGCCGAGAATCTGACCCAAAGTACCGACAACACGCATCGCATCCGGTGACGCAATCACAACATCAAAATCCATCTTGCCGGCTTTCACGTCTTCGGCAAGGTCATCCATACCGATCAAGTCAGCACCAGCCTCTTTTGCGGCGTCTGCATTCGCACCTTGCGTAAACACAGCCACACGCACATCTTTTCCGGCACCATGCGGTAATACAGTTGCACCACGAACAGCCTGGTCAGATTTACGTGCGTCAACGCCCAGGTTTACGCTTACATCAAATGATTCTTTGAATTTGACTGAGGAGATTTCATTCAGCAACGACACAGCCTCTTCAACCGCGTACAACTTGCCTTCTTCAATTTTTTCTCGAATCAATTTGATTCGCTTGGTTAATCTGGCCACTAGATCACTCCTTCCACATCAATTCCGGCGCTTCTGGCGCTACCAGCGATTGTGCGCACTGCGGCGTCCATATCAGCTGCGGTGAGGTCAGGCATTTTGGTGGTTGCAATTTCTTCCAATTGCGCACGGCTCACTTTGCCCACTTTCTTGGTATTGGGGGTGCCGCTACCACTTTGAATGCCAGCGGCTTTACGCAGTAACACCGACGCAGGTGGTGTTTTCTGAATAAAGCTAAAGCTTCTGTCAGCGTACACAGTGATAACAACAGGAATGGGCAGGCCAGGCTCCATGCTTTGAGTCTGGGCATTAAATGCCTTACAAAATTCCATGATATTGACACCGTGCTGACCCAAAGCCGGACCGACAGGTGGGCTGGGGTTAGCCTGTCCAGCTGGCACCTGCAGCTTAATATAGGCTTCAATCTTCTTTGCCATGATGGCATCTCCTGTATGGGTGGTAACGCCCCGTTCAACCAGCTAAGCGGCCTTCAACACGCAAAGCAGCATTCGGTAGCTCCCCTGTTTAAAAGGGAAACAGGCCGCGGCCTATTTCAATTTCTGATCAGGCTTTTTCGACCTGACCAAATTCGAGCTCTACAGGTGTGGAGCGACCAAAAATCAGTACGGCCACTTGCACTCTGCTCTTCTCGTAATTCACTTCTTCAACAACACCGTTGAAGTCATTAAACGGCCCGTCAATAACACGCACCATTTCACCTGGTTCAAACAAGGTTTTAGGCCTTGGTTGCTCAACTCCATCTTCAACGCGCTGCATAATCGCGTTGGCTTCCGCTTCAGTAATTGGTGCAGGCTTATCGGCCTTGCCACCAATGAAACCCATCACTCTCGGGGTTTCTTTCACTAAATGCCAAGACTCGTCATTAAGCTCCATTTCAACCAGAACATAGCCTGGAAAAAACTTACGTTCGCTTTTGCGCTTTTGCCCGCCACGCATTTCCACCACTTCTTCGGTGGGAACCATAATCTCACCGAACATTTCCTGAAGGCCAGAAAGCTCGATTCTCTCCTGCAAAGAAGTCTTTACCTTCTTTTCGAAGCCGGAGAATGCGTGAACTACGTACCAGCGCTTTGCCATTCCAATTCCTTCCAGGCCAGTTAGCCGATTATCTGTGCAACCAAGTAACTCAGCAGGGAATCAAGACCCCACAGAATGAGCGCCATTAATACCACCAACACCAAAACGATGGCTGTTGTCTGCAAGGTTTCCTGGTGTGAAGGCCAAACTACTTTGCGAATTTCGTTTCGCGAACCCTGCATTAATGTCCAGAGAGCGGCCCCTTTTTCGGTTTGCATCGCTACCGCGATTGCAACAACCGCTAGCACTAGAAGTGCTATAACCCGATAAAGCAGAGACTGGTCGCCAAAAACAACATTGCCAGCCACACCAGCAGCCACAAGCAATGCAACGAACAGCCACTTAAGACCGTCGAAACGAAATTCCTGCTCTGCTTTAGTACTCATGGCTTGCCTTGCGTGTCGTTAACGCGTTTATGACCTTGTCGTTGCGCTGCCACCTCCTTATCGGAAGTGGCAGGCCAGGAGGGAATCGAACCCCCAACCTACGGTTTTGGAGACCGTCGCTCTGCCAATTGAGCTACTGGCCTATAACCCATACGAACTATCACTCAATAATCTTGGCCACAACCCCTGCACCCACTGTACGACCGCCTTCTCGGATCGCAAAGCGCAAGCCTTCATCCATCGCAATCGGCGCAATCAAGGTCACTT
>JBCCIP010000004.1:0-215264 GCA_039111475.1 Pseudomonadota bacterium | reverse complement strand
GCCGCCAAATTGCTGGTATCGTTACCCTGTGGTTTGCGAGCGAAATTATTCACAACCTGTTGTGCCCATTGTTGCGCGGCACCGGTACCGCGCATTTCTATCAGTGCAGACAATAGCGACAAGTTGTAGATATTTGACGAGCTGCGCATACAAATCAGCGACTTAAGACGCGAGTCGGCAAGATCTTCATAGCGAGTAATGTCGAACGGCAAAGGCTTGTTTTTATTGCTAACGATAATACGTGCGCGCTTTGACAAACCAAACCAATGGCCTTCTGAATCGCGCAAATGCGATGGTATACGGCTATTCAATACTTCAGAGTCAACCGCCTGCAACAAACCGCGAGTTTTCGCTCGCCACAATCGGCCGGCATCGACCGTAATTAACAAATCCGCTGGTGTGAATTCAGCTTCATTGGCAATCCGCTCCATCAGCGCATCGCTGCCACCCTCGATTAATCGCACCTCGACACCTGTTTGTTTTGTAAAGGTGCTGTAAAGATTCAAATCAGTATCATAGTGACGTGCTGAGTACACGTTCACATGTTCTTCAGCCAGCGCGAGGGGCGCTAAAAAAATAGTGGAGGCGCCTGCAAACGCGGCGAGCAAATTTGACAACAGTTTCATTACGTCTCTTATTTCTAAATGAGAATCGTTAGCGATTGTACAGCAGAACCCCGCCGGAATCAAAACTCACACACACTGCATCACCAATATCTAACTCTGGTGGTTCTTGAGTCAACGAGCGCAGTGTTTCACCGCCGGACTCAATGAGGGTGAGTACCCGATCGCCGAGAAAGCGAATATCGCGCACCTTCGCCTGGCCTGTGTTTTCGGTTTCCGGTGATTTAGACAGCCGCACGCAATTCGGTCGAATGACGACATCGACTGTCTGAGCGTCATTCTCAACGTTCTCAACACCCTCGATCGCGCCAAATGCCGTGCGAACAACACCATCAACACTCTGACCGGCAATTGCTTGCGTGTCGCCGAACAACTCTGCAACAAATCGACTCGCCGGAGCGCGCCAGACCGCTTCAGGCGTTCCGTATTGCAATAGACTGCCTTCAACAATCACAGCGAGATTGTCACCCATTTCTAATGCTTCTTCGGCGTCGTGAGTCACCAGGATGGTAGGGCACCCACTGGATTTCAGCGCACCCCGTGCCTGTTCACGCAAGCGCCGACGCAATGTGGCGTCAACACTGGCAAAGGGTTCATCGAGCAGCATCACATGGGGCTCCCGCGCCAGTGCCCTAACCAGCGCAACTCGCTGCTGTTGGCCGCCGGACAAGGTGTGCGGATAACGATCAGCGTAATCCTGCAAATCAACGCTTAGCAAACACCGCTGAACGATAGCGTGTTGCTGTTGTTTATCCAGGTCGCGTAAACCAAACGCAATATTCTCCGCAACGGTCAGGTGTGGAAACAGCACATTGTCCTGAAAGACCAAACCAATATTGCGGTCTTCCGTCGCCGGTGCGATGGTCGGTTTTGCCAGTATGTTATTGCCCAGTCGTATCTCACCGCTTTGCAATGGTTCAAGCCCGGCAATGATGCGCAATGCGGTGCTCTTGCCGCTGCCTGAAGCACCCAGTAAGCACAGTATTTCGCCCGCGTTGACGGTTAAACTCAAATCTCTGAGCACCACATTATCGGCGTATCGGTGATTCACGCCGTGCAACGACAGCGCTGATCGCTCAGGCGTGCGGGCCTCAACGCTAAACAATGCGCATACTCAACGTCATGTAGGTATCAACTCTCAGCGATTTTTCCGTAGAATACATCAACACATCCTAAACTTCCGACTGGCGAATACTCTCATCCACCGCTCTAAACCCCTAATGTACCCGGGTACACCGTACTGGCTGCTCGGCACTGCGATAATTGCGCTGCCGATTGCTGTGCCCATTATCGCTGTATTGGCCACCTTTTTCTCGCCTGCCGGCGACGTTTGGCAGCACCTGCGTTCGACTGTGCTGCCAAGCTATGTAGTAAATACCGTAGTTCTGCTGGTTTGGGTAGCGGTGATCAGCGGTGTCGTTGGTGTTGGATGCGCCTGGCTGGTTGCCAGCAGAGATTTCCCCGGGCGACGGCTATTCACCTGGGCACTTATCTTACCATTTGCAACACCTGCTTATGTTGTCGCTTACGCCTACGCCGACTTTTTGGACTACAGCGGGCCATTACAAAGCGCGCTGCGCGAGTTGTCTCTGCTTGAAGGCGCATTACCCTCAATACGGTCCATGCCTGGCGCGTGTCTGGTTTTGGGCTTTGTGTTGTACCCCTATGTATACTTGCTCGCCTACACGGCCTTTGCCCACCAGTCTCGGCCACTTTGTGAGGCCGCACAAACGCTGGGAGCACAGCGAACACCTACTTTTTTTCGCATTGCGCTGCCTATGGCGCGTCCCGCAATTGCCGGCGGTTTAATGCTGGCATTGATGGAGGCCGCAGCAGATTTTGGCGTGGTCGAATTCTACGGCGTACCAACACTTACCAACGGCATTTTCCGCACCTGGTATGCGCAAGGTGAACATCAGGCCGCGCTGCAAATGGCGGGCTGGCTGTTTGTGATTGTGGCCATGCTGGTCGTGTTCGAACAGCTTTCTCGTCGCGGGCTGCACTCGAATCCGGTAAGCCGAGATACAGCAGCGCCGCTAGCTCCGATCGTTGGATCAAAAAAGCTAGTGGCAACGCTTCTCTGCAGCGTACCTCTTATTCTTGGTTTTTTACTACCGGTGAGCATATTAGCGTATCAAGCATGGACGACCGGAGACCCGCTGCTGGGAACTGAGTTCAGTCGATTCACCGCTAACAGTGTTTGGGTAGGAAGTATCGCTGCCGTTCTGGCAACGCTGGCAGCGATGTGCCTCGCCTACGCTGGTCGAATGGCTGACCGGCCGGGCACAAAAGGCGGCATTGCAGTACGAGTGGGCATACGAACGGCCACTCTGGGCTATGCCCTGCCGGGTATGGTGCTCGCTATGGGATTGATAGGTCCGCTGACGGGCTTGGATAAGTGGCTCGCCCACACTCTGAATGTCTACTTCGATATGCAGGTAGGACTACTAATCACGGGATCAGTGGCGCTGCTGGTGTTCGTGTATTTGGCTCGATTTATGGCCGTGGCATTTAACAGTTGCGAAAGCGGCCTAAAGCGCGTGCATTCACAGTACGACGATGCCGCGCGAAGCCTGGGTGCGCGTCCACGCGAAGTATTGATGAAAGTGCATGTGCCTCTTATGCTGCCTTCGTTGAGCGTAGCCTTCCTTCTGGTGTTCATTGACGTGATCAAGGAACTTCCAGCAACCCTTATATTGCGTCCCTTCAACTTCGAAACGCTCGCAACCCGCGCGTATCGCCTGGCGTCAGATGAGCGTTTGGCGGAGGCGTCTACAGCCTCGCTGAGCATATTGTTGGTTGGATTAGTCCCCACTATTTTGCTGGCTATGCAAACATTTAAGCGCCGTCATTGATCGGCACTTAAGGGTTGCCCAAACGCCCGCCGCGCAATTTAGTGACGAGCTGTGTGGTAATGCTTGGCAAAAATCACGTCAAGCGTGCAGCGCGCTTCACACTTTAAGTTACCCGTGATCGATAGCAGCGTTTCATAGAACATTCCGACGCATATTCTGCCTATTTACCTTTCAATTTTAAATAATAATCATTATCATTCGTATTTCTATTTATAGTCGAGTCTAGCTTACTGCTTGACCGCATTTAATGAACAGCAAGGAGACCCCTATGCGCCCTGCATTTTCACTGGCCACTTTAATTTTGGCTATTTCAACAGGCGCAACTGCGCAAAATACGCCCGCAGACGAATCTGCATCAAACCTTGAGTTGGAAAACATCACCGTGGTGGGCACACGAACTGAGCGTGATATAAGCGATCTCGATGCGACTGTGAGCGTTAAAACAGCAGAACGACTTGAACGAGAACTGGCGCGGTCCATCGCCGACATGGTGCGCTTTGAGCCTGGCGTCAGCGTAGGCGGTACCGGCAGTCGGTTCGGGCTGGATGGCTTTACTATTCGCGGAATTGGTGGCAACCGGGTTCTGACCACCGTGGATGGCATTCGCGTGCCCGATGAATTTACATTCGGCCCATTCTTAAGCTCGCGCCGCGATTTCGTGGACCTTGACAGCCTCGCACGAGCCGATATCGTGCGCGGGCCAGTGTCCTCACTGTACGGCAGCGATGCGCTGGGGGGTATTGTCGCTTTTGCAACGAAAGACCCCTGGACATTGATGCGTGACAACAACTCGCATGCTGGTCTGAAAATTGGCTACAACAGTGCAGACGAAGGTACGATTGGTTCGCTCACCTTGGGTGCCCGCTCGGACAATATTGCAGGCATGCTGGTATACACCCGTCGCGAAGGTGTGGAAACAGACAATCAAGGCACTGCAGGTGGCGAAGGACCGGCGCGCGAGTTGCCAGACCCGCAGGATCTGACGAACGACAATGTTCTAATAAAACTATCCTATCAACCTGCTGATGGCCACACCATCACTGCAAGTGGCAGCGCATACAGCAATGAAACAGAGTCTGATATTCTCTCGGATGCCAGTATTTTCAGCCGCGGCACACTAACCGTAGATCGCAGCGCAAATGACGAGCGAGAGCGCCAGCAACTTGCACTTAGATACCATTACCGCGGGAATCAACTAATCTACGATAATTTAGCGCTTGTAGCCTACCTGCAGAAATCAGAAACGATTCAGGATTTAACCGAGAATCGTCTGTTTGCCGGAGTTATGCCGCAGGTGCGCTCTCGTCGGTCTACGTACGAGCAGGATGTGACCGGCATGCAAATCTCGCTTAGCAAGCGTTTTGATACGACATCCATACAGCATACGCTCAGCTACGGCGGAGAATTCTATACTACGGAAAGCCAGTCGCGTCGCGACGGTAATACTGTGGACATAGCCACCGGCGCCGAAGTTCGTGAGTTTACGGTGTTCCCGGCGCGCGATTTCCCGACTACCGACGTTGATCAATTCGCTGTTTATTTGCAAGATGAGATTGTGTTGGCTGATGGTAGGCTACGAATCACTCCCGGCCTGCGCTTTGATAGTTTCGATGCCAGCGCAGAGAACGACGAATTGTATCAAGCGGCCAGCGGTGGCTTGGCCCCGATCGACTATGACGACTCTGAAGTCACATTCCGTCTAGGCGCGGTTTACCACTTCACAGATTCCCTTGCCGCATACGCCCGTTATTCTGAGGGTTTTCGTGCCCCTCCCTATGATGACGTCAATGTTGGCTTTGCCAATCCTGTCGGCGGCTACCAGACGATAGCGAACCCCGATCTGAAATCCGAACGCGTTGCCGGATACGAAACGGGAATTAAGTTTGAATCGCAAACAGTGTCTATCGAAGTAGCGGCGTTCTACAACGACTATGAAGATTTTATTGAGCCGCGGGCACTGTCACCTGATTTTCTGGCGACGGGTGGAATTGACCCAGCCACTGGTTTGTTAACATTTCAGTCCGTTAATCGCTCCGACGTTGTAATCAAAGGCGCAGAACTGAAAGGCCGCTGGGACATGGGCAACTCCGAAGGTTTTGCCACCCGTTTCGCGCTCGCTTACGCGGACGGCGAAGACAACACCATCGATCAACCCATCGACAGCGTTGAACCACTAAACGCGGTCTTGGCGCTGGACTATAGAGCCTTGAGTGATCGCTGGGGTGCCAGCCTCGCTTGGTCTCTGTCCAAGGGGAAAGATCTGAGCGACATCGACACCAGCTCCGCAACACCTCGAATAGAGACCCCCGGCTATGGCATCGTCGATGCGATGGTGAACGTCCGCATTGCTCCAAAAATCACTCTAGATGCTGGAGTGTATAACATTAACGATCGTAGCTATATTCGATGGGCCGACTCCGCGGGCATAGGCGCTGATGCACCAAAACGATTTACACAACCCGGCACGAACGCCCGCATCACTTTGCATATGGAATTGTAAGCATGTTCAGGTTCTGTGTGATTTCGATTTTAACGGTAGTTTACGCAGCTGCCGCGCAGGCATGCAATGAAACGGCCCTGGATAAAAGCCGAATTGTAGTCGCCGGTGGTTCTATCACTGAAATCATCTATTTCCTTGGTGAACAACGTCAACTGGTTGGGGCAGACACAACATCAACCTATCCCGAGGCAGCGAAAGATCTGCCATCAGTCGGCTATGTGCGCGCGATGTCAGCGGAGGGCCTGTTGTCGCTGAAGCCCACACTGATTCTAGGAGAAGACGACATGGGACCACCGGCTGTGTTAGACCAACTTCGCCACCAAGGTGTGCAGTCGATACAAATTAGTGAGGAGCATAGCGCCGCAGGGATCATCAGCAAAGTAAGGTGCATTGCTAAAGTGCTTGGCGTGCCAGAGAAAGCAAATACTCTGATAAAGGGTGAGCTGCAGCCTTTAGCGGATGAGCTTGCACAGTACGCCTCGCAGGTACAGACCGTCAGACCGCTTCGGGCCGCTGTATTGCTGAACATCGACCAGGGCAGCCCAATGGTGGCTGGTGGAGATACATCTGGCAACGGCCTTCTGGAGATGGTAGGTCTTGAAAATGTTTTCGCTGATGTTAAAAAATGGAAGTCCGTAACGCGAGAGTCGATGATTCTGGCGAACCCCGACGTGGTCTTTATTTCTGATCGCGCCGTAAATCGTCTTGGTGGCTTGGACGAACTACTGCAGGATCCAACGCTAAGTCTCACAAATGCAGCACGACAGAACAAGGTGCTGGCGCTCGATGGAATGGCGATGCTGGGTTTCGGTCCGCGCACTATCCGCACGGCATTGGACCTAACTCGCTTCTTACGCGAACCGAGTTGAACACCGTCGCAACACCTTGGCTTTTGCTGGCACTGTCGTGCGCCTTCGTCATGACAATGACGACAGCTCTCAACATGGGCGCAATCGATATTCCTGTGTCGGCACTTCTGTCGACTGGTCCTGGCGTTGAGTCACTGCGAAACATTTTGATCAATATTCGTATTCCACGCGTTGTACTAGCGGCAGCGGTAGGCGCTGCACTCGCCGTGGTGGGCGCAAGTTTGCAAGGTCTGTTCCGCAATCCTTTGGCAGACCCGGGTTTGCTTGGCGTATCTGGTGGCGCGGCAGTAGGCGCTGTATCGATGATTGTGTTGGGCTCATCGATTACCCTACCAACGTCGCTTGCGCCCTATCTACTTCCCATTGCAGCGGTGATTGGAGCGGGTCTATCGACCACAATCTTGTATCTTTTTGCTAAACGTGCCGGACATTTTCACACCGCAACTCTGCTGCTGGTAGGCGTAGGCCTAAACGCCTTGTTCATTGCGTTTATCGGCTTGTTCCAGTACGTCAGCGACGATGTTCAGCTGCGCACCCTAACCTTTTGGATGATGGGCAGTTTCGGGCGAAGTACATGGACGACACTACTTCCTGTGCTGTTTGCCATTACAGCAACGCTATTGGTGCTGATCAGGCAGTCAAGAGGGATGGACCTTCTACAGCTGGGCGAACCCGAGGCGGAATACTTAGGGCTCAATGTAGGGCGATTGAAGCACACGATTATCATCGGCTCAGCGGTCGCGGTTGGCTGCGCCGTATCTCTGTCAGGCATTGTTAATTTTATTGGTCTGGTTGCGCCACACTTGGTACGCCTGCTCGGCGGCGTGCTGCATCGTTTCGTTTTGCTTGGCAGCGCGTTGTTAGGCGCTATTCTTGCCGTAATGGGCGACCTGCTGGCGCGGACACTGGTTGTGCCAGCGGAAATACCTGTTGGTCTGGTCATCAGTGTTGTGGGTGCACCCGTATTTTTGTGGTTGCTGCTCCGATTGAGAACACCTTGAGCATATCCGCGCACTCGCTCAGCTTGAAGCGCAACAATCGATTGTTGCTTAAAGATGTGTCGTTCTCAGCACTGAGCGGAGAAATTACTGCTATTGTTGGCCCAAACGGCGCCGGAAAGACTACCTTAATGAAGGCGGCCGCCGGTGCATTTTTAGAGCTTAAAGATAGTGTTAGCATGAACGATGAGCATTTGTCTGAGCTTTCTTTGACGGATCTCGCTCAAGTTCGAGCGGTCATGAGTACCAACGTAGAGCTCGGTTTCAATTATGCGGTGCGGGATGTCTTGGAGATGGGCTGGGTACAGCTACGGCGTTACTCAGACGCTCAAATGCGTGGCGCGCTGCATTCCTGCTCTGAAACAGCCGACATCACCCACATATTGGATCAAAGCTTCAATACGCTGTCCAGTGGCGAGCAACAAAGGGTTCAATTCGCCAGAGCATTGCTTCAAATATGGCGAACTCCGCAAGAGCGGACACAGGCGCGCTATTTACTTCTTGATGAACCTACGTCCAACTTGGACTTAGCACACGAAATTGAGCTGCTGGATGAGTTACGAAGGCTGCGCGCCCACAATGTCAGTAGCTTGATTATTTTGCATGATCTTAATTTGGCAGCCCGCTTTGCCGACCGCGTATTGTTAATGATGTCTGGTAAGATCGTTTGCAGTGGCGCGGTAGACCAGGTATTTCAGGCTGAAAGGTTATCCGAGGTGTATCAATGTGCGGTTACTGTCGAGTGGCACTCTGGTCTCCAACGATGGTTGGTGTTTTCATAAGTAATTAAGGAGCTAGAAACATGTTTATTGCCATGAATCGATTCAAAATAGCCAAGGGATTTGAACCAGATTTCGAAAAAATCTGGCGAGAGCGTGACTCCTACCTACACGAAGTAAATGGTTTTGTGAGTTTCGCCTTACTAAAAGGCCCGGAACGCGAAGATCATGTACTCTATGCGTCACACACGCACTGGGCCACGCGCGAGCACTTTGAGGCCTGGACCGAATCCGATGCATTTCGGAAAGCCCACGCTCAAGCTAGCGCCCCGAAAGGTACCTATCTTGCCCACCCAGAGTTGGAAACGTTTGAAGCTGTTGTGAGCTGAACGTTTATCGTCGCGTTATATGGCGCCTGGCAGGAACAACGCTTTGGCGGTGTATCCCTAACGTCGCGCCGAAGTATTCAGGCGGCCGCTGAGCTGGTCATTTTCGGCTCGCTGTATTCAGTTAGCAAATACTCAAACGCGGCGAGCGACGCTTTTGACCCCTCGCCCAGGGCTATCACAATCTGTTTGTAAGGCACGTTGGTTACATCACCGGCCGCGAAAACACCCGGTACCGAGGTGCGGCATTTCTCGTCGATGAGAATTTCACCATGCGCACTGGTGTCAACATAGTCCTGTATGAACTGGCTGTTGGGAAGCAGGCCAATCTGTACAAATACACCCGCCAATTCAACGTCATGTAGCTCACCGGTTGCTCGATCTTCATAGCTGATTGAACTGACCTTGCCATTCGTGGCATTGATTTTTTTTGTAGCCACGTTTACTAAGATTTCGACGTTGTGCGTTGAAACGGCTTTATCTATCAAGACTTGATCGGCTTTCAGTTCCGGCAGAAATTCAAACACTTTGACCGACTTCGTGATACCGGCCAAGTCCAGCGCAGCCTCAATTCCAGAGTTCCCACCACCGATCACGGCAACGTCTTTGCCTTTAAAGAATGGCCCATCACAATGCGGGCAGTAGGCAACACCATTGCCAATATTCTCCTTTTCGCCTGGCACCCCAAGCTCTCGCCAACGCGCGCCGCTGGTGACGATCAGTGTTTTCGTTTCGATACGCTCACCAGTGCTCAGGATTACGCTTTTCAAATGTCCACGTTCGCTCACCGCATCAGCCCGCACGTTTTCCTTGAGTGTCACGTCGTAATCGTTCATGTGGTTTTGTAACGCACCGACCAATTCCGGTCCGGTAGTCTTCGGCACCGATATCAAATTTTCGATGCCCATTGTATCCTTAACCTGACCACCCAAACGATCGGCAATGAGCGTCACTTTGAGACCCTTGCGAGCGCTGTAGATAGCGGCGGAAACACCCGCTGGACCACCTCCTATTATGGTGACGTCCTGGATCGGAAGTGCATGTTCGCTCACCTGCTCTTTCAGTTCTGGATAACGTTCCATTAGGGTATCCAGTAGCATGGCCGCATCCACCTTGCCATTGGCGAACAGTTCACCGTTCAAATACACTGAAGGAACACCTTGTATATCGCGCTCTTCAACGACATCTTGATACAACCCGCCATCAATCATCTCGGTGCTGATGTGATCATTTAGCAATGCAAACTGATTCAGCGTTTGCACCACGTCAGGGCAGTTGTGGCAGCTGAGACTGACAAACACTTCGAAATGCAGTGGTTTGTCCACACCACGCACAATCGTTTGCACGGCAGAGTCCATTTTCATGGCGGTACCACCGGCGTGCAGCACGGCCAGAACGAGAGAATTAAACTCGTGCCCGCTTGGAATGCCTGTAAAACGGATACCGGTGTCATCCCCATCGCGCTCTAGCAAGAAGCTGATTGGGCCTCGCAACTGCCCGTTCATGTCGCGCTGCTCAAGGGAGAGTTTATCTGAAACAGTCACTACCTGATTAAGAAAACTCAGCAACTCCTCTCGCTTGTCGTGCTCCCCGGTCTGTACCACGAAGTTGACGTGACACTCCAGGTTCTCCGTGTAGCCCTCAAGTGCTTTTAGGATATCAGCGGCGATCACTTTAGGCCTCCCAAAAAGTGAGGGGGGGTGGCCTGCCTCCGAGGCGGCGGCAGGGGTCTCCCCGTTTGTTATGCGTTAAATCTTGCCAACCAGATCAAGCGACGGCGCCAATGTGTCTTCGCCCTCTTCCCACGCGGCAGGGCATACTTCGCCGGGATGAGCGGCCACATATTGCGCCGCTTTCACGCGTCGAACCAGTTCGTGGGCATTTCGGCCTATGCCTTCAGCCGTGATCTCCATGGCCTGTATTACTCCATCTGGGTCAACGATAAATGTCCCACGATCAGCCAGCCCCATCTCTTCGCGCATGCAATCGAAATTGCGTGTGATCTCTCCGGTGGGGTCCCCCAACATGGTGTACTTTATTTTTCCAATGGTTTCAGATGCTTCGTGCCATGCCTTATGGGTGAAGTGAGTATCTGTTGACACCGACAGTACCTCCACACCACGCGACTGTAACTCCTCGTAATGATCTGCCAGATCTCCTAATTCCGTTGGGCAAACGAAGGTAAAATCCGCAGGGTAAAAAAAGAATATTGCCCATTTACCCTTAACATCCTCGCTGCTCACCTCAATAAATTCGCCATCACGAAATGCCTGAGCGTTGAAGGGTTTAATGTGTGTATTGATCACTGCCATGGTTAGTCTCCGACTTTGCTTGCTTGGGTGCCGTTTATTGCCGGCCGACTCCCAGTACCGTCCCGAAAATACGAACCTCTACCTAAAATTTCATTTTTTGGATCTGATGAAACCTTCACGCCGGCGCAAACATCGTATGGATAAAAAAAGTAGAAATACGCTGATCAGCAGTGAAAGCCCGCGAGCGATGTTCGATGCCGTTATGCTAACTCCGCCAGTGCCCGCTAGTATTGCCGGAACCGCACTTGCGGTGCCGAGAGCCAGCAAGAGCGTTAGTGCAATAAGCAGCGACAGACTGATCACGCGCCACTTAGAGTTGCGGGTCAGACTGGCTAATGCGGCGATTACTAGCGCCAAAAGCGCTGGAATCAACGGCGTCGCGCTGTCTGTGCCCGTTTGAATTTTACTGACAATGCCAATCGCAGCCAATGCAACGCAGCTCAACATAGTGAGACTGTATTCTCTTTCAGGTATTGTTCTGCTCCCGCAAAATGCGCTTGGCTATTTACCGCTGACAAGGTGCAAGCAATCATTACGTAATAGAGGCTGCCCAAATCGTCCGTTCACGAATCCTAGAGTACCAGCAAATAAAATTATTGCAAATCGGAATCATTATCATTAACATACTTGTAAGCTAGCTTCGGTGTCGACCAGTGTGTTAGTTGACCCCCCTGGGGATTGTTCCACCAAACAGCCCCCGCCTAACACACTGTCGCACCCGAGGTTAGTTGCAAGCCGGTGTGAATTGCGCGACACAAGCGCCAACAACAGCATTTGCCAAGCTTGTTTTCTGAGTTACTTATCAAAGCCACCAATCGACCATACGTTGCAAACCGAGTCTTCGCTCAGAAACCGGCTTCCAGAATAAGGCTCAGCGTTTGGGGTGCGGAAAGCAAGCGCAAATTCATTTCCCCCCAGATTATCAAAGCCCAACCCTCGCAGCGCGTAAGGAAACTGATCGAATTCTGCTTTCAATAAGCCAAGGCTTGCATAGGCGTTGAATGCTTCTGAAAATCGTCGCTCGCTCTTTAACTTATTTTCTTCTTGCGATTTCATTTATTGCAAATGATTATTATTTGCAATAACATGAGCCACTCGTTCAGAAGGAGGAAACACTATGAAGCGGTTTTCATTTCATACCATCATTCCAACACTGGTTTTAGGTGTTGCTATGCAGACGATTGCACAAGAATCAACACTTGAAGAAGTTAACGTCACTGGACGTGCGCAGCAGTATTACTTGCAGAAGTCGACGGAGCTTGGTTCGAAGTTAGACTTGTCAATCCTGGAGTTACCACAATCCGTACAAGTCTTGCCAGCCCAACTTATTATCGATCAGGCCGCACGCGACATCACTGACCTTTATCGATCCATTGCTGGAGTGAGTGAATTCAGCTATTCCGGAGTAACCTTCAGAGGCTTCCGTGATTCTGGTAACGTTTTTTACGACGGCGTGCGTGGTGATCCGTATTCGGGTTTTTCAGTACCGCAGCTATTTAATGTTGAACGTGTTGAGATCTTAAAAGGCCCGGCAGCCGCTCTGTACGGCGGCGGCGAACCGGGCGGTATGATCAACTACGTGACCAAGCAAGCAAGCTTTGAACCGTCCACAGAACTTGCACTCACCGGCGGCAACTTTAGCCTCTATGGTGGCTCGGTTGATACGACCGGTCCGATGACAGATACAGTTGCCTACCGTATTGGCGCGTTTTATGAAAAGCAGGACAGCTTTCGTAACAATGCCGAAGAGGAAAACCTGGAATTTGCAGGGGGTTTGTTGTTTCAGTTAAGCGATAAATCCACTCTGAATGCCAGTGTCGATTATGTTGATCAGAGCTTACCAGGTCACCGACTGCGAGGCGTCTTGGTGAATGACGCTGGAGATTTCATCGTTGATCGGTCGTACAACACTAATGAGGCGGTGGATTTTCAAAACCTTGAAGCTTTGATTTTGCAAACGCAGCTCAGACATCATTTCACGAACGACTTCGAAATGCGCGGCACCTTGCGATACCTGGACAATGAGCGAGAACAAGGTTATCACGAGCCCAGAGGTTGGGTAGATGTGAATGGTGATGGCGAAGCAAACATTCAAGATGCCACAGTACGCCGCGAGTACCGAGATCAGTTTCGTGCGAACAAAGAATACAGCCTGACACTCGACTTTATTCGACGCTTTGATGTTGCCGGCCTGGAACACCAATTTCTGTTTGGCGCAGACTACCACGACGTGGATACGGAGTATTCGTATTTGCGAGCAAGGTACGAAGCCGATAATGTTCGTGACCTGAACATCTTCACACTGAATTATGGCGAGAGCGACCCCAGTAGCTATAACTTGACCGACCTTAATCGTGACGGCACTCAACTAACTCGCTATGGACTCTATCTGCAGACTCATACGCAATTCAATGAACAATGGAGTCTAATGTTGGGTTTCCGTTACAGCGACTTCGAAGATGTAAACAAATCGATCGCTTTTAGATTCTCAGATGATCATGTCTCGCCGCGCTTTGGCTTAACCTATAGCCCCATTCCAAATGCGGCGATTTACCTGAATTACTCAGAGAGTTTTAAAGCCACTTCACTCGGCAACCAGGGCCGTGCAGAAGAATTTGGCTTTTTGAACCCTGAGAAAGGCCATCAGTGGGAGCTTGGCTGGAAACAAGAATGGTTAGAAGGACGGTTGCTAAGTACGGTGGCTGCCTACCAGATAGTCAAGCAGGATGTTGCTGTAACCAACCCATTGGAAGGCCAACCCGGCCAGCCCGATGTGATTAATCTGGGCGAAGTCGACAGTGAGGGCATAGAATTCACTGTGGTTGGCGATTTGACAGAAAATTGGACGTTAACGGCAAACTACGCCTACAACGACACGCGAGTAGTCAAAGGCGGTGACTTGAGAAACTCGTTTGCTGATGGTAGCCGCTTTGTCAACTCACCCGAGCATCAAGCCGGAATCTGGACGCGCTATGACTTCCGTGCAATCGATTCATCGATTGCCTTCGGGGCTGACTTTGTTGACGAGCAGTTTGGTTTCAGCGGCACACAGCGCGTGCAACCTTACACAACGTTTGACGCCAGCTGGACCAGCTCCTGGAACAGGATTAGCCTGCAGATCAACATACTTAATGTGTTCGATAAGGAATACGCGGTCAGTGGTTTCCTGGAACGCACTGGGCACTTTCCAGGCTCGCCTCGTGAGATTATCGCTCAGCTGCGTTATCAACTTTAGCAGACGGTATTATTATGGAAGGGAAATGTACTCGACCAGCCTGTATGGCATTTAATCAACGAATGAGGGATTTCCTTCAAGGTATGATGCGACCAATGTAGCAGTAATTTTTAAGGTTGCCTGTCTGCACATCTTATGCGGGAAAGAGCGGTAGTTCGTATTCTATTCGTCGCCTTGGGCGCATTGTTTTTTTACTGGGCGTTGTTGGTGTATTCTTGCCCATACTACCAACAACGCCCTTCATGCTATTAGCGCTATGGGCGTTTTCACGAGGTTCGAAGCGACTGCATGATTATGTGTGGCAACACCCTCGATTTGGACCGTACGTTCAAGATTGGACTTTGCATCGAATAATCCCCCGTAAAGCCAAGGTAGCGGCTGTCACAATGCTGAGTGTGAGTGCTATTTACCTGCTGCTGGTAACGTCCTTACCCAATTGGGCCAAATTAGCGGGGTGTACCATAATGCTGATGGTGGCTACCTGGTTGTGGGTTCAGTCAGAGACTAACGAATGATCCAATCGTGATCGCCGGTTTCAGAATGTATACCGAATACTGCCCATCACCGTGCGACGCACGCCTGGGAAACAATCACCTCGAGTTAAACACGAGGTGAGATACTCCTCATCTGCGACGTTGCGAATATTCAGCGTAAAATCCCAATGATCGCCGAATTCATAGCCTAGCATGAGGTCGCCAAGCGTATAGTCTGGCGTTTCGTATCGCACCACCGCATCTTCCGAGACACTCTGGCCTAGGTGCCTGACTCCAGCGCCCACACGCAAACCTTCCAGCTGCCCCTGCGGTTGCCAACTCACCCACAGTGAGGCCTGTTGTTCCGGATTGGACGCCAGCGCAAAACTGTCCGGATCTTCCGTATTGAGTGTTGACAGCGCTGCGTGAAAAGTGAAATCGCCCACACTCATGCGGGCTTCCAACTCTATGCCATCGATATCCGATTTCCCCAGTTGTGCACCAGCCGTTAACGGTAAGTCCGCAGGGTTATCAAGATTGGAAACATTGATGTCAAAATAGGCCAGTGTAATCAACGCGGGAAAGCCGCGGGGCTCGTATTTGATTCCCACTTCCAATTGTTCACCTATTTGCGGCTCGAGAGAGTCAATAACTGTATCTGTTTGCGGATCAGTAATGTTGCCAACCACTGTTTCAAACGATTCAGCGTAGCTGATGTAAGGAGACATTCCGTTTTCAAAGCGGTACAACACGCCTGCACTGAGTGACACGTCAGAATCTGATTGAGACAGCACACCGTTGTCGTTGTCGACTTCATCAAATCGCGCTCCCATCGTGATTCGCCATTCGCCAATACTCATCAAATTGGATATGTACAGGCCATAATCGTCTACATTTTGCGTGGGCTGATCGAAGTAAATGGCGTCGAATACAGCTTGGTCGGGCGCACCTGTATACACCGGATTCTGCAGATCAAGCACGTAACTGAAATCACCGGCAAACGCACCGCCACCGAAAAAATAACTTAAGTTGTTGTCTGTTTCCACGGCCTGGTATTGCACACCCGCTAGCACTTCATGCTGAACAACACCCGTATCAAACGTTGCTCGCAGCCGTACGTCGATAGCCGTCTGCTCAAATTCGTTATCGGCCTGATAGAAAGTGCGCGGCACAATCGTGTCGCTCGCCAGCACCGGCCCAAAGATTCCATTGATGTATCTCGACGCGCCGCTGCCGAGAAAAGCGGGCCACGCCTGATGGTAATCGGCTTCACCATCGCGTCGTAAAGCCGTTGCTTCAATTCCGAGAAATTCATTGAATTCGTGAGAGGCCAGTAAGGTTAATTGTCGTGATTCTGTATCGAATCGATTAAAACCGGGTTCGCCGATGTACACATCTGGGTTTAAAAAACCACCATTTGCCAGCGGTTGAAGAGTGCCTTCCACAGGCACAAACTGCGAGCCTGAGTCACTCTCAGTATCTTGCACCAACCCTAAAAATGTTATGCGGGTTGCTGCTGACGGTTGCCAGCTGATGGAGGGCATTAACAATCGAGTATTGTCCTCAACATAATCAACCTGGCTATCAGAATCCCGGTAGAGTGCCACCAACCTGTAAGACCAGGTATCATCTCCCTGCGAAAACGGGCCGGTCAGGTCAACGCCCAGTTCCATGCGGTCAAATGAACCGCCCCTTACCATCAACTCACCGCCTCTCTCGCTCTTTGGTGTTTTTGAGACGTAGTTAACGATACCGCCCGGTGAGCCCTGGCCGTACAGTACCGCCGCTGGCCCTCTCAGCACCTCCACCTGCTCTATCGTGAACGTTTCGGCACGCGTAGTGTTGTAATTACCAAATAATTCCTGAATAGAATCACGATACCTAGGCAGTGAATGCCCACGCGCGCGCAGCCAATCACCACGAGTGGCAAAGCCAAAGGTTTCAGCACTGACGCCTGCCATGTAAGTGGCTGTTTGCGACAAATTTAAAGCGCCCTTGTCGTTGAATTGATCATAGGTTTCTATGGAAATAGAGCGCGCAGTTTCAACAATCGGTACTTGCGATTTTGTTGCACCGTAGCGAGTCAGTTGCCCAACAACCTCCACGGTCTCCAGCGGTGAGACTTCCGCGTTGCTCGCAATGGGTTCCTGAGCCAAAGCGCTGACGGCCAATAGAGTAAAAGTGATTGTGGTTGCGAAAAGATTACTGCCTGTACTCATTGTCGGTTGCCGTGAATTAAAGATCTAAATGATAACCATTATCATTAAAAGCAGCAATGCCGCGTAAAGTACTTTTTGCGTTGACTGAGGGTGACTATGGTGGATTTGGCTGTATTAGCCGCTTGCATTTTGTGTTTCTCAACTCGTGATTGAAGCTGCAGCGCAACAGCAGCTTCAACCTGAAGGCGTTGCAGCAATCTATAAACCTGTCGCTTAACAAAATCCAAAACAGAAGCTGCGGTACCAAGCCGATAACTGTGTTTATTAGCTTCGTACGAGTGAAGCTTCCTAATTGATGCCTTGGTAGTCTAGAAACTCAGCTCTGCTTGCTGCAAAGCAATCACCTTGTATGCGACAAAGCCGGCGTGAACCCTACATTTCCCGCCTTTCCGATCTGATCCGATGCGCATGATCAACACACGCCAGTATCATGTCGTTCTCGTCGCCAGAGTATCGAGTGCGTACTCTGGACCACTATGCGAATGAGATGCCCAAGTTCAGAGCACTAAACGATCCGTGAGAATAAACTTAATTTTATTGATAATGATTACTATTTACATTAGTATCTTTGCCAGCCGAACCCCAGAGCTGCTTGGATTGACGAATCAGGTTCCGATGATAAAGCATTTCACATCACTTTAGACTTTACACTCCCTGCCCGAACACCGGCTTCGGCTTCCGGAAATAAGGCAGGCAAAGAATAGGAGAATACAATGGGCTACAAAAAATACGCTCTTGCCCTGTTAACAATTGCAACCCTGGGTATGGTTGGCTGTGACGATGGTTCAGATGGCGCGACAGGGCCTGCAGGTGCCGCCGGCGCAGATGGTGCCGCCGGCGCAGATGGTGCCGCCGGCGCAGCAGGGCCACAAGGTCCCGCCGGTCCCTCTTCATCCAACCTACAGGTGGTTGCTGACAGAATATTCACCGAGGCCAACGACCTGCGCGGCATGACTTACGCTACGTCGGCTGCCCAGGCGGGCAAAATCTACGTGTCAGGCCACGTCGGACTTGACGATGCCTCGCGTCAGGTTGTGGTAGGTCGCTTGTTTGCAGACGGCAGCCCCGACACTACCTTTGGCGGTGACGGCTTTGTCGAACTCGAAGCGACTACTGAAGAAGGCAGCAACGATGAAACCTCATTGGGAGTTGTTGAGTTGCCTAGCGGTGATGTTGTTGTTGCGGTCAACGCCGTCGATGATGCGGCAGGTGGTCGCTCAGTCTACCTAATGCGCCTTGAAGCCGATGGCACTCAGACGGTTGGCTGGGGCGATGCAATGGGCAAGGTTGAAGTACCCTTTGGCTATGCTAACGCCGACAATGCCACCTTCCCAGGTGCGCCTGCTGCTGCACCCGAGGACTTTGTTTGGGACCTGCAACGTGACCCCAGCGTTACCGAAGACCGAGTTGTTGTATTCGGTTATGGACCGGCGAGAGACGCTGTTCGCACCGACCGCGATCGTTACATCGCACGCATGAACATCAGCGATACCGGTGCGATGCCTGACCCAATGTTCAATGGCGGTGAAGCGTTCACCTATTTTGTGCCCGGCGACTTCTCTGACAACCAGCGTCGCGGCATTGTAGAAGCGGACGGCAAAATTGTTGGCGCCGGCTACACTAACCTGGGAGATGATGCCGTTACGGGAGATCCTATCCGTCACCATGTTATGGCGATTCGCCTGAATGAAGACGGTACCTTTGACACCACTTTCGCTGGTTATAGTGATGAAGCGCTGGTGCCCACACAAGGTGGCCTGACGGCGTTCAATCCCTTCCAAGTAGACGGTGGCTTTGCTGAAGCCTATGCCGTGGGTCTTCAACAGGGTACCAGCTCATACGTACTGGCCGGCTATGGTGGCGTAACCGCGACGGGTGCTCCGTCTACACTTGGTTATATATCCACAATTAAGCAAGATGTCGTCGCCTTCCGCACCAGCACCGGCAACTCTGCCAGTGAAGATACCAGCTGGGGTAATGACGGCAATATCGCCATTCAGAGTGAAGGTCTGGGTAACCCAGACACTGAAGACCGTGCTCGTCACATGGTGGTACTGCCAGATGATCGCACATTGATCACCGGGCTCTTTGGCGACGTGCCAGCGGCCTTTATGCTGACAGCGGACGGCATGCCCGATACCAGCATATTTGGGACAGGCATTATAGAACTTGCCGACCCAGACCCAAGCACTGTGGTGGTCGATGCTGGCGGTGTAGACGACGACTACGAATTCTTCTCTGTTGCACAAAACAGCAGTAACAGCGATGCTGTTCGTGTTGCTATGGGTAGCAATGAGCGAGATGCCGGTGCCCGAGTGGTTGTTTTGCAGATCGCTACAGAGTAGTCTTTTAGGGACCAACGTGGCTGGCTGGTGAAGTTGTTTTTTATCGGTTGGCCACTGTCTTAACTTATATGATAAAAAACGGGCATGTTTTCTTGCTGCCCAACCTTTAATATTCAGCGATCTACAAGGTCGCTGTTTTGCTTTTTTCGGAGGCCATTATGCTACTAACTCACCTGCAATCTGGACTTGTACAGCGGGGTGCCAAGCTATTCGGTTCGCTGCTCATTTATATGGTGCTGGCATCTTGTGGTGGCGGTGGCGGTGGCGGCGGCGCAGTCACACCCGCGCCCACTCCGACTCCCCCACCTGGAAATGGTGGTGATGGTGACGGTGGTGACGGTGGTGATGGTGGTGGCCTGACCGGCGACGATGCTCGCCGGGCCGTACTCCGCGATATTGCCGAAGACATAATTCTTCCCGCATTACAAGATTTTGATACCCAGGCGGCGACACTGCAGACAGCCACGGAAACGCTGGTGGCCAGCCCAACTGATACTGCGGCGCTAACAGCAGCCAGAGAGGCCTGGGAGGCGGCAATGAGTTCCTGGCAGCGAAATGAAGTTCTGCAGGTAGGCCCGGCAGGTCGTTCTACCAACCCGGACATGGTGGTTGGCGGACAGGATTTCCGCGACTTTGTTTATTCGTGGCCGGTCACTCTGGACACTTGCGCACTGGAATCAGCCGCGTTGAACAGCGCCGCTGTAAACGGCAACACATCAATCAATATCACCGGTCTGGGCGCTATAGAACACTTGCTTTATACCGATGTTCCTCCCGCTGCCTGTGCTGACCAACCGTCCACGGCACAGCGTATGGAGCATGTACAGAGGCTGGCTGATCGCACTGGAGTGGTGGCCACCAGCCTGCTGAATCGCTGGGATCCGGCAATGGGCGATTTTGTTGAGCAATGGAGCGCCGCGGGTGATACAAGCACCTTGTACGCAGCGCCGCAGGAGGCCCTTGACGCCCTTTCGGTAGCTTTGTTCTATGTAGAGAGGCAAGCCAAAGACCGTAAAATTGCGTTCACTACCGGTATTGGAGCGACCGGGCTTACCTGTACAAACGCCAGCAGTTGCCCCGAGTTTCTCGAGTCACCACTTTCATCACAGTCCGGAGCCAATATCCGCACCAATGTTCAGGTTTTCCGTGATCTGTTTACCGGTGTCAGTGATGGCATGGGTATAAATGATCTGCTTGAAGGTATTGATCGCGGTGAGCTGGCGACAGAGCTCGTCGAGCAGCTGGATCTGGTGCTCGACTCGATAAACGACATCGAATCGGGTGCAGGCTTTGATGAAGCCGTGCGCAATGTTGCTGACCGCACCGATTGTGTCAATGCCTCCGGAAACAATAGCGGAATTCCGGTATGCGTCCTACACGGCCTTATTAGCGATGCCATGGATACCTTTCGCGGGCCGATTGTGTCTGCACTTGGCCTGGCCATACCCCAAAGCTCAGCGGGCGATAACGACTGATCAACAAAGTGTTTGCATGAGCCATGCATGGTATTAATCTTCCAATCGAGGATACAAATCGACGACTGCAAAACTGGCTAACCGAACCTAGGGATATAAGCGCAATAGCCATATACCGCATCCTGTTCGGTGGACTGATGTGTTTTGGTGCGCTGCGTTTTATCCTTAATGGCTGGATAGAGCGTCTTTATATTGAGCCCAGTTTTCATTTCAGCTACTGGGGATTCGAGTGGGTGCAGGTACCTGGCCCAACTGGCCTGTATCTGCTGTTTGGCGGTATTGCAGTATCGGCGTTTATGTTCGCCATTGGTCTGTTCTATCGACTATCCATCATCACCTTCTGGCTGCTGTTCACCTATGCCGAGTTGATGGACGTCACCAATTATCTGAACCATTACTACTTCACCAGCCTACTGGCTTTTATTTTGTGTTTTTTATCACCACACAGAAGCTGGTCAGTAGATGCTTGGCTGCGGCCAACATTACGGGGCAGCACCTTGCCAGCGTGGCAAACCTACTGGATACGTTTTCAGGTTGGCATCCTGTATTTCTACGTCGGCTGGGCCAAGTTTGAACCCGACTGGCTGTTGCATGCGCAGCCGCTGAATATCTGGTTGCCGCCATTGAGCGGCCTGCCAGTGTTAGGGCCATTTCTGGAGTTTCCCTGGGTCCACTTATGCTTCTCCTGGTTTGCCTTCCTATTCGACGTCACCATTATCGGCTTTATGCTGTGGCGACGAGCCAGGCCTTGGGCGTTTGCGGTGATTCTGGTTTTTCATTTTTTTACTCATTTGTTTTTCAATATTGGCCTGTTCCCGGTCATCATGGTATTTTCGGTATTGATCTTTTTCGACGCTGACTGGCCACGTAGGTTAATCGCTTTTGTCCGCCGTGGCACGATTCGTTCCTCGCCTAGGCCGCCAATCCAGTACCGGCGACCGCTATCGGCAGGACTGGCTGTTTTTATCGCCTGCTACTGCTGTCTACAAGCACTGCTGCCTTTGCGTCATTGGCTGTATCCGGGCACTGTGCTTTGGAATGAGCAAGGTATGCGTTTTTCCTGGAGGGTGATGTTAAGAGAAAAATCAGGCAGCCTACAATACCGTTTGCATACGCTTGGCGGCGAAGTCGCAATTATCTCGCCCCACAGGTACCTCAATGAAGAACAGTACCGGGAAATGGTAGGACAGCCAGATCTAATTTTGCAACTGGCACATCATATTCGCGACGAATACAACGCCAAAGGCTTTGGTCCAGTGAAAATCTACGCCGATGCCCTGCTGTCCCTGAATGGTAGACCTCTGCAGCCAATGATAGATCCGCTGGCCGATTTGGCCCAGATTAGCGGCGGGCTTGGTAAAGCTGACTGGATTACCGCGCCACCCGACTCACCGCCGCCAAAGCAGACGCGGCTCAGAATCAGTGCGCGATGAGTAATAGGCCTGACGTCGCTATTGTGCTATTCGATGGTGATTGCGCCCTCTGCAATGGCTGTGTGCGATGGCTGCTAAAGCATGAGCGCCGCAGCCGCTATCAGTTTGCGCCTTTGCAGTCGACGGCGGCCAGGCCGTGGCTCCGGGCCTATGGGTTGAGCGCTGCGGATTTTGGCAGTGTGCTGGCGATTGATGGTCAACGTCTGTATTGCAAAACCGAGGCAGTGTTCCACCTGTTGCGGGAAGCACGCTGGTACTGGCGTCTGCTGCGAGTCGCGTTACTGATACCGCGGCCACTGCGAGACAGTATTTATGATTTTGTCGGTAGCCACCGCTACCGCTGGTGGGGTTCGGCAACGTACTGTGTGATCGCGGAGCCACTCTGGCGGGATCGCTTGTTGCCTGAAACCGAACACCCCGCAGCCATCACACTGGCAACGCCTCATTAGTCAACACAGAAAAAGGTACAACACGTGAAACAACAAACCTTAGCCATTTGCGCTGTCTTGGCGCTTTCATCCCCGATTAGCTCCGCCGACGACCATAGTGAAGCGCAGACGACCACGCCAGATACCGGCGTCCTTGAAGAAGTTACCGTATGGAGTTTGTTTAGGGGGCTAGACCGAGTGACGGGTTCTGCCCATCGTATTAATGAAGATGCGCTGCAAGCGTTCCAGTACGACGACATTAACCGGGTGTTGAATGTGGTCCCTGGTGTCTACATCCGCGAAGAAGATGGCTATGGCCTCAGACCGAATATTGGCTTGCGCGGCGGCGATTCGGATCGCAGTCAAAAGGTCGCTTTGATGGAAGATGGTATACCGATTGGTCCGGCACCCTATTCCGCACCCGCGGCTTATTTTTTCCCGCTAACCGCACGCATTGCGGGTGTGGAAGTCTACAAGGGTGCTTCCTCCATACAGTACGGGCCACAAACGGTTGGCGGAGCCATTAATCTTAGCTCGGCAGCAGTGCCGGATGAGCGCAGTGTGTTGGCGGAAATCGCCGCAGGCAGCGATGGTTACCGGCATGTTCATCTGCGAGCAGGCGATACGTTTGACGATACCGGCGTGTTAGTCGAATACGTTCATACCGGCAGCGACGGTTTTAAGGAGCTGGACGGCGGTAGCGATACCGGGTTTGAGAAAAACGAGCTCCTATTAAAGCTGAAACACGAATTTGACGCCGGAACGCTTGGCTTGCGCTTGGGCTATGCCGATGAAGTCTCTGATGAAACCTACCTGGGCTTAACCACTAACGATTTTAACCAGTCACCCTATCGTCGTTACAGCGCCAGTTCCCTTGATGAATTTGATTGGGACTGGTTCGGCGGTCGAATCGACTGGGTTCAACCGTTTGCCAGTGGTGAGTTAAAACTGGTGGCTTATGCGCAGACTTTCGAGCGAGCGTGGCGGCGTTTCAATAATTTTAATGGCATTGATATTCGCCAATTGTTAAACAATCCGGATGGCCCACTCAACCGTTTGTTCATTTCGCTGCTGCAGGGCGCAAACAGTGATGGTGTTAGTGGCTCCACCGACGATATTCGCATTGTCACCAATGACCGCACTTTCATACAAACAGGCTTACAGGCCACTGGCAGCTGGCAACTGGATGGACGATGGCAGCACGCAATCGAAGCCGGCGTGCGATATCACTACGACGAAGTGGAACGCCTGCACGATGAGTTTGCCTATGAGCAAATCGACGCCCGGTTGGTTCAGAATGATCAACCTCAGGCCATTGTGACCGACAACACTGGCGAAACTCAGTCGTTGGCACTATGGGTTCGCGATGAAATCAGCGTCAAAGATTGGACAATCGTGCCCGGCTTGCGAGTTGAATTCATCCGCAACAACTTTGACAACCGGCTGGCGAATGCTGAAAACGATAATGATTATGCGATCGTATTGCCAGGGCTTGGGGCTCGCTGGCAGGCAACCGAGAAGCTAAGTATTATAGCCGGTATTCACAAGGGTTTTTCCCCGGCAAACCCCTCGTTGACCGACAACCTGGATCCAGAGGAATCCATCAACTACGAACTGGGTGGACGCTGGAACTCATACGTGGGTCGCTTTGAGCTGATCGGGTTTTTTAACGACTACAGTAATCTAACGGCGATCTGTACATTTTCTTCAGGCTGCAGTGATGATCAGCTCAATACACAGATCAATGCTGGGAAAGCGCGCACTCAGGGCCTTGAATTCGGCTGGAACCATGTTTTTGCGCTTAACGATTCTGGCTCAATGACACTGCCCATAGCGATCACCTATACTCATACCGACACCGAGTATCGGGAAGCCTTCTTTTCCCCCAGATTTGGCCGCCTTATTCAGCCAGGAGAAGAGTTAGCCTATGTACCCGCGGACCGCGCTAATGCCAGTATTGGCCTGGCCTCGGATCGCTGGGCCGTCAATCTGTCGGCTACCTATGTGTCGGCAACGCGCGACGAGCCAGGCGCTGATTCATTTAGCGACAATGAAGGCTCGGAGGAATATACAGTGGTTGATCTCGCGGGCCATGTTCAGTTAACTGAGGTGTTCAAGATCACAGCTCGTATCGACAATTTGTTTGATGACGAATACATCGTTGCGCGGCGACCCTTTGGTGCTCGCCCCGGTAAGCCTTCCACCTTTCAGATTGGCGTGTCATATAATTACTAGCCGATCTAATCAGCGGGCATATCCATACGTAAAATATAAGTTCCATTCGGCGTGCCGATAGAACATACGTCATTCACGTTTCCGCCCAAACTTTATGAGTTGCCTCGCGCGATACAAATTCTGGTGCTAATAGGAATACCCAAGCGACTTCTGTTTCAGCAAGCTAGTCTCCATCAGAGAAGGTAATACCAAGCTCGACGTCCAGCGCATCGGCTATTTCCCGCTTAAAGTTCCCGTCCAAACTACCAAGACGAATCTCCAGCATGGTCACGTCACGCATTTGAATAGCCTCTCGAATATCGGCAATTGACTCTCGAACCTCGTCGACGGCGGCACTTTCACCATTGTCGGTCATCACATCGAATAGGCTGACGGTTGTGTCCGCTGAGCCGTCTAACAACTCCTCAAGATTGTCAATCATGAAGCCCAAGGCCTCCCAAACGTGCCCGGATAGCTGAGCTCCGATTGATGCAACCTGGCGTGACTGCAAGTACTCCAGGTGGTCCTGAGCAGAAATAATAATCTGCGCGGCGGGCTCAGTACCGTCATCCAACTCTCCTGCAAGGAATAAATCACGATAGGGTTGGTCCGAGTTACGATGCATTACTAACCAACCGTCTGACACATACTGGGCGCGCGACAACAGCTGCGCCGAAAGCCCCACCAACACCTCGCACTTGCGCGGCTCCGCCATGTACTCGGCCTCAATATTTGCAATCACCGGGCTTTGCTCGCCGGTTGCCGTTTCAAATAACGCAACTTCCAGCGCCAGCAAGCCAACGCGTTGAAACGTTTTGCCATTAAAGTAATCGCTATCCAGTGCCATCGCACTGGCAATATCAGCAGCGATCTCACCGCGCACTGTATTCGTATAGTCAGTGCCACGAAGCCGCAGACCGTCAATAAACGTGTATTCAGGTGTGATGATGTTGTCATCAAGTGGACCAAACACGTAATTCGCAAGTGTGAACCACTCTTGATACAACGACTTCCAGCGGTTTTGCAGCGCGTCAATGGTTTCTGGACCCTCGTTGCAGAAGGACACACTGTCTGCGTTCATGGCTGTCGCTTGAACTAAGAACCGCTCGATGGCTGGCAATACAGTATTGTCGATTAACTGCTGCGTCGCTTCTTCTAGCGTGACGGCTGGCGCAGGATCGGGATCGGGATCGGGATCAGGTGCCGGCGCAGGTGCGGGCGGTGGCGTTGGCGCAGGCGTCGACCCACCACCTCCACCACCGCATGCCGTCAGACCCAACGCCAACAATACGGCCATAAGGCATCGTCGATCAACCAGCGCCAAAGATGCTCTAAACGAATAACTGAACTTCATGCCGATATTCCTCGCTCCAAAAAAACGGTGTTCAAATGATTATCCCAATGCAAGCCACTCACCTTGAGTCGCTGCTGAGGTTTATTGTGTGCGTGATGGTGGTCAAGAACGCGCAATTCACCCGTCGAATTCGTTAGTACAAATTTCGATGAATTTGGCAATAAGGTGATGCCGCAAACATCGCGGAGTGAGTGATGCCCAATCAACTCGCCTGTCTTTAGGTTCCAGAAAATGGCGAGATTGCCTCTGGGACTCGTGAAGCCAGCCAATTGTGACTTGCTGTCCACACAAACACTGCCCATGTAATCATTAAGTGCGGCAAGCACCGTTGTTGGCGCATCAAGCACTTCAATGTCGCCGCCAGCGCGGTGTAAGGCAGCCAGAGGTATGTTCGCTGTCTGCTCGCCGGGCAGACGCTGAAACTGGGTGGCTATAGCAACAGTGCCATCGTCGCTAACATCGATATGGCGGATGCTTGCTCTGGGGTGCGGACTCTCTACCAGCGCCACCAGCTCGCCTGTGCGCGTGTCCAGATAACTTAAATTGGATCGCATGGTCTCTAGATTCAGTACTTCTCTACCGGATCTTGGGTGAGTGCGAAGGCCGCCATTGGCAACTGCCAACAGATCGCTGTTGGGCATACACACCACTTCGTGTGGCCCGACGCCGCCCGAACTCCACTCAGCCAAGACGTCATAGCTAAGGGCGTCGCGAACAACGATCAGGCCTCGTCCAGTACTAATCACGCCCTCGGCCGTCAACAACACCGCGCCGTCTGCGCTAAACACACCGTGGCCAAAACCTTGTCTATCGCCCTTAAGCCTGAAACCTTTGGTGCGCTGACGAGTGTTTAAGTCGAACTCTTGAACGTAAAATCCCGGACGGCGCGCAAACATCAATACGTGACCGGGGCGCTTGGGATGCTCGATAACATCGTGTCCGCGAAACGGCACAGCAATCTTAAACCACTGACCGGAGCGCGCATTCATGGCCACCAAACCGCCATCTGCATCGTCTAACTCGCCCTGAGCCGACACATAGTAGGCGTCGTTGGTACGCGCTAGAGCCGGCGCCGACGGTAGTGAGATCGCGGCGACGGATCCTAGCATCGACTGTGTGAAATCTCGGCGCGTAATGGTCATAAAGATTTCACAAACAGAATCAAGGTTTCGCGCTGAACTGATGGCAAATCGGCAAACTGTTCGCGAGACGCTGCTGCCTCACCATCATGCCATAGGATCGCTTCTTCTACGCTTCGCGCGCGCCCATCGTGCAAAAAATTCGGGGCGCCGTTAATTGACTGTGCCAGGCCTATCGACCAAAGCGGAGGCGTTCGCCACTCCCTGCCATTCGCTAAATAGTCATCGCGCTCATCGGCCAAGGCCGCGCCCATGTCATGCAGCAAAAAGTCGGAATACGGCCAAATTTCTTGATCACTCAGATGTGGGTAAGACCTCGACTGGCCAGTTAGGTATGTTGGATGATGACAAGCTGCGCACCCAACACTCTCAAACAGATGCGCACCTCTTTTATGCAGCGCCTCATCCAAAGGTCGTGCCTCAGGAACGCCAAGATTAGCCGTGAAGTCTGCGACGAGTTGGAGTAAGTCGCTGCTTAGCTCTACGCCTTCATCACCGTCCGCACCCGACGCCATCTGCCGGCAACGCACTTGCGAGAGTGTGCACTGACTTTCTGGGAAAAGGGGGTTGCTGATGCCCAAGTCTTTGGCAAAGGCTGCAGCAACCGTGTGAGCAAGATCGGGCAGATTCGCTTTCCAGCCGAAACGGCCCGGCGCTGTTCTCGACTCGCTGCGATTCCAGACCAGGTTTTGCCGACCGGAAATTCCGTCTCCATCGCGATCTTCTGGATCTTCAAGCGATTCGATTGACGCGTCTGGAATCAGCTCGATCAGCCCCACCCCATGAATTGCAGGCGCATTGCGAAGGGATAGAGCAACGTTATTCCCCAAGGCCCCATAACCTAGTGACTGTATAAGTGGTTTTGGTTCACGCAGAGTGACGGACGCGCCATCCGGGTAAATGAAATCGGATTCCAGCCAGTGGAGATAGACCTTTGCCTCTGCGGGAGCCTCTTCTTCAGCGCCTGCACCAACTTGTTCTGGCGTGAGGGCGAGCTGATCCGCCAGAGCCACCGATCTTACTTGCATCTGATCACCATATACCGGGTGCGCAGTGATGCCGGCTTGTGCATCCACATCCGTACCCGAAATGCTCAGGCGCAGAACGCTTGCAGCGAGGATATTATCGTTAGTTGGCAATAATCCGCGGCCACCATTTATATGACACGCAAGGCACGTGCGCGCGTTATAAAGTGGCCCGAGACCATCGCGAGCCGTCGTCGTTGTTGGCGCTTTTATCCAGGGTTGATTGGCCAAGGCCTTACCGGCATGAAAAGCGGGCAGCTTCTCTCGGGGTAAGCTGGTTGCCGGGCTCATTGACGACGCAAATGGGCTGATTGAAACAGTGGCATTGCCACCCGGATACCAATGCGCACTCGGCATCAGGACCGCTATCGTGGGCGGTTGCCTAAAAGCAAACATCGCGCACCCTGCGGTGATCACGACCAGAGTTACCAACCGACTTGGCTTTTGCATTGAAGGAGCAGCGCCCGGCGTCAAACATGAAAAAGGCCAGCATGAGCTGGCCTATCACGGTCAAACCGCTTTTGGCGAATCGATAGGCTATCAACCACATTCTTCGGTTGGATTTGTCGTGTCGCAACCCGACGCGTCATCATCAACCACTGTGTCGTCGATTTCCAAGATATCGGCCAAATTGGCAATCTCAGCGGACTGCGCGTTCAGTGACAAGATGGACTGAAACATAGGATTGGTTTCGTTTCGATTCGCATCCTGGATCAGAACATCAACCGGTGATCCGCCACGAGCAGCGGCATCTATGTCTAAGGCATCGGCCGCGGCAACCTGGATAGCCGCATCAAGTGCGGTCGCAATGGTACTGATAGCTCCGCCTACATCGTTGGCATAATCGTCGAAACCATACCCTGATATTGCACGTTCCGTGTTGTCACCAACGTCATCCATGCCATTCAAATCCGCGTCATAGCCGCTGTAATCGCCATAGAAGCTATTGGAAATACCCTCGTTGTTCAGAACAATATCCCTGTGCGTATTGTCAGAGAAACAGGAATGCTCGTCTTCCTGCGAGTTAGCGCTGAAGGCAATCTGCATACGCTCGCCAGCAAGCTCACCTTCGGAAAGCGTTCCCATACCGGTGAGTATTTGCGCCAATCGAGTCTTAGCGTCTGCTACGGTGCTAATCGTCGTGAACTGATCACGATAGTTTCCAACCACACCGTCTTGCCAACCTGCCGCTACGCCTTCAAGATCAGAAATCAATTTGGCAACGGCAACCTGGAGAAATTGAATTCGGCGAGCTGCGTTTGGATCCGTGGTGAAATCGGTCAACGGACGCTGCCCACCAGCGGCTATGTTAGGGGCAGCTAATGTTTTAACCGCGGTTTCGCGATCAGAGCCGACAGTGACCATGCCGGTGTTGTTCAGATCCTGGCCCCAGAGCAAAAATTCGATGGCGTGGTAGCCAGCAATGACGTCACGTTCATCGTCGGCGGTCGCCGTGCCCGAAATCAACGCTTCATCAATGACGACTGCACTATTGATGATATTGACCATTTGATCAGACCCATCAACCGCACCACCACCGGCAACAGGCGTGCTGCTAGAGCTCACTCCGACTTGATCCGTCTCGAAATCATCAAGCGTTCCGGGGTTGGTCACAACGTAATCGATCAACGCCTCACCCAATGGCCAAGCGTTTATATCGCCTTCTGGGCCATCTTCGCTACTGAAATCTGTGGAATCAATTGGGCTCAATCGAAAGCGGTAAACCTCCGTTTGACCGTAAGGCTCACGAGCAACCAGCCAGGCTACTTTCGCAGCATCAAGATTTACCTGTGTAGGACTTGCCGCGAATGCGTCTATGGCGTCGGACAATGCTTGCGCCGTATCGATGGAATCCAAATAGAGAGCGCGCGCTATATTAGCGTTTGTCTCCAACAGTAACTGCACGCGCGCAGTATCAATGACGCCGCCCGCGCCATTGCAAACAAAACTGGTTGAGTCGACTTCGCCATCCCCCAACGCGCCATCACTATTGTCGTCTACACCGCTGTCAACACGAACCCCACCAGACGCACAATTCGTGTCGGCATCAGGTAACACTGTTTGCAGGATTAAGCTTGTCAGCCCATCTGCACCGCTTGCGCCAGCGGCACCGGCCGCGCCCGCATTTCCATCATCCCCTTCGCAGCCGGCGATAACGGCGGTCATGACGACCAGCATTGCTAACCTTTGAATTGCGATATTCATGTGTTTAGTCTCCTACTAACGGTCTCGGCATTTCTGCGCAATTGATAACTCGGTGGGAGAGCTTAAGCCTAATTGATAATGAAAACAAGAATTATTCGCATTAATAATATCGACTAGCGCGCTCAGATCTAATATTATTCGCGCTTATCATAGATTCGAATGCGCGCTTGAAACGTATGCTTAGCAAACGTGCTCAACGTCGCACAAACTCGCTTCTCTTCAGGATCAAGGGGACAGGCATGCCGATCGCGGCACTCTCAAAATGCAAAGACAAAGGAGCGCACACCGCACTTTGCATGGCCATGTGCATAGCCCTGATGAGCTGCGGTGGTGGCGGCGGCTCCGCTCCGGCCGCTGCGCCGCCCACTTCGAATCAACCACCACCCCCAGAACCAGAACCAGAACCAGAACCTATGGTGTTTGAGAATGAAGTAGCCCTTGGTGAAAGTCTGTTTAACGACACAAATCTCTCCGCAAATCGAACCGTGGCCTGCGCTACTTGCCACAATCCCGGGCAAGCATTCACCGATAACAGGCTGAATGCAAACGGCGACGTCAGTGCGGTCTCGCTAGGCGATGATGGTTTTTCGCTGGGTGATCGCAATGCGCCTACCGGTACCTATGCGAGTATCACGCCGGAATTCACTTTCGCCCGTCGAGCGCGCTTTAACAGTCAACAGCCCGACTACGAAGGCTACATTGGCGGGTTCTTTCTTGACGGTAGGGCGGACACTCTCGCCGAGCAGGCGAAAGGACCGCCGCTGAATCCAAGCGAAATGGGCATGCCAGACACCCTCGCCGTCGCTGAACGAATCGGGGAAAACCTCGATTATGTGGCAACATTTGAGAGTTTCTTTGGGGAGAACATTTTCGACGACGCTGACGCGGTCTTTGACGCGATGGCCAATAGCATTGCGGCGTTTGAGCGCACCACCGAGTTTTCGACCTTTGACTCAAGATACGATAAAAGCCTGCGTGGAGAATTCGAATACAACCCGCTGTCTAAAGCAGCGCGTGGTCGGTCGCTGTTCTTTTCGCAACAGTTTACCAACTGCGCCACCTGCCACCAACTGCGACCACAAGGTAATGATCAAGAGACATTCAGTGGTTATGAGTATCACAACATTGGCGTGCCGGTAAACGAAAACGTTCGTGCATTGAACGGCATTGCACCTGATTTCGTCGACCCCGGCCTTGCTCAGAACCCACTTGTTCCGGTTACAGAGCAAAACGCCGAATTGGGGAAATACAAAACACCGACACTGCGCAATGTCGCCGTCACTCCCCCTTACATGCACAATGGGGTTTTTCGCGAGCTAGCCACCGTGATCATGTTTTACGACCAGTTTTTCCAAGGCTCGGCATTTCCCACAAATCCGGAAACTGGCGCCGCTTGGCGCGATCCTTTGCATACTGAAAATCTTGCACTCACAGAACTACTCGATGGTCGACGCATGACAGTGGATGACGTTGAGGCGATGGTGTGTTTTTTGCGCACCTTAACCGACGAACGTTTTGAGCCGCTTATTGAGGAAAACGGGATTGTCTGTGACTGACATGATCAGTACTCCATACCGTCATCGCAACAAAACCCTTTGTTTGGAGATCAGAATGCGACCATGGAAACGAGAATCTATGACGTTATTCGGCCTTGCAGCGGCCATTTTTGCTGCTGCCGGTAGCAATGCTTTTGCACAATCGGAGGTACCACAGTCGGATGCGAAGTTTCTGGAAGAAGTGTTTATCGTTGGTGATGCCGACGCAGTAAAAGCTCTGCCAGGATCGGCCGCCCGTATTAGCGCAGAGCAAATCAGCATTGAAATCGCGAACGATATCAACCAGCTGCTGAAAACCGTGCCGGGCGTATACATTCGCGAGGAGGAAGGCTATGGCCTAAGGCCCAACATCGGCATTCGCGGTGCAACCTCTGAAAGATCGTCCAAAATAACAATCATGGAAGACGGTGTATTGGTCGCGCCCGCGCCCTACTCCAATCCCGCAGCGTATTATTTCCCAACCACGCTGCGAGCCAATACTGTTGAAGTGCTCAAGGGTGCGCCGCTGCTGCGCTATGGCCCTCAAACCACTGGCGGTGTTGTGAATATTGTGTCTACCCCCATCCCGGAGGCATTCGGTGGCAACCTCGAGATTCGCGCGGGCGAAAATGACGAGGCCGATCTGCTCGCCAGCATTGGTGGTCGGACGGAAAATCACATTGGCTATCTGTTAGAAACGGCCCAACGACGCTCAGACGGCTTCAAAGACATCGATCGGGGCGGCGGCAGCGGATTCAATATCGAGGACTATGTGGTAAAGATGTCGTGGGAAAACGGGCCTCATTCGGTTTTGCTTAAAGGCCAGTATTCTCGAGAAACCTCGGATGAAACCTATCTTGGCCTAAGCGATGTTGACTTTGATCGGTCTCCAAATCGTCGTTACGGATTGTCTACGATCGATGAGATGAACACCCGTCACTCAAGTTATAGTGTGCGTTACGGAATCGACCTTCATGACAACGCCAGACTCAATGTGTTGGCGTATAAAAACGATTTCAAACGCGACTGGTTTCGTTTTGAGAGCGGACTTCAGGTGATCGAACTGGCCAATGCCGGTGATGAGGCTGCTCTGGCGCTGGTTGACGGCACAGCAGATGCCTTCAACTTGCAGTTTCGCTCGCGTAACCGCGAATTTGACTCCAGCGGCATCGAATTGAATATTGATCAACGTTGGGGCAACCACTCGCTGGCCTATGGAGTGCGCTTTCACGACGATGAAATGGATCGCTACCAACCAGGCTTTACATACGATCAAATTGACGGCGAACTCGTGTTCTTTGAAGCTCAAGGTGCGACCGACAGCAACAATCGACTCGAAGAGGCGGAGGCGCTCTCCGCTTGGTTTGTCGACAACTGGACACCCAACGAGCGATTAAACCTCAATCTGACTTTACGTTATGAAGAGGTTGAAAGTAGCCGGCGCCAATTTGCCAGAGATGATCGCAGTGATGAACCACTTCAACGCAGCAATAACTCAAGCGAATTACTCCCCGGTGCGTCGTTCACTTATGCTCTCAGCGAAAAGTGGCAGATTCTAGCTGGCATTCATCGCGGCTTCTCGCCATTGGGTGGCGGTGCGCAAGCGTTTGAGGACCCAGAGACCAGCACAAACTGGGAAGGCGGCATACGTTACCAAAGTCGTCTGTTCTTCGAGGCGATTGCCTTTCGAAGCGACTTTAGTAACAAGAGCGAAAACTGCTCTGACGCCAATCCTTGTAGCAATGGCCAGACAACGGGGTCGTTCACCACCGGAGACGCCGTAATCCAGGGTCTGGAAGTGCAGGCAAGCACCGTGTTAGAACTATTCGACGTCACGATCCCCGTTGATTTCACCTACACGTACACTGACGCAACTGTCAGTGAAGATAATCCAGCCGAAGGTTTCGAGAACGGCGATCAACTTGCTTCCGTACCAGAACACGCTTACAGTGTTAGAGTGGGATTCGAAACGAATTTCAACTGGAATAACTACCTAGTGATAAAATACATTGATGAAACCTGCGTGCGGATTGGCTGCAATGATGACAGCAATCCTTTTAATCGTACTGATGACCTGATACTCACCGATCTTATTAGTCGCTACTCACTCAGAGACAACGCAGTGGTGTTCTTTAAGCTCGAAAATCTATTTGATGAGCAAGACATCGTATCGAGGCAGCCAGAAGGCGCCCGTCCCAACAAACCTCGAACAGCGTCGGTGGGTATCCAATACACCTTCTAATGATTGCCTGCACAGCGCTGATTAGATCCTGCTCTCGCTGCTCCGCGACTTATGAATTCAGGACAATGGCCTGTTTTCAGGAAGTGATGGGTCCCGCTAATTAGTATCTATTACAATGCCATATCTTCCGCTCACTCACAGCATTGGTATTTGACTCATGATTCGATATTGCTCTTCAGTGCGCATACTCAACCTGTTTGCCTGTTGTGTGATGCTTTTTGGCGCGCTGACGGTCAGCGCAGGCGAATCGCCAAAGCCCCGCAATGTGATTCTGATTATTGGGGATGGCATGGATGATCATCAACTCACCATTGCGCGCAATTATCTAAAAGGACCCGAGGGCAAATTGGTACTAGACCGCATGCCTATGCGCGGCGTAGCACAAATTCTCACCGTCACTGACGAAAAGTCGCCGAGGCCAGTCTTTGTTGCCGATTCTGCCAATACTGCGACCAGTATGGCCACCGGCGTGGTAACCAGTCGCGCACGCATAGCCACCACGGCGGGCGATGGCAAACCAATAAAATCGATTATTGACGAGGCGGAAGCCGCCGGGCTTCGAACTGGACTGGTCACCACCAGCAGTGTCACGGATGCCACACCGGCCGCTTTTGTCGCAAAAATTAATTTTCGCCTTTGTGAAAATCCCACCCTGATGGAGGCCGTTGAATTTTATGGTATACGTTTGGGCGATTGTCAGCAGCATATGAAGGCCAATGGTGGATTAGGTTCTATTGCAGAACAAATTGCTGAATCCCAGGTAGATGTTGTTTTGGGCGGAGGCAGCGAACACTTTGATCACGCAACCGAGAACGGACTTAGCAGCGTTAGCGAGCTTGCAGCGAGCAATGGCTTTCAACTCGTCACCAGCGCAGAGGAATTGGCAACAGCAAGCCTGGAGCAGCCGCTTCTTGGCTTGTTTTCGCCAGGCACCATGCCGGTTCGTTTGCAAGGCGAAGATGGCCGTGAAGCGGAATCTCCCAGCCCGAGTTTGCTAAACCGAATCCATCATTTATTAGGTGATGTGACGTTGCCCGAGCCTATGGAATGCGTACCAAACCCGGAATTCGCGTCGGTTCCAAGCCTGAACACCATGACACGCAGGGCAATTTCACAGCTTTCGCACAATAATGCGCGCGGCTTTTTTTTGATGATTGAGTCTGCGTCAATAGACAAGCAATCTCACGAACGCAAGCCCTGCGGTTCTATAGGGGAAGTGCAGCAGCTTGAAGAAGCATTACAAACCGCGCTCGATTATGCCGAGCAACAAGCCCATACGCTGATTATTGTCACGGCAGACCACTCGCAAGCCGCGCAGTTGGTGTCTTTTGAGAGTATGTTCTCGGACTATCCGATTGCGGCACATACACCGGGAAAGCTTGCACGTATCCGAACACCAGCCGGCCATTACCTGGCCGTAAACTACGCAACGACCAACTTTTTCATGGCAGAACACACGGGCGCGAATGTGCCGCTGTTTGCCAATACACCCGGTAAGCAACGAATTCCCGGGTACATACAGCAACCACAAATCCATCAGATTGTGCGTGATTACCTGGCGTTACCCGCGAACTAGAATCGACCCTGAAGCTGAACACCAACACTGCGCGGTGCGCCAGCCCAAACCACAGGACCAAAAGCCAAACCGTTGAGACTAATATAGTCCTTGTCGAACAGATTGCGCGCAATCAATGCGAGCTCAAGGCTTTCTGAAAACTGATAGGTCAGCTTTCCGTTTACCAAGGTTCGCGCACTGTTTGCGAAGGTATTTTCAATATTACTGTAAGCGCGGCTCTGATAGTTAATATCCAATTGCCCGCGAAGCGATGATGACAGCTGCACATTAATTCCCGCCGCAGCGGTTTTTCTAGGCGCGGCTATAAACTCATTGCCCGACAGATCTGCTGCACCAAGCTGCTCGTCGGCTGGAAATTCCGTGAATTCCGTTTTCACGTAGCCTGCGTTTGCGAAGACATCGATACGGGGCGAAGGCCGCCAGGATGTGTCTATTTCAAAGCCCGAAACATTGGATTTACCGGCGTTGATAATAAAGAAATCCAGCTGCAGTTCTGGTTCTACAACCTGAACTTGCTGATCGGTCCAATCCACATAGAAGAGATTGGCATTGAAGGTGAATCGACGATCAAACCACAATGAGCGCAGCGACAACTCATAGTTAGTTGTGTACTCCGGATCATAGAAAAAATTACCTCTAGCGGATGTTCCCGCGCCTCCAGCGCGGTATGCTCTTTGAATTGAAACGCTGGTGGATAGGTCGTTGGACCAATGCAACGTAGCGCCTGCTTTTGGCAGGAACGCGTCGTAATCGGCTTCGTAGTCCAGAGACTCAAGCTCTACCGCCTCTTCGATCAATCCATTAACCACACCACTGAGTACGGCCAGCGGCGCGGATTGAAGCTCTGGGGCAGGCAACGCTGAGCCCAGACCTCTAACCTCTTGCGCCGTGTTGCGTATTTCTTCACTGTCGAATCGGAAACCACCGAACAAAGTGATGAACTCGCTAAGATCGTATTCAACGTTTCCGAACACGGCGATATTCTCTATTTCAACACTGCGTGTTCCTAGCCTTGAAAAGAAAAATGGGTCGTCATACAGCGCGGCCAGCTCGGCACCCAGCGGTGGTGCGAAAACTTGCTGGATACTACTGCGTACATCTTCGGCCAGAAGATCGTCAATGCGTTCCTGTCGTTTCTCATCGTAGTAATAGGCACCCAGATTTCCTCTGAGTTGATCAGATTGAAAGCTCGCGCGAATCTCCTGCGTGACAATATCTGTGTCATCGCCACGTTGCCGCGACGCCGCACCGCCAGTTGCCTGCGAATCAGCGTCATCCACCCGGGAAAATTCACTACCACTGAACGAGCTTAGGCTGACGATATTCCAGTGATCAGCAAGATCATAATCCAATTCGAGAATGAACATGGTTTGCTCTATCCGATCATAGCCATCAATATTGGCGAAATTCTGACGATCAAACACGTTGATCGCTTCCCCCATCTGGTCCGTGGGTGACACAAAGTCCACATGTGTTTCTGAGTCGGCATAGCTCAGCGTCAGCTGCATTGAAAGACCCTTGGCCCACGCAGGTTCATAGGCTATCTTGCTTCGCGCGATAAGGCCGTCTGATTTTGCGTCTTCCGCGTCCATGCGAAATCCATTGCTGACAAACCCGTCTGTCAACTGCTTGTCCACGGCTAATCGAAGCGCTAGCTCATCCTTAATCAACGGAACAGAGGCCGCCGCTGAGTACACTTGCGTTCCATGGTTCCCAAGCATTAATCGATAGCGCCCGTTGGTTTCGTCGCCAGGGTTTGTGCTTCTCATAAAGACCGCACCTGCGAGCGAGTTTCGGCCCTGATTGGTAGATTGCGGCCCACGAAAAATCTCAATTTGCTGCATATCCCAGAGTGTGCTTTGACCCACAGTAAGTGCGCGTCTGGAGATCACCGCACCATCAATGTGCATACTGGCCAGCCCGCCATTGCCTCCGCCGCTCACGCTGTTGTAGTTGATACCACGAATCGTAAAACCGCGATCGGCAAACGAGCTGTTGACGTTCGCCAGTCTGGTATAGGCCTGCTGAATGTCGTACAGCGCCGACTCGCTGATTTGTTCTTGAGTCAAAACGCCAACTGACGACACCGTATCTTGTAATCCGCGCTCAATCCGCTCACCAATGACCTTTATCTCCTCCAATTGGAATTGCGCTGCACGCGCGACGCCCTCCTTTTCCGGCAATTGTGCCTGAAGTGGCTGAGCCAGCAGAAGGAAGAATAGAAACCGCAGTGGGTATGGGTCAATTGACATCATTGAGTGTAGAACGCATCAGTAACTGAAATCAGACGGCTGCGGAGAGTAACTACAAATGCAAATTAATGTCAATTGATAATTAATTTCATCAACTAAAACACCCATCACCCAAAGGTAGCTTGACAATTAAATGATAATGATTATCATTTGCATGAATTTTATGAATTGATACCATGAATCTAAAAAGCGCTTCGTTACCCTTCCTCTCCATTGTTCTGTCGTTGAGCCAAGTTCATACCGCCTTAGGCGCAAGCAAGGATGACACGCTGACTCTGGAACAGGTGGAAGTCGTTGGCCAGCGAAGTTACTACGACAAAAACGCGAGCACAGCTTCACGAATTGATCTAGCCAACATCGAGACACCGCAATCGGTATTCGTCATCAATTCCGATCTAATCGCTGACCAGCAGGCCTTCCGCTTTGATCAGATTCTGCAAAACGATTCCAGTGTGCAGAAGTCGAATAATTTTTTGGGCGCTTACTCGTCATACAAAATCAGGGGCTTCGATCTGAGCAATGGCAGCAACTATCTTCGTGATGGGCGGGTGTTTTTTCATTTGGCCTCGGTGCCCACAGAAGTATTGGATCGAGTGGAAGTGCTCAAAGGCCCATCTTCCGTGCTGTACGGCACCATGGCGCCCGGTGGTCTGATCAACATGATTCCGAAACGACCGTCAGCGAAGTCGAGCACATCCATTAAAGGCACCATGGGTAGCTATGATTTCTATCACGCAGCCGTCGACCACAGTGGAAACATCACCAGGGATGAACGAATCCGTTATCGAATCAATGGCGCTTATGAGTCATCAAATTCCTTTCGTGAATTTATCGACAGCTCGGATTTTGACACAGAGCGCAAGATTGGTGCATTTGCGCTCGATTGGGACTTGTCAGAGAACAGCACGATTCGTTTTAACTATGATTACACGTCGGACGATCGGCCGCAGGATATTGGCGTTGTCAGCCTCGAGGGTGACTTTGCTGCCGTTGACTATGACTTGATCTACAACCAGCCCTGGTCGCACTATAATTCGGAAGTTTCTAACTATTTTATTGAGTTTAATCACGCATTCACAGAAGGTATACGTATTCGCGCCGGCTACAGTTTTCAGGATTACGTCCGTGACCGCTTTGATAATCAGCTAAGGGGAGTGCCCAGCGCGGCAGGTGATGCCAATATACGCGCACGTCGGCGAATCAATCGGCGCGATTATGAAACCTATTTCGTCGACTTCATGGCCGATTTTAGAACTGGTGTGATAGAGCATCAATTGATGATTGGCATCGATAAAACAGACACTAAAACAGACAACAATGAAACCGCGGAAAATGTGGTCTTCGCAACAAACGTTCTCACTCCCAGTATTATTGCGAACCCGAATATTCAAGTACGCGCTGAGAAAAACCTGGGCAACGACGATCGAGAGGGCATTAGTTTTCATGACGTAATCTCCATTGGGGAGCATTGGCGCTTCCTGGTCGGAGGTCGGCTAGACAGCTTCGAATCTGAATTTACGCCGTTTGGTATACCCTCCAGAATAACTGGAGAGACAAATGATCACTTTACGCCACGACTGGGCGGTTTGTACTTGCTCAATCCTCACTTGTCATTTTATCTGTCATACAGTGAGAGCTTCGAACCCAACGCTCCGGTGAGCGGCGGCTTCGAGAATGACGGCGAATTACTTGATCCAACGCTAGGCGCGCAATGGGAAGCAGGATTAAAGTGGGAGGCGTATGAAGGGAAATTATTGTTCACAGGTGCTGCGTTCTCTATCGAAAGGAAAGACGCCCCATTCCAAAACCAGGCTACAAACACCATCGATCAACGCGGTACACAGGAGCATGAGGGACTGGAGTTTTCCATCGCTGGATTGTTGACGGACAATATTACACTGACGGGCTCCGGTACGTTTCTCGACGCTGAATTCACAGAGGATGACAACCCGTTGATCATAGGCAACACGCCCTTCGGCGTCTCGGATGTGTCTCTGGCAATGACCGGCGAATACGAATTTCTAAGTGGCACGCTCGCGGGTTTGTCGCTGCAGGCCAGTCTGTTTTACGAATCTGCTCGGCCGGTGGATGACTTGAACAGCTACGATCTTGACTCGTATCTACGCATTGATCTTGGCGCCAAATACGTTCAAACGATAAACAGCGGTGGAGAATTGGTTTACCGATTGAGCGCGTTAAACGTTGCGGACGAAGAATATTTCAAGGGAGGGTCACCGCTCGCACTGAATCCGGAACAACCGCTGGTCATTCGGGGTTCTTTGGAGTTGTTGTTTTGAGGTTTCATTAACCAAAATACACTGAGCGAATAGCAAAACACCCAATCCAGCGCATTGTGGTGTGCACTGAGCACCAGCCAACAAAGCAGAAATCACAGCGACCACACCATTTTTAGCTGAGCCCCATTGCGCATTTTCATTGTTAACATCAAATCAGTAGCTGTGGAAGTACGCAGAGTCGGCAATACAGTGTCTAACCGTGTACTGTGCCCAATACCGCCTCGCACCTTGAGCTCGGCAGGCTCAGCGTGACCAAGCTGCAGCGTCGCGCTGCCTAGGTTCGGCCGGCCATACGGTACCGACAATCGTATACGAGCACGACCATCAAACTGACTGTTATCGGACTGTGCCAAAAAAAGTTGTGCGGTAATATCTTCCTGCGTGACTTTTCCTGCATCAAATTCCGATTCAGCCAGATTAGGCCCCAGAAGGCGGTCGAAGTAAAAAACACTCGCGACTAACATGCCAAGCAAGACAGGTAATGTCATCAGTTGTTGCCTGGACAGTTGATGACTGCCCAGCCTTTTCCATGTGAGCCATACGCCCGTAAAGGAGAGGCTGGTGAGGATCATGCCAAAGACAAACCATAAGAGCTTGGTGGTCAAGCCAGCGAAATAGCCAAAGTGCAATGGGTCCGCAAGCTCATTGAGGTAGGCGGTCCAGGCTAAATCGGAGGCTCGTTGCACTTCGATCACGTCGCCGTTCACAGGGTTCAGAAATACTCTGTTCGCTCGATCTCGAATTAAAATATCTCTGTTTCGCCCAGTTACTATTGCAGCGCCCTGTGCCGAGCCTGGCATAAACACTTGTTTGACCTTCAGCTCCGGATAAGCCCGCTGAGCACTCGCCACCAAATCCGCCACTCCCTGCGCTGGCAAGATCACAGGGTGGTCTTTGAAGCGCTCAAGATTGACACCAGGCCGACTTGGTTCAAATGGGCTTTCTGCGAGCTGTGACCCAAACTCCGCCAGATACCAAACACCAGTAATAATCATCAAAACGATAAACCATGATGCCCATAAGCCGCCTGCTTTGTGCGCGTCGCCCATTGTCACCCGCAGCCCGCGATGCGTTCGTATTCGGGTCGCCATTTTGCGCCATTGTCGGGTAGTTTTTAGACCGGTAAAAAGAGACACAGCGAGAACAAATGCCATTGACGTGACCAGCGGCAGACCAATCACGCTCGGCATAAAAAGATAGCGATGCAAGTCTCTAATAAACCGCTGGACCGTCAGAATCGGGGTTGTGCCCGTTACTTCACCGGTCCATTGGTTCACATGCATAAAATACGGTTTACCGAACTCGTCCGTCAGGCGTGCTCGATAGGCCATCCAGTCATGACCCATCGAGCTGACAGAGAGTAAGTTATGGCCAGGAGCGTGCTGTCGAATCGCCGTTTCCATGCGTTTCCACGCCACTTCGCCATCAGCGGGTGCAATGCGCATGTCGGCTTGGATAAGCCAGTCGATTTCATTGGAGATCGTGGCAAGCGTGCCGGTCAGCAACACAAGACTCATTAGCAAGGCCAAATGAAAGCCCAGCCAAGTGTGCAGAGCATAGTATTTTTTTCGCTTGCTTCTACCAGTACCGCTCATTTTCCCAGCGTCATAATTCGCTACCAATCCTCATTAATGCTATTGTAAATGATAACGATTTTCATTTACACTTAATGCCTTAGCGGACCAATGGGGATAAGAATGATGAAACCGTCGTTTCTGTGCACTCAGCACCGTGAATGGTTGTTTGAGGATTTGCGGCGTTCAGAAAGTTATTGGAATGTTTGGACGGACGCGGCCGAAAAAAGCCAGACACAGCAGCGCGAAAGAGACGCCATCGTGCAGCTTGGTTGCGCGTGGGAGCTCTCAGAACACATGCTCAATAATGAGTGGCCAAGTGCGCCATTAGCCACTGAACGTTTCACGCTCTCGTCACTTGCGCTCTGCCGATCACTGTTGTTTGCCGGAATAGAGAATGGTGGAGAGCGATTGCTTAAGTACGCACAAGACGTTCTGAACAGCAGGCTGCAGCATCAACCAGACGACACAAACACACTAGCGTGCTTAGCAACCATTGGTAAGGCCTGCAATTGTTGCGTCGAAACCAACCCGAATTGGCAGCACAGTGTCCAAGTTCACTAAACCACCCAAACACTCAGCGCAGAGGGTACGTCATTGACTTTGACAATACTGAAAATCAGAACTGACCAGGTACATTGCGATATCCCGATAGTCGCATTTAATCCCAGTATTGCATTACAAGCGGCGGCATCAGTGGTAGCAGACCAAGATGCATTGGATGAGCTGCCAGAACGATCAATAGAGCCGAATCCATGCAAGAACCCATGTGGTCAGCGATCTCATCTGATAGAACAAAAGAAGAATCACCTTGCAAAAGTAGTCTCCGAAGTTAGCTTTTTCTGGCGACATTGCTGGGCGAAGGAGTCTAAGGATATTGGACTGCACAATCTGATTTCAGATATTTTTGCCACTGCATCTGCCTGTCAGGCCAGCCATTTAAGGGCCGACTCAGCGCGCTTGATCGAGTTGATGAACACCTTTGCACTTGAGTTTTGGCGGCAAAGAAACGTCAAAACACACCTGGTGTTAACGCCTTTTGCGCCAGGCACGCTACTGATCGAACCGCTACGAAATTGACATCGAGCACGACCTTCAATTACCCCATTAATTATCATGCAGAATCGTTCTGTGCCGCGTTGTTTTGACGCAGCCTATTACAAGGAAATCACTATGAACACACGCTCACGCTGGCTCCGCCTAACCGCCGCGGGCGGCGCACTCTGTGCGATCGTTAGCACCGCAAATGCTCACCATGGGCCTGCTCAGGATGCCGCGCTAGCGGCTGTGGGTTTCGCTCTAATGATGCTGGGTATATTGATCGCTACCGTAACGCTCGCTCTGGAACGCAGAGCGTCACTGCCTACATTCATAGAGTTCATCCACCAACGCTGGCCGCGTTTTAGCAAACGATTGACGCAATTCAAAGCGAGAACATGATATGAATTTACTGAAATTTCTAGCCATTGCACACGCACATTGTGATGTACCCTGTGGAATCTATGATCCTAGCGCAGCCATTTACTCAGCCGTATCCGTTGTGCGATTCCTGGATCAGATAGCGGATCTTGAACAAACCGATACCGACACACAGTCCTGGGGACGGGCCGTTGCACAAATGAGCCGACTTGTGCAGCAAAAAGAGACGCATGCGACGATGGTTAAGTCGGAGATTCGAGTGATTTGGGGCGACTATTTTAAAGCGGAGCATTTTGAGAGTAACCCAGAACTGCACTCATTAACACACGGCATCATGCAAGTCGCGTCGGCGTGCAAGCAGCACAATGGGCGAAGCAATGGTGTTGAATTGCTCGAAAAAGTCAATGCCTTTGCATACATCTACTGGCAAATCCAAAACGTAGAAACACGGACAGTGTTGACGCCTTACAAGCCACATTTACCGGTGATCCAGCCCATTCTGAGTGAGGCGTAAGCGCCGCAGTTCCGCGACACAAATGCCAAGATTTTCGCTGTTCCTAATTGTCGGAAACAGTATGCTGCCCACGCTGCCTTCTGGCAGTCTTGTACTCACTGTGCGTCGTCAGCGAAAGCACTTAAAAGTGGGACACTGCGTGGTAATTGAAGTGGAGCACAAGAAACGCATAATCAAACGGATCATGGCACTGGAAAACAAAGGCTTGCGTTTGCGGTCAGATAACCGCACCACACGCTCGTGCTACTGTCGCTATCCACATGAGTATCAGGCGGTAGTCGGGCAGCTACTAATGGTGCTTTACCGGCCTAAATCGAAGCGACAGGAACAGGGCAGCAAGCCAACCAACGACGGTAATGGATCCGAACCAGATTAAAGCGCCAGACCAACCTGTTAACGTCAATACGAAGATAAAGGGCGCCAAGGCAAGGATTGCCAGTAATCGGCGGGCGGCAGAGGAATGTGGCCTCAATGCGCTAAGCGGCTCTGTGTTTCTCAAACGCTTGGGATCATGAACTGCAAGCGCGACGATAAGTGCACCGCTGAACAAAACACTGATAGTCAGAGTATTTAAAAACATCAAATAAGCCTATTCGACGAGACTGGTATTTACTAAGGCCGCAGGTGAGAATTCTCTCTTCTGGCTTTTCAGTGAATTGAACGACAGCATCAGGCAGACTAACGCTCCAATCAAGATCATCGTATCGATGGCAATCAAGGAGTAAAATGCTTGCTCCGCTGCGTCAAACCAAGAAGGCCCACCCGAAAGCATACGAATAGCTGGTAACAGCAGCAATAAAGCGCCAGTTTGCCCCAACATTCTGCGTGCTATTTTTTGCACATCGGTCATCCAGCATTGTGCCAGTGTTAGCGCCAACGTGGCGAGAAATACCGTCATCATAACATCGTGAACAGTGCCTGGCGGTGATACGAAAAACGCCAGGCTTGCGGCCGCCAACGCGCACGGAAAGCCATACCCTGCCCAATACACAGATTTCTCAAGATGCTTGAAATGATCTCCAATTCGGCGCCTTGTTAGCCATAAAGTCATTCCCGTAAAAGTGACATAAGCCACGGCAGCGCCAAGCGCAAACCAAACTGCTTTCGAGGCAACGCCTGCAAAAAAACCGAAATGCAGCGGCGCCATTAAAGACACCAGCGAGCCGCCAGCCGACGCTGTTTTACCCAGCGCTGGTTTTTCCCTGACAAAGTCGCCACTGACGCCATCGTAAACGTAGACCGGTCCAGTCAATGCATCGTTCTGCGGCAATAAATTCATGGCTATCTGTGCATTCGCTTGTCCCCAGCCCTGGATTTCCAGGAAGGTGGGCACCCCAGCAGACCTGTTACGCGCATCTTGCAATACAAGGTCGACGTCAACCATATGGGACGCACTGGTATCCCCCTCTGGTGACCCGCCGAGAATTTCTTCTTCCATGCGCTCCATATCGCCACCAAAGGCAACCATTGCCAGCGCTGGTAGACCAAACGACCCAGCAAAACTGAAAAAGCTGCCCGTAAACGCCAGTAAAAAACAAAACGGCAGGCTCCAACTGGCCGCGGCGGCATGCGAATCACGCTTACTTAACACAGGCTGACCTTTTCTTCGCAGAGTAAACAGCTCACGCAAAAGGTGTCGATGCATTACCAGTCCGCTGATGGTCGCAACCATCATGGCCATGCCCAGCACCCCAGTAAGCAAAAATCCCCAAGGGTTGGGCACGTGCAAGCGGACGTGCAAGTCGACGAAAAACTCAGAAAGCGCGCTTTCTGGCTCTTGGCCGAAAGCTTCCGTATCGATGGCATCTCGGCGTCTTATTTCGCGGCCTTCATTGTCAAAGATCACAACTGTGCCTTTGGCTATTGTTTTATCTGCCTGTTTGAAATGGTCATGAAAATACGAAAAAACGCGACCACCGCTCATGCGGAAAACGGCAACGTCAGTGAGATAATCTGGCGCCACGGTTGCTGCCGCCAACCGCAAGCTATCGTTGAGCTTAACCGGCAAGCCCTGTTCCACCGGGCTTGGCAGGGGTGCAGACCAGTCGCCGATCTCATCTGCAAAAACCGCTAAGACGCCGGTAACAAGTATTGCATAAAGTAAGATGCCCAGTGAGATCCCCGACCAGCCATGAATGGCCAGCAACGTCTTATTGGTATGCTGTGAAATTGGGAACATGGGGTGTATCAGATTCCTATGCAATAAATGCGCTGGCAATAATCGCCATATTTGCCACCAGCACGAGACAAACAATGATATACGCTCGTTTCAATTTCGTATCAAGAAGCGCATAGAAAAAAAGCCCGGTCCAGAGTAGCGGAAACAAAAATAGAGGGAACGCAATATTATTTAGATTTGCCGCACCTGCCGGTAACCAGAGCGCCATTCCCAACATCAAAGCAATTGAGCTCAACAGCACCAATGGTCCGGCCAGTAAGGCACGCGATGCTTTATTGTTCATTAATGACTTAACCCCAAGGAAGCAAGGAACAGGACAATTCTACGCAAAAGCCCAACAATATTGTCAGCCCCGATCTTTTCGCAGATAGTCGGGCAATAATAATTTATTGCAAATAGGAATTATTTGCAATAACATTCATCAGGACTGTTGAGTTGAACACACAATAACTGATATGAACCAGATCGGCATTCAAGACGACCATAACACTCCTCCCTGCACATCATCTACAAATGGCGGGACAAACGATTCCCAGTACATGCTGTTTGAAATAGATCGCCGCTATTTGGAAAAACTAATTCAAAGCGGGCAGGTCGATTTATGCACTTTGAGACCGGCCAATAGCGATTGCAAAGCTATCCTGAAAAGCATGCTGCTGCAGTCCTTGAGGCGCTGCCAACACTAGCCAGCTCTCCTTGACTTTACCTTTTTCTTTTTGCGACGCTGCACGTACATCACCAGTGAATGATCAATGAGCGTATAGCCCTTCTCCTCAGCAATTTCTCTCTGCCGAGCTTCAATGACCGGGTCATTGAATTCAATGATTTCATTGTTGTCTAGATCCATCATATGGTCATGGTGTTCGTCGCTCGCTAGCTCGTACACCGCTGTATTGGAGTCAAACTGATGACGTATCACCAACCCAGCTTGCTCGAACTGCGACAGAACACGGTACACCGTTGGCAGGCAAATTGTGTCGCCCGTAGTCATCAGCTCTTTGTAAAGATCCTCAACCGTGAAATGCCGATCTGTCTGGCCTTTTTCGTCCAGCATCTGCAGTATCCTGATTCTCGGCAATGTCGCCTTTAAACCAACGTCACGCAGCTCTTCCTGACGATCACTCATTGAGCACTCTCCCATTAATGCGGCAAAAATAAGATGATTAGACGCGCACTTAAACGGCGCCCCAAGGCTGTGTACTGATCTGCCATCTTATTCCACCGATGATACAAAACATTAGGCGCTGAGTTCCAGTCAAAACTGCCAGGGGTGAGAGCATGGCGAGCGCCTCTACACAGTGACTCGACGACCGCTGTATTGACCAGGCTGAGCGAATAATTCACACATTGCTATTGATAATGATAATAATTCTTATTAAGATCTATTAAAGCCAATGGTAAGCCCAAGAGATTCTTTCATGCCCGAGACCGATTTGAACAAAGAGCAAAATAGCGCCAGCGAAGACACATTGATAAGCTCGCTCTTTTACCTTATGAGTCGATTCGCGTTTTCTAACGAAAGATCGCTGACCAACGCGATTGCCTTGCATCTCGCAATGCTGGAAAAACACGAAGACACTTCTCCTCAAATGCGGATAACATGCCGCCGCCTGCGGGCTCAGTGGCTTGATCAGCAGGACAGGCTGGATCATCGGCAAAATGGAACACACAGAGCCCATGGCACAGGGGTGGGTATGCAAAACATCCACTGACCCTCCGTTCCCGATGGAAACTCAACTAACAATTCAATGAATTCAGCGCACGCGACTATTGCTCTTGCAAACGGCAGAACTCCATATCCAAATTTCCTAAAACCAAAGACGGACCTGCGCTTTAACGAAAGAAAAGCGTCGGTCACTCATCCGGCTACAACAGAGAGCCTGAGAAGCCACCATTCAAGTAAGGCTTTGGTGCCCAAAGATAACAAATGCTCGTATTAAAAATAGTACTCCAGCGAGACACCCAAAGTCTGAGGCCGTCGCACATTATGCTCGCCGCTTGATCAAAAACCGCCTATGCCATTCAGTACACCGCCGTCAGCGAAGTTAAGGCTCTCCGGCGCGTCTTCATTCAGCAAGTTTGTGGCAAAACCAGTGATGGTGAATCCTTCAAATCGATAGCCCAAGCGTGCGTTTAGTAGGTACGCGGCCTCTATTCGTTCTGAAATTCCCTCACCCAGTTCGGCGGGCCCGAGATTGAACACATCAGACCAAGACGCGCTACGGTAATTCAGACTGATGTTTCCAAACAGACCACTTTGGCGCGCATAATTGACACCAACAGTCATAGAGACGGATGGAGCGTTATCCAGTTTGTTGCCGGCCAGATTTACTGGTGGATCCGTGAAGGCATCAAAAATAAACTCTTGTATGCTGGTTTCAAGCAGCCCTACATTTCCATAAAGACTCCAGGCCTCGTTCATACGATAGTCAGATGATAGCTCAATGCCGTAAACGTGGGTTTTGCCTGCATTGTCTACAATGGCAAAACCTCGACTGTCCTGCACACTGATTTGCTGATCTTGATAATCGCTGTAAAACACCGTTCCATTGAATGTCAGTCGGCCATTCATCCACGCACTGCGCCAACCCGCCTCATAACCAAGCAAATATTCAGGCTCATAAGTGACGACAATGGCTTGGCCTAGATCATTGATCGCCAGCGCCGCGCCACCAGCCCGATAACCTCGCCTAACACTGGCGAACATCGACAGTTCATCGCTTACTCTATAAGTAACCGCTGCGCGCGGCAGCCACACCGCGTGGTTGTCAGCTTGCAGAGGTTCAGCGGGGCGCTCGAGCAGCTGAGAAGCGATGTCGCAGGAAATCGCAGTCGCAATTGTGATCAAACATTCTGCGGGACTGATATTGGTGACAGTGTCGGATCGCTGCGTTTGATAATCCTCTGTGTCGTAGCGCAGACCAACATCGAATGCCCAGTGCTTGTTGGGCTCAAAGCGCCACTGCGTGAACAACGCCCTGTTTTCAATCTCAGTGTCTGTATTAGATACGGTGGATGCCAGGCGATCAATCGGGTCGACCGGAAACGGAAAACTGTCACTGATGATGAAAGCCCCCCCCAACCGTTGATTCTTGCTCCTGGTCAAAATAGTAGGCACCGAGCAACCCTGTCCAATGAGCAAAATCGAAGGCCAGGCTCAGTTCTATCGTGTACGTATTAGTTGTACCGGTAAAGAAGCTACCCACCTCGCCGAATGAACTCGTCGAGCGAGATCCGTTTCGGCCGTCAGAGTCGGTATTCAGGAATTTACATCATGATTTCAAAGGGCTGGATTTCTAATGGAGGAATTAGTCTTAGACAGCCACGGGAGCAGATCAATGCGATCATTGAGCGTAATCACTCAATCGCGCTCTGCGTGGATACCCTCTAAAGCAAAGACTTCACACTTTGGTATGTAAAGCTTATGGGCCTGGTTCGAATCCGTTAAGCCTGTTGACCACACTCTACTGTCAGCATTTAGCAATGCGCTGTAGTCGCGTTTCACCCGCCAAGAGCTCTGTGAATGGCGTTTCCAGTTCAATAGCGACGATATAAGATGTCTAGTAAGGTCGTTCCACTTAATTCTTCCACCTTTGTCAATGCGTTGCGTTTGGCGGGAAAATACCTTTTTCTCAACTTGAAATTTCACCCCTGCGATAGATTTTCATTTCTTTTTTAGGTGACTTGATTCCCCTAAAATAAAAATATTTACCGTCTTTTAAACAGTCGCTTCAAGCACACTGCGTATTTAATGAATCTGACGAAGAAACCAGCTGTATATTTCGATCGGCGCCAATTAGCTACCTAACGATCCTCCAAAGCATGCCACACTCGCACAATAAAAATCGCATTGCCACTTAAACGGTAGCGGATGATGTAACCGCGTTCACCGAATTTGACGGACAGCTCTCGGTATTGCATTTCCAAAATCCAAGGTCGGCCCTTTTCAGGAAACTCGGCCAAAGACTCGGCAGAATTGATCAATGTATCGACCGCACGAGACGCAGCTATAGGGCTGTGTGGCTCTATAAATGCATAGAGTCGTTTTAGATCGTCAAGTGCATCTGGAAGCCATCTAATAGATAGCATTACGCAGGATCAGAGGGACGCACACTCGTCGCCCATGCTCTGACATCAGAGTGATCCACTGTTTCCCCAGTAAGTTCGTATTTTTCCCACCGGGACTTTACGATTTGACGTTCGGATTCTACAGCTTCCTCTATATCCAGAAAACGCTCTACCGCCGCTTTCATCAGGTAATGAGGGGATCGGTCGCGGGCTTTGCCCAATGCTTCCAACCGATGTTGAGTATCTTCATTTAGGCGCACGCCCACGGTTGTTCTGGCCATTATTCACTTCATCAATATGAATGTTGTACAAAGTATAACAAAGCGCAACAAATTCACAAGAGAGCCTCTATGGTAGGCACGGAATACATCATATTAATGATAATAAGAATCATTAATATATAACCACATTTCGCGTTTCGATTGATTCGGTATTCAGGAATTTACGTCATGATTTCAAAAGGCCGGATTTCTGCGCGAGGAATTAGTCTTAGATAGCCACAGGTGCAGATCAAAGCGATCACTGAACGTAATCACTCAGTCGCGCTCTGCGTGGATACCCTCTAAAGCAAAGACTTCACACTTTGGTATGAACAGGTTAAGCGTTAAGTTCGAATCAGCTAGACCGTTCGGCCGCCCACTTTTCGCAATGCGCTGTGATCGCGTTTTTTCTTAGTACTGCCGTTGCTATTTCTATTTGTATAGCCCAACGGTGAATCGAGAATCGTGCTGTCTGGGTTGAGGCGCTTTAAACAGCGAGTTTTTTGTGATCAAATAGGAATCGTTCTCAATTACAACATCAAGCGTTGATGAATATTCGTGAAAAACAGTAATCAACCGCGATGCAGTCACGCTTCGCCTGGCAAGATGTCTGTGAATCGCGTCTCCAGTCCTATAGCGGTGCTCTACGATTCCGCATTAGATGAGCTGGTAAAATTCTTGCGAGGACGTTTTGGTGCCGGTCCGCCGGAACCCGATGAGGTCGCGCAAAAAGCATTTGCAAGACTACTCGAACGCGACACATTGCCGGATAACCTAGGTGAAGCAAGGGCGTTGCTTTGGCGTACAGCGTCCAACGTTGCCATCTCTGAGTACCGAGCCATTCAAGTGAGAAGGGAGCATGGTTCGCGCGTTAGCCTTATGCAAAACCAAACGGAAGGTTACCTTTTCAGCCCTGAGCGCGTTGTACTGGCGAAGGAGCAATTAGAACGCGTTGTTGATGCTCTTGAGTTAATGCCAAATCAACGACGAAGGGTGTTCGTGCTTGTTAGAATTGAAGGGCTGACCCATAACGAAGCAGCAAAGCGGCTAGGGATATCCAGGCCGGCCGTCAGCAAACACATGGCATTGGCCGCTACGGATCTGTATTCGGCAGCACAGGAACAAAATTGAGCGCTGAGGAATATGAGCGAGCCATCGAGCGATCAAATCCAGCAGGCCCTGACATGGTGCACTATTTTAAGCGACGAACCATCCGAATTGCAGCGAAGTGCCTTCGACCAGTGGCTGCAACGTGAGCCCGAGCATCAAACCGCATTCGTTCGCGCAGAAAAATTGTGGCTCGGCTTAGACACATTAAAAGAACACGCTCTTAAGCCATCCCTCACCAAACCGTTACTGAGCGAACGGCTAGACCAGGCGCGACGGTCGCTGCACGCGGCGCTGCAACCGTCGACTTGGACTCTTGTAACCAGAGTTGCCGTTGTGTTGCCGCTTCTTGCCTTTGCTGTAACGCTATTGTTAACACGTGAAACGCCGATTGATCACACGTCGGAATGGGCCAAGGCGAGCACGCTGTTTTCCAGCGGAGTTGGCGAGACGCGCCCGATTCAATTGGCGGACGGCAGTACAATCACGCTCGGGGCATCAAGTGCAGCAGAGGTGTCTATTGGAGCGGGTCAGCGGCAAGTACACCTTCTTCATGGCGACCTGCTACTGGACGTTTTTTCTGACCCCAAAAGGCCGTTCAGCGTGATCTCCAACCACACCAAGGCCTTGGTACTGGGCACGGAATTTGAAGTGCGCAATAGAGGGCAAAAGACCGTTATTGCGGTTAAAGAAGGTATTGTGGACGTACGAATTGTCGACCAGAGGCCCGACAGCCCCGGCTCGACAATCGCTACTGAGCAACGCAGCACTGATCAGCAGGTTCTGCTCCGCGCCGGCAGTCGAGCAAAGATCGATGGCCGCACAGGAAAAATTCAGTCGGAATCGTATCCTGTAAGCGCGATAGGAGCCTGGAAAAACGATAGGCTGGTCTACTACGGTGCGCCCTTGTCGGACGTGGTTGCGGATGCTCGCCGCTATACCAAGCGAGCCATACTATTCGAGGATAAACAGCTGGCGGCACTTCGTATTAATGCAACGTTCAACGGCAAAGACATTGAGGGCATGCTAATGACGTTGCCGGCAATGTATCCCATCACCATAGACGTTTCGCACGCGTCGACAATCATGCTACGCGCCAAACCGTAAAGGCCAACAATTTCTTCGGCCACCAGGTTACCAATTGTGATGTTCAGACGTTGTACTCAAGATTGTAATTGATTCTCATTTACAACAATAACTTGGAGTGTAACGTCCGTGGTTTATTCGATTACTCTATGCCAACGTGTATCAGTACTTTTTGCCTTTCTATTCTTCACACTATGCCTTATCTCCCCATTGGCTCATGCGCAGTCTGAGCAGCGCAATACCTTGGATATACCAGAACAACCCCTCAAAGACTTCATTGTCTCACTGGGTCAACAGTTTGATGTGACGATCCTGGCCAAGCCTGACCTTATTGAGAACAAGCGCTCAATGACTGTCCAAGGCAATTACACGGTCACAGAGGCCATTGGAATCGCCCTAAGTGAGTCCGGGTTGGTGGCGCGCCGCCAGCCGACGGGCGCCCTATTGATCCAGGTTGCCGCAGCAAACGAGAATCGCACTCTTTCGAGCCCTATCAACCGAACTGATGAGCCCGCAAAAATAGAAGAGATCATTATTGCCGGCACAAAACGAAATTTAAGCATTCAAGACACTCAGGCCTCGGTAGCCGTGATAACGGATGCGGTCATCGATCAACAAGCGATATTTGAGCTAACGGACGTATTTCTGCGCACGGCTAATGTGACGAATTCAGGTGGTACGGCTGGTTTTTCAATCCGCGGCATAAATAGTAGCGGTGTTGGCGCGGGTGGAACGGGACGCACATCAAACGTTTACGTAGATAGTGCGCCAGCTTCCCTGAATGGTTTATCAAGCGCCTTCAATCTTTGGGACATTGATCAAGTAGAAATCCTGCGAGGGCCTCAGTCCACAACCCAAGGGCGCAATGCTCTTGCTGGCGCCGTGGTAATACAGTCGGCCGATCCGGAATACGAATACGCCGGCAAGCTGCGTGCGCTTGCTGGCGCAGACCAAACCTATCAGTTGTCTGGCGTCGCAACCGGTCCAATAGTGGGCGATCAAGTGGCCTTTCGCATTTCCGCCGATTATCGTGAGCAAGACTTCGATACATTGAATGGCGTGCAAAATATCGCCGAGGGCGCGAGCGACGCTACCACCGTGCGTGGCAAGTTACTTTTTGAGCCCAATAGTCTTCCAGATCTTAGAGTGGAGCTGAGTCTTGCATACGTTGATTTCTTTACCTCAGGTGATGGTTCGGGTGTTATTCGACCTCCAGTTGGCACGCCCGAGTCGGTGAACTTTAACCCGTTTGATCGAATCAGTTTTGATGGCCGCGCCGGTGTGGTAGACAACGAAAATACTCGTTACCTGGTCGATATCATGTACGCGTTTACGGATCACTGGAGCAGCCAACTAGTGGCTACCTATGATGATACAGAGCGCCTTATCACTAACGTAGGAGGCCCTGATTTGCGCACAGAAGTAACATACACTGCGGATTTTAGGGCCAATTTTGATTACGAAAGAATGCGCGGCTGGTTGGGCGCTTATTACTTTAATGAAGATTTGACGTCTGGTACGTCGCAGCTATTTGATGTAACCACGTTTGGCGGATCAATAAACCCAGTAGGTACTGTCGTCCAGTTTGAACAGAGTCGAGCTGCGGAAACAGAGAATTATGCTATCTATGCGGATGCGCTAATAGATCTAACGGACAGTATCAGCATCAATATCGGCGCCCGCTATGATTGGGAAGATGCGGTTGACACTGGCTTTGCTAGCCGGGTTTCGGTTGATGCAGACCCTTGCTCTCTAACCTTGTTTGGCAATACATTGCCGTGTGCTTTGTTCCTGTCTTCATTTGGATCTGCAGACCCTGTTGCAGCAGTAACTTATGAGGCATTCCTGCCCAGAGTTGGAATAATCTATAGTCTAGATGATGACAAATCACTGTCTTTGATGATTCAGCGCGGCTATCGTGCTGGCGGGTTCTTCGTATTAGGTGATTCGGTGGAGACTTTCGACGCTGAGTTCATTACCAATTACGAGTTGGCTTGGCGTTCGGTATTTATGAACGGCAGACTGCTATTAAACGCGAATGTATTTTTTGCAGAGTGGACCGACCAGCAGGTAAGAATACAGGAGCCCGGGCTTTTAGACTTCAGGATCTTAAACGCCGGTGAATCTGAGCTATATGGCCTTGAAGTGGAAACCCGCTTTGAGATCTCTTCAGCCCTTAATGTCTTTGCGAATCTTGGTCTGGTTGAAACTGAATTTACAGACTTCCCCTTTGGGGTTGATACCCAAGGCAACCCTTTGCCAGGCATTGAAGGTAACCCCTACGCTAATCTTTCGGGCAATGCATTTGATAGTGCACCAAACCTAACCGCCACGCTGGGCGTTAACTATGACAATGACACAGGTTTTTTTGGATCCGCCCTTGTTAGCTTTCGTGACGAACAATTTACAGACATCACAAACCTTGAGGTAAACGAAACGGATAGCTATGCGATTGTCAATGCGCGCTTGGGATACAAAACGAGAGTATGGAGCCTGTCAGTGTTTGCAGACAACCTTTTTGAAAACGAGTTTTTACGCACAAATTTACTGGAAGAAGTAGTGCGCTCAACAAACAGCGTCTCCGTGGGGCTTGCTAACATAGGCAGAAACAATATCAGCCAACCTCGGCATATCGGTATTGAATTTGAGATCGCGTTTTGATGAAACCAATTGGGGTCACGCGAAACTCTTGGCGAAACATTATTCGGCACAATTATTGAGATTTCTTCGAGTTGGGTGTCAATTGACCATCTATCTAGAAAATTCTTAATAATTGTCCTGAATTAGTATGTTTGCTCTAGAAATTATGAATATCCTTCAATCTCACTGAACATATTGAGGATTTTACAATGCCAGCCAAGAAAGCCACTAAAAAAGCCGCTCCTAAGAGCACCAAGCGCGCGACTGCCAAGAAGCCACAATACACTGTGCGTAACGTTGCGGTTGCTACCTTGGGATTCTACGGAAAAGTATTCGACGAACTGCAAGACCGCGTTTCTGTAGCACGCAAAGATGTACCCAAGACCTTCGAAGGTCTGGTAAAGCGTGGCGAGAAAGCGCAAAAGGAATTGAATAAGGCCCGTAAGGAATTGCGCAAGAATATCGAAGAAAGTGTTGAAGACACTCGTGAGCAACTTGAAGTTGCGGTTGATCGCGTTCGTGACACCGTTAGCCCCAGCAAGGCGTAGGTTTTAGTTCAATTGGACTGACTGGGTCGCTACGTGCCGACCCAGTAATCCGTCCAGGCTTCTCTTTGACCACGTCCTACTTGGTCGTTTGATAACAGTCTGATTCATTTCTCTGTCGCTAGAGCAGCCCATGGCTAGGAAAATTACCTCACTAGTAAAGTCGATCGGCTCCGATGTGGGTGACACAATAAAGTCAGGGTTGCAGCGAAGCGTAGCTCGTTCGAAGCAAGGTGATCACGCTGAAGGTCAACACCGCAATTATGTTGTTGATGAACTGCAGCTTGGTACGCTCGCAAAAAAATCGGCGGTATATGCGGGGCTAGTGGCCGACGACATCTTGAGTTTTGCGCAACAATCCCGAGAGGCTCACTACGAATTTCGCTATCGCCAACAGGTTCGAATCGCGACTCACGATGGTTTAGAGTTGTGCGCCAATTTATTTGCGCCAATGCCGAAGACTGAGGGAGAAACCTTCCCTGCCATTGTGTTTATCAATAGTTGGTTGCTGGATAAACACCAATATGTGCTGCAGGCTAGACGGTTTGCACGCAGTGGTTACATAGTATTGTCTTACAGCGCACGTGGCTGGGGCACGTCGGATGGAACGGTCGACATCGGTGGGCACAATGACGTATCCGATGTTTCCAGCACCATCGATTGGCTGCTTAGCAATACGCCCATTGATGCGTCTAATATCGGCTTCGCAGGGGTTTCGTATGGTAGCGGCCTGGCCTTGCTGGGCGCGGCACACGATCAACGCATTAAAACCGTGGTGGGCATGAGCGGGTGGACGGATCTGTTTGAAACATTCTGGGCAGAACAAACACCCAGAGAAGCCTGCGCGAAGATATTGTTGTCAACAGGTGAAGTGGCGGCCAGAACTGACCCAGAGCTTGGGCAGTTGCTTTCGAATCTGCTCCAAAACAAGGACATGGAAACGGTTAAGGAGTGGGCGAGCACGCGCTCACCAGTCACTTACATGGATAACTACAACAAGCGAAAACTGCCTGTCTACCTCGCGCAGAATTTTCAAGACGATCTCTTCCAACCCAATCCGGTATTGGATTTTTACACTCGGCTAACATCTCCCAAGCGCATGGATCTCAATCTCGGCACACACGCCAGTGCCGAGTTTACTGGCGTTTTAGGCATGAAGAATCATGTGTGGCGGCAAACCCACCGCTGGTTCAATCATTGGCTTAAAAATGAAGAGAACGGCATCATGGACGAGCCTTCCGTCACCTGTCAGTATGCGCGGCACAATCGTACTCGGCTTAGCCTGGGCTCACACCAGGGCACCAGATGGTCGCTCGATGACTGGCCGCCCAAAACACAACGCACAATGACGCTTTATCTTCGCCCCGGCAACAAGGGTGGACATAGTAATGGCCAACTTGCCGCAAGAAAGAGCCGTAAGGGTTTCCAATCAGATTCTTTAGAATCCAGATTGGGACCATCGCGTGCCACAGCCGGCCTGCCCTTTTTGTCGTCGTCGCGCCACGCCCACCTGAACCTACCTGAGACAGTCAACCCCAGGCGAATCAAATCGAATGTGGCGTTAAAATATGAGTCAGACCCACTCGCAAAGGCGCGGTTGATACTCGGTAGCCCCAGCGTAAATCTGTGTGTTAGCAGCAGTCTTCCGCAATTACAGTTGATCGCCTACTTATACGAAGTCGTCGAAAAAAGGTCTGCACGTCTTATTACACACGGCCCGGTTACCCGGCACTCACTCACACCCAATCAAGCCATTGAGCTGAACTTCAAGCTCATCGCCACTTGCTACAAAATAAACCCAGGGTCTAAACTGCTGCTCACCTTTGACACCAGTGACCTACAGTACCAAAAGCCCACCGAAGATTCCTTTGAGGCCATGTTTCATTTCGAGGAAGCTGGGAAATTTCACTTAGACATTCCCTATTTCGATGTAGATGGCTGATGCTATCTTTCTCTGATGAATGCTGGAAAGTTAAAAACGGCATCAGCCAATTGAACCTTTGAGTCAGATACTGAGGAATGGCTTCCGATCACATGCCGCATGACATTGCGATCGCCGAGACCAATTTAACGCATCACTTCCAGTTCCGCCACGCATAAAAACGGCTATTCACGAACTCAAGCCAAAGCTGAGATCACCGAATACCACATCGATTCTTAGGCTGTTTAACACACGATTTCTCCAAGTGAAGTACACAAGCTCAATACGGTTCAAACCTTGGTGTACCCGCTGTAGCCAAGTCCAAGACCACAAAACAGCAACGATAGGCCGCAATGGTTGAAATGGAGAGTTTCAAAAGAGTTCTGGATGTTCCTTGTAAATATCACCATATATCTATAATATAGACATACGTCTATAACTATACATATAAACGTGGTTGACGAAAGAGAAAATGAGCCGATGGGCATGCCCTTAACTGACGGGTATGCTGTGTTGGGCCAGATACATCCCGCACCGCGCCTGGTAGTTCTACGGGCTTGGTCTGCAACGCCTAACCGCAAGGATATGGCAACGTTGTACGCTTCATTGCCTCCGATTGTAGGCCAGCTCACTGGTATCATTAAGTGAAGCGTTTCGACGGCAAAACTGCGCTGATTACGGGGGGCGGCACGGGCATAGGTCGGTCCACGGCCGAGCTAATTGCCAATGGCGGCGGCAGAGTATTGATTTGCGGGCGCCGGGAATCACCCTTGCGCGAGGTTTCCGAAGCGTCCGACGGGTCCATTGGCTATTTAGTGATGGATGTGGGCTCCGCTGAAGATCGACAAACCGCGCTCGCTCATGTGCAGCATGCATACGGCCGCCTGGACTACCTAATTAACAATGCGGCCGCATCAGTGACGGCAAGTTTTGCCGATCATAATGCCGAGCAGATTCGCCGCCAGGTTGAAATTAATCTTATTGCGCCAATGTTATTGATTCACGAGAGCCTGGGTCTTATCAACGATGGCGGCAGCATCTTAAATGTTAGTTCCGCAGGCGCGCGCTACCAGGGCATGCCATCGGCAGGGATAGTGCCTTATGCGGCGGCCAAAGCGGGGTTGAACCAGCTTACACGAGCGCTGGCGACAGAACTGGGCTTTCGGGCTATCCGCGTTAACGCGGTTGCACCGGGCATGACCGATACCGAAATCGCTGCGGATGCCATGAGCGATGCGGCACTTGTTGATGCACTGAAAGCGGCCACACCGCTCGGTCGTATTGGTCAACCCAGCGACGTATCGCGGGTCATTGCTTTCTTACTAAGTGATGAGGCCGCCTGGATAACCGGCCAGGTGATCGACGCCACGGGCGGCTTTTGGCTGAGTAACTGATGAGGTTCGCATTTGATCTCGACCACGTACTTGCCAATGCTCAACAGGCAGCGGGGCTTGATGATTTCGGTGACTTGCCGTTCGTCGAAGCGTTGGAAGAGCTGTTGCGATGCGCCAAGGAAGACCTTGAATTTTCCAACAACGGTCGACTCGCGTTCGAAAGTAATCTGCAGCGCTGGCTTGTTAATCGATTGCGCTATGTGAACGATGTAAAAATCAATCCAGCCATTTTGAATGAGGATGTATCTGACCCCATTGTGGTTATCGGCATGCCCCGCAGCGGTACCACGAAAATGCAGCGATTGCTTTCGTCTTTACCAGGAACCATTAGTTTGCCGCTGTGGATGACCCAAAATCCTGCGCCATTCCCGGGCGAAGAGCCGGGTAAGCCGGTTCAGCGCATAGAATACGCCCGTGCCATCCAGTCAGCACAAGCCGAACACAATCCTGACTTCCTGGCATCCCACGAACGTAAGGCGGATGAGGCCGAGGAAGACTCCGATCTGCTCCTTTTTGCTTTCGACTACCTGATGATGTACATCATTCACCCGAGTGAGCGTTTCCTGACTTGGTTGCGCAGTCGGCCGCGCCTGCCCGCTTACGAGTTCCAGAAGCGGTTGCTACAGTACCTGCAGTGGCAACAGGGCGGCAAACGCGGACGTCGCTGGATCTTGAAAAACCCCGGGCACATTGGACAAATGGACGCCCTGACCCAGGTGTATCCAAAAGCAACGCTGGTGCATTTGCACAGAGACTTGCGAGAGGTATTGCCCTCTTACTGCCGTTTGATTCAATCCATTTATCAGGAGTTGTTTGTCTCCGTCGATCCGCGCCGCATCGGGCGAGAAACGCTCGCCTACTGGGGCCCCGAGTTTCGACGTCAGCGGCAGCAAAGGCAGACGTTCGCGGAGCAGCTGAATATTCTGGATGTATCGTATCAAGCCGCCGTGGGCGATTCGTTGGCGGTGGTCGAACGCCTATTTGAGGCAGCGTGCATGCCACTGGATGAACAGGTCATGGTGGCAATTCGCAACTGGGAAGAGGGAAACAAGCAACACAAGCACGGGCGACCTTCCTACAGCATGGCGCAGTATGGCCTTGATCAGCAGGATATTATGGACGTCTTTGGAACGTTCGATGATGGCTTTGCCGACAATCTTAGATCTGGATACGCATGACCGGCAAACCTCTATCAGCAGAACTCACCAGCATGCTGCACAACAGCCACACAGCCTTCGCCGACGCGGTGAGCAATTACTGCGGGGAGTTGGACGGAGAGTTTGCCGTCTACGCAGAGGAAGGTTTTCGCCAGGCGGTGCGCCTGAGCAATGCTGGCCATTTGATGCACCTGGAAGCAGACCCAGCCTATCCGCTATTGATAAAGATGCAGTCTTTGCAGCGTCAAATGATGCTGCCATCGGCCGACGCAGTTTACCATTTTGCCTCTTTACACAGCGATTACAGCTATCGCTTGGTCGGGCAACGGGGTTCAGCACACCTGTTTCAAATCGCTATCTATCAAGGGAGTAGCGCCCGTTATCCAGACTTTGAACTTAGCTGCGACCGGGATAGTCTCTCCACGAAATGGCTGAGACCGGGCCGCGACATTGAACTGGTGCTGGACGCCAACAAACGCCCAGAGCTCGGTGAGGCTCATTTATTATTGCCTGAAGGAGAATGCGAACTCCACATACGCCAGTATTATTACGATTGGGATACAGAACAAGCTGCCAGCTTATGGTTGGAAAGAGAACATGCGGACTATCCGCCTCCTAGCGTCTCTCCGGGCGCGATATCAGCCAGGGCTGAACAAATGAACAGCTGGTTGCGTGTGCAATCCGCCCTGGCGAAACAGTACGTCACTTCATTTTTCAGCACTGACGCAGATACCATGAACGTGATCGAGATACCTGGCGCTTTCGCTGGTACGCGGTATCTAAATGGGCATTTCCAATGCAAAGCCGACGACGCTGTGATACTCGAGGTGGAACCACCTTACGCAGTCTACTGGGGATTTCAGTTGAGCAACTTTGCTTGGGAAGCTCTGGACTATTACCGACGACAGACGTCTATCAATGGGCATCAAGCCGCAATTGATTCCGACGGCATGTTTCGCGCGGTGATCAGCCAACGCGATCCCGGTGTGGCCAACTGGCTAGACGCCGGAGGCCGAGAGATCGGTCTCATTTCCGGGCGCTACTTTCAGTCCGAAAATGCTCCAGTGCCTAAGCTTACCAGAGTGCCTTTTGCCGAACTGATGACGTGTCTTCCGAAGGATACTCCTCGTATAACAAAAATGCAGCGGGCGGAAAATATCAGTGAACGCTGGCGGTCCGCCCACCGACGAACCTGTAGTGATCAATAGGATGAGACTATGAGCAGCAATCTCCAACAGCTGCGGGCCTTCCTGGACTGCTTTCAGGCTGGCGATTGGCAGGGCGCATGTGAGCAATACTGCCAACCTGATTTTGAAATTCATGAGCCGCCAGGCCTGCCACAAAGCGGAGTACACCGTGGCGCGCTCGCCTCGATTGAAGTAAGCAAAATTTACCGTTCAATCTGGGATGTGGAAATTGGCGATCAGGCTCTGTGGGAAGCGGAGAATGAAGACCTTGTCGTGTCACGCTATGTAATGACATGGACTAGCAAGGCGACCCAGCGTTCCATAACACAGCCGGTGGTGGAATTGAATTTTTTTCGCGAGGGGAAACTGGCACGAATGGAAGTGTATATGTCTGACCCGAAAGGTCTCATGGCTACGCTGGATACAACAGCTATTTGATGCTGTTCATGTCATTTTACTATCCGCTGTAAAAAAGCCGCCCGAAGGCGGCAAACGAGGAAAAAAAGGGTCTAACATTTCCTATTAAGCACACGACTCATACGGGGCCGGCATTATCTCGCCGGTTGTGCGTATTAGCGCCTGGCGATTTGGATAACTGCCTGAGCAAAGGCGGTTACATCAGATTCAGAATTGAACACATTAGGCGACACGTATACACCGTCGTTCGCACCTGGCCAATTGCCCCAGGTGTAAATACCAAATTCCTCTCTCAGCGTGGTAGTCAGGTCTGTTCCTGACACACCTGCCACTGCGATTCGCGCCAGACCTGCTCTGCGGCGCGGGTCTGGTTCAGATATGAAACGCACGCCGGCCACACCATCCAATTGTTTTTGAATAATCGACAACAGGTAACGAAGACGAGCTGCTTTGCGCTCTACGCCAATGTGCTCATAAAAATCAATGGCCTGGCCAATTGCTGCAATGCTTGCGCCGCTGCGCGTGCCTATGTCTTCGAATTTCCGAATGTCATTGGCGTCTCGCCTGGTGCTATACAGTGGCCACAAAGATTCAAGCCGGTGCTCACGTACCACTAGAGCGCCAGTACCCAGCGGCGCGTTCAGCCATTTATGAAGCGACGTTGCGTAATAGTCGCAACCCAGTTCCGTAACATTGACAGGAATTTGACCGAAGCTGAGCGCACCGTCTGCCAAAAGTTGCGCGCCATTGTCGTGAGCCAGTTCAGACAACTCACGGATGGGCAATACATAGCCCCATCCATCTGCAATATGGCTTGCAACAATCAGTTTAGTCCGGGGCGTTATCGCTTCTTCGAACAAGCGAACGGTTTGCGCGACCGTGGGCGATAGCGGCAGTTCAATGCGGCGTACAATTACGCCATGGCGCCGTGCGCGCTGCTCAAACACTTTTCCAGCATAGAAATCATCTACATCGCTGACGATGATTTCATCTCCTTGATCAAGCGCCAACCCCCAGCCAACAATGTTAAGCCCCTCGGTGGTGTTTCGGGTTATGGCTATCTCTGCCGGTGTGCAGCCCATCAGTTTGGCTAGTCTGCGACGATGGTCATTTATCCGTGCCTGTAACACATAGTTATGAGGACGCGGTGCGCTGGAGGACAAGGACTCAAATCGACTCAGCGCATTAACTACTGACGTCGGGTGAGGGTTATTACCGCCACCGTTGAGAATAATCCAGCGCCCGTCCAACTGAAAAGCCTGGGCAATTAAAGACCAATACTGTTCGTCTTTTGCCAGCGCTTTATCACTTCGCGCATTGCTTTGACTGGCAGCGGCCGCGGCAATTGACACCGCATTTGACGCAAGCGCAACCGAGGCGTATCCAGCGGTGGCAAGCAAGGACCTACGTGTTCTCATCGTTGTTTCCGTGCGCTTCTCAACGCTTGTGTAGCTATGGTCACTTCTCTTTATGATATGTTATATCATAAATTGAGAGCAAGCTCACACTTGGATACATACGATGTCATCTACCCGGAGAATCGTTCCCACCAGTCTATTAGAGTGGTTGAAGAACGATGAGCAAACGAAGGCACGGCTATTAATATTTTCCTACTGGCCCCAAGGTAAAACGAGTACTTGTGTGATCCCTATTCAGATACGCTTGGGCCAGCGAAAACTCGTTGGTATTAATAATGATATGTTATATCATTGTCAGCAGCTGTTTTTCTTTTGTCGAGTCTGCAATACAGCACGGCAAACTTAGTATTTCACGGAGTGACCAAACCTTGAATCGAAGTCGCCTGATTGAATGGGCCGTTTACGCGACACTGTTCTGCTCGTTTGCGGCGAATGGCGGTTCCAAGCCTCATGTTCATGGCGCGGCCGAGATCACGCTTGCGATGGAAGGTCATACTCTTGAGATCATGCTGACTTCACCGGCCATTAGTGTTCTTGGTTTTGAAAATCAGGCTCGCAGTGACGCTCAGTTGCAAGCCGTTGCAGATGCTGAGAAAACACTGAGTAATGGCGCTGATCTGTTCGATTTTTCCGGTACTCAGTGCACTTTACTTGAGGCTGATGTCGATTTATCTGCCGTGCAAGCCGAACAGCAGAGCCAAGATGAGCATCACGATCATCATTCATCAGCGCACAAAGAGCCCGCGTCATCACACAGTGATATCAGTGCCCACTATCGATTTAGTTGCGCAGAGAAGCTGCAACTCAAAACCGTGCGATTTGGCTCGAATAGCTTGCCTTTTGGACTGGAATCTGTCGGCGTGCATTGGGTCACGGATAGCACGCAAGGGGCCGCAACGTTGACGCCTGGGGCGCAAGTTGTCGAGCTCAGATAGCACAGTACGCGAATACCCCCTGGAGAGTAACTTATGTCAAAGCCAATAGCGGCGCTGAGGCCATTTGCCGATAAAGCAGCAATTAGTTTGTCTGCATTATGCGTAGTGCATTGCTTGGTAATGCCGCTGACGGCTGTTTTGCTGCCATCGCTTTTAGCGATTGGTGTGGAAGATGAACTTCTTCACCTCTGGCTTGTAGCGGCTGTTATTCCTCTCAGCGTTTTTGCATTAACGTTGGGTTGTGGCAAGCACCGCGATAAGTGGGTGCTCGGCACAGGCGCGTTCGGCCTACTCATTCTGTGCCTGGCCGCGTTGCTGGGGCATGATCTATTGGGCGAGATAGGCGAGAAATCTCTGACCCTGAGCGGTGCCGCGCTCGTTGCAATAAGCCATATCAGAAACTTCTCTCTGTGCAGGGAAGCGCCTTCATGTGAGTGCGCCGATTGACGATAGAACGGTCAATAAAGCACTCGCCTTTCGTCTCGAACTGACTTTGTGACAACGCTCCCGCATAGCCCTGGAGCAGTCGTGCCTACCAACGTCATCACTGGATTTCTGGGGGCCGGAAAAACCACGGCTATTCTGCACTTATTGAAAGGCAAGCCTGCGGACGAATCATGGGCGGTACTGGTCAACGAATTTGGGGAAATTGGCGTCGATGGCAGCTTGTTTCAGGGTCAGAACCAGACAGAAAACAATGTGACTATCAAAGAGGTGCCCGGTGGCTGCATGTGTTGCGCCGCAGGCTTACCTATGCAGATTGCCCTGAGCATGATGCTCGGCCGAGTCAAACCGGATCGCCTGCTTATTGAACCCACGGGGCTTGGCCACCCCCTTGAAGTGTTGCAAGCGCTGTCAGCTGACTACAATCGAGATCTAATATCGATTCACAAAACGGTGACGCTGGTCGATGCCAGGCAACTGTCAGATAAGAAATACAGGGACCACGATACATTCCGTCAGCAGTTAATGATCGCAGATATTGTACTGGCTAACAAAGATGATCTTTCTTCCGCGCATGATCGCGAACAGCTGAGCGCCTACGTGGCCGACCTCTGTCAGCCGGAAACCCGTGTGCTGCACACGCAGCAAGGCCAATTAGGACTTGAGCTGCTTACCGGTCCCACTGCAATCGACATCCCTCAGAGGGAGCACGTACACACATTGACCTCACAGCCCGCAATCGACGAATACTCTGCATTCCCGGAGTGCGGCTATGTGAGTGCGTGCAACGAGGGAGAAGGTTTTAAGAGTATTGGTTGGCGCTTCAGCCCACAAAAAGTGTTTGACCGTTCACGACTGTATGGTTTTCTCTCGGGTTTGGACGTAGAACGAATGAAGGCAGTGTTCATCACTACCGACGGTGTATATGGCTACAACTTGACGCGCGACGCTCTAAGCGAAATCGAGCTTGATGATTGCCTTGAGAGTCGAATAGAGATTATCAACAATGGCCTCAATCCGGACTGGGAGAATAAGCTCACAGAGTGTCTTGCCGCTGAATTCCAAGACGCTGTTCAGTAATCATAGAGTTCAAGCTCAAGCAGCTTCATAGAGTAGGCTGAAGTAGCCGTATCATTTTCGCTGATTGCTGTGCGTAACTCACCTGACACCCAGAACGGTGTTTGCAGGTCATCTACTTTGACACCTTGAGCAGTGTCTACCAGTATTATTTGATTCGGTGGTGGTGGCGGCATGTGCAAACAGGCGCCAAAGTAAGGCACAAGAAAAAACTGCGTAACGGTGAGATCATCATCGAAATCGAGAGGCACAATAAAACCAGGCAACTTGATTTTCGCGCCATTCATATTGGCATTTACATTCGTTGATACAAGAGCCTGTTGATACAAGTCATCATTGGCCGCTTCGATCGCGCTTTTCATCTGGCTGGCAATCTGGTCTTCCGCCGAGCCGTCTTCTATCTCTGAGACATACTCTGGCGGATTCATCAGAATCTCCAGCTCCGCCGGTGGAATCAGGTCAATCCACTCAATCATTTTGAATGGCTTTTCAACAGCACCAGCGTTGGCCGAATTGACTGTGCTACTCATCAAAAGTAGGCAGGCAAGTAACAAGCGCGTATAGACGTTCAAAAACCGCTCCTAGGCCATTAGAGCCTGTACAAGTTATGTTATATTGTATCGCATGCAACCAGCTCTGCGCATCTCATAGGAATATCCAGTTGTGGCAATCACGCTAAATGCTGTGAAATTTGCTCACGATCAGGTACCTGAGTCTCCGGTGCTGGATATAGCACATTGGTCCGTTGACCAAGGGCAGCAAGTGTTCGTGCATGGCCCCTCCGGGTCAGGAAAATCAACGCTGCTCAATGTTATCAGCGGACTGGCACCCTGCACTGGGGGCCAGGTTTCGGTGCTAGAGGAACGGCTGGATTTAATGAGCGGCCGCCAACGCGATCGATTCCGAGCCAATCATATTGGTTATGTATTTCAACGCTTTAACCTTATCCCCTATCTTAGCGCCGTTGACAATATAGAACTGGCGACCCATTTTTCCAACACTAATCACAGTGAATCCAATCAATCGCTGTTGGACTCACTGGGCGTAGACAGCTCGGAATGGCACAGGCCTACGTCTCAATTGAGTATGGGCCAGCAGCAACGCGTTGCTATTGCCAGAGCGCTTGTTAACCGCCCTGAAATTTTAATTGCTGACGAACCAACCTCATCGCTCGATCAAACCAATCGAGATCGGTTTTTGGGGATACTGCTGGGCATGGCGAAAGAGCACAATATCACGCTGCTGTTTGTTAGCCATGATATGTCATTAACGCAACACTTCGACAATGTTCAAGCGTTGAGCGACTTTAACAAGTCGGACTGACTAATGTTTTTTAAGCTTGCTATCAAAAGCCTGCTGAATCGTAAAGGTTCCGTGTTGATGACACTGTTGGCGATCGCGGTCGCCATATTCGTTCTTTTGGGCATCGAACACATTCGGCAACAAGCGCGTGATAGTTTTGCCAGTACAGTATCAGGAACAGACCTGATTGTGGGCGCCAAGACCGGCAGCCTAAACTTGCTGCTGTATTCAGTATTTCGAATTGGCGCTCCCACCGACAACATCAGCTGGGCGTCGTACCAAAAAATTGCCTCTGATCCCAACGTGGCCTGGTCAATACCCATTTCCCTGGGTGATTCGCACAAGGGGTATCGGGTGGTGGGCACCACCAGTGATTACTTCAAGCACTTCAGCTATGGCAACAAACGCACACTCAGCTTTAGCAGTGGCGAACAATTTGATGATGTCTACGACGTAGTGCTAGGTGCTGAGGTTGCCGCAGCACTGGACTATTCCATAGGGCAGCAAATCGTTTTATCGCACGGCGTGGTAAGCACCGACTTCAATCTGCATAAGAACCACCAATTCACAATAGTTGGCGTATTGGCGCGCACAGGAACCCCGGTGGACCAAACGGTGCATGTTCAGTTGCAGGGCATAGAAGCCATGCATGCCAGCGGCGGGCAAACGGGGTTTTTACCCCCGCCTGGCCGTGAACCGAATCGCCCGGGGGCTGCAAGTGCACAACCCCCTGAAAACATTACGGCATTTATGCTGGGTTTGAAATCCAGAATGGTGACTTTTCGCCTGCAGAGAGAAATTAACGCATTTGCCAATGAGCCGCTGCTGGCGATACTGCCTGGTGTCGCCTTATCAGAACTGTGGCAGATGGTGGGAATGTTCGAGAACGTTCTAAGACTTATTTCTGCGCTGGTTTTGTTTGCGGCCATCCTTGGCCTCAGCGCTGTACTGCTGGCTTCTGTGCGCGAACGCAATCATGAGATCAGGCTGTTGCGTGTGTTGGGAGCACCTGCCTATTATTTATTTTTTCTGATTGAGGCGGAAGCCTTGCTGATCACCGTATGCGGTGTGCTTTTGGGCGTGCTCAGCCTCTACCTCACCTTGTTCTTCATTGAAGACAGGCTGTTTACAGATTACGGTTTGCACCTGAATCCCAGTGTATTCACGGCCGACGGTATCGTTATTATGCTGTTGGTGGTATTGTCAGCATTGCTGGCTGCGGCGATTCCGTCACTAAGAGTTTACGCCAAGGCGTTGACCAATAGTGACGATTAGTGTGGAACTTTGCTTTGACGAATTAGTTTGAAACTGGCAAGAGGCTTTAACATGAATAAAAAATTGATCTTAGTGCTGTTTAGCGTTTGTCTACCGCTGGTCCCGCTGAGTGCGGTTGCCTGCTATCAACATGCGATGTTGTTTAACCCCGATCGACTGGGCACTGTCGGTACTGCGGCGGCAAGGGTGGCCGGGCTTTTGCCACCCCCGCCGGTGTTCACTTTGGAACACCCTTCAATGACGAAAGCGGTTATTGGAGAACGTAACGAGCTCACGATTAAATACAAGAAACCCTTTTGGTCGAAAGAAGTGCGTATGGAATTGATCAGCTCTTCAAACGTGATATTGGCAAAAGATGCGATTGAGCTAAAAAAGCGTACAGGCGTTATCACTATCCCATACGAAGTTGAGAACACTGGTTTTGCGTCGATTTCGCTGAAGGTAAGTGGCGTTCACAAAGGTGAGACTGTTCAGCAATCTGCCCGAATTTATGTGAGAGGCACGCCAAAAACAGCAGAACGTCCAAAGCAAGTCAGCGGGTTGTAGTCTATCCATTATGCCGCCTAGAGCAAAGAAACGAAATAAATCAGTCTCTACTACGATCAGAGAAGTAGAACAGCGCTGCCAGTCGCTGGGAATTCGATTTACCGACAAACGCAAATTGGTGTTTACGGCACTACTGAAATCTGACAAACCCATGTCGGCTTATGAGTTGGCTGATTATTGCAGAGTAGAATACGGTCAAGCGATTCCAGCTATGTCGGTGTACCGCATTCTGGATTTTTTTCAAAGCCAGCATCTTGCGCATAAACTCAGTGTGGCGAATAAATACGTGGCCTGCGCGCACATTACGTGTGATCACCCGCACGGTGAACCGCAGTTTCTTATTTGCAGCGGCTGCCATCGCGTTAACGAGATCAGCCTGGCCAAAACAGCGATGAATGCACTTAAGCGAAGCGTCGAAGACGCCGGCTTCCAGCTAACCAGCTCAAAGCTGGAAGTCAGCTGTTTGTGTGATGACTGTGCGAATACTGCGGCCTGAGTAAGGCTTACGTAACACCAACGCAGTGTTCTTTAGTAAACCCTGGTGCGCATTGAGCGCAGCGGCCCCATCACTATCACCTTGCCTCTTTAGGTAATCAATGAGCATCAAGCGATAGTTCAAGCAACGGCACGGCCAATAAGATCAACACAAGCGCGTAACCCATGACCGGCAGACAGTTGGCTTAGCAAACTATCTGGCGGTTCCTTATTTTATCTCATAAGCGAAATACGATGCGAAATATAGGGAAGATTTTGATGTACACATATTCTGAAAATATTGTTATGATACAACATATCTTTTTTTAGATACAAACGCTAGATATCTTGCCTGATCACGTCGAGGACGGCACTGCTTACAACTAATCGGGCAATATCGTATTTGCTTTAAACGGACAGGCGAGGCTGCGGATGTTGAAGTCACCGATTTTCACTAAAGCTTACGATCAGGCGAATACCGACAAAGTCAGTCGCTAAGGAAGAGGATTTTCAGTACTTATCACCCGTGACTATCCAGTTGCTTCTTTATTGGTAAAAGGTTTATCGAAAACGTCAAGACAGGATTTATACAGAAACCCTTAAGTTATTGCTATGGCCGAGTTGCTCGTTAAATTTTGCAAAAAATGCATAAGTCATTAAATCACTACGCCGTTATCGCGCTGCTCGTGTTGGGACAATGTCTTACGGTTGTGCATGCTGCAGAGTTTGGCAGCGGCTCGCATGAACATGAAGGTACTGTTTGTCATGCGGCCTTTGGTGGAGACGACGAGGCCAAGGGTTTACTGCAATCCAATAGTTATTCTTACCCCACAATTGGCGAAATCTCTTGCCTCATACCTGGGCCTTCATCAGCGGCGATTAGCTCTGCTTTAGATTTTCGCCCACCGCCTACAGGCCCCCCTCTCAACAATCAGTAATTGCTAATGTCTAACCGAGGCCGCTATTCACTGAACGTGATTTACGCGTTTCCTTGGCCTACTTATTGTTGAGAGTTTTAGGGAATACCCATGTTTAATTTTGCTAAGCGTCCACTTGGCTGGGCGAAAATCACTATTGCGGCTGGCATTACGGCAACTATTGCGCCAGTATTTGCACAGTCAAATACAGAAGACGCTGACGAGGTTGTATTTGTCGTTGGAGAGCGTCGTGCTTACACAGGTAACTTTGATGCCCTAGAGGTACCGGCAGCCGATCAAATAATGGATGCAGAACTGCTGCACGATGCAGGGGTGTTCAGTTTAAATGATGCGCTTGATCTCTCTGCGTCAGTGGCTCGCCAGAACAATTTTGGTGGTCTTTGGAACGCCTTTTCGATCCGTGGTTTTTCTGGTGATATCAATTTACCTAGCGGCTTTCTGGTCAATGGATTCAACGCAGGTCGTGGCTTTGGCGGCCCTCGCGATATTGTAGGTATTGATTCGGTAGAGGTCTTGAAAGGCCCGCGTTCAGCGCTGTTCGGGCGTGGCGAACCAGGCGGCACGGTAAACATGGTCACAAAACGGCCCAAATTTGAAACAAGCGGCTATGTTCGGGGAACCATCGGGGAAGACGACCTGCTGCGCTTGGAAGGCGACTACCAAACTAGCTTAGCTAGCGACACTGTCGGTCTGCGGCTGGTGGGTTTTTATGAAGACGCGGGAAGCTTCCGCGATCCCATGGAAACTGAAAAATCGGGCTTCTATCCTTCTATTTCCTGGACCCCTAGCGACAGTACCAAAGTCACGTATGAGTTGGAGTACACACGCCAGGAGTTGCCGTTTGACCGCGGTGTTGTCTTTTCCGAGGACTTTGGATTTTCACCTAGCGATTTTTTCGTTGGTGAGGCTGTACCGATCGAAACAGAAGTCCTTGGTCATCAGCTAGAAGTGCAGCATAACTTTAGCGACAGCTGGAGCTTCTTGGGCGGCATCGGTTACCGGGATACAAGTCTTGAAGGCGATGCGTTTGAACCTCAATTCGGGTCGCGTCAAACCTACTTCCAAAATGGCCAAACTGTCTCGCGTTTTATGCGCACACGAGACTTTGAATCGGATTATCTTGTACTGCGCGGCGAGCTCGCCGGAGAGTTTGAAACAGGTTCAGTACGCCATCGTTTAATCGTTGGTGCCGATTACGACGAATTCGACAATACCCTGGTTATAGATCGCTATCGCTCCAGATTTTCAGGCGATATCAATAATCTGACCGCCGAAGACATAGCCACCCATCTCATCCTTGATATTAGCAACCCTGTTTATGGAGTGAACCTTTCACCTGTTCCCGGGGCGAATACCAATAGGAACGAGGTTCTAAAGGGTTATGGCTTGTATATACAAGATCAGATTGACTTAACCGATCAATTGCAGATCCGTATTGGTGCGCGCTTCGATGACTTCGAACAAGATTTGACAAACTTCCTGGCAACGCCAACGACGACGATTACCAGTTCTGACGATCGCTTTTCACCGCAGTTTGGCGTGGTTTACCGGGTGCATCATGGCATGAGCGTCTACGCGTCTTATGGAGAGGGATACCGTCAGCAAACCGGGCAAGACTTTCAGGGCAGTCAGTTTGACCCGAACGTAACTGAGTCGACGGAAATTGGTTTCAAAGCCAACCTTGGTGAACTTAGCAATACTGTACAAGGTTCATTCAGCGCCACTCTATTCAAAGTGGAGCAAAGTAATTTCCTCGTCAATGATGATAGGCCGGAAGCAACGGCGGTAGGATTTTTCTCGATTCCTGCTGGCGAGGCGGAGAGCACCGGTATTGAATTGGACGCGATCTTGAATTTTTCTAACGATTTAAGCGTTTGGTTCTCCTACGCTTATACCGACGCAGAATTTAGCAATAGCTTTGCCGATGCAGACGGCTTTGGGCTTAGAATTAATGCAGGAGATCCGATGATTAATTCACCGGAGCATCAGTTAAATGTGCAGTTGACCAAAGGCTTCAATATTGGCAGCATGCCTGCGCGCGTCGGTGGCGGCGTTGCGTACACGGATGAGCGCAACGGCTGGGTTGGATCCGACTTTATGCTGCCAGACTACACGACAGCAAGACTTTTCGGTGAGATCGAACCAATCGAGGGTGTCTCGGTCCGCTTGGATGTAGACAACCTGTTCGACGAAACCTTCTACACAAATTCCTATGCGAACGTTTGGGTAGAGCCAGGTGCGCCACGCAGATTCAGGCTGTCTGCGTCCTACGCCTTTTAAGGAGATGCAGTAATGTCAAAGCCCGCACTTACTGCTGACAGCTTATGCGTTGATCGAGGTGGACAGCGCGTACTTGAAAATGTCAGTTTCAATGTAGCCGCCGGCGAGGTATTTGCCTTGCTCGGCGGCAACGGAGCAGGCAAGTCGACGACATTGCTGACCTTTCTGGGTTTCGTACAACCTGCTTCTGGTTTGGTCAAGCTTAATGGGGTCAACGTTTTTGACGACGTTGGCGCTGTTCATCAGCAAGCGGCTTACCTGCCGGAATCAGCAAACCTTTACCCTCATTTGTCTGCGATTGAGAACCTTGATTACTTTCTGTCATTGGCACGCGTGAGCTGTTCCAGGGCGGAAATTGACCAAGCCCTTGATGTTGTAAACCTGCAAGCCACCGCACGTGGGAAGAGGTTGGGAAGTTATTCAAAAGGAATGCGCCAGAAGGTGGCGATAGCGCTGGCTATTCTGCGCAAGACACCCGTTCTGCTGCTGGATGAGCCTACATCCGGGTTGGATCCAGTCGCCATTGACGAGTTTAATTCCATTCTCATTGAACTCGCTGCGAATGGCACAACAGTGCTGATGGTAACGCACGATGTGTATGGCGCTTGCCACGTAGCAAACCGAGTAGGCTTGTTACAACAGGGCGAAATGGTAGGTATTTTCGAAGCGCCTGAGGGTGGCCAAATATCGGCCGATGAGGTGCATAGAACTTTCGCAGAACATCATCGCATATGAACCAGCGTCCAAGTTTGTTAATAGCCAGTGATGAATGGCGATATTGGAAGCGATCTAAGCTGGGTGTTAGCGTTGTTATAGCTGCACTTGGGTTGGTGATTGCCGCAGTAGTTAGCACATCTTTTCGAATCAGTGCAGAGCACACTGAAAGAACGAGTTTTCAGCAGACGGCAACCGAGACTTTTCTATCACAACCTGCGCGGCATCCCCATCGTATGGTGCACTACGGGCACTACGTGCTGCGTTCACCTGCACCGCTTGCATTGGTGGATCCAGGTGTTGATGCCTTCTCGGGCACTATTATGTTTCTGGAAGGTCACCGACAAAATTCTGCGGTTTTCTCCCCCAGGTATTCCGCAGCGCCCGCCGGGCCTTTTGCTACGCTAACCCCGGCTTTTGCGTATCAAGTGTTGGTGCCATTGCTTCTGATTGTGATTGGCTTCAGTGCGGTGGCCAGAGAGCGCGAAGCAAAAACCGCATCCATGCTGATGACATCGTCGGTGACAGCATTTCAGCTATGGTGCGGCAAAACATTGGCGCTGATCGCTATTGCTCTGGTATCGCTAATGCCGCTCGCTTTTGCCACATTGTATTCGATAGTGACGGGCGAGAGTGTACTGATTGGTCTTTTGTTTATGCTTGGCTACGCACTCTATCTAATCTGTTGGTGCTTTTTGATCAGTGGGTTTTCATCAGCTACGCGGCGCTCGGCCAATGCACTGGCTTACTTGCTTGCCGTTTGGGTTGTGCTAGCAATTATTGTTCCGCGCTTTGCAGCAACCATCGCGGATGTTGTGGTACCTGTGAGCGGAAAAATTGTCAATGATTTGGCATTGCTGGAAGACGTTCGACAAGTAGGCGACGGCCACAATGCCAATGATCCGGCGTTCGCGCGACTACGAGATGAGCTGCTAGAGCAATACAATGTGAATGATATTGCAGAGTTACCCATTAATTTTCGCGGTGTTGTAGCTTCGAACTCCGAGGCAAAGCTGACGTCCATATTGACCGAGTATGCGGAAAAACGAATGGCTGAAGAGGCTGGGCAAGTCAAAATCATGCATGCCCTTGGCGCACTGTCGCCAACATTGGCCGCGCGCTCTTTTTCTATGGTAACCGCCAACACCGACCTTAGGCAATATCACAAATTTTTGCGCGACGCCGAAGCCTTGCGTTTCGATTTCGTCCAAAAGTTAAATGGATTACATATCAAAGAGCTCAGCTACGCCAATGATGTTAATCGTGGTGCCAGCGAAGAGGCCAGCCAACAGGCGCGGGTCAGCGCCAGCAATTGGCGTGTATTGGATAATTTTGCCTGGCAAGCTGGAAGTGTCAGCGAGCGCTTACAGATTGGCTTGCCTCATGCTTTTCTACTGCTTGCCTGGTGTGTCGTCACCGGATTTCTGAGCTCCAGCATTTCGCAACGATCACTTCGGAATCACGATGGCTAACTTACTACCAGAGCTACTGCGAGAGCTTCGTTTTGCCTTGAGTGAAAGGACAGTTGTTTATGTGCTGGTCGCGACTGTAGCACTGTCATCTTTAGCACTTATAGCGGGTTTGGCTAACGTCGCACAGCAAAGTGCGCGCCTACATACATTGCTTCCGAGCATTGAGAATGAGAAAGAACAAGCCCTTGCTGCTCAAAGCGATGTTGGTAGTGCTGCGTACTATGTATTTCATCTTACCTATGATCTACCTTCAGATTTGGCGTTCGTCGCCTTAGGCATGCGTGATGAACTCCCGTGGCTGCATCGCGTAAGAATGCTGGCGTTAGAGGGGCAAATTTATGAAAACGACCCCGGCAACCCGGAGCTGTCGAGCCTGGGTGATTTGGACTTTGCCTACCTGGTGTCCATAATTCTGCCCCTGCTACTGATTGGGCTGCTGTATGACCTTGATGCGCGAGAACGTCGCGACGCGCGGTACGAGCTTTTGTATGCCACCAGCGCACGAGGCGGGCGTGTCTTACACATACGAGGGCTCGCACGCACCTTATTGTTATTGGGCGCGATTCTTATTCCATTGATCACAATAGCGCTTGTTGTCGGCCGCTGGCACACAGGGCTGATCGCGGTGGTGTTAGCCGTGATTATTCATGCGATGTTTTGGCTGATCGTTAGCCGCTTAATAGCAGTTCGGGTGTACGAAGCAAGCACCGCCGCGGCGGTGTTGCTGGGCGCATGGTTACTGATGACAGTATTGATACCGGTTATGGGCAAATACTTGACGGAGCGCGCGATTGATGTGCCACATGGAGGCAACATTCTTTTTCTTCAGCGTGAAACAGTAAACGATGCCTGGGATCTTCCCAAAATTGATACTATGGACGCGTTCGCAAGCAGGCATCCCGAATGGAAAGATGTGACGATCGAAAAACCGTTCGAGTGGAGGTGGTACTACGCCTTCCAGCAGGTGGGCGATCAAGAAGCTGAGCCGCTTTCCGTGGCGCTTGAAGATGGAATGCGTGAGCGAGCCCGTTGGATGAGCCGAATTGCGCTCTTATCGCCGCCCCTGTTAGTGGAGCAGTGGTTGACTAAATTGGCGAAAACAGACACTCGGCAGCACATGGCGTATATGCGCTGCGTTCGCGACTTCCATTCATCGCTTCGCGAGTTCCATTACCCCATGATGTTTGGGCGGCAAGAATTTAACGAGATTAATATGAGTAAATTGCCTCAATTCAAGCCTTGCGGTATCTGAGTATAAATAGTGCGAAAGAGTATTTTTTACGTATTTTTAACGGTTGCGCTGGTCTCAGTGAATACGCGGGCAGCGGACATTGAGCATCTAGTCGCGGCTTTGAAGAATACGGGGCGACATCATTTAGAGCTTACGGTTGGCCCAGCCGACCAACAAACGCAGTTGCCGATCACTGTGATCACGGGCGTTGATGGTGGGCCAACGCTGCTGGTATTGGCTGGCGTCCATGGTTCTGAATATTCGCCGATACACCCCACTCAAAAACTGGCTGCCACGATATCGGACAAACAGCTTAGTGGCTCAGTCATTCTCGTTCATATCGCTAACTTACCTGCGTATATGGGCCGTTCGGTGTACACCAATCCAGTCGACGGCAAAAACATCAATCGCTTGTTTCCAGGTAAGAAAGAAGGCAGCCAGTCTGAGCGAATCGCTCATACCCTAAGCCGCCAAATATTTCCGCTAGCGGACGTGGTATTGGACGTGCATTCAGGAGATGGCAACGAAGACCTCAGGCCCTACTGGGTGGGCTACTACGGAAAGGCTGGCAATGCCGACGTGATTTCGAAATCCCGAGCACTTGCCTATGCATTCGGCGCACCGTATATCGTCGAATTCCAATGGGAACTCTCTGACCCGAAGGCCGCAATTTGGGCCGGGTCATCCGCAATAGCACAAGGCATACCTTCAATTGATGTAGAGGCCGGCGGCATGGCGGTCATCGATCGTGAAGCAGTTGACCTCATTGAGCAGGGTGTTTTTCGCACTATGTCGCATTTGGGTATGATTAATCAGCCGTCGACGCCTGCAGCAGCGCCCACGCTAATAAAAGAACGCCAAAGTATTAAATCACCTGAAGATGGCTCATGGGTTTCGCTCAAGGAAGCAGGTCAGGCAGTCGCAAAAGATGAACTGCTTGGCTATGTCACCGACTGGCATGGCCGTCGATTATTCGATGTAAAATCTCCAATCGATGGCATGTTGTTAATTCGATTGTCGGCCCCACCGGTGCGCAAAGGTGAAACTCTGGTTGTTGTTGGACGTGTCGATTGAAGTCGTAGTCCGATATCCAGCTAAGAGATATTAGCCAAAACCGCTATCAATCCCTTGCTAATACAGTTTACACAACGTGCCGGCAAATTAACTCTTTGAGACGGCTGTAATCTGACTCTGATTCTCATCCAACTGCTCTGCCCCATTCGTCAAACACAATCACCCTAAGATTTCGATACTGCTCAACCCTGTTCAGGTGCTTACCAAAATTGAACGAGTTTTAGACTTAAGCGTAGGCGGTCACGGATGGCATCGTCGCGAAAGCCGTGAATAGCTTGCGACAGAACCTATTATTATTTTGTGCAAATCACCTTGTTATTCGTATACTGGTAACCGTCAGAACAACATCGCGCCCAAATGCCCAAAGACACCCGAATACCCGCCGTACAAATACACAGCGGCGATAAATTTACCAACGAGCTTGGTATCACCGCGATCAAGGATGGCATCAAAACCAGGACTCCTGAGCAGCAGCGCCATAAAAAGCCAGACTGGCTGCGCATGCGTATTAAGGGCGGCCAGGCGTTCGAGAATGTGCGTAGCATTGTGAAGGAGCACCGCCTTGCCACTGTGTGTGAGGAAGCGAAATGCCCAAATATGAGCGAATGCTGGAGCGCCGGCACCGCAACCATCATGTTAATGGGCGATACTTGCACTCGAGCATGTCGCTTCTGCTCAGTGAATACTGGCAACCCTCAAGCCTGGCTTGACCACGAAGAACCGAACAATGCGGCCCGCTCCGTGCAACTGATGGGCCTTAAGTATGTGGTTTTAACTTCGGTTAACCGCGATGATTTGCCAGATGGTGGCGCAGGACACTACGCAGCCTGCGTGCGCAAAATCATTGAGGTAAATCCTGAAACCGCGGTTGAAGCATTAACGCCTGATTTTCTTGGCGTGAGAAAGGACGTGGAAACCGTGATTGAGTCAGGTATTGTCGTGTTTGCGCAGAATGTGGAAACTGTTCGCCGACTAACCCACCCAGTACGTGATCCACGCGCTACTTACCAACAAACACTGGACGTACTCGCTCACGCCAAGGCACACAAACCTGAGCTGTTAACCAAGACCAGTTTGATGCTAGGCCTAGGCGAAACCGACCAAGAAATACTGCAGTGTATGGATGACTTGCGTGAGGCCAAGGTTGATATTGTCACCTTTGGCCAATACCTGCAGCCCACGCTCAACCACCACCCTATCGATCGATATGTCACACCTCAGCAGTTTGAGCAATACCGGCTATGGGGGCTGGAGAAAGGCTTTCTGGAAGTTGTTTCTGGCGTGTTTGTTCGTTCCAGTTATCGAGCAGAGCAGGTTCTCAATAAAAACAACGTTGGCTTGTAGCCGAGTGGACTAACGGCCACCTCACGAGCAAATCCAGTACCACGACCCCGGTGGCAACCACAGTCATTTCGCCTTATGATGGAAAAAACAGCATAAACGGAGCGCTCCGTGGCCACTGCAAGCCTGTATTCCGACGACACGCCTTTAGATCGGATTAATCCCTCTAATCCCAGTTTGTACGAACTCGAGGCCCAGTGGCCGATGTTTAAACGTTTGCGTGCGGAAGACCCGGTTCATTACTGCGCAGAGAGCAATTTTGGTCCGTTTTGGTCCATCACTCGGTTTGACGACATTGTTGAAGTTGAGAAAAACACGGAGGTCTTCTCGTCTTTTCCTGCCATCGTCCTCGGAGATCAAGACCCCGACTTTACGGTTGAACAGTTTATTGCAATGGATGCAAGCAAGCATGACGATCAGCGCAAAGTTGTAACGCCTGCAGTATCCCCGCAAAGCCTGACGATGATGGAGCCACTAATTCGTAAGCGAATCGGGCACATTATGGACGAACTACCCATTGGTGAGCCGTTCAACTGGGTCGATCGCGTTTCCATAGAACTGACGACGCAAATGTTGGCGACGTTGTTTGATTTTCCCTTTGAAGATCGTCGCAAGCTCACTTTCTGGTCGGACATGGCCACGGCGTCTCCTGAAATTGCCGGCGATGACAGCGCGACTAAAGAAGAGCGTCAGGAAGCTCTGACAGAGTGCCTCACAGTATTCACTGGCATCTGGAACGAGCGCGCGCAGCAATCACCAGAGGGTAAATACGACTTTATCACGTTAATGGCGCACTCTGAGGTATTCAAAGAAATGGATCCAATGGAGTTTCTTGGCAATCTGATTCTATTGATTGTCGGCGGTAACGACACTACCCGAAATTCCATTTCCGGTGGAGTATTGATGCTTAACGAAAACCCTGCGGAGTACGAAAAACTAAAAGCAGACCCCAGCTTGGTGCCGAACATGGTGTCTGAGATTATCCGCTTCCAGACACCGCTGATGCACATGCGCCGAACCGCCACGCAGGATTTCGAATTTCGAGGTAAGCAGATCAAAGAAGGCGATAAAGTGGCATTGTGGTACGTGTCGGGAAATCGCGACGAGACAAGAATTGAACGCCCTGATGAATTTCTGATTGACCGCCGTCGTGCGCGCCAGCACATTTCGTTTGGGTTTGGTGTGCATCGTTGCATGGGCAATCGTTTGGCTGAAATGCAACTTAGGCTTGTGTGGGAAGAGATACTCAAACGTTTCGACCGAGTAGAGGTAGTTGGAAAGGCGACGCGTCTGAAATCAAACTTTGTGCGCGGAATTACGGATTTGCCGGTTGTGCTGCATACCAAGTAGCCTACATCACTCCTCGGTTTGCAGAAGTCGCTCCATGCCGTTGGTGGACAGAATTTCTATCCAGTAACCATCAGGGTCTTTGATAAACGCAAGACCCTGCATGGCGCCGTCGTTCGGTCGTTTTACAAACTCAACGCTCATTCGTTCAAAACGTTCGCAAGCTTTGTCCACATCAGGAACACAAATGCCAATGTGGCCGAAGCCCTGTGGTTCAGAGTTGCCATTGTGATAGCCAGCAAAGCCGGCATCGGTGTCTGTCCCGTAGTTATGAGTCAACTCCAGCACGCCCGCACGGCCAAACGCATTGCCGATGCTGCTTAAGTGCTCTTCCGTACCGTAGGCCAGGAAATACAGACTGAATGACATCTTCGGAAACGCCAACTGCTTAACCAACGTCATGCCCAGTACCTCGCGATAAAAAGCCAATGACACGGCAGGATCTTTTATACGAAGCATGGTCTGGTTAAACACGAAGTCTCTCGTGTCTCCCTCAGTGTCGCGATGGTAATCAGTTGCCACCTTCATTTTTTGCCTTCTGAAGTAGATTCTGGAGATTCATGCCGTTGCTTGTATGCAAGCGCCTCTTTCCAACCAAACAGGCCTGTGAGTTCACCATGCTCGTTGTTAAACGCAAGTGGTCCATTGCCTATGAACAGGTATTCGGTATCAACAATTGCCTCAGTCGCACCGTGATGGCTACCGTTTGCTTCAAACAGATACGCCCCCGCCGGATAGCGGTTGTCACGAACCGCCAATTCGCCCTTAAGAATATAGGAATGCGAAGCGCCTAGATGGGTGTGGCTTGGGGCAATAAAACCTTGCTTCCAACGAAAAATAACCGCCCACACCCCAGTCTCCGCTGAAAAGTACAACAGTCTGAACCAAGAATTGTCCGGGTCTACTCCCGGTATCCAATCATCATCTGCCAACACCGAATAATCGTGTGTTTTCGATAGCTCGGCAATCATTCCGTCCGGCATGGGCATAGCGCTCTCCTGTGTCCATGCGCGCTGCTGCCCAGTAAGGCGGCGCATCGATAGTGTCAGATGGTAGGCTTTGAGCACATAATATCAACAGCCATCTTTATAATCAACACATGTTGATTTAAGGCTCTGTGTGGATTATATTTGGGCACAGGAGCTTCTTAGGAGATCATGCGAACGTCATGACGCAATTCACATCGAATATAGCTGAGCCGCTGCAGGTAGATGGTGCCGAGGCTCTGGACTGGGATAACGAGGCAGACATTGTGGTTGTTGGCTTTGGTGGCGCTGGAGTCTGCGCTGCGCTGGAAGGTCGTGAGCGTGGAGCTAGCGTCATCGCTTTGGATAGATTCGCTGGCGGGGGCGCGACAGCAAACAGCGGCGGTGTTGTATATGCAGGCGGAACTGAAGTTCAGGCCGATGCTGGATTCAGCGACAGCGCAGACAATATGTTTAACTATCTTAACTACGAAGGCACGCCGGTTAGCGAGCAGGGGCTTCGAGCCTTTTGCAATAGCAGCGCAGACAATATTCGCTGGTTGCAGGATAAGGGTGTGCAATTCGAAAGTACCGTTTATGAAAGACGAACCGCCTACCCTCCCGATGGTTTCCACCTGTATTACACCGGTATGGAAAAATTCAATCCAGAGGTAGCCACACCAGCACCTCGCGGCCATCGCACAGTGGGTAAAGGGGCCAGCGGTAAGCAATATTTTGAACCTTTGCTAAACAGCGCACGTGACAGTGGCGTGGAAATTTTGCCCCACTGCCCGGCCAGGCGGCTGATTATTGATAGTAAGGGCCGAGTATTAGGTGTTGAGGCACAAGCATTGCCTGAGTCGCTTTGGCGTGAGCATGCGGCTCTATACCAAAAGGTTGACCCGATGAAACCTTTCAACAGCGCAAAAGCAGAAGACTACATTGCGCAGACAGCCGCTTTGGAGGCCGGTGCGCCGGATAAGCGCATTCGGCTAAGAGCCCACAAAGGGCTGATTCTTGCAAGCGGTGGCTATAACTACAATCTTGGATTGTATGGCCAATTTCGCCCGGACATCACCAGTGCGGCGGCTGACCTGGTGCGCGGTGGCTCTATGGGCTGCGACGGCAGTGGCATTGAATTGGGAATGACGGCAGGCGGAGCACTGGATTGCATGGGACAGGTCTTTCTGAGCAAAGCCCTGTCACCACCTGAAGCGTTTTCTTGCGGCCTACTGGTCGGGCAGGACGGCGCCAGGTTGATCAATGAAGACGCCTATCTGGGAAATGTGGGCAATGCCATCGCGCAGCAGGGCGAGGGCCGTGCCTGGGTTGTGTTGGACAGCTCAACTTTTTGGCAAGGTGTCAGACAATTACTCTGGCCTATCAGCAACGCTTTGTCGTGGTGGGGCATGCCAGCCTTAATGAATATCATTATGGGCGGCACAAAACGGGCCACCACTATAGATTCACTGGCCGCAAAAACCAGTATTGATGCAAGCGCGCTTGAGCAATCATTGGCACGCTACAACAGTCTGGCGGCAAACGGCAAAGATGCAGATTTTGGCAAGCAGTCCGTCAACCTCGTTGCGCAGAATCGGGCGCCCTACTATGCGGTTAATATGTCTCTTCGCAATAAATATGCTTTCTCCGGCAGCATGCCTTATGGTGGCTTGACCGTCGACGAGGCTACAGGAGGCGTGACTCGTGCAAATGGTTCGGTAATAGAGGGCTTGTATGCGGCCGGTCGCACTGCCGTCGGTATCTGTTCTGGGGCCAATTTCAGCGGCCTGTCGATTGCTGATACGGTTTACTCAGGACGCCGCGCAGCCAAAGCCGCTCTCTCTAATAGCTAACAGTTCGCTTATTCAGTCAGTGGCTTTATGCCGGCGGCAACACGGCCAGATCTCAGCGGGTAAAACGCTAGAAAGCCACAAAAGCACAGACTTTATGCGCTTGGGTTTAGTAGATACTTGTTGCCAGTTGATAACGCGCTGTAAAGCCTGATGGCATCCGTTTGCAATACTTGCTCGAACGATGCCTCAGCCGCATAGTGACTCGCAAACGTTGTGCTTATCTCATCAGTGATTTTTTGTTGCAACTGCTTAACACGCTTGGGATCAGTGCGACGCAGAAAATGCCCCATCAACCAACCCCCAACATTCCATGCAAATCCATAGGCTGCGGTGAGTTCAGTCGGTGCAAGATCCAGGCGCCCATAAATGTAGAGTTGTTTAAATAAATCAGTCCCATAATGGCTGGTGGGTTCATTTTTAGCCGCAGCACGCTCCATACAGCTAAGCACTGTGTTACCCAAGCGACCACCACCCACGGCGTCAAAGGCTAGCGTTGCACCTGTTGTTGCCAAAGCATCGGTTAGGTCGCGACGAAAATCTTGATCACTGGAATCAATAACGAATTCAGCACCCTGATTTTTCAACAGGGTGCGCTGCTCAGGGCTGCGTACAATATTCACTAGCGCAATATCCTGCTGGTGACACAACCTGATTAACATCTGCCCCAGGTTGGAAGCCGCCGCCGTGTGAACCATAGCGGTGTGACCTTCCTTGCGCAGCGTCTCTATAAAACCAAGTGCGGTCATGGGGTTGACAATACTGGAGGCCGCTTGCGCTGCTGTCGTACCCGGGTTCATGATCATTAGATCCGCAACAGGTACGCAGCGGTATTCACTGAACATCGCACCGCCGGTCATAGCCACTACTTTGCCCAGCAGCGCTTGTGCTTGATCAGACTCACCCGCTGCCACCACAGTGCCAGCGCCTTCAAATCCAGCAACCAAAGGCTTGTTAACTCGTCGGGCGTGTAGCTTAAGAATTCTGCTCGGAATGCTGGCCTGAACAACTACGCCATTATCACCCTCGACTGCTTCAAGGCTGGCTAGGTCAGCAGATGCCAGCAACACCGCAAGATCGGTCGGGTTTATGGGTGCCGCCTCAATTCGCACCAGCACTTCATTTTGTTTGGGTTCTGGCACCTCTGTAGAACCAATCGACAGCTGCAAAGTGCCGTCGGTTTTTACCAAGCTCTCAAGTTGGCGTGAGCGGTGCGTTTGTACCATGTAACCCCCTGTTGGATTCGCTTTGCTTCACTAAATGTATGCGCTGTCTATGAAATTAATTGTCTTAATAAAGCTCAACCAGTTCGATAACAACTCCATCGGGGTCGCGAAACAGCACGAATCTTGGATTGCGCGCAAGCGTGTCTATGGTCTGTGGTTCAGAAACGAACTCCACGTCATGCTTTCTGAGTCGTTCCACTTCACCATCCAGATCTTTTACTCGCAGACAAAGTCGTGGCATACCTATTTGATTCAATTCAATCGGCGGTTTTGATGCTTCTGGCTCAATCCACTGCACAAGATCTAGAACCGTCTCGCGAGGGTTTGTTCCAAGGGCGAGAAAACTCGCTTTTGTATTGGTGAAGTCAAAGCCCAGACCACGATCCAGCCCCGGCGTGCCTTGCTCATTAAAACTATCGACTACCTTAAATCCCAGCAAACCGTAAAACTCAATCGATCGCTGCAAATCGGTCACGTTAATATTGATGTGGTAGATGCCAAGAATCATACGAAAGCCTCAGTTAGCTGTATCTCGCCTATCTCACCATTGCAGCTCCAAACGTTCAATCACCCTGGTCGCCACGGATGGGGCGAGCTTGATTGATTGGTCCGCGGTTAGTCGGAGTTGAGGCAGTCGTTGCGACAGCTCTTCCAGCGCCACTTTGACTTCAATCCGTGCCAAGGGAGCTCCAAGGCAAAAATGCCGACCCTGGCTAAAGGTCAGTGGACGTTTTCTGTGTTGTCGAATCGGGCAATAATTTTCAGGTTCAGAAAATTGGCTTGGGTCATGGTTGCCTGAACCAAAAGCCATCACCACAAAATCACCTTTATTGAGTTGTTGACCTAGAAAGTCCGTGTCCTGACCAACCCGTCGGTACCACCCCAGTACAGAGCCGTCGTAGCGAATGGTTTCCTCGACAATATCAAGAATATCATCAGGTTGTGATGTAAGATTCTCCCAGCGATCTCTCTTGCGCAGCAGTTGATAAACGCTGTTGCCGAGTTGCGCCATAGTGGTCTCATGTCCTGCACCGATAAACGTGAAGATATACATGAGCACCAATTCGTCCTCACTGATGTCAATATCGCCGCGGTCCATCGCCAGCACCATCTCAGTCATCAGATCATCGCGTGGGTTCTTTCGTCTGTCGTTGATCTTGCGACGAATATAATTTTGATAATCAACCGCGTCGCGGGCGCATTGTTTTTGCTCCTCTGGCGCCATCGGTGTGAGCCAGATCTTGAACGTGTTCCCGCTCCAGCGCGCCAGTTGATCCAGATCATCTTCCGCCGAATCAAAGCCAATAAACCGAAAGACCGTGTAGATTGGCAGCAAATAAGCGAATGCCGACATAAACTCGCAGTGGCCGTCTCCGCGAAAGCGTTCAATCAGCTCAATAGCGAGTTCGCGAACCACGGGCTCCAGAGCTCGCAGTCGTCGTGGATTAAGAATGGGCAGCAGAATTTTCTTAAGCCTTGCGTGTTCTTCGCCTTCCGCGCCGGCAATGTGCGCGGTTTCATTCCAGTTAATACCAGACGAGAGAATGGCCTCCGTTTCGGCGTCGTAGTTAAACCCCTGTAGGGTGCCTTCAACAGTGAACGCGGGGTTATCCAGCATGGCTCTGATGTCGTCGTAACGTGTCACCACCCACGCCTGCAGCGGCTCCGAAAAAAAGATCGCTTGTTCTTCACGCATGTTTTTAAGCGCATTGTAGACATCGTCGAAGGACATGCCGACCGGATTAAAGTCTGTGGCTATGGTCATCTCGGCGCTCTAATAATAGACACATGTCTATATTAAAGATATACGTTATTTAAAGCAAGTAGTATCTAATATAGTACACGCTGATCTTTCCTTTGACACAACACGTGTTGTTTATTACGATACTTGTCAATTTCTGCATACAGCAGCGACAGGCTCGCATACGGAATGCTCACAGTCCCTAACTTCGGCCTCTGGTACGATTTTCGATATTCCTGCAATACCTCTGTGTCCAGGGAGCAGTCTTACAAAGACCATCTGGAACACATTATTGCCGCCGAAGCCTTGGGCTTCGATTCGATCTGGCTTACCGAGCACCACTTTCAGACAGATGGTTACACGCCATCACCGCTGGTGATTGCTGCGGCGATTGGCGCGGCAACAAAGCGCCTGCGAATTGGCACTAATCTGGCGCTGCTGCCGTTGTATGATCCAGTGCGTTTAGCGGAAGACGCGGCTACTTTGTCGCTGCTTACCGAAGGCCGCTTCGATCTGGGCGTGGGTGCTGGCTATGTAGAGCGTGAATACGCCGTATTTGGGCGAAACTTGAAGCACAGACCCAGTCTAATGGAAGAAGGTATCTCCATAATTCGACAAGCTTGGTCCGGTCAGCCAGTGAATCTGAAGGGTAAGCGTTTTACTGTAAACGAGCTTATGGTGCGCCCTATTCCCGAGCGGCCTCCTCGTTTGCTAATGGGTGCGGTGGCTCCGGTGGCAATAGAGCGCGCTGCACGCCTGGCCGACGGTTTTCTGGATTCGGGGGGTATCGGCCAAGATCACTATCTTCAGTCGCTGGCCGCGGCGGGACAGCGCTCTGATCAAGCGGCTATTTTTTGCGGATGCTGGGACATAGTGTGTGAAGCACCCGAACGCGCGCGAACGGAACTGGGCCCGTGCCTGCTGAGACAAATGCGAAGCTACCAATCCATGGGTGCATTTCCCGGCAGCATTATCCAAACTGCGGAGCAAGCCATCGAATTAGGCTTTTACCGCTTCCTGACGCCTGAACAAATGTCGGACGCCGTGTACCAACAAGTGTGTCGATATCCTCAGACCAAAGACATTCATTTCTGGGGTCGTTTTCCTGGTGAGCATGCTGCGTCCGCACTTCGCCGAGTGGAACTGCTGTCGCGCAGTGTGTTGCCCGATGTGCGGCAAAAACTGCAGGCCGTGCCGTCAGGGTTACTCGGGCCAAATCAAACAGCATCTTAATTCTGAGGAGCAGACTCAAAATGGCAGGACAATTAGACGGCAAAGTGGCCATTATTACCGGCGGCGCGCAAGGCATTGGCGCCGCGTGCGTACAAAAATTCGTAGAACAAGGCGCGCGCGTTGTTATTGCCGATATCCTGGATCAGGCAGCGAAGGAACTGACACAAAACCTGGGCAGCGCAGCGTATTACCGGCGCACGGATGTGTCTAAGGCCGGAGAAATGGAAGCACTTGTCGATGAAACAGTAGCCCACTTTGGTCAGCTGGATATTCTGTTCAGCAATGCGGGCGTTATGGGTGAACCGCAGGGCAACTTTCTTGATGAGGATTTTTCGACGTTTGAGCGCACCATTGCAGTCGACTTACTAGGTCCAATGCTAGGCGCGCGCTTTGCCGGTGCCTACATGGCAAACAATGGTGGCGGCTGCATATTAACCACAGCGTCTACCTCCGCGCTGTATGGCGGCTATGGGATTGTGCCCTATCGCGCGGCAAAAGCCGGCGTCATTGGTATGACGCGTTCGCTGGCCATAGAGTTGGGACCGCATGGAATTCGAGTGAACACCATTTCCCCTGGCCCCACCAAAACCGCCATGAGTGCGGCAATGGACAATGTTCCAGAAGAGCAATTAGCGGCATTGATGGACGTGAGTATGGAGTGCATGCGCGGCCGAATGCCGCTAGGGCGCATCGGCCTTCCTGAGGATATCGCCAATGCCGCCGTATTCCTGGCCAGTGATCTCGCCGCCCAAATCACCGGCATTGACCTTCGAATAGACGGTGGCGAAACTGCCGGTAACGTTGAAAATACGCTGGCAAAGATGCAGGCCGGTTTCGCTACCGCCTTGCAGAATAAGCAGTAGATTGTGAACAGCGCCGAACAAGGAGATCTGCTCTGGCAACCCTCATGCGCGCAAGTGGAAGCCGCCGCTGTCACCCAATTCAGACATTGGCTTAATCAAGAATACGCTCTGGAACTGAACAGTTACCAGGATCTGTGGCAGTGGTCTATTGATGATGTGCCCGCTTTCTGGGCAGCCATTGTGGTTTATTACAAGGTGTTTCCAGCCGGCGATTACTCAAGAATTTTGCCCAACGCGGAGATGCCGGGTGCCGACTGGTTTCCCGATGTTGAACTGAATTTCGCCGAGTACCTGCTGAATCAAGGAACGGCCGAACAAGTGGCCGTTTTCGCCGACTCGGAAGCCGTAGGCGAACGCCAATTAACGCGCGCCGAGCTTCGCCGGCAGGTAGCCGTACTGGCAACTAATCTGCGCCAAGCCGGTGTGCAAGCTGGCGACCATGTCTGTGCCTATCTGCCCATCTCGTGTGAGGCTGTAGTCGCTCTGCTTGCCACAACCGCCATTGGTGCGGTTTGGTCCAGTTGTTCGCCGGATTTCGGCAGTGACAGCGTGATTGAGCGTTTCACCCAGGTTCGGCCACGCGTGCTGATCACAGTGAGCGAGTATCGCTACGGAGGCAAACACCACGACCGAAGCGACGACGTACAACGCCTGATTTCGGAGCTGCACACGCTGCACCAGGTGGTCGTTTTACCATGGCCTAACCCAACTGCGTTTGACGACATACAGATTCCGTCAGCGTGTGAGCTGCTTAACTGGCACACCATGATGGCCGAAGGGTCTATGCACTATCCAGACTTCAAATACTGCCAGGTTTCGTTCTCCCATCCACTTTGGGTTCTTTACACGTCAGGCACAACCGGTCCTCCAAAAGGCATTGTTCACAGCCACGGCGGTGTGCTGCTTGAGTTTTTGAAAAGCGCGCACCTGCACGATGGCCTTGATCACAATAGCGTCAAGTTCTTTTTTACAACGACGGGCTGGACGATGTTCAATCTTCTCGTTGGTGGATTGATCACGGGCGGTGCGATTGTTGTTTATGATGGCAACCCTGGCTGGCCCGGCCCCTCTTGTTTGCTGGACCTTGCGGCCAAATACAAGGTTACATACTTTGGTGCCTCACCCACTTACGTCAACGGCCTGATTGCCAAACAATATCATCCAGACCCACAGTTGGATTTAACGTCGGTGCGCACAGTGTCGCTGACCGGCTCGCCGGCCTCGCCGGAAACGTTTCAATGGTTCTATCAGAATCTGCATGCTGACCTGCATGTGTTTTCAATGAGTGGAGGCACGGATGTGGCAGCCGCATTTGTGGGCGGCGTACCAACCTTGCCTGTGCGTGCAGGCGACATTCAGGCGCCTGGATTGGGAGTGGATGTGTGTGCTGTTGATGATGAAGGGCACGTTCTATTGGATGAATACGGCGAGATGGTGATTCGCCAACCGATGCCTTCCATGCCGGTGTTCTTACTCAACGACACTCAGCACAAGCAGTATCGTGACAGCTACTTCAGCCTGTTCGCGGATTTTTGGCGACAAGGTGATCTCATCACATTTGCCAGCGATGGGCGATGCCTGATTTCTGGGCGCTCAGATGCAACCTTGAACCGCCATGGCATTCGCGTTGGTACTTCAGAAATTTATCGCACAGTGGAAGCGATCGACGGCATTTCCGACAGCTTGATCATCAACCTCGAACTTGCTGGCGCACGGTTCTACATGCCTCTTTTTGTCTGCCTGGAACAGGGTTATGAGCTGGATTCACGCTTACTCAATGAGATCAATGACAACTTGGCGCACAACTGCTCTCCACGGCACGTACCCGATGCGGTTCATGCTATTAGCGAAGTGCCTTACACATTGTCCGGCAAGAAAATGGAAGTACCTGTGAAGAAACTGCTGTCGGGCATTGTGATGCATAAGGCAGTCAAACGTGATGCTTGTCGCAATCCGCAAACACTGGATTTCTTCGTACGATTCGCCGAGCAACATGATCTCAATTAACGCACTGCTGGAACGCTTTGCTCCAGGTGAACGGATCTTTCTGCCGGGCAGTAGCACAGAACCAAGACCGCTCGTTGAGGCAGTGTCTAAGGCGGCGTCAGAGCTACCCCGCCTGGAGATTACTCACAGCTTTCTACCCGGTATTAATACGGTACCTCTTTCTGGCACAGACAACTCAATTCAGGAAATCGCACTGTTTCCTCGAACAAAAGGTACGACGTCCAATTCGATCAGAGTACTGCCACTCAGTTATTTTGGCGCGCGACACTACCTGGCCGCACAAGCTTTTGATTGGTTGGTGGTCCAGGTCGCGCCACCGGACATCGATGGGCAATGCTCTTTGGGCCCCTCGGTGGAATTTATCCCCGGCGTTGCATCTAAAGCGAAACACATTGTCGGCGTCATCAACCATTCAATGCCCGTTATTTCTGGCGCCAGTAGCCTCCCGCTATCGATGTTTTCAAACACAATTGAGGTTGATTGGCCTCTAGTGAACTATTCTGCTGGCGACGTTGATGACACGACGACACGCATTGCGCAGTGGCTTGCGACACTCATCGACGATGGTTCTACGTTGCAAGTTGGCTTGGGTCGCGTGCCGACGTGCTTGCTGGAAAGACTGTCTGACATCAAGGACATTCGCATGCACAGTGGCCTGCTTGGTGATGGGTTCATGTCTATGGCAAACGCAGGATTGCTGAGCGAGACGCAAAAACACCTCAGTTGCACGGCACTGGGCAGCGCGGGTTTCTATCAGTGGTTGGCGCAACGAGACGATGTGGTCATTACCGATGTGGCCCGCTCGCACCACCCGGGAGTTTTGGCAGAACTTGACCAATTTGTGGCGATCAATTCTGCCTTACAGGTTGATCTTTACGGTCAGGCAAACCTCGAAACCGTCGCCGATCGCACAGTAAGCGCCGTTGGTGGCGCTGCCGATTTTTGCCGTGGCGCGCGCTACAGCAAAGGTGGAAAGAGCATCATTGCCTTGCCATCAACGGCGGCGAACGGCGCTGTTTCCAGAGTGGTCGCGTGTTTTCGCTCTGGTCAACCCGTGTCAATCGGGCGACATGACATAGATTATGTGGTGACCGAATTTGGCGTAGCCAATCTATCGAACAAAGCACCATTGGAGAAGGCGCGTGCACTGGTAGACATTGCGGACCCCGGCTTTCGTGAGCAACTGCTCTCGCATATTCAACAAAACGCCAAGAACTTCCAATAGGGCATCGCGTGGCACTCTTAACGTCACATAGAAAAATGGAGCCACACCCATGACCAACAGAGAATGGCTTTCGCAGACAGTAGAACCTATTGTCGAACCTGCTATGGAGATATGCGACCCACACCACCACCTATGGCATGTGCCGGGGAATTGCTATTTGCTCGACGAGTTTTTTGCTGATATCAATCAAGGACACAACGTTGTCAGCACCGTATTTGTTGAATGTCAGTCGATGTACAGAGTCGACGGACCCGAAGCGCTGCGACCTGTGGGTGAAGTAGAGTTTGCAAATGGCATCGCCGCCATGAGTGCGAGCGGTGCCACGGGGCGTACGCGCATCGCTGCCGGTATTGTTGGCTTCGCTGACCTGACACTGGGTACCGATGTAGAGCATGTTCTGCGCGAGCAAATGCGCGCGGGCGGCGAACGCTTTAAAGGTATTCGTCACGCCACCGCGTGGCACCCAGATGCGTCTATACATAACGCTCACACAAGCCCGTCTGAACATTTGATGCAAAACCGCGCGTTTATTAAGGGTCTTGACGTGCTTGGCAAACTGGGGCTGACGTTTGATGCGTGGGTATACCACGAACAATTGCCCGACTTCGCGGAGCTAGCGCGAAACGCCCCTAACACAACCATCATACTCGACCATTTCGGAGGCCCTCTCGGCGTAGGTCCCTACACAAACCAGCTGGACAGTGTGTTCAACGAATGGAGCGAATCGATTACCAATCTTGCGCAGTGCCGCAACGTGTTTTGTAAGATGGGTGGAATCAATATGAAAGTGAATGGCTATCGCTGGCACAAGCAGGCGCAACCTCCCTCGTCCGATCAGCTGGCCGAAACCACACAGCGTTACTACCACCGCGCGATTGAGGTTTTCGGCGCCGAGCGTTGTATGTTTGAGAGTAATTTTCCAATGGACAGGGAATCCTGTTCATACGCTGTACTATGGAATGCATTTAAGAAAATATCGGCAAGCTATAGTGAGGAAGAACGAAAAGCACTGCTGAAAGACACCGCCGAGCGATGCTACAGTTTGAAATAGCAGCCTGCAGACTACGAAAAACTCCTATCACTTATCGTGGTAGCGGTAGAGCAGACCACCAGCTGTTTCGCACGCTAGAGTAATGGAATGGTTCAGTCTCTCGCAATAATTCCCTGATCCACTTTTTGTTTGTACTCGCCCACTGTTTTATAAATATCTCGATGAAATGCGCGAATCAATACTTCCTGATCCGTTAGAGGGTAGCGATCGAACGCCTGTGTTTCCAAGCCAAGCTGAGTTGCTTCCAGCAGGCTAAAATCCTGTAGCGCTGCCTCTAACACCATGTATATGCTGGATTTTTGAGACAAAACTTCTGAGAAGTTTCGAGGTTTGGGCATAAATATCTCGATCTCGAAGCGCATTTCATTGCATGATAAGGGACACATCTTGTAGGTGAGGAACCAACCGGGATGGTAGTGTTGAATAAAGAAGTTGGGCCACAAATTGTGCGATGAATTACCCCAGTTGCCCAAGCCTGTTGGGTTAGAAACATCAGGTAATGAACGCAGCACTTCGGGGAATTCATGACGCGGTCCGGTCCCATAGGCATTGGTAAGGCGCTCGTACTCGTAATTAAAGAAATCGTCTGGCACACCGGCAAACACCATTTGGCGATGTTTGCCTTCGATGCCAAAGTATTCCGCACCGTACACCATATGCTCTGTTGGACTGGTATTGAATGTTTTTGCATGCGTTGTCGGTGCGTGATACGTTTCCGAAAAGCCATCAATCATCGTTTTCCAGTTAGCACGCGCATTCATTCGTACAAAATAACGCTCACTGCACAACTCAAATGGATAATCACTCAAACCGTCATAGTATTTGTCGCCAAGAAACTCGCGCAGCGTTTCTTTAGGACCGCCCTTATCAAGGTTTACGAAAATAAAACCATTCCATACTTCGAAACTGACGGTCGCAAGCGCCAAATCATCGCCTTGCGAACCGAGCCAGGCGTCTCTCTCTGTCAGCAACGCCACTTGACCACGGGTATCGAACTGAATACCGTGAAACTTACAGTAAAACGTTTTACACCGCCCTTGCACCTCTTGTCGTGCATCAGTGTCCCAAACCAGCTTATTGCCGCGGTGCGGACACACATTGTGAAACACCTGAACATCACCATTGTCGTCTCTGGTGGCCAGCACAGATGCGCTCAGCATTTCCAGTTCCTTGGTGAAGTACATACCAGGGCGGGGAATACTGTCTGCTCTACCGATATAGTGCCACGCGGGCCGAAAAATGGCCTCTCGCTCCAGGTCAAAGAATTCTGGCGAGATCATGTCCTCGTAACTCAGCAGTTCAGTGCCCAGACCCAGGCGGTCGGTCCACCCCTCACCAGGGGCGCTGTTGTCAAAGTATTTTGATTCGACCATATCCGTTCTTCTTTTCCTATCGAGTTATTGTGTTAGAAGCTGTGCGGCTCTTCCACCAGCTCCCAGTAGCCCTTCGAGTCTGGCACTCGAATTTGCTTGAATACTTCAATCGCCTCAGCAACAGGAACCCAGCCAATCAACAGCCTGCCCAAGGCTGCGTCGGCTTCGGTATAGTCTTCGAACGCAATTTGATCCAAATACTCTCTGATATCCGCCACGCGCATCTTCACCGCTTCGTAAAACGATTGCATTTCTGGCATCGTGCTGGAAAGACGTGCGGCGTACTGTGCGGCCATATCGTCATTGCACCATTGGTCGACAAAACCATTGAGTTCAGAGAACTGCGATGGCAAATTCGTTTGTTCAGATTCGAGCATGCTTATCACATCCTATAAATTTTAGCGATCCGTTCGTTTAAATAGACACCTGTCTATTATATACTTGCATGTCTTTTTACTATGTGTCAACCTGTTTGTCACTTCGATGTATTACAACGGTTGCAGGAAACACCATGCATGATTTAGCCAATGCCACACTGTTCAATCCGAATGTTCTGAATCATCCGTATGCGCTCTATAAAAAACTGCGCCACGAAGCACCAGTACACTTTGATGAGCAACTGCAAGCCTATTTGGTAACGCGCTACGCAGACGTACAACAGGCTGCTCGCATGACAGACGAATTGTCCAACGAGCTTGGTTTTGACAAGGTGATGCGCTCAGAATGGCAGGACGAAATTGATGAAATGATGTGGCGGGAAGGTTTTGGCCCCCATATTATTTCAAATACCTTACAAGTTGATCCCCCGAAACATGCGCGACGGCGAAAGCTATTAAACAATTCGTTCAATGCGCGTACAGTGGCTGCGATGGAGCCCGCGATTTACCAAGTAGCCATGGACTCTCTTTCTGCATTTCTGCACAGCGGCGAGGCCGACCTGATGAGAGAATATGCACTGCCGATCCCGATAGTGACGATCTGCGATCTGTTGAATTTCCCCAGAGACCGAATCGAGGAAATGAGCCTATGGGCTGATTCGGCGGTGGCGCAGCTTTCCATGACGGGCACACGCGAGGAGGCCTTCGGTCACGCTCGCAATGTAATGGCGCTGCAGCGGTTTGTCATGAACGCTATTGACCAGCGTCGCGAGCAGCCTGGTGATGACCTGATATCTCAGCTAATTCATGCCAAAATTGACGATGCTGAACAGCCGTGCCTGACGCCCGAAGAGCTAATGCCAATGTGTCTTATTGTTGTAGCAGGCGGAATCGATACCACACGAAACGGCATTGCCTGGGGTTGTTACAACCTGGCAAAAGATCCCGAGCTATTTTCGCTGCTGAAAAATGCTGAAGATCAGGACAAGCTGCTGAAACAATTCGTTGAGGAAACCCTGCGACAACAAACCGTCGTGCCCCAATTGCCGCGTTTTGCCAAAAAAGACTGTGAAATCGGCGGAGTATCTGTACCTGAGGGGTCCAGCGTATTTCTGAGCTGGGGTTCAGCAAATCACGATGAGCAGCGTTTTCCAGAACCGGAAAAACTTGATATTTTTCGTAAGAACGCCGGGACACACGCCGCGTTTGGTGCCGGCATTCACCGTTGTATCGGCAATATGCTGGCACGCATGGAAATGAAGTGCGCCTTTAAAGCCTTGTTAAACAACCTGGAGACAGTAGACCTGCTGGTCGCCAGTGCCGATGTCGAACTGGATGCCTCCTTGGTGTTACGTGGGCCAGCCAGTTTGCCGTGTCGACTTCAGGTTTAGCCCAGCACTGGACAGTGTGCAGACTTCATCTGCTATCCACTGGACATAGAGATCATACCTGCGTTCATGATCTCTGGATTAAAGAATTCGCGCCATAGACATATCTTGCCGTCTTTGAATTCAAAAATCAGACAATAACGATTTTGATAGCTAGCGTCGTTGGAGAGAAACACGCCAAGGCTGGTCATCTCCAATACCACTACTTGTTGCTCGGGACAGTCGTACAGCTCATGAATGTTCAGGCTGAACGTCTTGAACACCCCCGGTACAAAGCGCATGCCATTCATAAAGCCCTCTTTGCCGCGGCGCATTGGGCCGGTATGAAAGGCCTGATACGGCGCTTCCATAATGATGTCGTCGTGAATAAATGGGGCTAAGTCGTCAAACTGATAACTGGATACTAAGTCAATGACATGGCGGGCTGTGTCGGCATTGTTCATGGTCTTATTCCAATCAATGGTACTCACTTACGCTAAAGATGAGCCGTAAAATACGCACACGCATCGTGCATGGTTTGCTCCAGATACTCTCCGTCATACCATTCGTAGTGACCGCAGTTATAGGTGTGCAGCGACTTGGGCTCGCTGGTGGCCTCAAACAGCGCTCTAAAACTGTCGGTGTTGGCCACAATATCGTTCTCCGCAAGGAAATAGGCAATAGGCGCCTCGATGCGATGTGCCACATCAATTGGGCGAAAATCAACACAGCGTTGCAAGGAATCGAAACCAAACCAGTTGCGCCATGCAGGCGTTGCTTCCCAAAACGCAGGCTCCCATGAGCGGCTATCCGGATCAATAAAAATGTCCATCACATTCATGCTGCGATCGACTTCGTTCGTTAACGCACGTGTTCGCCTGGCGTTCACCATTTTTTCCTGCCATTCGACCATTTCTTCTGGCGAACGCTGATTAGTAATGGCTTCCAAGCCATCGGCCACGCCACCGGTAGCAACACCGGCTTTAACGCGACTGTCCAGCGCCATCGTATAGGGCGTAATCAAGCCACCAAAACTGGCACCGAACTGACCCATTCGTGCACTGTCAACAAAATCCTGCGCTTCCAGCCAACTGAATCCATTGCGGCAATCCTCAACCTGTTCAAGCGGTGCCATGCGCCCGCGCTCACCGCCACTGTCACCCCAACCGCGATAGTCGATGGCGAGCGCAATAAAACCCGCTTCAACAAAGTAACTGGCAAACACCGGCTGTATCATTTTGCGAATGCCGGTAAACCCCTGACATTGCAAGATCGCTGGATACTCGCGGCTCTCGTCAAAGTCATCCGGTAGATGCAAGTCCGCGACTACCACGTCACCGTCACTGTAATAACTTATGGTTCTGGTCCGCATACTCAGCCCTCATTATTCATTTAACAGGCTGTTGAAAAAGCCCTCCTGGCTTTTCCAAAGCGCGCAAAGGACAAAATGTCATTTTTCCTTTGCTCCCAAAATTAACGACTTACAGTCGTTGATTTTGCCGGTACATCCATGTACCGGCCACAGTCGGTCGAAAAACAGAGTTTTTCAACAGCCTGTTAATCCGCTCCACCGCCTGACAACAGTTTGGCAATTTTTTCACCCATGTCGCGCTGCCGGTTTACGCGGTCTCCCAGCGAAGCCCCTCCATCCACTTTCAAATCTACGCCGGTAATTTGTGCCGCTCGGTCGCTTGCGAGAAATAAAGCGGCCTGGGCAATGTCGGCGGGTTTGCCAACTCGCTTATATACTTGCATATCCATCATCGACGACATTGCCGTCTCCAAAACCGCATTTTTTGTCTCTGGTGTCATTTCCGCCCCCATACCGATGATGTCCGTCAGGATCGGTCCAGGGGATATGGAATTAACGCGAATATCAAATTCGCCTAGTTCTATCGCCAGCGATTTAGTGAGCGTGATCACGCCCGCCTTCGCTGCACGATATTCTGGCAGGCCGTAACCAGGATAGGTAGCGGCTATAGACGCGGTATTCAGTATTACGCCACCACCATTTAATTTCATCACTCTAGCAGCCGCTCGTGAACCCAACATGGGCCCAAGCAGGTCGACCGCCATGACTCTATCGAAATTGGATAAATCGTTATCAGTAAACTCTGACGCGCCCTCGGCGCCACTAACACCGGCATTATTGAACACGATGTCCAGGCCCCCAAAAGTGTTAACAGCGAGGTCTACCGCCGCCTCAATACTGTCTGCACTGGATACATCGGTGCGCTGAAAAATCACGTTGGCGCCCAATGTTTCACTTAGGGCGTTGCCTTGCTCTTCTTGAAGATCAGCAATCACCACCCTTGCACCTGATTGAGCGAATAACTCTGCGGTCGCTGCCCCAATGCCCGATGCGCCACCAGTGATCAGCGCAGTCTTGCCCTCAAGTTCACCCGTCATGTTGCCGCTCCGTCTAGATTTGCGACTCAGGCATATTAACCACAATGCCATTCAGTTCTTCGCTCAAGGTGATCTGGCAGGCAAGCCGGGAACGCTCGGTGCGCTGCTCAAGACCCAAGTCAAGCATGGAGTCCTCTTCGGCTGCCGCATCGGGCAATCTTGACCACCAATCGTCTGCAACCATCACATGACAAGTCGCGCACGCACAGGCACCACCGCAATCGGCGAGAATTCCCGGCACATTATTGTCGCGGGCTACCTCCATCAACGATTGCTTGGCGTCGCCTTGTGCGCGGTGTTCGCTACCATCGTGTTCGATGAATGTGACCGCTATCATAGACATATATCCTTTTAATAGACACTTGTTTATATACACTACCCTTAGCGCTTGTAATTGTCAACAAACTCGCAGGTACCGACGCGTCTACGCTGAAAAGAAGGCCTGCGTTTGCGCAAAATGCGGGACGTGACTCATCAATCCACCGTCTACTCGAATCAGCTCGCCATTGATGTACGACGCCGCGTCACTGGCCAGAAACGCAATCACGTTCGCCACTTCGTCGGGCGCTCCCAGTTGAGGGCACAGCACATTGTCCTCAAAGGCTTGTTTAAGTTGCGGTGCCTGCGCAAAAGTAGCGTTTGCGATCGGTGTTAATACCAGGCCCGGTAAAACGGCGTTGCAGCGCACGCCGCGTTTTCCGTACGCGGTTGCGGTACATTGCGTCAGCGCGTTAATGCCCGCTTTGGCGGCGCAATACGCAAAGCGTGTGTTATCACCGGAGGTACCGTCAACAGAAGACACGTTAATGATTGCCGCGTGATCAGAACGCAGCAAGCGCGGCAAACAGTACTTGCAAAGGACCATCACTGAGCGCAGATCGGCCTCCCATGTCTTGTCCCATATGGCCACATCAGTGCCGAGAAAATCGAGGTCCTTGTCAAGTAAAGACAGATCTGCCGCGTTGTTGCAGAGAATATCCAGGCCGCCGCATTGGCGGACCACTTCATCAATGGCTTGTTCCACCCTAGCAGTATCGGTAACGTCCACTTGCAGTCCAAGAGCAATCCCACCTTGTGCCGAAACATGGTCCTGCACAGACAAGGTTCGCTCATTGTCTATGTCGAAAATAGCCACTCTGGCGCCTTGGGCCGCCAGTTTTTCAACCGTCGCGCGGCCAATACCAGACGCACCTCCAGTCACAATAGCCCGCCTGTTTTGCAGCACATTCATTTGTCGGTCTCCATTGCAGTAATCTGCCTGGCGTTCCACTCAGGATAAGGTCCCATCAAGCCAATCAGTACGCTGGCTACAGCGCAGGACCCGACTGCGGCGTGCAACACCAGATCATAACTTTGGCTGTGGGCGTATATTTCGCCGACCAGCAGCGGTGCGATAATTGCGCCCACATAAAAGACACTGAGTGACGCTGAATAAATGCTGGCATGTGCCCGCTCACCGAAGTACCGCGCTGTCATATAGGCCAGCAGATCCAATTCTGAGCCGACCGTGAACCCTAGAAACAATGCACCTGCGGCGGCAAGCTGTGGTGAGTCGCCAGTTAGCATGACACAACCCAATGCCGCAATACCGAACGACAGCACCGCAACGATTCTGGCGGGAAAGCGGTCCAGCAGATAACCAACGAACACCCGCGCAAACAACAAACCCACACCAACACCGGCGGTTGCAGCGGCTGCTTGATCTCTGCGCATGCCCGATTCGGTCAACAATGGAATGAGATTAATTAGCAGGCCTGATAGCAGCAGCGCGACAAACAAGAATGCGCCTGCCAACAACCAGAAATTGACTGATGTCAGCGCTTGGCGCAAGGTGTGGCCCTGCGTGCTAAGTGGGACCAGCACACGCTCGGATCGTTTGGTTCTATAGGGCCGGATGCACAAATACGCAATAGGCCACTGAGCAAGCACGACCACACCCAATACTTGCCAGGCAAAGCGCCAATCAAACTGGGATATGAGTTGATGCAGGCCAATAGGCAATAGGGCGGCACTCACGCCAGTGCCGGCGAGCGTCAGACCGTAGGCAAGGCCACGATTGGCCACAAAGGCCGGACTAACGGCTGCGATATAACTCACACCCAATGTGCCGCTGCCCAGTAGTGCCGCAAAAAAGAATACCACGTAGAGCTGGGTCAAACTGCCGTTCAGATAGGGAAGATAAAAAAGCACGGCTGACAGTAATGGTATGCACACCAGTATCGGCCAACGTGGCCCAAACTTGTCGCAGATCGCGCCTACAACCGGCATGCTAACAATCCACCCCACCACCAGGCAGCTGACGGCCAGTCCCATGTCACTGCGGCTCCAGCCGAACTCTTCTTCAAGAGGCAGCATGAACGATGACATGCTGTAGTACAGGATCGCGCCGACGCCGGTCGCATTACCAAGCATCGCTGCTAGCAGCCTTGGCCATTCCTGGCGAAATTCATGGCCTTCTATACGCGCGTTCACATCACGCCCTATTGCGCGGCATTCCGGTAGCGTTCCCGGAGTGTACGTTTGACCAGTTTGCCTGTCTCTGTACGCGGTAACGTTGCCACGAAATCAATACTTCGCGGCACTTTAAAGCTGGCTAAATGTTGTTTGCAGTGTTCAATGAGCGTGTGCTCCAGGTCGTCCGCCTGATAGCATTCAGATGCCGGAATAACCACAGCTTTTACCTGCTCGCCCATGTCGTCATCCGGAACACCAATCACCGCCACGTCATACACCTGAGGATGCGCCATGAGACAATTCTCTGCCTCTTGGGGGTAAATATTGACACCACCGGATATGATCATGTTGCTCTGCCTATCGGTGAGATAGAGATAGCCGTCGTTATCGATAAAACCAATATCGCCCAGAGTGAACCATTCATTGCGATACGCGGCACGTGTTTTTGCGTCGTCACCGTGGTACGTAAAGCGTTCGCCAAGCCTGTCGCAAAAATAAATCGCGCCTTCACTGCTCGCGTCTGTATCAAGCTCACCATCTGGCCCGAGAATGGCCAGATCAACGCCTTTCCAGGGTTTGCCGACTGACCCCTCGTGCAACAACCACTCCGCGGAACGAATCAGTGTTCCGCCACCTTCGGTCCCCGCGTAGTATTCGGTGAGTATGGGTCCCCACCAATCAATCATCGCTTGTTTGATGGGTATCGGGCAGGGTGCGGCCGCATGTACGGCAACACGCAAACTACCAAGATCGTATTCGGCACGCTCGTTTGTCGACAAATACAACAGTCGCTTGAAATGCGTTGGCACCCATTGACTGACTTGAATAGAATACTGCTCGATAATGCTCAGAGCACGACGCGCATCAAAACGGGTCATTGCATAGACCGTACCGCCAAGGCATTGTGTCGCCGTGCATGAGCGCATTGGGGCAGCATGGTATAGAGGTGCTGGACACAGGTAACGGTCGCCTTCCTGGAAGCCAAAGAGCTTTATGAAGCGCGTCTGCGTTTCGGCGAATGACGCATCCCGAAACAGTCCATTAGGTAGTGATTTGCGTATACCCTTTGGAAAACCTGTGGTTCCGGAGGAATAGATCATTACCGATCCAGGCCTCTGATCGGGTAGTTCACCGTTATTGCATAGAGCATCGGTAATACTACCAAGACTGTCGTACTCTGGCAGCTCACCACCCACTGACCAAAAGTGTTTGACCGCTGGTGGCGCATTCTCAGCAGCACTTGTTGCGGATGCCACCGCCGCACTGCTTATCAGCAAACTGGCGCCGGAATTTTCCAGAATATAGCGTATTTCTATAGCACCCAGATGCCAGTTGATCGGTACCAGGTACAAGCCAATGCGCTGGGTTGCCCAATAGATATCAAAAAACTGCTCACAGTTATCCAGCAGTATGGCTACGCAATCGCCCCGCCTAAGTCCGGCAGCCCGAAATGCAAACGCAATATCACGCGAGCGCTTTTCTAACTCTGCATAGCTTTCTGTAAAGCCCGTATCTGCGAGCACAAATGCGGGCTTGTCCGGTGTAACTAAAGCTTGATCTACTGGATTGAGCACGGCACTGCATTCACGTCAACGTACGCGCAGATAACGGGCCAAAAATTCAGCCTGAGCGTGTATTGCCCTTCGCGCGTCTTCTAGCACACCGGCGTATAGATGCCATTGGTGAATCATCTCTGGCCACTCTGAGAATTCCACTGTCACACCCGCTTTTTGTGCGCAATCCGCCACTGTGCGGGCATCATCAAGAAATATCTCGCGACCGCCCGACTGGATCATAAGCGGTGGAAACCCATCAAAATCCAGCAGTATGGGTGAGGCCAAGGGATCGGTCAGGCAGCCATCATCGCCTACATAAGCCTGACCCATGCCCAGCGCCATGTCGTGCGTAGCGACCGGATCTTGATCGGTAAGCGTGCGATAACTTTCGCCTTTACACTGTAGATCTAACCAAGGCGACATCAAACAGGCACAGGCAGGCAGCGGCCTGCCCGAATTCTGTAGGTGTGCGATCAGCGCCAGCGACAGGCCTCCGCCCGCTGAATCACCCGCTATGGCAATCTCATCCGGATAATGACCTTGATCCAGCAACCAGTCGTACACCCGGCTGGCATCGTCAAGTTGCGCTGGATAGATATGCTCTGGAACTAGCCGGTAGTCCGGCAACACGACAGTGCACGCCGCGATCGAAGACAACCACTGGGCGAGATGTCGATGGGATCGGGCGGAGCCCATACTGAAACCACCGCCATGGAATAACACAATCACTTTGTGGTCATGCGCGCCAGGTGCTGACACTGTGTCTACATCAACACCGTTAGCGCACGCGGTTGCAAGCTGGCAATTCGCAACCCCGTCAAAGCCCAGGTACAGCGCATCGAGATCAGCGCGCATGGTGGCAAGCTCGGTTAGCTCGTTCCACCCCGATTGCATTTGTGCAATGCGTTCAAGGATACCTTCCAGCTGGGCTGCCGACATCCCTTAGAAAAATCGATACGTGAACTGAAGTTCATACGTTGACGGCTGACCAAGACGAATTTGGTGGGCATCATGGAAAGGAATGTCAGCGAACGATGTTCGATATTCTTCGTCGCTGACGTTTCTGCCAATAAACGCCAAGGTCCAGTGCCCGTCAGCACCACTGAGCGACGCATTCACATTCAACAACGTTAAGCTATCTTCAAGACTTTCCGGGTCCAGCGTGGTACTCAGCCAAACATCGTCTCGATAGTTAACCGTTGCACCCAATTGCAACTGCAAACCTGCCGCTAAGTCACGAACCCAGTTAAGACCAAGATTTGCACTCCATTTAGGCGCCAACTGCAAATCACCTCCGGATAAATCCTGGAAGCCGGCAACACAGCCTTGTGCCTCAGTCTGCGATGTGTAACACGACGCCCCTTGAAAATCATCGTACTCGGCATTGGTATACCCCAGCCCCAGTGTCACGGTCAGCGAGTCGGTGGCCGCCCACAGCGAGTCTACTTCGAAGCCTTGCGTCGTCGCAGACGCCGCGTTTCGAGTGACTGTTGCCAAGGTTCCGTCAAAAACCTGGACTTGCAGATCTTCATATTCGGTTTGAAACAGCGCCGCATTCACCCGCCACGAAGACGTTTCCCATTTGGCACCGAGCTCAATACTTTCGGCCGTCTCGTCATCAAATTCGTAAAATGGAATACTGAGCGGACCCGATACCGAACCGTCAAACCCACCGGATTTGAAACCTTCCTTGTAGGACAGATACAGTACGCCCTGATCCGATGCCTGCCATTGCAATACGGCACTGGGCGAGAAATTCGTTGAGTTGCGCTCGTCGTTCAAATCCAGTTCGGAAATTCCAACCGAGCCTAACAGCAGCTGAGCCAGGAAGTCGTCGTCAAAGGGGTCGCCCAAGCTGCCAACCTCCGCAACAGTGCTGGCATCTGCGCTCTCATCGGTGTAGCGACCGCCCAATATCAGGCGCCAGGCGTCAGACAGCTCCCAAGCCAGCTCGCCAAACAGCGCCCAGGAATCATTATCAAACCGGCTTCGCTTATCACGCGAGGCGTAAAAACCAAACTGGTCAATGCTGAAATCGGTGAGGTCTAACAAGTCTGTTTCCGAATCTTCGTAATACGCACCGAGCACATAAGACAGCGAATCACCGACGCGAGATTCGAATCTGAGCTCCTGGGTAAATTGAGTGTATTCTTCAAAGTTACTGAATCCCAGCAATTGACCAAAGCCTATGCGAATTGTCGGTGGCATGCCTCCCAGCTCGATAAGCGAAGAGTCAAAGAAGTCGGAGTCAACCGCGTAATCCAATTCCAGCGTTGCGTAACCAGTGACAGAGATTAACTGACTGTTTTCGCCCACGTCCCACACTAACCCAAAAGAATGACTAAAGGTTTCAATATCACGGTAGTCATTCCGGCCATTCACTACACCGGACCGATTAACGTACGGTGCGCCGAACGTTCCTAAGACCACATTGCCTGCATCGATAAGACCTTGAATGTCTGCGTCAAAGCCATCGCGTTGCAAGCCACCGGTTTTCTTGTCGTCAACGACACAGTCCTCAACCATGGTCGGTAAAGAGGGTAGCAGCGGAATAGGGCCACCAGGGCCACAATTACCAAGTTGAACCGCGTTGCCGTCCAATGCCCAGTCTGAATAACTGGTTCGAGAGAATAGTTGAACATTATCTGTAATATCCCAATCAAAGCTTAGCTTAACAATGTCTCGTTCCGCCGCTTCAACGGCCTCGCCGGTTGCGGCATTCTCCATCCAACCATCGTCTTCCAGGTGCTGGACGGCAATTCGCGCACGAAGATTGTCGGCCAACGCACCACCAACGCCCGCTTCCAATCGCAAGGCTTCAAGCTCGCTTTCATAACCAACAGTGAAATGCCCCTCAAGCTCTTCGCTGGGTGATCTGGACACCACATTAATCAACCCGGCCGTTGTGTTTTTACCGAAATAGGTTCCCTGCGGTCCTCGCAGAACTTCCACCTGCTGCATATCAAACATGCCTACTTCAAGCCAAGGCAACTGGGAAAAGAACAGTCCGTCGATCCCTAGGCCCACCGCGGAGGCAAAACCGCCGGTAGAAATAAAGGTGCCCAGCCCACGAATGGAAATATTTTGACTGACACTGCCGCGGCTTACGTTCAAGTTGGAGGTCATTTCAGCGAGGTCTTTCGCTGCCGACCCTCCGTACTGCTCAAACAAATCACCACTGACCGCGGTCACCGAAACCGGTACTTCCTGAAGTGTTTCAACGCGTTTACGTGCGGTAACAATAATCTCCTCCAGATCCGCGTACACATACTCCAATGGCAGAACGGCAAGAGCCGTTGCTACTATGGTTGATTTGACCCACTTGTTTTCCGCCTTCATGTTCTTCACTGGCTTCTCCCACTCTCTTGTCATTTTTACTAAATGGTTGAACGTTATCAAATACTTCTTCAGACCATTATATAGACGCATGTCTATTTTAACAATACCCGTATACTAATCTGGAGTCAAACCCTGCGTGCCAGCCATCATATTGATGAAAGATTGGCCTTTGCTCTGTGCATGCAGGCGTGTAGCAACGCCATAGACACCAAATCGCGCTGACTGATTAGACGGCTGTTGACTGATACGATAGAATCACTGGCCAATACAGAGGATACAGTACATGGCCAAACAGCAGTCTTTGCGCAGCCAGCAGCGCAGCTTCACCAGAGCACGATTCATTGATGCAGCGCTTGAGATATTTGAAGAAGTTGGCTTCCACGACGCAACCATCGACATGATCACCAAGCGTGCCGGTGCCAACCGTTCCACTTTTTATCTTCATTTCAAGGATAAAACTGACCTGATGCTGGCGGCCGATGAACGTATAACACCATCGGGCGAAGAAACGTTTGCAATGCTGAATGAGGTTGAAGAACCCACCTACAAGCAATTTCGCGCATGGATAGAGCAACTGGCTAGCAACTGGGAGCAACACCACAAAATTTACGAAGCAATCATGCAAGCACAGCTGACAAACCCGTCAGTTGCCAAAAACAACTATCGCATACTCAGCGGCATTCTTGAGCCCTACCTGAGTCGATTCAAAGGCAAAAAGCGCGCCGCCGCCAGTCACCGACTGGAAATGTTCTGCATGCAATTTGAGATGTATTTTTTTACCACGATCTGTGAGTGCGCCGAAGCACCCTCTTCGGCAGCGCTGGATGCCTTGGCCGAACTCGGCTATTTTGCGCTGTACGGAAAAGATCGCAATTAGATCGCTTAAGTCTCTGCACACAGATGCGCGCGATGCATAAGATTCACTCTCGCTAGTCCGTTTCTCGGTACATCAACCGCCGTCAGCTCTGATGGCATGCCACTGCATTGCATAAACAAATACATGCTGTTGCGCTTGTATTGGCTATTCTATTTGTCTATGATCCCGTAAATAGACATATGTCTATTTTATAGATTTTTGTTATCTAAAACGGACACTATCTATGTCATGGGACTTCGAGACACCGCAGCGACTGCAGAACGAACTGGACTGGATAGACCAATTTGTTCGGGAAAACGTCGAGCCTCTGGACTATCTGGTTCACGACCCATTAGACCTCAATGATGCGCAACGAAATCAGCTGATCAAACCCCTGCAACAACAGGTAAAACAGAAAAACCTATGGGGCTTGCATCTTGGCAAGGCTCTGGGTGGTCCAGGTAGGGGACAACTGGAACTTACCTTAATTAACGAGATACTGGGGCGCTCGCTGAATGCACCGACCGTTTTTGGCTGCCAAGCGCCGGACGCGGGGAATGCCGAAATTCTCGCCCATTACGGAACGAGTGAGCAAAAAAAGCAATACCTTGAACCGCTGTTGGCCAATGAGATTGCGTCCTGCTTTGCGATGACCGAGCCACAAGGCGGCGCGGACCCCAAGATGATCTCAACATCCGCCGTGTTGGACGCCGGCCACTGGACTTTGAATGGCAGCAAATGGTTTGCTACCAACGCTCGATTTGCCACTTTTTACATTACCCTGGCGAACACCGATCCCGATGCTAGTAATCCGTATCAACGCCAGTCTGTATTCATCGTGCCTGCTGATACGCCCGGTATAGAGTTTGTTAGACATTGCGGCGTTGCCAACGAACCCGGCCTGCCATCGCACAGCTACCTGGAGTTCAGCAATGTCAGAATTCCCGAAGATCATCTTCTCGGTGAACGTGGCAGAGGCTTCGTGGTCACGCAGGTGCGCTTGGGCGGTGGGCGAATTCACCACGCAATGCGGTCGCTGGCGCAATGCCAAATGGCGTTTGACATGATGTGTGAGCGGGCATTATCGCGGGTAACACAAGGCGAAATCCTGGCCGAAAAGCAGATGGTGCAAGACATGATTGCCGAATCCTGGATGGCGATAGAACAATATCGATTGCTGTTGTTGCAAACCGCCTGGAAAGCGGACAAATTCGGCGACTACCAGAAAATTCGTAAAGACATCGCCGCTGTGAAGACACTGATGCCGCGTGTTCTTCAACAGGTTGCGGCCAATGCGCTGCAGATTCATGGCTCGCTTGGCATTACCAATGAAATGCCGTTCGCCAATCAGATTATCACGGCGTACCGCATGGGCATTGCCGACGGGCCTACAGAAGTTCAGAAAATCACCTTGGCAAAACAAATTCTCAAAGAGTACCAGCCAAGTGACGATTTGTTTCCCCGCGCGCATGGCGTTAAACGCGCCGCGGCCGCCCACGCGATGGTGGCAGAATTATGAAGATACACTTGTCTTACGATATCCGTCTTACGCTTGTTATGCTCTCTATATGTTGCCTGATGACTGCCTGCCAGCGATCGGCACCCAACAAGCCACTAGACTCTGTAGTCCATACTGAGTGGCCACAATACGGTCGCGATCATGGCGGTCAGCGATTTTCCGATATGACCCAGATCAATCGCGACAATGTGCATACACTGGAGGTAGCGTGGGTCCACCAAGCCGGTGAGCTGGACGCCATCGAAAACGGTGAGCAACCGTTCAATCCCTGGCAAGCCACGCCGCTGCTGCTGGATAACACCCTGATCAGCTGCACGCCAAGCGGCAGAGTCATCGCACTTGATCCGGTCACTGGCGAGCAGCGCTGGAGCTTCGATCCAGACGTCACTTTTTCGTCATTTGGTCATAGCTTTGTAAAGTGTCGTGGCGTATCCAGTTTCATCGATACTGATAAGAAGGACAAAGAGCTCTGCAAACGCCGCATTGTTTGGGGCACGGCTGATCTGCGCGCTTTTGCGCTGGATGCCAGCACCGGACAACGCTGTACGGACTTTGGCGCAAACCACGGTACACCGGGTGAAGTTCAGTTTGACGCGGGCGGCCCTCTGGACTTCCAGGACGAAGTGCAGATACATGCACCGCCCGCCATGGTCGGACACGTTGCCGTATTCGGCTCAACACTGGCCGACATGCTGCGCGTTGAAGCACCCAGCGGCATGGTTCGCGCGATAGATGCACGCAGTGGCGAACTGCTTTGGACGTTTGATCCGGTGCCCAGAGACGCGAACGATCCTGCTAGCAATAGCTGGGCAGACAACAGCAATTTTCATGTGGGCGCTGGCAATGCCTGGAGCTTGCTGTCGGCCGATCCGGTCAACAAATTGATTTTTGTTCCAACCAGTAGTCCAAGCGCTGACCTGGTAGGCAACTATCGCGTTGGTGACAATCGCTATACCGATTCACTGGTCGCCCTGGCCGCGGATACCGGTGAGGTTGTGTGGCACTTTCAATTTGTGCACCACGATCTTTGGGACTACGATTTACCCGCCCAGCCGATACTGACAAACATCACGCATAATGGCGAGACGCTGCCCGCAGTGATACAGCTGACCAAGCAAGGCATGGTATTCGTGTTCAATCGCCTGACCGGAGAGCCGCTGTTTCCGATAGAGGAACGCGCGGTTGCTCAGGGCAGCGAGATACCTGGCGAAGTTCTGTCACCCACACAACCATTTTCAGGTATTCCACCGCTGGTTGATCATCACCTCACAGAAGACGACATGTGGGGCTTCACATTCTGGGATCGCAATGCCTGCGTCGATGCGCTCAATTCCTATCGCAACGACGGTATTTACACGCCCCCTAGCGTCAAAGGCAGTGTCAGAATGCCGGCATCAGCCGGTGGCATGAATTGGGGTGGCGGCGCGGTAGATTCAGATCACGGAATATTGGTAGTGCCTACTCTACACATGCCGCAAATTCACCGCCTTATTCCGCGCAGCACGCACGACCCAGCAAACGCGTCGCCTTTTCTATTTCCAATGGAGGGCACTGATTACCTGGCAGAATTCGCATTCCTGGTATCACCTCTGGGTGCACCATGCACCGAACCCCCTTGGGGTCGTTTGTCTGCCATCGATCTTTCCACCGGCGAACTGCTGTGGCAGCAGCCGTTGGGTTCGATTGAGCGTCTGGCCAAACAAACCGTAGGAATACCGGTGCCACTGGAATGGGGTACACCCATGGCTGGCGGACCGATTACCACCGCTGGCGGGCTGACGTTTATTGCCGCTACTGCAGATGACAAGTTCCGAGCGTTTGACACGCTTAGCGGTGAGAAGCTGTGGGAAGTGAGGCTACCCGCCGGAGGGCAAGCAACACCGATGACCTACGCCATCAACAACAGTCAATATGTTGTGATTGTTGCCGGTGGTCACCCTTATTACGGCACAACGAAAGGAGACCACATAATTGCTTACCGTATTAGCGGTAAACACACTAACTCTCAATAATACCTGGCACTAACCATCATCCGCTGCCAGACGCCAAGTGCCATGCCGCTTCGGCAATCGGCACTGCGCTGTCACCAACCTGTCGCGCATGCGCACTGGCCGCCGACCCTTGCACTACGCGTTGCGCAACGCCCTGGCGAATCGCCGCAAGACGGAACATTGCGAAAATAACGTAGAACGGCCAGTTGTCTACGTACGTGCCAGTCAATTCTGAATAACGCGCGATTAGGTCTTGCTCCAACGGAATGCCGTGCGAACGAAAATCCATACCGAGTAAACCGCCGTGTGCTGCGGGTAAGTGATAGACCCTGCAAAAATACGCCAGATCAGTAAGCGGGTTGCCAATCGTAGACAATTCCCAATCCAATACCGCAACGACTTTGGGCTCAATCGCATGGTAGACCATGTTGGAAAACTGATAGTCACCATGGATGAGAGCCTGTTGCTCGCGGTCCGGCATATGCCTTGGCAGCCAGTCAATCAAGCGCCCCATCGCAGGGTTGTGCACAGCGCTGCGATTCTTTTCGTACTGACCAGTCCAGCGCGCGAACTGCCGCTCAATGTAATTTCCTCCACGACCGAAACCTTCCAGACCAACTGTGCTGGGTTCAAGAGTGTGCAATGCTGCCATCGCATCAACCGCCGAATACCACATCGCTGAGCGAGCGTCGGCTGATGATTGTTCCGCCAGAAGATCCCAGAATATTCGGCCGGCTTTGTACTCCATCACAAAAAACGCAGTACCTATCACTGACTCGTCGCGGCAGTAGGCGAATGTGTCGGGTACGGGCACGGCAGTGGGCACCAGCGCCGTCATTACCCGGTACTCTCGATCTATCGCGTGGGCACTTTTGAGCAGAACACCAGGCGGTTTACGACGCAAAACATAGCTGCCGGCCGGCGTGTTCAGCTTGTAGGTGGGATTGGATTGACCGCCCTTGAACTGCTCAATGTGCAACGGCCCCGCATAAGCTTTCACCGTCGCAGAAAGCCAGCTATGCAGACTATCTACATCCAGTTCAAACCCTGGTCTAACAGCGCTTGTGCCTGTATTCAGCCTTGTGCGTTGCGAATCCATGCCGATTAGTAGGACCTGGGCAAACCCAGCACGTGTTCAGCCACGTAATTCTGAATCATTTCCTGCGATATCGGCGCTATGCGCATGATGCGCACTTCGCGCCAATAGCGCTCTACATGGTATTCACTGGCGTAGCCAAAACCGCCGTGCGTTTGTACGGCCTGGTCTGCCGCCTGATAGCCTGCGTCTGCCGCTAACCATTTCGCCATATTGGCCTCAGCGCCACAAGGCTGGCCGGCATCCAACAAGCTTGCTGCCTTGCGAATCATTAACTCGGCGGCATCCAACCGCATTCTGGCCTCGGCCAACGGAAAAGCAATGCCTTGATTGGTGCCAATCGAACGGCCGAACACAACCCGTTCATTGGCATACTCAACAGCGCGGCGTAAGGCAGCTCGCCCTGTACCCAGTGCTTCCGCGGCGATCAGAATGCGCTCTGCGTTCAGTCCTGCCAACAAATATTTGAACCCCTTGCCTTCTTCACCCACCCGATCTGACTCGTGCACGCGCAAGTCGTCATAGACGACTTCGCAACTTGCAACGGCGTTTCGACCTGCTTTTGGAATGGCTGAAATAGTGACCGCAGGGCTCTTCAGATCGGCCATCAGCAAAGTCAGACCATCGGTCTTGCTAGCACAATCTGCTACCGGTGTGGTGCGCACAAGCAACAGAACTTTTTCCGACTCCAATGCTTTCGATGTCCATACTTTCTGCCCGCGCACGACGTAATGCTCACCATCGCGCCGCGCGAAAGTTCGGATGCTGGTTGTATCCGTGCCGGCATCAGGCTCAGTGACGCCGAAGGCCACGTGCAACTCGCCGCTCGCCACACTAGGTAAATAGCGTTGCTTGATCTCTGCCGAGCCAAACTTAACCAGAGGTTCCAGACCAAAGATGGACAGATGAATCGCTGTCGCACCATTCATCGCCGCACCGGAAGCAGCCACCTCCTCAAGCAATATGGACGCGGCATCGATTCCCATGCCCGCACCGCCATATTCTTCGGGTATAGCAATACCAATCCAACCATTGGCCGCCAAGGCATTGTAGAAATCCCAGGGAAAGCGATGTTCAGTGTCGCACTCCCGCCAATACTCATCCGGATAATCGGCACACAATTTCTGTACAGACGCGCGAATAGCGACAAAGTCTGCATTGTGACCACTGTTCATTCGCTTAAGCTGCCTTGGGCGCTGCTGCAGTGGCTAGCAGGCGATCGCGATATTCTTGGCGAGTCATGATGGGTCTGCCCACCACTTCCGACAACTGCATGGCCAACTCAAAGCACTGTAAGTTACTGTTGATTCGATCATCGCGATGTGGCCACATGTAATAGGTATCTTCCATGCCAATCCGAATATGCAGGCCTAACGAGGCCGCCAGGGTAGCCAGATGCATGGACGCACGCCCGGCGGCGCACACCATAATGAATGCCTGAGGGTCAACGTCGCGAATAGTGTTAACCATGCGCGTAACGCCTTCAACCATCTGTTTGGGGTTTTCCATTGGCGAGCAGCCGGGAAGCGCCGGCAGAATCAACCACATCGCACCTGGTCCCATCAAGCCACTGCGCAGCAAATAACGATCGGCATTGGAGATATCAGCGTCGTTGTACACCGCGATTTCAGGAACACCGCCAGCTTCCTGAATCATTCGAGTCTTTTCGATCAGAATGGCCGGTGGTTTCGCCAGCACGGAATCGCCAATAAACACAGCGGTTGAATTGACTGGGGCTGCATCGAGTATTTTGGTATCAATCGTTTTTTTCATTTCGTCCCAATCACGAGACAAACCTGGCACCAGGCAACCGTCCACCGCCAGGCCCGGAAACTCCTCTTTCAGGGGTGCGATTACGTTGTGAAACTGCTCGCATGACAATATGTTGTGCTGGTGGTGGTCGCGCACATGAATGTGCACCGTACTGGCGCCCGCGGCGAGTACTTCACGGGCGGACTCACGAATGGTGTTGTCGGTGACCGGCTGATTCGGGTTTTCCTCATGGCGAAAAAACGAACCTGTTATCGCCACTGAAACGGCCATTTTCTGGTCCACGTCCCAGGGGTCGGAAATCGGCGCATCGTGAAAACAGGTGTGCTCCAGATCACCGATTTTTGGGAAGCCATAAGCATGCCAGATCATCTTATGCTTACAATACTTAAGACTCGCGTCGATCTTGTCCCAGAAAATATTAGCCATCGTTCACCACCTCTTTATATTGCTCATTAATTTGTTCTAACCACGCAGCGTTCGCCTGCGGGAATGCCCTGACAGCTAAGTACGCAGCCAGACTGCACCTCGTCGGGCGACAGGGCATTGTTGTTTTTCATATGCACTGATCCTGCTAGAAGCTCAACCATGCATGTACCGCAGTCACCCAGTTCACAGCTGGTCGGAATTGACAGACCGGCGCGCCTGGCCGTATCTAACAATGTCTCACCCGGAAAGTACTGCGCGCGGACACGGCTAGCGCCTGCGCGAAAGACAACGACCTCCGGGTAATCTTCTGACGAGCTCAAGCACACACCTGTTGTTCAGTACCTACGCGAGAGTATACTCACTAAAATAGATACATGTCTACTTAATAGATATATGATAATCCAATAACCTAACGTATACTTTAGACGCGTACCAACAATTTGGAAGAGTTATGAAGCTTGACGGTAAAGTGGCCGTAGTTACCGGTGCAACCAGCGGTATTGGCCGGTGCACGGCGGAGCTAATGGTGCAAGAAGGTGCGTGTGTCGTACTGTGTGGTCGGCGCAGCGACCTCGGGCATGAAATCGCTAAGCAACTGGGCGAAAACGCTGTGTTCGCGCAAACCGACATCATGCATGAAGCGCACATTAAGAGCGCCATTGAGTTGGCAAAGTCACACTTTGGACGATTGGATATCGTGTTCAACAATGCCGGTGGGCCCGCACCCCCGGGAGAAATAGCTACTATCGATGCATCGGCCTTCGACGACGCTGTCAGTCTGTTGTTAAAAAGCGTTTTCTTGGGGATCAAACACGCAGCGCCAATACTTCAGGCACAGGGCAGTGGCGCAATTATCAGCAATGCGTCGGTTGCGGCGCATTTGGGAGGGTACGCAACGTCGCATCTTTACAGCGCCTTGAAAGCAGCCGTTGTGCAATTGTCGAAAAGCGTTGCTTTGGAGCTGGCGGAAGACAATGTGCGCGTCAATACGGTGTCACCTGGTGCTATTGCCACCGGAATATTCGCCCGTGGCGCTGGTCTTGCAAGTGAGCAGGCAGACGCGACGGCGAGAAAAATGCAATCAGCTTTGAAAAACGCGCAACCCATTCCAAGGGCTGGCGTGCCAAACGATGTTGCCAAGGCGGTTGTGTTCCTGGCATCTGATGATGCCGGGTTTATTACTGGCAGAGACCTTGTGATCGATGGCGGCGCGATTGCCGGCAGATCATTCTCAAAGGTGCAGGCCCAGCGCGAAGCGATGAATCAACTGTTCTAAGTGATTATTCCAAGGTATTTAATCTCAGACAACCTCACCGTTTCGCAAAGCGTCGATCGCGGCAGCGTCATAACCAAGCTCTTGAAGAATTGCGCCGGAGTCTGCGCCCAAATCAGGCGAAGGTAGAGCGCCTCGAAGCGGAGTGTCGCTCAACGCGATGGGGGGACCGACCATTTTAAATGGGCCAATCTCAGGATGCTCCACCTCACGTATATAGTTGTTGGCAATCGCCTGTTCGCTGTTAAGCACGTCGAGATAACCGGCAATCTCACCGGCAAATATATCCGCCGCTAGCAATTTTTCTAGCCAGTAGTCTGTGTCTTGCTCAGCAAATACGGCGTCCAGCAGTTCATGTATTCTCGACCCTGCAAAATTTCGGCTGTCCTTGTCAAAATCCGGATTGTGTTCAATATCGGGTCGACCAATAATCTCACAAAACGCGGGCCATCTGCTGTCTTCTATGCCGGCCAATGCCAGCCAACCATCGCGAGTTTTAAATGCGCCCCAGGCACCGTTAAGAAACTGGTGGCCACGACCTGCTCGACGATTTTCTGTGCCCGTCAGTGACGCCTGTAACACTTCCCATGGCTGAAACGCCAACATGGCCCCGTACATGGAGGTATCCACTTTTTGGCCACGACCAGTATGAGTACGCGCCTGCAAGGCGGCTAATGTGCCCATCACAGCCATCATCGCGCCGGCGTAGTCGGCCATCACAATGCCTGCCGGTGTCGGTGCTTGCCCCTCCATACCCGTATGCGACATCACACCTGATGCCGCCTGCGCCAGCATGTCACGGCTGGGCCTTCTAGCCCATGGACCAACCGGCCCCCAGGAAGACGCCGTGGTGTGGATCAGGCGTGGGAAATCATCTTTCAACTGTTCATAGCCAAAACCCAATCTCTCTAGCACGCCCGGGCGAAAATTCGTCAGCAGAACATCTGCGTCGCGCAGCAGGCGACGCAGCACTTCTTTACCGCTATCTTTTTTCAAGTCCAACGTTAGACTTCGCTTACCCCGATTAAGCAAGTAAAAATACTGGCCGAACTCGCTGTGCGGCGCATCCTCACCCGCTAGCTTGCCAACCGTCATTTGCCTGGCAAGATCACCGTCTACCCGGTTTTCAACCTTGATGACTTCTGCACCCATGTCGGCCAGAAACAAGGTGGCGTAAGGCCCCTGAATTTCCTGGCCAAGTTCCACAACTCGAATTTCTTGCAATGCCGCCGTCATTATTTTTCTCCAAGCATCAATTCAGTCACTCACCTAACATCAAGGCCTAGGAGTGAGCCTTCCTCTCGCCATTCACGCAATTTGTTGTAAAACCCCACAGTACCGGCTGGATGCAAGTTCGCAAAAAAACCATTGGGGTCGTCATTATCCCCTTCCCCATTCATGTAGCTTGGCGTGCAATCAACCCAGAACTTGAGTTGGCTAATTGACATGGGCTGGACTTCCTGAAGGTACGCGTCGATCGCATCTTCATTAGGCTCAACGCTTGTCGCACCGCGGTCACGTACGCCGGCGATAATATGCGCCGCATGCTGTGCCTGCTCATCCAGGATAAAACAGAAATTGGTCGCATTCGCATTCTGACCAAAACCAATGTAGAAACAGTTTGGAAAGTGTCGCATGTTCATACCGTTCAAGGTGCGCATACCATTGGACCAGTACTCACCAAGGGCTAGCCCATTCCTTCCAATAACGTCGTAGCCGGCTCGTCTGGAGTATTCGGTACCGACTTCGAAACCGGTGGCAAAAATCAAACAGTCCACCTTGTATTCAATGCCATCGACTACCACGCCGGTCTCTGTAACGCGCTCTACGCCTTGTCCGTGGCTATCAACGAGCGTGACATTGTTTCGATTAAACGTGGGGTAATACTCATCGTGAAATAAGGGTCTTTTGCACCATCGTCTATGCCACGGCTTTAATTGCTCGGCGACTTCCTGGTCATCAACCACCTCGTCAATCCATTCGCGAATACCGTTCATGGATTTGTCATCCAATATGTCGCTGATGTACTCGCCTTCCTGCTGAGTTAACGGTCGGCCAACCTGACCTATTGCCCAGGAAGCAGTGGGGTCCAGCAATCGACCAATTTTGGTCCACCCATCATCAATCAAGTCTTCCGCCATTGGTGCTCCGGTCACCCAATGATTGAAATTGTCTTTTCTCGCCGCCTGCCAACCCGGCGTTAAAGCGGATGCCCACCGATCATCCGTCGGTCGATTATTACGATGATCAACCGCCGCTGGTGTGCGCTGAAATACATAGAGATGCTGGGCCGATTCTGCAATGAGTGGGATGCACTGTACGCCGGTAGCGCCGGTTCCAATCACGCCGACTGTCTTGTCGGCCAGGCCAGTAAGTCCGCCTTTGAAGTTGCCCTCGGTATAGGCGTAGTCCCAGCGGCTGGTGTGAAACGTGTGTCCGGCAAATTCGTTAATACCCGCAATTCCAGGCAGCTTTGGGCGGTCCAAGGGACCATTAGCCATAACGACGAAGCGCGCCCGGAAGCAGTCTCCGCGGTCCGTGGTAACCAACCAGTGCTGCTCGGCATCTATCCATTTGACGCCTTTTACCTCGGTCTGGAAGCAGGCGTGTTGATACAATTCGAAATGCTTGGCGACATTGACAATATGTGCCCTGATTTCAGACCCTCGAGCGTACTTCTCGCTTGGTATATAACCCAGCTCCTCAAGCAATGGCATATACACATAGGACTCGGTGTCGCATCGAATGCCTGGATAGCGGTTCCAGTACCAGCAACCACCAAAATCGCCGCCCTTTTCAACCACAAGCATATCCTGGAATCCCTGCTCTTTCAGCCGGGCCGCGCACAAAATACCGCCAAAGCCGCCGCCGATAATAAGTATCTCTGTGTCTTCGGTTCTCGCCGTTCGCTCACCCGTCGACGCCACGTAAGGATCGTTTACGTAGTTTGAAAAGTCAGCGGTAACCTCTAGGTATTGGTCGTTTTTGTCTGGATGGAGTCGCTTATCACGCTCTTCAAGATAGCGCCTTGCCAAGGCCTGCGGGTCGTGCTCATACTCTCCCACCAGGGCTTCGATTTCCGGATCAAACGCCATTTTCTTTACCTGCCAGTGAATGTATAGACCGTGGCATAAGAGATTATCAACACATATCTGTATAGTCAACACGTGTTGTCTAAACACTGCATTGGCGTTATAGTTGTAATACCTATGACCGAATCTATAAGCGCCCGGCATCTAGAACTTGCCGAACAGCAAGCCACTCAGCTGGCGACTGAGATGAGCGCGAACGCCGCTGAGATCACCTCTGTCGCAGTCGTGGGTGGCGGTACCATGGGGCGTGGAATTGCAATAACCCTGCTTGATGCGGGTCTGGCCGTAACTCTTCTCGAGGTTGATAGTGACGGCGTTGACATGGCGCGAGAATCGTTGACCGCTTACTACCAAAGCCGCGTTTCGCGAGGCCCGCTATCAGATGATGACGCACAAGCTCGCCTGAGCGCCTTGCATTTTACGACAACTTACGCGCATCTGGCGGAGGCCGACCTGGTTATTGAGGCTGTATTTGAAGATTTGGACATAAAGCGTGAGGTATTCAAGCAACTTGATGCAGCGTGCAAGTCATCAACCATACTAGCATCTAACACTTCCTATCAGGATATAAATCTATTGGCTGAGGTTACCGAACGCCCGCGGAATGTGATTGGTATGCACTTCTTCAGCCCAGCCAATGTGATGAAATTGCTGGAAATTGTGCAAGGAGAGGCAACAAGCCCCAGCACTCTCACCACAGTGATCGCGCTGGCCCAGCGATGCGGCAAGATATCGGTGGTATCCGGTGTATGTTATGGGTTTATTGGCAACAGAATTAATCGGCGCCTGCAACAACAGGCGCAGCTATGCCTGCTCGAAGGCGCAACACCGTTGGAGATCGATCAGGCGATGGAACAGTTCGGAATGGCGATGGGACCTCTCGCCGTTGGCGATCTAGCCGGTTTGGACATTGGTTACCGGGCCAGAAAAGCGCTTAGCGCTGCACAAAGGGGAGACCCCAGAACGTACCGCATACCCGATCAACTCGTTGAGGATGGCCGACTGGGACAGAAATCAGGTCTAGGGTATTACCGCTATGAATCCGGCACACGAAGCAGACAGGAAGACCCCAAGGTAATTCAGCTTATTGCATCAGCATCGGAAGAATTTGGCTATACAAGGAGAACGCTAACGGCAGACGAAATTGTAGAACGACTGCTGCTGGCGGTGGTGAACGAGGCGGCGAGTGTGTTGAGTGAAGGCATTGCCAGACGTGCCAGCGATATCGATCTGGTGTATGTGTATGGTTATGGATTTCCCAAAAGCGAGGGTGGCATTATGTTCTGGGCGAATCGCCTGGGGTTGGATCTTGTGCACGCTAAACTACTCAAGTATTGGCAACTGTCTGGTGATACGCAATTAGAGCCGGTAAAACTTGTATTAGACCTCGCTAGTTCAGGTCGACGTTTTTAGGCCTAATAGCGTTTCTCTTTAGGGCGTTCGAAATTCTGTATCAGCCCGATATTAGCCTATCAGTAAAATCATAAATCAAGCACTGCTTCAAGGCGGCCTTCAAAGAAAAGGGGATCCGAAGACCCCCATAAAATCCGCAGCCAAAGCCACAGGTCGAGGAAAGCTCTACCTTAATGCATGATCAATTTATTGATTACATTGAACGTGACGATTCACTCTTCCAAAGCGTCCTTGCCATCCAACATTTGCTCGGTATCTAATTCAACGCTACTGCGATTTATCTCATCGAGCGGTTCAACACAAGGCTGATGCCCGCTGTTCAGTCGCAAACGTGCAACATCGGGACGGGAGTAATGTCCAACGGGATCCGCAAAGCTCTTTGCGATTGTAATCATATCGAGCGGCAAGTCTGCTACAAGTATGCCTTCTTCGTCAGGCGCAAGGGGTTCACAGAGAGGGCGGCCATCTGGACCAAAGATACGCGCGTAGCCACCACCTGCGGAAATCAAGCTGTCTTGTTCATCGTTGGTCACCAATTGTTCGATGATCTCCGGTGAAATTACGCCGCAGGGGGCCACCACAAAGCATTGCCCTTCCGCCGCATAGAGCTGCGACGCCGCATTATTAAGTTGCGGACCTAAGGCGTATGATTCCGGATACACGCTGAACGCTGGCCATGCAGCCAGATGTATCTGTTCATGCATGCTGTACATCGCGTATTTGGACAATGGTTGCAGGTGTTCCCAACAACAGAGTTGGCCTATGCGACCAATGCTGCTATCTACCACCTCCAAGTCTGAGCCACCGCCATCGCCAAAAACGGTGCGCTCCATATGCGTTGCTTTTAGCTTTCGACGCCCGCTGATCAGATCACCGTTATTGTCAAATAGAAACTGAGCTATATACAAACTTCCATGATCACGTTCGCTCGCACCCATCGACACAAAAATGTTGTGTTCTGCAGCTGCAGCGGCTATGCACTGGTAAGCTTCGCTGCCCACCACCAAGCTGTTCTTGTGGTATGGCACAAAATGTTGGATATTCGCTGCGGTCGTGTTTAACCAGACAAAGAAGGGGTAGCCCGGAATCCAGCACTCTGGGAACGCTATCAAATCACACTCTTGGGAGGCCGCTTGCGCTATTAAATCGCAGGCTTTTTTCACGCAACCATCTAGATCCATGTAAACAGGAGACGCCTGGACGGCGGCCGCACGGACGACCGCCGGCTGATCTTTTTCGTTAGTCGTCACTATTCTTGACTCCACTTAGAACTCACCGAATCGTCGCTCCACGCTAATACCCCACTCGGCAGGACGCGCAAACATGACTTCCTTAAAGCCACCAGGTTGCAAGATCGACGCTCCCGCAACCCGGTATTGCTCATCAGTGATGTTGGTGCCAAACAAGGCGACACGCCACTCCTGACTCTCATTTTGCCACGCTATGCTCACGTTTACGCTGTTGTAATCATCCTGCCCAACTTCATTGAGCGCATCGAAGAAAAACTCGCTGCGAAAACTCCAGTCCAATCGGCTCGTCAGAAGCCCGCCACGCGCCAATCGATGGGTGTAGGCTACTGAGGCGCTTCCAGACCATTCAGATGAACCCGGAAGTTTGTTGTCAAACGAGATTCCCACAACAGACGTGTCCAGCTCCTCATATTCCGCGTCTGTGTAGCCAGCACTTAGATTCAACACCAAGCCGTCTAGAGGAATGGCAAGTAATTCGAGTTCGCCACCCTGAATCTGCGCTTCAGCGGCATTTTCTGTGGTGGGCGCTATGCCTCGTTGCACGTTGATCTGAAGGTCAGAGTAGTCGGTAAAAAACAGCGCACCATTAAATTGCAACCGGCGGTCAAGCCAGTTGGTCTTCCATCCAAGCTCCCATTGCTGCACACTTTCAGGTTCAAACGACGGAATTACGTCTGCCGGATTCTGGCCAGGCGCAGGCAGTAGTGGCGGAAACACCCTCTGCGTAAAGCCGCCACTTTTAAATCCCTCTGAGAATGTCAGATACATCATAACGTCGTCATTCGGCTGGTAAGAAAGATTAACCATGGATGTGATGTCGTCGGAATCAACGGTAGCGGTGACGCTGGGCAATAGTGGCGTACCAACAGGAGGGACAGCAGGCCCTGCTGGCGTGGTGAGAACTCGCTGATCAGGGGTAAATTCGCGTGCGTCATCCGTAAATCGGGAGCCCACTGTAACGGCTATTTTGTCGTTTACATCGTAAGTGGCTTGCGCGAACAGAGCTTGGCTTTCATTTTCTACTCTTCCGCCGCTGAGTATGCTGATTGGCGCAAAAAACACCTCATTAGGATTGTCGCCCGTTTCAGAAAAATAAAAGGCGCCCAAAATCCAGTTAAGGCGCTGATCCATTGTACTGCCCAACAATTGGAACTCCTGACTGATCTGATCGTAGTCAAGTAGATCTGACGTTGCATTGACGCGCTGTGGTGAGTGATCACCATCACGAAACGAAAAGCTCTCTACTTCTCGAAACGCCGTGATGGATTTTAAACTGATGTTGTTCCAATCCTTTTGCAGAGTGAGTGAAGCGCCAAACACATCTACGTCAGACACCGATTGTTCGGTTCCATTGGTGGCGTATGGATCGTTGGTGAGAACAGATGCTTCATTGAAGCAAACAGCATTGACGAACGTCGGATCGAAACAACGGCCACCGGCTGCGGCGGGGTCCAGCATAGGCGCTATGACAGCGTTATGAAAACCTGGGAAATCGCTGGTGCTGCGTAATTCTTCAAGTACAAAGGCCGCGCTCTCTTCACGTTCGCGAGTAACATCCAAGGCAAGCAATGCACTGAAATCGTCTGATGGGATGATCGATACGCTGGCTCTCGCCGATAGTACACTGTCATCGCCCAGCTCGGCGCCCGTCTGCAGTCGATCCACGTAACCATCTCGGTTTTTGCTCAGTACGGAAAAGCGACCCAAGACAGTGTCACTAAACGGCACGTTAACGTCCGCTATTAAATCAATTCTATTATCAGAACCAACCGTTGCTTTCAGGCGCGCCTCGAACTGCTCGGTTGGTGCTTTGGATGACACATTGATGGCGCCACCGATGGTATTACGTCCAAACAGCGTGCCTTGTGGACCGCGCAGTACTTCAATACGGTCAACGTCCACAAGGTCGATCAATCCGCCAATAGATCGGGAGATGTAAACTCCGTCTACATACAAACCCACACCGGGGTCTGTGTTCAAGGTAAAATCGACCTGACCAATGCCACGCAAAAATATAGCGGTGGAACTAGGGCTTCCTGAAAACGACGCTGACTGGTTAATGGTTAGGTTGGGGGTTATATCACCGATCTGAGCGACATTGTCGATATTTCGCGCTGCCAATAATTCACCGGTGAACGCCGTGATAGAGATTGGTGTATCTTGCAGGCTTTCTTCGCGCTTCCGCGCTGTCACTATAATCTCCTCAAGTTCGGTGACGGTTGCCTGTACCGCGGATGGTAACGATCCAATCGATCCCACTAAGGCTGAGACAAAAATTAGCGAAATAGGAGAATTGTGTTTTGTTGTCTTTGCCATTGGGCCTCACCTTGGACAAATTATCAGGCGTCGAAATCTTAGGGTTTAGCAGCGCTTCGACTCTTGGTAGGAAGTGCACCAAAACTGGGAAAATAGTGCACGGATACTTGCGTATTCAGTCAGTCATATGGTTGAGTTGAGCTTTAAAATTGGGTAGATTGCCGAGTAGAGCGAACAGTGCTTGGTGCAATGAGCTAATAATGATGATGCAAAACTGGACCACGTCGGACCTTCCGGCACATGAGCAATTCGGTTACTGGCGAGAAGTAATCTGCTCTGAATTTACGCCTCTGATGGCCAAGCGCGTCCATGATAAGGGGGCTTTTCGAGGTGGAATCTGTGCCCACCAGCTGGCTGAGCTGCATGTTGCTGGCATAAGCTCCGAAGCTCAAACGGTCAATCACGGTCGGCGCGAAGTCGCGACAGCAGACGCGGCGCTTTACTTTCTGTTGTTGCAAAAAGAAGGCGCTGGCTATGTGTCGCAGGGACGCAATGACTGTGTACTATTGCCCGGGGATTTTACCCTGATCGATACAGAACGCCCCTACGAGTTGCGGTTCGACAATAGCTTTGAGCAATTGTGCATCAATATTCCACAACACATGTTACGAGCCAAACTTGCGAACCCAGAAAAATTGACCGCGTTGAAAGTGGGTGGCGAAGATACATTGGCGCGTCTCGGTTTAAGTTACCTCAAGACCATAGAACAGTCCCATCAGTTACATGTCAGCGCTGACAACGAGAAACTCGCTAATAATTTCTTGGATTTTCTACCCCTTATTTTTAATGCGCGGCTAGGTACTGAACTGCCGCTTTCGCGCTATAAGAATGTTCAGCTCGACGTGCTGCAGGACTTCATTCATCGACAGTTAGCAAATCCGTCACTTAACCCCGCATTGGCGGCGGATTATCTCGGCGTATCCGTACGCTACGTCCACAAAGCTTTTTCAGCGTCTGGCACTACATTTGGACGATATGTTTTGCGTGAGCGATTAAAACGTTGCGCTTCAGACCTTCAAAGCACAAGTCATGCTGGTCGCTCCATTGCAGAAATAGCGTATCAATGGGGATTTAACGATTTGTCATACTTTGGCAAGTGTTTCAAGAAGTACTTTGAGCAAACACCACGAGAATGGCGGCAAATGTCTCGCTGAGCGTTCACTATATAACGAATATGCGTGCTCTGTAGACCTAGTCGCTCATTACTCCTCGCCGGTAGCTTTATTACCTTAAGTAATTTCGGAATAGAGCGCGCATGAATCGTTTTACTAGAGCCTATAAAACGCGATTTCCAATAGTCAATGCAGCCATGGCTTTTCTCGGGTCGACACACCACCTTGCGGCCGCAGTCATGGATGCGGGGGGTATGGGGACGATAGCTGTCGGCGTTCTCAGCCCAGAGCAGCTAAGTAGAGAGGTTAGTCATCTTCCTCAGAATTTAACCTCCCCACTGAACATCAACCTCATTGTGCCGTTCGCAAGCGATGAACATATCGATGCGCTATTGGACATAAAACCTTCCGTTGCTTCATTTCACTGGGGACCCATACCCGAGGCGTGGATACAGAGTCTGAGCCAGGCCGGCATTCATGTGTGGGAACAAATTGGCAGTGCCGAGGCTGCTGTACGCGCTTTGGACGACGGCGTTGACGCAGTGATTGCACAGGGGTTGGAGGCAGGTGGTCACAATCTTTCCACTTTGCCGACGTTTGTATTAGTGCCCGAGGTGGTTGAGGCGGTAAAACCTCTGACGGTACTTGCCGGCGGCGGCATCACTAACGGCCAGCAAGTGGCAGCGGCATTGGCGCTAGGAGCGGATGCTGTCTGGGTGGGCTCTCGTTTTATCACGTGTCCTGAATCACAAGCCCACCCTCGCTACCAGCAAGAAGTATTGGCCACCCAAAGTGGATCGCGAACCGTCATCACAAATATATATGGCCGTGAAACAGCAGAGTTTAATCCTCTAAGAGTCCTTTCCAATTCAACAAGCCGACGCTGGCACGGTTTAGAGCATCGTATCGATGCTGGCGATGCAGATCGTACCGAACTAGGCAGTACTCTATTGAACGGAAAAAGAGTTCCACTCGATCAGTTTGCAAGCTTTCCTCCCACGACAGTCACCGAAGGTCAAATTGAAGACATGGCGCTGTCATGCGGCCAAGGTGTCGGATGTATTCGAGAGACTATGCCAGCAAAAGATATTGTATTTGAGCTAATGCAAGACGCTCAACGGTGCGTGCGAAAATTGGGTAAACAACTCTCATCATGAATCGAGGTCACGTTTTAGTTGTCGGCGCTACGGGTACGGTGGGCTACGAATTACTGTTGCAGCTGCGTAGTCATGAATTCCCTTGCAGTGCAATGCTGCGTCGCAGTAATGCAGAACTTCCCGAAGGGGTTCGGCCTGTTTATGCGGATCTAACATGCCCCTCTAGCTTAAGAACAGCTCTGCAGGGAGTAGATTTAGTTTTCTTGCTTAGCGGCGACAGTCCAGATCAGGTTAAGCAAGAATGCGCTGTGATCGACGCGGCTAAAATGTGTGGCGTGCGTGGTATTGTTAAATCTTCAGCTTTTGCAGCGGGCTTGGATCCGCCTTTGGCCTATGGAGCCAACCACGCCCATGTCGAACAGTATTTGAAGAACAGTGGACTGGAATGGGCCATTCTTCGACCAACAATGTTCATGCAGAATTTTTTAGAGTTAAGCGCCGCAATCTCACAGCGGGGCCTCCTGCCATTGCCATTTGGAAATGCCAAAGTGTCGCTTATAGATGCGCGAGATGTTGCCCTGGCCGCATCAACATTATTCCGTCAAAACGGGCCTTGGCAGAGAACTTACGAAATTAATGGCCCGGAAGCCATCAACATGGAAGCCGCAGCACACGAGCTTAGTAAAACAACTGGTCGTAGCGTGCGATATCTGTCTCCACCATTTTGGGTCATCGCGCTAATAATGCAAGCACAGGGCATCCGCCGATGGGACATTCGCATGCGTAAACAATTGTTCACCATGATACGATCTGGCGGCGAATCGAATTGCAGCTCAGATTTTCAAGAGCTCACTGGTCAAATGCCTGGTTCATTCGCTGAGTTTACGCAGCGCTACTTCCGAACATGCCGCTAAATTTGCTTAGTCGTAATGGCAATGAGTGAGGAGAAAGTGCTCTTTCTCCTGCGCAAGTGTTATATAGGCTCAATTCGCATCGTGCAGTCTATGTAACGCTACCATTCCATTAAATTATCTGAGTCTACAGTCTCTCGCATACTCAAAAGCAATGACGATGGGCGCCTTCCTGCACCCATCGGGTTGTGGTCAGCGAGGTACACGGGTTCAGCTTTCAACACTCTGTGTTGCTCGCCGAACTGGAAAATATAGACATTTTGGACCGTCTTAATTGTGAGATTCGTGAGACCTGCGCTGAGTGGGGACCTACTCTCTTTGCGAGCCAGCCGCCTATTTCTTAACCTGCTTGGCCATTTCCTTGAGACCAACATGGCGAACGTCTTTGCCTTTCACCAGGTAGATAACATGTTCCGCAATATTGCGCGCATGATCGCCTACACGCTCGAGTGAACGCAGCGCCCACATGATGTTGAGTACGCGCGAAATACTTCGTGGGTCTTCCATCATCAAGGTTAACACGACGCGCATCGCTGAACCGTAATAGCGGTCAACTTCTTTGTCTTGCTCGGCTACTTTCAACGCCAGTGTTTCGTCCATGCGAGCAAACGCATCCAAAGCATCGTGCAGCATTCCTCGCACACTGGTGCCCATGTGTTGTATCTCGGTATATCCGCCAGGTGATCTGCCGGCTTCGGCCAGTTCAATCGTTTGCGTTGCGATTTTTCCTGCTTCGTCGCCCACACGCTCCAAATCCGTAGACGCACGCGTGATCGCCAGCACCAGCCGCAAATCACTCGCTGCCGGTTGGCGCCGCGCCAGTATTCGAGCGCACTCCTCGTCAATGTCGGACTCCATGGCATTGACCGGTTTGTCGTTTTCCCTAACCTGTTCGGCTATCGCACTGTCGCCATCGATGATGCTGGTGATAGCATCGGCAACCAGCTTTTCAACCTGGCCGCCCATTTCCAGCATGCTTTTCTTAACGTCTTCCAGCTCTTCATTGTATTGCTGTGAAATGTGCTGTGAATATCCGCTCTTGTCCATTTCCTTACTCCGCCTATGTGTGGTCGCCTTGCTTAACCGTATCGGCCGGTTATGTAGTCTTCGGTTTGCTTCTCGTTGGGGTTGGTAAATATTCGGTTGGTGTCGCCAAACTCAATGAGTTCACCGAGATACATAAACGCAGTAAATTCTGACACCCGTGCTGCTTGCTGCATATTGTGCGTCACAATAATGATGGTGTATTTGGACTTCAAATCATTAATCAACTCTTCGATCTTTAAGGTCGATATGGGATCCAACGCAGATGCGGGCTCGTCCAGCAACAGTACTTCTGGCTCTATCGCAATAGTACGCGCAATGACTAATCTTTGCTGCTGACCACCAGACAGGCCAAGCGCAGAGTCATGCAATCGGTCTTTGACTTCGTCCCACAAGGCGGCATCTCGCAGAGATTTTTCAACAATTTCGTCAAGTACGCGTTTTTTATTCACGCCTTGAATTCGCAGGCCGTACGCGACATTTTCGTAAATCGTTTTTGGAAACGGATTGGGTTTTTGAAACACCATGCCAATACGCTGACGCAGACGGGAAGCATCGACTTTACTGTCATAAATATCCGTGCCATCGAGTAATATCTGCCCTTCTACGCGGCAGCCATCCACCAGATCATTCATGCGATTAAAACAACGGAGCAAACTGGACTTACCGCAGCCACTGGGCCCAATAAATGCGGTAACGCGTTGCTGCATAATGTACATATCAATGTCTTTCAAAGCCTGCTTATCGTTGTCATAAAACAACTGCAAACCTTTTACTTCCAGACACACATTTTCTTTAGGTTCAGTCACTTTGATTCAATGCTCCAGGGCTTTGTATTTTTCGCGCAGTCGATTGCGAATACTCACTGCCGAAAAGTTAAGTACTGCAATCACTACTACCAATAGCAGCGCTGTGGCGTACACCAATGGTCGTGCGGCTTCTACATTCGGGCTTTGAAATCCAACGTCATAAATGTGGAAACCAAGATGCATAAACTTCTGGTCAAGATGCAGAAACGGAAAATTGCCGTCCAACGGTAAGGCCGGTGCCAGCTTTACCACGCCCACCAGCATTAGCGGGGCCACTTCACCGGCAGCACGTGCCACCGCCAAAATCACACCTGTCATCATTGCCGGACTGGCCATCGGCAGCACTACGCGCCACAGAGTCTCCGCTTTGGTTGCTCCTAGAGCCAAGCTGCCTTCGCGCACGGAGCGCGGTATACGTGCCAAGCCCTCTTCGGTGGCCACAATAACAACCGGTACGGTTAGAATGGCCAGGGTTAATGACGCCCAAAGCAATCCCGGTGTGCCAAAGGTAGGTGCGGGCAAGGCCGCTTCAAAAAACAGATGGTCGATCTGCTCGCCTACACCGTAAACGAAAAAGCCCAGTCCAAACACGCCATAGACAATCGATGGTACGCCAGCGAGATTATTAACGGCAATACGTATTGTACGTGTGATTACACCCTGTTTGGCGTATTCACGCAAATACACCGCCGCCACCACACCAAACGGTGTAACCATGATGGACATCAGCAACACCATGAGTACGGTACCAAATATAGCGGGATACACGCCGCCTTCCGTATTTGCTTCGCGTGGGTCTTCGGAAAGAAACTCAGCAAGCTTTGCAAACCACGCCAGTACCTTGTCAAACGCAGACATTTGATTGGGCAGCAAGGCATGAACTACCTTGGCAAAGGTCAACTCCACCTCCTGCCCGGTAGCGGTGACTGCCGTAAACGAGTCGCGCTCAATTTGTTGGTGCAAATCGTTTAAGGTCTCTTGCAAGACTTCGTACTTCACTGCTATTTCCGCGCGCGCCTCGGTAATGCGAGCTAATTCTATTTGTCTGAGCTTGTCGTCCAGATCTTTCTGCAGTTCAAGGCCGCGTTCATCCAGGCGAAGTTTCTCAAGGCGATAATTTAACGCGCGAGTGTCGTTTTTTTCGATATCCTGAATCGTGTCATTCAGCTCAAGTGCGCGTTGCAGGCGCGATTGAAACTCTTCCCACACCGGTGCAGAAAACTCTTTGGCCGAATTTTCCGTGACAATAGTGCCGGCTTCTTTCACGGCCAGCAAATAGCCATAGAAATTGCCCCACTCACGGCGCTCAATCACCATCAAACCGTCAGGCTGTCGGATATTGCTCATGCGTTCATAGAGATACCAACGAAAATCCGCACCGGTCAGATCGCGATTACCTGTTTTCATCAAGTCGCGGCGGCGAATCTCACCCAGGCTGGCATCCAGTTCAAGGCCAGACGAGTTGAGTTGTTCCAGGCTCACCTGTTCACTGTCAGCTAACTGCCCAGCCACTATCATCTGCTCGCCACTGCGCGCGTCTACATAGTCAAACTCGACAATGTTCGAGGGCCAGAAATGCCCCAAACCACGAACGGCCAGTATTAACAGTAAGCCAACCACTGCGATCACGCTGACGGCTACCGCGGAACCGGTTACCCAAATCCATGGCTCACCGCTTCTGAACCAGCTGCCTATAGTCTGATTCTGCGATCGATAAAGCGAATTGGCATGCACCTTAGAGTGATCCATAACGCTCCCTTAGACGCTGGCGTACAAGTTCAGCGACGGTATTGACGATAAAGGTAAACATAAACAGCACGAATGCAGCCAAAAACAGCACTCGGTAATGGGTACTGTCCACTTCCGCTTCCGGAACTTCCACGGCGATATTGGCAGCCAGCGTGCGCATGCCTTCAAAAATATTTGCGTCCATGATGGGCGTGTTGCCCGTGGCCATCAGTACAATCATGGTTTCACCGACGGCGCGACCCAAACCAATCATCAGTGCGGAAAATATTCCGGGGCTTGCCGTAGGCATAACCACTCTTAGCAAGGTTTGCCAAGGAGTTGCGCCCAAGGCCAATGAGCCATTAGACAGATGCTTGGGTACGGCGAAGATGGCGTCTTCGGTGATACTGAAAATGGTTGGAATAACCGCAAAGCCCATTGCGACACCCACTACCAGAGCATTGCGCTGATCAAACGATACACCCAGGTCATTGGTCAACCATGCGCGCGCATCGCCGTCGAAGAACAACAGTTCCATGGGTTGGCTGCCAGCTATGCATAGATAGGCCAGAACCAGTACCACAGGAATCAACACCGCCGCGTGAAAACCTTCGGGCATTGATTCGCGAAATCGAATGGGCAACTTGCTCCACCCATAGGCCACCAGAACAATCGCGGGCGGCAAGAAAAGCAGCATCGAGAATATTGCCGGGAGGTGTTTTTCAACAAATGGCGCCAACCAGAGGCCCGCCAGGAATCCGAGAATGACGGTAGGCAATGCCTCCATTAACTCAACCAGCGGTTTTATCTTGCGCCGGAGCGCGGGCGCCATGAAAAAAGCGGTATAAATAGCACCACAGATCGCTAAGGGTGCGGCCAGCATCATCGAATAGAACGCGGCTTTTAAAGTACCAAACGCGAGCGGCGCGAAGCTGTACTTTGGTTCAAAGTCATTGTTTGATGCGGAAGACTGCCAGACGTATTCCGGCTCGCTGTAGCTTTCGTACCAGACTTCGTCCCACAACGCACCAAACGACGTTTCCGGGTGTTCATTGTCTATGTCCCAAACACGAATAGTGCCTTGGCCGTCTTCCAACAGTAAGAGGTTAGCTCTGGGCGATATCGCCGCCTGGCTGACAGGGCCATTGAATTCAATATTTTCTTCAAAGGCAATACGTGATGATGTGGTGTACGCCAATTGTAATAAACCACTGTGGCTGATCACGGCCACACCTTTGCGTCGCTGTTCGGTGAGTACCGTCGCCTTACCATCTGCGCCGGGAAACGTGCGTACCTTTTCCAAACGGCGCTGGCCATCAAATGATTGCCAGAACCACTGCGTTAACTGGCCGCTGCTGTCGTGCACCAGAAGGGAAATACCGCCCAACAAAAAGCGCATATCATTCACGGTATTGCCTGGGCTCAGACTATACTGCCCCACCAACGCATCAATACCGCCTTGACGCACATTGCTTAAATCATATATTTTCAGATCGTCTGATTGGCTAAGTACAAACAGGTAGCGCTGGTCTTCTGAAACAATAAGCTTGCGAACGTCGCTACCAACGTCCTCTACATCAAATAGCTGCTCGCTAAACTCCCATTCTTCACTAAGAAAATTTTGCTCTTTCTCTATCACCATCAAGTGCAGAATGTCGCTTGAGTCCATGGCAGCGATAGTGGCTTGATTTTCACCGTCTCTTACGGCCAATATCTTAATCGGATTGCTGGAGTCAGTGAGCACGCGCGCGCTCTCCCCCAAGGGGTATTCGATGTCAGGCACAATCTCCCGCACGTCGCCCCGATAGACTGAACGATACGCATGCTTGACGACTTTAACCGACCCGTTTAAAAGCCCCAGCGCAATAACTCGGCTTTCATTGCTTGCGGTAGCAAAGCTCTCGATTGATTCTGAGGGGTCTAACAGTGTTACCGATTTTCGCAGCGCGCCAGATGAGACCTCGCGAAACTCAGCGATACCTTCATCATTAAGGCGTAGAAACAACTCACCCTGCTCTTCAAGGGCAATGTGTAAGGCTTGCGTATCGCCACTAATTTGGAAGCTGGTTTTTTCGTCTACTGACGCCGACTGGAACAGTGGCGCAATCTCATAGACCAGGTAGAGAAATATAAGCAGAATCGCACCGATAACCGCCAGCCCGCCACCAGCAATGGCATGGCGAGCAAAGCGGTCTTTAAATCGGCGTTTGCGCTGAAAGAAACTGTCTTTTTCCAGCAGCAGTGATTCACTTGACTGCGTCACGAAAGGGCAACTCTATGAGTTCCTCGTGACGCCAGGGGTCTCGAGGTACTCATAGAGGTACCCTTAGCCCTAGCTTTTCCAGAGTTCGGTCTGCTACCGCCGCTGGCAGCGGAATGTAACCGTCTTTTAATACCACTTCCTGACCTGATTTAGACAATACAAGCTTGATAAACTCGCCTTCAAGCGGGCTCAAGTCTTTGCTGGGGTGCTTGTTCACGTAAGTGTACAGAAAGCGGGACAAAGGGTACTTGCCAGCAACGGCCATTTCAGGTGATGCCTCTACATAATCATCACCATCTTTCTTTGACAGCGGCAATGCCCGCACACTGGACGTTCGGTAGCCAATACCCGAATACCCTATGCCATTGATAGACGTTGAAACCGATTGCACTACCGAGGCGGAACCAGGCTGCTCATTCACCGTATCTCTGAAGTCGCCTTTACAGAGAGCTACTTTCTTGAAATAACCGTAGGTGCCAGACACAGAGTTACGCCCAAACAGTTGTATGTCACGCGACTGCCAAGCCCCAGTAAGGCCAGTGCCACCCCAATTCGAGATGTCGTCACTGCCGCCACACGTTCTGTTCGACGAGAAAATTGCGTCTACCTGGGGCAATGACAAACCTTTCAAGGGATTGTCTTTATGCACATAAACGGCGAGCGCATCAATCGCAACAGGTACTGCCGTAGGCTTGTAGCCGTGCTTGTTTTCAAACGCTTCGAGCTCGTTGTCTTTCATCTTTCGGCTCATTGGGCCTAGATTAGATGTGCCTTCACTGAGTGCGGGCGGTGCGGTAGATGATCCCGCCGCTTGAATCTGAATATTGACGCTGGGGTATTCTCGCTTGAACTCCTCAGCCCATAAAGTCATCAGGTTGGCCAAGGTATCCGAACCCACGCTGGACAAGTTTCCAGCAATACCGCTGACTTTCTGGTAGTCAGGCAAATTTTCGTCCAGACCATCAGCGTTCGCAAGAGTGCTGCTGAGCATTAGCACAGAGCTGGCAGTAGCTATCAATCGCTTAATCATTCCTCAATCCTCATGTTTGGCGATGGTTGCAAGGTAACAAGAAAAAATGACACTAATGTGACAGTTCGCGAAAAAAGGTCAGAAAGAAGTAATTAGGTTTCGGGCGCCGCACGCACCACACGCTCTTCAGGAAACAAACAAGTAAACGTACTTCCTTGTCCGGGCGTACTTTCAATTTTTAGGGCTGCCTGATGCCGCAGCAGCACGTGCTTTACAATGGCAAGGCCCAGACCAGTGCCGCCAGTAGACCGGTGCCGGCCTGGATCCGCACGATAGAAGCGCTCGGTCAATCTAGGTAGATGTTGTGCTTCTATACCTACGCCATTGTCACTTACAGTGAGACTCGCGCCGGTGGCATCGAGCTTCCAGGTGACGACTATCTTGCCGTTTACATCACTGTACTTGCTGGCATTGTTAATCAGATTTGAAAACGCACTGTACAGCTCTTCCCTGTTGCCCAGTAACTGAGCATCCGTTTTTTGCTTGATTTCCAGTTTTTGCTCAGGTCGCTGAACACTCACCCCATCGAACATCATTCCAATCATGGTTTTGATATCAATAACATCATGCTGGGACCGCTCAACAACAGACTCAAGTTTGTTTAACTGGGTGAGATCAGTGAGCAAAGATTCCATTCGATCGGCCTGACTGCTCATTTGTTGTAAGGCGGCCTGCCATTCCGATTCGCCATCCTGCATCGCTTCAAGGTAGCCACTGATAACCGTCAACGGTGTGCGCAATTCGTGCGAGACATTCGCGATAAAGTCCGTTCGAATCTGCTCAAGCCGTCTCACTTCAGTAACATCGCGAACGAACACCATGCGATTGCCGGCGCCAAACCAGGTTACGCTGACTTCCAGCTGACCTACTTCCGACATAGGTGCGGCAATTGACAATGGTTGTTCATACTCGCCGTCATCAAAGTAGCTCAAAAACTCCGGCGCACGAATCAATGTGACTAATGCACGCCCGTGGTCTTCTGGAAATTGCAGTCCAAACAAGCGCTCAGCCGCTTGATTGGACCAATCTATTTCGCCAGCGTCGTTTAACAAGATCACGGCCTCATCCAATGAGGCAAAGGAGTTCTGTAAATGTATTATTCGTTGTTCAGCACGTTCCGCCTGGTGTAGTGAACTTGTCCTCATTCGGTGAAGTTCATCCAACACATCGCCGTATTCGCCGGCACTATCGGGAGGCTCGGAATCGGTATCAAATTTCAGCCAGTGATATACACGGCGCAAGCGAATAATGCAGCTGACGGCATAACCGCCGGCGCCTAGGGCCATACCAGCAAAGATCGCCTGCCATGACAATCCAAACAACAAGCAGGCAGCTGCAATGCTTAGCAGCAAACAGAGAACCAACAGCGAGAGTTCAGACTTTTTCAAAATCAGGGCACTGAGAAACGGTAGCCAGTACCACGAACGGTCTGGAGATAATGACTAAGATCGGTCACACCCTCCGCCTTAAGCGCCTTCCTCAGGCGCCGAATGTGCACATCAATGGTGCGCTCTTCCAGGTAGGCCGTATTGCCCCATACATTATCCAGAATCTGCGAACGACTAAACACTTTATCGCGATGCGTCATGAAAAATTGCAGCAAGCGAAATTCAGTGGGGCCTATGTCAATGGCTGAACCATCAATTGATACCATATGACTTTCAAGGTCCATGAACAGTTGCCCACACTGCAACTTGACCGCATCAACATCCGGAACAACACGACGCAGCAAGGCTTTGATTCTGGCCAGCAGTTCTCTGGGAGAAAACGGCTTGGTCATATAGTCATCGGCGCCAGCGTCCAAACCACCAATCTTGTTGTCTTCTTCGGCGCGCGCCGTCAACATAATCACGGGGATGCCGCTGGTTGCTGAATCTCTTTTCAGACGGCGAATCAGTTCAAGACCATTGGAGCCTGGTAACATCCAGTCGAGTAAAATCAGGTCTGGCTGATGATCCACCACCTGCACATGGGCACTGTGCACATCACCTGCTTCCAGCGTGTTATAGCCCGCATTGCCCAGTGCAATTCGCAGCATGTCGCGAATTGGCACTTCGTCTTCAACAATCAGTATGGTCCTGTCAGCCATAGGCCGGCATCAATAAGTCTTCAAAACACGAATTGTAATCGCGCCACAATCGCATCGCCATCATCTTCTCCATTGATAGGCTGGTCGGTTTCAGACGTTACATAGTTCAGCGACACTTTGGCGTTGCTGTTGATGTACCAATTCGCCCCTAGGGTGAAGATATCCGCATCGCCGCCATCCACTGTAATCGAAGGATCAGCTTCCGTTCCGCTCACATCCAATACATCGTAACGAGCAAACAATTCCCAGGCGCCGCCCGGACCAGACGGTTTGATCTTGTCGAACACACCTGCACCGTTCTTATAACTTCGGTTTTCACCCGTCAATACCCAACCAAATTGAAGGTAGTATCCATCAACTTCCAAATCAGGTGCCGCGGCACCGCTCACTTCAGAGGAGAAGTATTCCGCTTGAACATGCGCTTGGCCAAACATAGCGGCCGCTTCAAGGTTCATGCTCTGCTGCTCATCACCGGACAGTCCGCCCGCATAGCGAACGCGGCTGCGATTGGCGGTTTTGTCTTCGCCACCGCGAACACCCAAACGCGCACCCAGTGAATCGAACTCGCCGTCGCGCACACTAAAACCGGCGCCCAGGTGTACCAACAGATCATCATTAACTATGGGTCTGAACACAAATCGCCCCGTAAACGAGGTGTCCAGTGAATTGTCGTCGCCGTCAATTGATTCTTTGTAAGCGCCCACCGAGTAGCTGATCATGTCGGTGCTGCCGTGCAGCTTGATACCCAAATTGTTTCCAGTATCAAATGCATCGGATGCCAAGGAACGTTCTATACCGGTAATCCACTTTGAACTGCCAGTGTCGTCCAGTCCAAAATCCTCTTTTTGCTGGCCCATGGTTAGCTTCGCGAGCTTGCCAAAACCGTTGTAGCTGGCGTGCAGCTGATCAATTGATCCGCTGCCGGTGAGGTTGTAGGACATCAAGTAAGACCAGTCTTTTGCCTTCCCCTTTATTTCCAGTCGGGCGCGCCTGAACCACACATCACTGCCAGTTTCGCCTTCTGCTGTATTGATTACGCCGTCGTAGGAGTTGTAATCGAGCATAATTCGACCACCTACTTTGAAGCTGTAATCGCCATCCGCGGTTTTCACTTCAAAGCCACCTTTGGTTTTCAAGATTAGATCCGCGCCGTCAGACGTCACGGTACCCGCAAGAATTGGCGAAGATACCAGTACCCCTAACAAGCCGCTGCTCAAAGCCGCTAATACACCTTGCATCATGAAGTTCCTCTGTGTTGTTTTAAAGACAGTTTGATGTCAGTTGTGTGACGCGTGCATTTTGGTGGTAAATTGTGACATTAAGATGACAATCAGCGATTTCGCGACATTTTTTTAGGCCGCAGTGATTAACCAGCACTGATGAGCGGGTGTTGCGCGACGGAAATCGGCGTCCAGCGTTCGTTTAGTGATGTCCTGAACCTGGAGATCGGCCAAGGCCTCGCCGTTCAGGCGGAATTTGCGTTTATTGGTTGAGAACACCAGCTCACCGCCAGGCTCCAGTAGCGCAACGCATTGCTCAATCAGTTGCACATGGTCGCGCTGCACTTCCAGTACACTGTCCATTCGCTTTGAATTGGAAAATGAGGGCGGATCAAGAAGAATCAAATCGAAGCGTTCTCTGCAGTCGGCTAACCAGGTAAGACAGTCCGCCTGCACCAGCGTGTGCTCGTACACGTTCAGCTTGTTTAGCAGCAAATTTTTTCGTGCCCAGGCGATATACGGTGCCGACATATCCACGCTGATACTGGATGAAGCACCGCCAAGAGCTGCGTGAACGGTAGCCGTTGCGGTGTAGCAAAACAGATTCAGAAAACGTTTGCCTCGCGCCTGCCGGGCCAAAAGCGAACGGACTGGTCGATGATCCAGAAACAGGCCAGTGTCGTGATAGTCGTGCAAATTGACCAATAGCTGAGCGCTGCCTTCGTGAACCTGAATTAATTCACTGTTGCGACCTGTACGTTGATACTGTGTTTTGCCTTTTTGACGTACTTTGCGCTTTGCGATAACGCGCTCGCCGGGCAGCGACAGCACTTCGGCAACACTGGCCATGGTGGAATCGAAACGCTGCTTTGCAATACGCTCTGGTACAGTGTCAGGAGCCACGTATTCGCTGACCACCGCGTGGTTGGCGTACACGTCAATGGCTGATGCATATTCAGGAATGTCGGCGTCGTACAAACGATAACAATTAGTGTCGCGTTGCTTCAAAGCCTTCAGCAAGCGCTGCTGATTCTTTAATAACCTGTTGACTAGCTCCGGGGCCGACTTAGCACGTGCCAGTCGCAGCGGCTCCGTAGGCTTCACTGAAACAGACGCTTCTCTGGGTTTTGCTATATCAAAAAGACGCAACTGCGCATCCAACGGGCCGTTCCTGAACCGATATTTTTTATCTGAACGCAGGCGCAACTCATCCAGTAGTTCGATATTGCTGCTAAACACGGCCGCACACCAGCCACTGAAGTATTGTTTGAGGTGACCGCCCAGCGTGGAATAGAGGTTCTCAAGCTCTCTCAGTTCACCCAAACGCTCTCCATAAGGTGGGTTGCACAATAACAAACCGCAGCCTGGTTGGGCTTCAACCTTGTTTAGATCGTTGACGCTTTTCTGTTCCAAGGAAAACACGTCATCAAGACCCAGCGCCTTAACACTGCTTCGCGCTATCTCCAGCACTCGTTGGTCCTGGTCGAAGCCATGAAAGTGTACCTGCTTGTTCGCCAACGCCTTGGTACGCCGTTGTTCAGCTTCCAGGTGCAAGGTTTGCCATTCGTTAGGCTGATGCTGTTTCCAACGGGTAAAACCCCAATGCGTTCTGCGCAAGCCAGGGGCAATGTCAAAGGCCATCAAGGCCGCTTCGATAAGCAAGGTGCCGGAACCGCACATGGGGTCAACCATTACAGTCTTGACGCAGTCTGAATCGCACATTTTATTCCAGCGCGAACGCATTACAATTGCGGCCGCCAGGTTTTCCTTAAGAGGTGCTTCACCACCACCTTCGCGGTAGTGTCTTCTATGCAAACTATCGCCGCTAAGGTCAATCGACAGCGTTAGCTGACCTTTGGCTAAGTGCGCGTTTATTCTGACATCTGGCGCGCGCTTATCGATACTGGGGCGTTCATCCCCCTGAAACTGATCGACTATGGCGTCTTTTACCACCTGAGCGCCGAACTGGGTGTTGCGAATGGCGTGAGAGTTTCCGGTAAAATCAACCACGATTGTGCTACCGGCATTGATATGAGTTGTCCAATCAACGCTTGATACCAGCGCATAGAGTCCATCGCGGCTGTCGATGCGACCCCGGCTTATTTCAAGTAAAACGCGGTTGCCAAGCCGTGACCACAAGCAAAGTTGATAAGCTTGCGTGAGCGTTGCAGTAAAATTGACACCGCCTATGCTCTGGCGAATATCCTCGGCACCGCAATCGATGATTTCTGCGGCCAGCAACTCTTCCATATAGCGCGGGCAGGTCGCAAAAAATGCCATCACAGCAGTTGTGTCAGGCACTCGGCCACTCCCATAGTGAATTTTTCTGTTGCCAGGTGGTCGGCGCGCGTGTCGCCACGATTAATAATATAGAGTGGCTTGTTTGCGTCTGTCACGTACTTGCAGAACCTGTAGCCAGAGAACACTTGCAAGGAGCTGCCGATCACTAAGAGTCCCGACGTTGAATCAATGGATTGCTTAACCCTTGCTATATCGTCTCGAGAAACGCTGCCACCGAAAAATACAACGTCGGGCTTTAAAATACCACCGCAAGCGTCGCAGGCTGGCACCCGAAAACTGGCCACGTCAATCGCGCTCACATCACTGTCGCCGTCGGGCTTCACCACCGCAGACTGCTGTGCAAATGATGGGTTTTCCTGCGCCAAAACATTCTGCAGGTCAGCTCTTGTTGAACGGCGATCACAACTCAGACACACCACCTGGTCAAGCCGCCCATGCAAATCAACGGCTTTTCGCTGACCGGCGCGCTGATGCAATCGGTCAACATTCTGCGTTGCCAAAATGTCTATCAAGCCACGCTTCTCCAACTCCACCAGCGCCGAATGCGCCGTATTGGGTTGTGCGGCAGCCACTGCGGGCCAACCAAGTATACTTCGGGCCCAATAGCGCTGCCGCGCATTTAGGTCGCTGATAAATTCCTGGTGCTGTATGGGTTGACTCGCCAACCAGCGGCCTGTGTGATCTCGATAAGCAGGGATGCCCGAATCGGTGGAAATGCCTGCGCCCGTGAGCACAGTCAGTGTATTGCCGTTCAGCAACGCCGTTCCCAGCCGCGAGATGGCGGAATTGGCAGCCCCCTGCTCATCAGTCATTGCGCAGGTCGCGAGTGATATTCCCAGTGCTGGAAAAGTCGCCGAGATACGGTTTGAACTGACCGGTTTGCAATTCGGTATAGAAGCGACGGATATAACTTTCCATCACCGGATACGCTAACTCACCCCATGGGGCGTTATCTTGCTGAAATAAGCCAACATCAAGGACTTCATGGTTTAGTGTGTAGTCGATATTTTCCAGTTCAGCGCGAAAAACGATATACACCTCATTGGTGTAGCGCAGCGTACCCATGGTGTAAAGTTCAACACTGTCCTCTCGCGCCGTGAGGCTTGTTTCCTCAAACAATTCCCGCAGCGCACCTTGTTCAAGCGACTCATCACATTCCAGAAACCCGGCCGGAATCACCCAAAAACCGCGTTGCGGTTGTTGCGCTCTTTTGACCCACACCAAGTTTTGTTCATGGTAAGCAAGGCACGACACAATGATGGTAGGGTTCACATAGTCAATATGCCCACAGCCGGCGCACACCTGGCGCTCGCGGTTATCACCAGCGGGCACCTTGGTTTCCAGAGCGGTACCGCATTCACTGCAAAATCTAGCTATGATGCAACCTTATTGTAAACTGTTGTGATTGACCACAATACGCATACTTAAAGCTCAGAGGCTTTGCTAGTATTAGCGTGGCGATTTTCAAGTATTAAACGGTGACAGACTATGAGCAAGGGTTTTTTAGCAGACAGCGCGCGAACTTCTATGCGCCGCTTTATCACATTGATATTACTGGCAGCCTTTCTGACCGCCTGTTCTGGCTCACCCACCAAACGCTCTGCGGGCGAAGTGCTGGATGATACGGCGATTGCTACCAAGGTAAAAGCCTCGTTGCTTGCTGATGGCGTCACCGATGGTCTTGATATCGATGTAGATGTTGATAGAGGCAGCGTGCGTTTAAGTGGTTTTGCTGACTCGGAAGAGGAAATTGCCAAAGCCGGCAAGATTGCGCGAAACATCAGCGGGGTAAAAACGGTAGACAATCGATTGAGCCTGGCAGAAGGCACACGAAGTACAGGTCGTTACGTAGACGATAAGCTTCTTTTGGCGAGAGTAAAAGGTGCCTTGGCGAAAAATTCTAATACCACGGCGTTTGAGATCAATGTAGATGTTAACCGTGGAACAGTGAGTCTAAGTGGTTTTGTTGATTCCAATGACGAAAGAAGTACTGCCGAACGGGTAGCCAATGGCGTTCGCGGCGTAGTAAAGGTTCTGAATAACTTGTCAGTGCGATGACCAGGCTAACACAGCGCGCCACATTTTCCATCTGCAACAATAAAAGACGTTAACCACACCCATTGCGGCATAGTAAGCGAGTGATGGAGCCGCAGCTAAGAGATTTTTCGGTCTCTTATTGCCAGTGCATCGCTGTGAGCCCGTCAGCTTTACTTAACGGTGGCACCGCCATCTACAGACAACAGCTGTCCTGTGATAAAAGAGGCGCGTTCCGAACAGAAGAAGGCCACAGCTTCTGCAATTTCACTGGGTTCTCCCATACGACCAACCGCTGAGGTTTTATTAAGTTGCTTTTCTACATCAGGATTTTCGTCAATGTATTTTTGCACGCCCGGCGTGCGGATCACTCCCGGCGATACTGCGTTAATTCGTATGCCAGCTCGCGCCAATTCAGCGGCACTGCTTTTTGTCAGCGTATTTACGCCGCCTTTTGCCGTTGCATAGGGCGTATTAAATGCGTCACCGCGCAAAGAGGCATTCGATGAAATATTGACGATTGCACCGCCACCATTTTTGCGCAACGCAGCGATTTCATACTTCATCGACAGCCAGGTATTTGTCAGTGAGTATTCCAGCGCAAATTCAAAATCGTCACGCGAAAATGCCTCAATCGCACCGCGCCCTCGACTCAGAGCTGCGTTATTGCAAGCGCAATCCAGATGGCCGAAGTGGTCCACCGCCGCTTTGACCATTGCTTCAACTTGATCTTCCTTAGTCAGATCGGCCTGAACAAACAGCGCTTGCGTACCGTTTTCCTGCAAATCTGCCGTTGTTTGCTCACCTGCCTCAGCGTTAAAGTCCGCAACCACCACTGAGGCCCCTTCGCGCGCAACGACTTCGCAGATTGCACGCCCGATACCACTACCACCACCAGTAACCAGAACTATTTTGTTTTCCAGACTTTTCATTGTCTTGCTCCCCAACAGTAGTACGATTATCTTCTTTAGGCAGTGTACTCCAGGATCCTTGTTCGCTGCAGCACAGTAGCATTCAAATGGAGTGACCATTTCGTTCATTTGCGCGTTGCTCGTCGTTGCTAATCCGATTGACCGCAAGCAAAACTTTGCGCACACTCTCACGTGATCCGGCGACAGACAATCAGCTTATGCGCATGCCAGCAGTTCCCGCCGAGGTAGCTCAGCGAGGATTATGTAGGTGTTTTGGAGCGAAGACTCAAAGCACTCCCTTCGGTCGCGGGGCAAGCTTTAGCGCCATGGATGGACGCGGGATGGGCCATGGATGGCCCTCTGAGCGGAAAAACACCTACATAATCCTCGTTGAGCGGGAGCTCCTGTACGCATGCTAGAACTTTTTAATGAACTTCCAGTAGCGCAGAAAATACTCGCCTTGCTTCTGCTCGCCATCGCCGCTCATGTATTGACGCGCGCTGTCAGTCGCTACAGTGTTCGGCTAAATGAACGACATCTAAGCGAAGGAAAATACTCCAAGCTGCGCACCATAGTCAGCCTGCTGACCAGCGTGTTTATCTTCACCATCTACTTCCTTGTTGTTGGTCTGATACTGTCAGAATTTGGCGTTTCCCTAAAAGCCTACCTGGCCAGCGCGTCCATTATTGGGCTTGCCGTTGGCTTTGGTTCGCAAAACCTGGTGCAAGACGTTATCACCGGCTTAACCGTTGTGTTTACCGACCTTTTTGACGTGGGCGACATGGTAGAAATAGGGGGCCAGACCGGTATCGTAAAGCGCGTGGGTATTCGATTTACCCTGTTGCAAAACCATATGGGCGCCGAAGTGTTTATTCCCAATCGTGCGCTGACGAAAATCATTAACTATCCTCACGGCTTCGTCCGTTGCCTGGTTGATGTCTCTGTGCCGTATTCCTGCAAGGATTTACAAAGCATCGCTAACACGATAGAAACAATGACCAGCGCCGTTGAGGAGCAGTTTCCTGCCATTTTTCAAGGTTCAGTAGAACACGAAGGCTGGACCGAAACCTCAATCGGAAACCACTACTATCGCGTCAAGTTTCGAATATGGCCAGGCCGCGGCCAGCCGCTGGAATCCACGTTCAAGAACATGTTGTGCCAGGCTCTGACGCAGCAGGTTCCCGAATTCCAGGATTGGATGGTCGCCGTGAACTATCAGGTTGATGTCACGGCATAGTCCAACTCTTTACGTGTTTAGTAATGCACACCTTTCATAAGTGCTGCGACCGCTACTTGCTCGGCTGAAGTTTCTTCAACTGGTTTGCTGGTATCAGGCGCCGCCAAGGCCTTCTTCTCAATTCTTGTTCTAAAACGTATATGAGTTCGTGGTATCAATGGATCCTCGTCCAATGTTTGCTGCATGATCTGTTGCATTACTCGATGGTCGCCTGTGTCACTGCTGATGTTCGGTTACGTTTTTATAAGAATATTTGCTATAGCGAATGACCAATGAGTGCGGCATAGTAGCTAAGTGTCAATGAAAACAGAAAAATGAGGGCGGCATGGCAAGTTCTTTTTCGGCCCTAATGCAGCCAGGCAAGATAGGTAAGGTGTCCATCAGGAATCGCATGGTGGTGAGCGCGATGGGCATTAACCTGGCAGAACCCCAGGGGTATGTGGGGCAACGCATCATTGACTTCCATGAGCGTCAGGCGAAAGGTGGCGCTGGTCTTATTGTGCTTGGTGTGACTGGCGTAGGCTGGCCACACGGTGGCAATATGCCCAACCAGGTGGCCATATCCGATGACCGTTTTGTTTCCGGATTACGTCAAATGACCGATGCGGTGCACGGGCACGGTGCCAAAATCGCAGCCCAATTGCACCACGCGGGTATGGTGGCAACAGAAGACAGCCGCGAAGGACGGCCGCAATGGGTACCCTCTTATCCGGAGCCGCCAACCGGCAATTTCACCAATGCCTTTCTTGAGTCGGAACTTGCCGCCATGTTTGATCCTAAGGCGCCAGCTCCGCAATTGCAGGTAATGACCGAGCAAGACATTGATCAATTGGTTGATCAATTCACAAGTGCCGCGGTACGTGCCAAAACCGCAGGCTTTGACGCCATTGAAATACACGGTGGTCACGGTTACATCATTTCCGAATTTTTATCGCCTCGAACCAATAGTCGTGACGATGATTATGGCGGCAGCCTGGAAAACCGAGCACGCCTGCTGATGCGCATTATACGCGGCATACGAAAAGCGGTAGGACATGATCTGGCGCTGTGGTGTAAGCTGGACTCCGAGGAGTTCGGTCTAGCGGAAGGGATCTGTCTGGAGGATGCCAAAGCCACGGCGCGCATGGCCGAGAACGCCGGTGTAGACGCTATCACAGTCAGTGCTTATCACGATACTGGCAAGGGTTACATGCACTCCGAGTCCAATATTCCCCACGTTCCGGAACGCATGATAAACAATGCCACAGTCGTCAAACAGGTCGTTAGCGTGCCAGTCATTGCCTCGGGACGGATAGAACCGGAATCGGCGAATACCCATATTCAACAGGGACATTTCGATTTTTTGGCTATGGGTCGCAAAATGTTGGCAGACCCTGACCTGCCTGCCAAGGTCGCAGCGGGCACCCCAGAACAGATCCGGCCCTGTGTGTATTGCTATTGCTGCGTCAGTCAAATTTACCTGCGCCGCCCTGTTAAGTGTGCGGTAAATCCTGAAACAGGCCGCGAAACCGAGCGAGCCTTAATCGCCACCGACTGCCAACGCCATATTGTAGTGGTTGGTGGTGGCCCGGGCGGCATGGAAGCCGCACTGCGGTTGGACAAAAGGGGCTTCAGAGTAAGTTTGCTCGAACGCAGCAACCGACTGGGTGGCACATTGCAGTTTGCGGGCATCGCCTACCCGGCTAATGAACGCTTGCTGCATTGGCAACGCAGACAAATAAAACAGTCGGGCGTAAAAGTTCACCTTAACTGCACAGCAAACCCGCACGTTGTTAAGCGCCTGCAGGCTGACGAAGTGGTGGTGGCGATAGGCGCTAAACGTGACATGCCACCTATTCCAGGCAATGAAAGAGATTTTGTGTTCAGTGGTGATGAAATGCGCGCCATGGTCATGGCCGAAGACAGTCCTGATCTAGCACGCAAAACCAGCGCGTTTACCCGTTTTATGACCACCATGGGCGCGCTGACTCGAGTGACTCAAATCGGACCGCTGGTTAGACTGGCCACCAAGACGTGGCTGCCACTGGGTCAGCGCGTCACCATCATCGGTGCCGAATTAGTGGGTCTTGAATTGGCAGAATTTCTCGCCGAGCGAGGCCGCGCTGTCACCCTGATTGACGACGCAAACCGGCCGGGAAAAGGATTGTACCTGGTACGCAGACTTCGCTTGTTGGATGAACTCATGCATTTAGATGTCAAGATTCTGAATAAAGCCAGCGACATCAGCATCGACGCACAGAGTGTTAGTTACACGAACTACCGCGGCCAACGAAGAAACATTGCCTGTGACCACGTGATTGTCGCGAAGGGCGCGACCGGCAATACTGATCTGGCCCAGCAATTTGAGGCGGCGGGCTTGAAGACGCACTCCATTGGCGATTGCACCGGTGTTACTTACATTGAAGGTGCGATAGAAGACGCGGCACAACTGGCAGTAGCGCTGTAGTTAGAAAAGCAACAAATTGAGTAGGTGACTGATTATGTTTTTCGGATGGGCCATAGTTGGCGGTACTTTTATCGCGCAGTTATTCGTTATGGGCTTTTTTACCTATGCGGTTAGCCTGCTAGTAGCACCGGTACAGGCGGAGTTTAATGTAGGTCTTGAACAGGTGATGTACAGCCTCAGCGCCGGTACGTTTTTCGGCTTGGCAGCCATGCCATTGGGCGGCATTTTGGTCGATCGTTATTCAACACGATGGGTCATGGCAGCAGGCGCCATTATGTTTGCGGCGGGCATATACGTTTTGTCGATCGTGACCTCTATTACCCAGTATGTTGTGTTGTTTGGGTTAACCATGGCGCTGGCCAATGCGCTGGTTGGCTCACTGCCATCAACCACTACGATTTCCCGATGGTTTACAACCAGTCGAGGAAGAGCATTAGGAATCTCGGCCTTGGGAACTTCTGTTGGTGGGATGGTCATTCCGATGCTGATGGCATACGGCATAGCTCAGTACGGCTGGCGCGGCGCCTTGGAGTATCTCGCCTATGCAATTCTGTTTATCGTGTTACCCGTTGTTGTACTCAGCATTCGAGGTACGCCTGGCGAAGCAGGATTGGAGATTGAAGATGCGCATTTACAGACTAGCAGCAATCAAGCCATTGGCGCACTGACCAGCAAAAATATTGTAGGCAGTTCGGCATTCTGGCTGATTGGTGTTCCATTAAGCCTGCTTTTTAGCGTGTATACCTCAATACTCGCCAACATTACACCCTATGCCACCGCACTGGGTCAAAGCACAGCAGATGCAGGACAATTGATTACCGTTGTCGCCATTGGCGGTATTGTTGGAAAAATCGCATTTGGTTACGCCGCCGATAAAATAAATCTTAAAATTGGTCTTTGGCTGGCCATGTGTTTGGTCGCGATTGGTTTTGCTATTCTGTCGACAGAACCCAGCTACGCCATGATGGTGTTGGCTGCGTCGTTTTTGGGCCTGGCCGCAGGCGGTCAACTGCCTGTGTGGGGTGCCATGATGGCGCGAGCGTTTGGTCTGGTGAGTTATGGCCGCGCCATGGGTTTGATGTCACCACTGATTAGCTTAATCATTATGCCCGGATTTATTGTCGCCGGAAAAGTGGTGGATATGACAGGCAACTATGTGCTGTTATTACAGTCTTTTGTTGGTGTGTTGCTGCTGGCGGTCGTGATTTTGATTCCGCTGCGCCTTGGTGCAGATGACTAGCTAAGAGGCTTTGATCACTGAGGGCGCTATGTTGCAGTCATTATGGGCTCAGAGAGCTCGGGGTCATTTTCTGGTCTGTACACACAGCGCGTGCCATCAGGATGATAAATATAGGCAACACATGCGTTACAATTGTCGCAACCTGAGGCAATAAGTTCTCCGGATCTGAATTTATTGACCAACGCCGGCTCATGAAGCAGTGCTCTGGCCAAAACAATGCACTCAAAACCTTCGGCCATTGCTTTTTCGGCATTTTCCAAGGACTTAACGCCGCCTAAATAAGCGAGTGGAACGCTGACTGCTTTGCGTATGGCGCGTGAATATTCCAGAAAATACATTTCCTTAAACGAAATTTTGGGTTCCGATTGCGCCACCGCGTTCATCATAAAAGCCGCAATCCACTCCTTTTGTGAGCGCAGCATATTACTAATGACCGGACGATTCATATTGCTGCCAAACATGAACCAGGTTGATTCAACGTTTCTACCGCCCGACAACACAAGCATGTCGGCGCCTGCTTTTTCCAACGCTTTTGCAGTAACGATGGCATCGTTTTCATCTGCGCCACGCTTAACACCGTCTGATACATTGATTTTTGCCAGCACCGCTATTTGTTGACCTACGGCTTCCTTGACGGCCTTCAGTACCTGAGCCGGGAAGCGTACCCGGTTTTCCGCTGAGCCACCGTATTTGTCGGTGCGACGATTATTCAAGGGCGAGATGAACTGGTTAAGCAAGTAGCCATGGCCCATATGCAGTTCAACGGCGTCGAATCCTGCGTCTCTGGCCAACTCAGCCGCCAGAACAAACTGAGCGATTACGTTTTTCATATCCTCAGCGTTCATGCCGCGGGTAAGAAAGTTGGCTTTCATCATCCCGGCGGGATTAAACCCTGACGAGGTACTCATTAATCGTTGATTCACGTGCATTCCAGTGACAAAAGAACCGCCGTGAGTTATTTGTGCAGAAATTGCACCGCCCTCAGCGTGCACAGCACCGGTTAGTATCTTCAAATCGTCAACAATCTCGGGACGTATCCAAATCTGATTTGGCAGAGTACGGCCTATTTCAGACACCGCAATATAGGCAACGGTGGTCATCGCCACACCCCCGGCGGCCAGATCTTTGTGGTGCTTAACAAGCGCGTGAGTCGGTCGACCTTCCTTACTCATCGCCTCATTAGCGCCTGATTTGATAAATCGATTGCGCAGTGACAGAACGCCTATTTGGATGGGGTCAAACGGTGAATTTTTTGTATCCACTAGTACGCTCAGTGTCTGTATTGTCGTTGAGGGCCTTGTTCCATCGGCTGTTGAACGTGTTGATACATCTCACACTACTTTTTTCCAGCTCAAAACAGTCACATACACCGCACCCGATCTTGACGTTTCTGGAGCCGTGGATAATTCCATACGATTATCACCTTTCGGCGTTAGCGTGCGCACAAATGTCGTACCGACTCTGTTAGGTATCGAGCAAATTTCGATATCATGGCGCACCTGATCGCCTGTTAACGCCCAACGACCCGCGTATGAAAAAAAGTCGCTCAAGCCATTAGCTATCGCATCGCCCTTCTCAGTCCACGCCGGGTCCATCAGAAACGCAGACATTTTTCCGTCGGCGGCGTATTGAATCTGGCCAATGGGCGGATTGCCAAAACTGGGTTTGCCGTGCCCATTCCTATAACTGATGCACGATTCCAGCGACCAGGTTCCTAACAAATCGATCATAGTGTGCCCATTACAGTCATCAACGTTATCACTTGCATTACGCAGTCATCACCTTGCGCTGCACGATGCGAAAGCGATTGGCAACGAAAGCAAGGTCAGCGAGACATGCGTTGCCCGCCGGATTTAAGCCAGTCACATGGAAATCGCTGTAAGCGGCGGCAAAATTGATGGGCATACCCATTAGATTGCAGGCCACTGATGCGCCAGCCATATTATAGGCGTCTTGTGCTACTTCAAGAAATTCAGTATCCACCGAGTAGACATGCGAGGTAATCGCTCCACATTCTCGCGCATCTGACGTCGCGCCACGAAGACAATGATGAGCCGTATCGCCTTTAATCAAGAACGAAATAGGGCCAAAATGCTCAGCGCGATACAGATCACTCTCCGCCTGGGTAACTTCCAGCATTAAGGGCGTTGCTGTGCGCGCATCTGGAAACTCAGGCGCAGAAAAAGGCGCTGAATCACGAAGTATTCTGCCACGTTCGCTGCCGGCCTCACGTGCCCGATCAATGTTCTCAAAAATGTCATCGCTGACCAAAGTACCGCACAAAAACGTCGCCATCTTTGGGTCGGCCAGGTGCTGATCAACGGCATGCACCAAGGCATGCGCTACCTGATCAAAACTAACATATTCACCCGCCGCCAAAATACCGTCAGCCGGAATGTGAATGTTCTGCACACTGGTGCACATCTGCGCCGACGCTTGACACAGGGAATGCGCAATGGCCTTGCACATCGCACCCAGGTTATCGGTTGATTCAATGACAACCGAATTACACCCGGCCGTTTCGGTATACACCTGCGCCTGCCGGCAGTTACTTTCTATCCACTGACCAAAGCTAGGACTGCCGGTGAAATCGATAATCGCCGTACTTGGATGCGCCAGCAGCGCCATAGTTGCCGGTTGCTCTTGTGTATCAGCAACCATTGTGACCAGGTTAGGATCAAAGCCTGCGTCGCTCAACACCTCGCGGCACACGCTGACTGCCAGTGCAACGGGCAATACAGTGTTTGGGTGTGGCTTAAATACTACGGGATTGCCAGTGGCCAGACTGGCAATTAATGCGGGGTAGCCGTTCCAAAGCGGGAACGTGGCGCAGCAGATTGCAAGGCTAACCCCTCTGGGCATCAGCTTATACTTTTTCTTTAATTTGGCCGCGCCATCGGTTCCAAAGGTTCGCTCCCACTCAGCACTTTCAGGCACATCTTTCATCGCCTGATAGGCGTACGCCAACGCTTCCAGCCCACGGTCTAACGCGTTTGCACCACTACCAGCGAAGGCCATGATGTAACTTTGGCCCGCGGTGTGCATTGTGGCGTGCGCATTTTCAAACAGTTGCGTGCTGCAACGGTCGAGAATCTCAAGGCAGAGCCCAGTGCGCGTTTCTACAGTGGCGTCGCGCCAGGCAGGCATTGCCGCTTCAATCGCTGGGTACAATTGGTAAACATCAACCTTAGGATAGGTAATGCCGAGAGGCTGGCGAGTATAGGGTGATACTTCCTCACCGACGCGACCTATTTCGCCAGGCTGCTGAAGATCATAATCGTTACCCAGCAGCCGCTGGAAGTTTTGTTTGCCAGCCGCTGGAATCTCTTTGCCATGAATTTTGCTGCTGGGGCTTTCAACATAGGCGGTCCAGGCGTAGCGCTTCTTGCAGGCGTCTATGGCTTTGTTAAGTGTGGCTTGGTGTTGTTCAAAAAATTTTTGCATTGTTGACCCTATCCCTGCGAAGGTAATCGCTGAAGTCTAAATCTGGCACATAGGATTTGAATTGAGTGTCGGCTAACGAGACTGTGTGAGAGAGGGACCTCGAACACAAGACCCCATGGATGGGTTTACGGCGTGTCTCGTTAGTCGACACTCGATTCAAATCCGGACTCTACGACTAAGGTAGTTTCGTTATCCACCCGTCACGCTGCAAAGTGTATCTCCTATGGTCTTTTAATGAAAGATACTGATTGAGTCACGTCGCTGATACAATAACGGCCTTCGACCTATTGAGACTACACCGTGAAAGACGCCTATATCTTTGATGCTGTTCGCACACCGCGCGGCAAGGCACGAGCCGACGGTGGACTGCACGATCTAAGCCCTTATGAATTGATGAGCCTGCTCTACACCGCATTGGAACAGCGCACTGGGCTTAACCCTGCAAGAGTTGGTGACGTGATTTTGGGCTGCGCCACACAACACGGCGAGTTGGCGGCTAATATCGCAAAAACATCAACCTTACATCATGGCTGGCCCGGCAACATTCCTGGAATAACAGTTAATCGTTATTGCTCTTCCGGAGTGGATGCCATTAGCCTGGCTGCGATGAAGGTTATGACCTCGGTTGACGACATGGTGGTTGCCGGTGGGGTTGAAATGCTGTCTCGTATTACTATGTTTTCCGATCAGCCCGCCGCATTTCTTGACCACGCAATTGCCAAAAAAATGGGGATGTACATGATGGGCTGCGGTGCTGATCTGGTGGCCACCTTGCATGACGTTAGCCGCGAGCAAGCCGACCACATTGCTTTGCTCAGTCACCAGCGCGCACAGCACGCATGTGCGAATGGATTTTACACGTCTATCATCCCCGTACAGAATCCGGTTAAAGACGTGCTCGTAGAGCACGACGAATTGATTCGTCCAAGAACGAGTAAGGAAACCCTGGCGAATATGCAACCCTCCTTTGTCACATTGGGCGCAAGCGGAATCGACGCGGATTATCTTCAGCATTACCCCGACTTGAAGGCGATTCGCCACGTGCATACCGCAGCAAACTCACCTGCGATGGCCGATGGCGCTGCCGCAGTGCTGATCGCGTCACTTGAAGCCGGAGAGCAACTGGCGATAAAACCTAGGGCTCGCATTCGCGCGATGGTCAACGTCAACGACAACATTCATACTGTTATCGCCGGCTGCGTTGCAGCGACCAAAGAACTGATGCGACGGGAAAACCTGAGCGCAAACGATGTAGATCTGTTTGAGATTCACGAAGCGTTCGCCGCTACCATGGTGTATTGCCAACAGGAGCTTGGCATTAACGATGACAAGTTGAACGTAAACGGCGGCTGCATCGCTCTGGGGCACCCGCTAGGAGCCACTGGTGCGATCATGACCAGCACGCTGCTGGACGAGTTGGAACGACGCAGTTTAACAACAGGCATTGTTGCGGCGGCGGGTGCAGCGGGTGCCGGTAGCGCACTAATGATTGAGCGCGTGGCCTAGCAGGCTATTGCACAAGCCTTTCAGGAATGCCTTGAGAGTGCTGTTGCGAAGCATGACCTGCTATCGGTGTATGCGTAGCAAAATTGCCTAATCACACCAGTCGCACTAGTCAAACATGGATTTCACTGCCTGCAGTGTTCGATCAGCAACAGGGTCACCGGCAGTGGCAGGCACAATGCAGATTTCGTCAATCCCGGCAGCCTGATACTCCGCAACTCGTTGCCTAACCGTGCCAATGTCTCCGATCATTCCAACGGCCGCAGCGATTTCGGCTGGCATCGCGGCCAATACTTCCTTTGGATGAGGCCGGGTTTTCGCAAAACTCACCAGCTCTTCGAAACCAGCTTCAATAAACATGTCGCTGTAGCCAGGAGCGGACAAATAACCCACCTTAGAACGCAGCATTTGGCCAATGGCCTCCGGCGTTGGGTCAACAGCACAGGCCAACCAGGCTGCCAATTTGGGGGTTACACGACCTGCCGTCTTTGCCTCATCTTCTAGCTGCTGCTTGAGCCTTGCCACAGAATGAGTAGTGACCAAGTTTAGCAACATGCGATCCGCTTGCCGCGCGGCTGCTTTAACCGCTAGCGGACCAAAGGCCGCCACCGTAATATGCGCACCCGGCGGCTTGGTACGTAAATGGTAACCATTACAGCTCGCCAGTTCGCCGCGGAATGCCACCTTTTCTCCATCCAAAAGGCCTCTCAAAATAACGGCCGCCTCATCAAGGTGCTTGGCCGGACGCTGACGTGATCTGCCGTGCCACTCCTCAACAACTACCTTACTGGAACTGCCAATCGCCGGGCGCACTGTGCGACCGGTAAGCTCCGCAACCGATGCAACACCCATTGCCATTGTCAAAGACGTGCGCACATCGACTGCCAGCGGGCCTATATTCAACGCCATATCACCCTGACCACAGCCAACGGCTGTGGCAAACGCAAAGGCGTCAAAGGTAGCCATCTCGCCAATCCAGAGGTCAGAGAAGCCATGTCGCTCTGCGTTTAGCGCTATCTCTATATTGTCGCTGGACGGCTGATCCTGCCAGAGTGGCGTGACAACACTGATGCTCATGATCTACCCCGTTTAAAACATCGAATCACGATTATGCCCGGTGCGAGTCAAATCGTCGCAGGCCGACCCGATTTACGACACAATGCCGATGTAACTAGCGCCGAGCTGAACTAGTATACGGTGCGCAAAGGTGCTAGTCTATTTATACAAGTTACGGCTGGTGTCCGCGCAATCAAACAAATGCCAGCCAATTTACAAGCCAGGCTTACATGTCGCAAGCACGCAGCAATGGCAAATACAGGATCAACATACTATGAGCGCAACGGCGTATCCGATTACCGAAGAATGCCTCGGTGAAGTAACCCAATTTGACGACGCTCCCGCATGGATTTACGAGGTAGACAACCCCTACTTGCACGGTGCTTATGCGCCTATTACCGAGGAAATAAGCGCCGAAAAGCTTGCGATTATCGGTGAGCTACCCGATAACCTGGACGGTGCCTATTTCCGCAATGGACCCAATACTGCCCATAAGCCCGAGGGTTTGTTTCACCCTTTCGATGGGGACGGAATGATGCATGCTGTGCATTTTCGCGATGGCCAGGCATCCTATCGAAACAGCTACATTCACACCAAGGGTTTTTTGTTAGAAAAAGAGAAGGGCCGATCTTTGTGGCCTGGTGTTATGGGAACGTTTGACTTTTCCATGCCTGATTTTCCAATCCGAGATACCTGTAACACCGATGTTACGGTGTTTGCAGGGAAACTTATGCCTACCTGGTACCATTCAGGAAGGCCTTGCAAAATGGACCCAATCACATTGGAAAACGAGGGCGAGTACCACCTGAGCGGTCGCACCCGACGAAACATGTCTGCGCACAATCATGTCGACTGGAACACAGGCGAAATGCTGTTTATGGATTATTGTGACGACGCGCCTTACATGACGTATGGCATCAGCAATCCAGATGGCACACTGCGTATGGAAGTGCCAATCGATCTTCCAGGGCCACGCCGACCGCATGACTTTGGCTTTACCAGCAATTACACCATTCTCCATGACTTACCGCTATTCCATGATGCTAACTTGCTGCGAAAACATGGAAAAATGGTGCTGGATTTTCATCAAAACATGCCAGCGCGGTTTGGCATTATCCCGCGTTACGGTGAATCAAGCGACATTCGCTGGTTTGAATGTGAGCCCTGCTTCATTTTGCATGTATCCAACTGCTGGGAAGAGGGTGACTGGGTAGTTATGGATGGCAGCCGCACGAAAAATCCTCTGCGTCTTCCACAAGGTGGCGGCGAATTGGGGCATATGCTTGTGTATATGCGCAATGAATCGAACAACTATCGTTGGCGCTTTAACCTGAAAACAGGTGAAGTTCGGGAAGGCGATATCGATGATTTGAATACTGAGTTCAATATAACGAACCAACTATTTCACGGTGTGCAAAGCAAGTTTGCCTATCATCAGCATATTCCACGGTTGCACGAGAATGGCGCAACACTGCGCTTTAACGCGCTGGTTAAATACAACAACGAAACCGGTCAGTACGACAAATGGGATTATGGTGAAGGCGTGTTTGGAAGTGAAGCCAGTTTCGCTCCGGTGAAAGGCGCCACGCGAGATAACGATGAAGACGATGGTTATGTCGTGACAATGGTTACCGACAGCAATACCTGGACATCGGAATCCTTGGTATTCGACGCCAAAGACATTGCCCAGGGGCCTATTGCCAGAGTGCAGTTGCCTCAACGAGTTCCATTTGGCTTTCACGCCTGCTGGGCACGCGGAGAAGATATCTACTGATCACAAAGCAACAGGAATACACGCTGTGCTCAGCGCACAGGCCGACTTATTAGTAGTTACGAACTTTATTCAGAATGTAATCCACTGCTAGGCGCTGACTTGCTCTTGCAAAATAAAGCGCTGAACTTTGCCCAGTGGGTTCCTGGGTAACGCTTCCACAGCGACAATACGTTCGGGCAGTTTGAACTTTGCCAGACCCCTTTCCAGTAAGTACTGCTGCAAGGCCTGCATACTGAGTAATTCGGTACCGGGGTTCATCACCAGGCAGGCACATATTTTTTCACCCAAGCGCTCATCTGGATAAGCACATACGGCGGCCTCTACGATATCTGGGTGCGCTTCCAGGGCGATATCCAGTTCTACCGGAGAAATCTTCATGCCACCGCGATTTATTATGTCTTTACAACGCCCGACAATCTTGAAGAAATTAGCATTCTCGCCACAAATTTCTACCATGTCGCCGGTGCGAAAAAAGCCTTCAGCGCTGAACACATCTTTATTGTCATGATTAAAATAGCCGTCTATCACCGTTGGCCCGCTGACCAGTAATTCACCGCGCTCGCCCTCTGACGTTCGTTCTTCCGCGGTTTCCGTATCAGCGACTTTGATGGCCAGGACTTCCGGCGGTGGTCGTGAAAACATAGTCGCACGCACGTGCGGATCCGGTGCATCCTCAGGTGCTGAAAACAATGCGATACCCTCATTTGAGCCAAAGATATTGACGATATCCACACCGTATTGCGAACCAAAAGTCTCAATCATTGCCGGCGACAGCGGTGCTGAACCGGACCCTATGCGGCGCAATGCCGCAAAGTTATATTGGTTCCACATATCGGGTGTTTTTGCGAGCTGATTCAGTAACGCCGGAGGCGTTATCGTGAAGCTGATTTTTTCGTCCTGTGTTTGTTGAAGAAACAACGGTGGATCCAATGGATGGTGCAAAATTAGCGAGCAGCCTATTTGCGCTGCTGGAAAAACAAAACCCCCCAACGCCGACATATTGACCATTGGAAATGGGCACAGCAATCGATCATTGGCCACATAGTTTCCTGCGCTCGCCGTACAGCGCGCCGACGCAAACCACATATTGTGTGAACGCGGCACCCCTTTAGGCGTGCCTGTTGTTCCAGAGGTCCAACAGATGGTGACAATTCTATTCGCGTCATTTTCTACATGGCTTTGGAACGGCTCTGCCTCTACACAGTCGAGTTGCAATTGCTGACCAAACGCCAGAACCTCGGTATCAGGCAAGAAGGTTCGTGCATCATCAGCCAGTTGAGCGTCGCGAAATCGGGTGATGGTGATCATCGCGCTTGCATCAAGCTCGGTCGCCATGTGTTGAATTTCATGACGACCGTATTGGACGGGTACTGGCGATGCAATAGCACCCAGCGCGCTGATGGCATAATACGTTACTAACAACTCACATATATTGGGCAGCTGGACAATCACTCGATCGTCTTCGCCAATACCCATCCGCAGTAACTGGCGCGCTAAATTGTCGCTTGCGAATTTCAGCTCGCCCCAGCTAAGACTGCGCTGCGAGTCTCCAGTTAACTGCTCGCGATTTGGCTGGTCTTTTACTGCCAGCCGATCAGCTTGCTGTTCAGCATGCGTTGTCAACAGTCCGTGCAATGTGTCGGTGCCCCAGCTACCGGCGGACGTCAACTCGGCGATGCGATCGTTTGAGGAAGTGATCATTGTGCTTTTATCCTTTGGGACTTATTGTTAGCGTGCTGACCAGAAAATTTTTTTGCAAAGGGATATTGAGTATAAGTGAACCGATTTGGACCAGCAATTATCCACAGGCACTTACAGAGATTCCCGCTCAACGCCAATGATATGGGTATTTCTCCGCTCAGTCGGCCATCCTTGGCCCATCCCGCGTCCGTCCCTGGCGCTAAGGCTGGCCCCGCGAGCAGAGCGAGTGCTTTGGGTCTTCGCTACAAAATACCCATATCATCGTCGCTGAGCTTGCTCCGCGGGAACCACCTAAGCAGGTACTGAGCTCGCTACTTTATCAGCGCATTATGCCGCCACCGTGATTCTTGCTATTTATAGATAGGCAAACGCAAGCGGATGGGCGAATATACGAGCCCATGCGAGTAGTACGTAACAATATGATGTGGATAAGTTAAACACGCGAGCCAGCTCGTTTAATCGGGCGATGGATCAAATTGGTGACAAATGGTGCCTGCTGATTATTCAGGAAGTGTTTTGGGGCATCAATTCTTTCAATGAAATGAAGGAAACGATGGGAGTGTCTCGCGGTGTGCTGTCGGACAGATTACGCTGGCTCGAATCGGTAGATTGCTTGAGGAAAGCACCCGATCACAGGGGCGGCAAACGTCGGGTATACCACCTCACACCCAAATCCCTGGAAATTTATGACAGCGCTTTGATGGCCTTGACATGGGAAAGGCGGTTTTTTAGCAATCCGCCGCTGGACAATGTTGAATTGACTCATCGAACATGCGGTCATGTGTTTAACCCCGAAATGCGTTGCCGAGGCTGCAACATAGAAGTTCTGCCTAACGACATTGACTATAAGCCTGGTCCCGGTGCAACACGTGACGACCGTGAGAAAAAAGTACGCAGGCGATCGTCAATATCGATCGCAAACGTTCCCAGCAAACGCAGCATCTATCGCAACCTAATTAATATCGTTGGCGACCGCTGGACTGCCAACGTTATCGCACTTGCCTATCATGGATTTCGCCGCTTTGATCAGTTCCATGACGAACTGCCAATTGCGACCAATATTCTAACTGATCGACTCAAGTTTCTCGTCGAGGAAGGGATTTTTGAGAAAATAGCGTATCTTGAGCGACCCAAGCGTTACGAATACGCGCTCACAGAAAAAGGCGAAGCGATCTACCCCTGGTTTCTAGCAATACTTCAATGGGGTGACAAATGGTGCGACTCTAGCGGCAAGGGTAAACCGATGCGGTTGATACATAAACCCTGCGGCTTGACCTTACTCGGCCAAACGAAGTGCAGCCACTGCGGTGGAGTATTGCGCGCTAAAGACGTTGATTTCAGTTTAGGCTAAGCAGGCAATTTCCAGAAAAACACTTTTTTACACCGCTGCGATCATTTCGCCTGATGGCGTGATAGCTCACCGGCATGGTCACGCGTTATGTAGTTTTCGCGCTCCAACCATCGTATCGCTTCAATCAGTGACTCCTCAAAGGGGCGAAAACGCAGCTTCAGATCTTTCTCAGTGTGTCTGTTATCCATTTTTATCCACTTTGTAGCGTACACCATAGCCTCGTGCGTAATTGGCGTTTTACTGTCCATCAATGGCTTTAGCACATCCAGCGTTCGGCCTAACATCCGCATCGCGGCGCCAGGAATAGGCAGCATCAAAAGATCTCGACCTGTCAGACGCTCCAGCGTTGCGTAGAGATCTTTCCAACTCACGTAATGACCGCCAAGCATGTAACGGCCGGGCTTTAGTCGCCTGGTCAGTAATGCAGCATGCGCATTCGCCACATCGCGCACATCCACGTATTGATTGCCGCTGGGCATATCCAGACCAAGGCCAAACAGATTGGCGATCAACCCCGCGTGCGGTTCTGTGAGACCTGGGTCATCAGGACCAATAACACTGGCCGGGTATGTGATGTGAAGTGGAGCGCCCTGCTCCTGCAACACCCGCGCGAATTTTTCGCAATCCACTTTCGAACGACCATAGGCATTTTGTGCTTTGCCTGGTGGTGATTTGTGGTTCAACACCTTCGCGCTTGGGTCATAGAGTGCCGTGACACTGGACACGTGAATAATTTTTTTGCAACCTAGCTCTGCGGCCTGCCCCAGCACATTTTCGGCGGCGGCAAGATTGGTTTTGTACACTCGTTCCGCGTCGTCTTTGCTGGTAGACACCATTGCTGCCATGTGAATCACCGCATCGCAACCACGCATGGCTTTGCGCACATCTTCCGCGCTCTCAATATCGCCTACTGCAATTGAGCGTATTTTGCCGCCAAATAAATCCTTAGCCTTTTGTTTGTTGCGCACAAACAACTTCAGAGAGTGACCGGCTTTCAAGAGTGCGTGGCCAGTGTGTGAGCCAATAAAGCCGGTGCCACCGGTAACAAACACGCGCATAGGATTTTCCTCGTCGGTGGTGCTCTGTGAGATTACTTATTCGTCATCCCAATTACAAACATAGACCTGGAATTAGAGTGTTTAGTCTATTTTTAAGCATTATAGTTGTGAAGAATGCAGGAGAAAGCGATGACTGTAAACGTAAGTCCAAAGCACATTGCCAATTCTCCAGAATATCCGCGATCGCGATTTCTTTTGGCAGCACTTGAACCCGTGCGACTTCCTATCGAACTCATTGCCAACAAATGGTCGGCATCGCTGCTCAACCAATTGCCCACCGGTGATGGTCACCCCGTAATGGTCTTACCGCCTTTTATGGCAAGTGATCAGATAACCCGTAGTGTGCGTCAGCAAATTGAACGCTGGGGCTACAGTGTTCACGGTTGGGATCTCGGTATTAACCAACAAACCCGTAATTCAAGCTCAATGTCTGAGGCACTGCGACAACGCCAGCTAGTGTCGGCGCGTTTGACTGAGCAGATAGAACAACTGTCCATAAAAATGGGTCAATCAATCAGTCTTATTGGCTGGAGTCTTGGTGGCTTGCATGCCCTGGACGTTGCATTAGCCATTCCAACACATGTTCGCCAGATTATTACTTTGGGCAGCCCCCTAGGCGATCCGCGCGCTACAGCCATTTATGCCTTGATGAACGCCAGAGGAACGCGCACCAGCAGTGATGCCGAGGTGTCAGATTGGCTGCACGGCCTGAACAAGCCGCTGAACAACGTTCCGTTTACTTGCGTGTACAGCGACAGTGACGGCATTGTTGACCCCAGTATTGCAGCAATTTCCAGCGGCCCTCAACGACAAAACATACGTGTCAATAGCACTCATGTTGGTATGGCCTTCAATTCAAGAGTGCATTATGTATTGTCTGACCGCCTGCGAATGGACCCCAACGCCTGGTCAGCAATGAACACGCCTGCCTGGTTAAACTGGCCAATTTAGAAGCAATTGGTCACCCCGTAGATATTGCGCCATAAAACTTGACTAAATTACTAGGTTATGTGAACCTTAGCACTGCAATATACGTATCTTCAGTGTGTCCCAATGAAACTAACCACCCGCGGCCGCTACGCCGTGACAGCTATGCTTGACCTGGCGGTTAACAGCGAGTCTGGACCGGCCAATTTGGCCACTATATCCACTCGCCAAGACATTTCCCTGTCTTACCTGGAGCAGCTTTTTTCGCTGCTTAGACGCCGTGGGCTTGTGCAAAGCCAGCGTGGTCCTGGAGGCGGTTACTTGCTGGCGAAAGAAGCAGAGCACATTAGCGTTGCCGATGTGATAGCAGCGGTTAATGAAGACACTGATGTTACCCGTTGCGGGGGCAGTGGCAATTGCCAGCACGGCGGCATATGTTTAACCCATCATTTGTGGATGGACCTTAGTGACCAGATTCGCAATTTTTTAGGCGACATTAGCCTGGCTGATTTGGTTGTAAAGAATGAAGTGCAAGCCGTTGCACGCCGCCAACTAGCTGCAGCAGACAGCGCCACAGACGACAGTAACCGTATCGCCGCCAGTCGTTAGACACAGCGGAAAACCCAAACAGACCCGAAGATTAAAGAGTATGTCTCAGGAACAAATTAATCAGGCCATTGATAAGGAATACGCTGCCGGTTTCGTTTCAGCGATCGAATCCGATACCTTGCCACCTGGCTTGAACGAAGATGTTATTCGGTTTATTTCCAACAAGAAGAATGAGCCGGAATGGTTATTGGAGTGGCGCCTGGAGGCGTATCACAATTGGTTGGAAATGGCCGAACCCGAATGGGCGCACGTTCACTACCCACAAATTGACTTTAATGCCATCTCCTATTTTTCGGCGCCAAAAAGCATGGAAGACCGGCCGCAGAGCCTGGATGAAGTAGACCCGGAGTTACTGCGAACCTACGAAAAACTGGGTATACCGCTTCACGAACAAGAGATGCTTGCCGGCGTGGCCGTAGACGCAGTGTTTGATTCAGTATCCGTTGCCACTACATTTCGCGGTAAGCTGGCTGACGCCGGCGTTATCTTCTGCCCCATTTCTGAAGCGGTACATGAGTATCCGGAACTGGTTAAGAAATATCTCGGCAGCGTTGTTCCACGTAAAGACAATTTCTACGCTGCCTTAAACAGCGCGGTATTCAGTGACGGATCGTTTGTGTATATACCCAAAGGTGTGCGCTGCCCTATGGAATTGTCCACTTATTTTCGCATCAATGAGGCCAATACCGGGCAGTTCGAACGCACTCTCATCATTGCCGACGAAGACAGTCACGTAAGCTACCTGGAAGGGTGTACCGCACCCATGCGCGATGAGAATCAGGTGCACGCGGCGGTGGTTGAACTGGTGTCGCTTGACCGTGCGGAAATTAAATATTCCACGGTACAAAACTGGTACCCGGGTGATTCAGAAGGCAAAGGCGGTATTTATAATTTTGTGACTAAACGGGGTGTTGCACACAACGACGCCAAGATCAGCTGGACACAGGTAGAAACCGGTTCGGCTGTTACCTGGAAATACCCAAGCTGCGTGCTAAGGGGCGATAACGCGATTGGCGAATTTTATTCTGTTGCGCTGACCAATAATCTGCAGCAAGCCGACACTGGCACAAAAATGATTCATTTGGGAAAAAACACTCGTTCTACCATTATTTCCAAAGGCATATCCGCCGGCAGAAGTTCCAACGCCTACCGCGGCCTGGTGCGAATGAGCCCACGTGCCAGTGGTGCGAGAAATTACACGCAATGCGATTCGCTGCTATTGGGCGACAAATGCGCGGCACATACCTTCCCTTATATTGAAAGCAAGAACCCATCTGCGGTTATTGAGCACGAAGCCACAACGTCAAAAGTCAGTGACGACCAAATGTATCTATGCCAACAACGCGGTCTGGACGCCGAGAAAGCGGTATCGATGATAGTGAATGGATTTTGCAAGGAAGTGTTTAAAGAATTACCAATGGAATTTGCGGTGGAAGCCGGAAAATTATTGGAAGTAAGCCTTGAAGGCTCTGTTGGCTAAGGCCAGCACTATTTCGGAATATTAAATATGTTAGTTGTAAACGATCTGCACGCAACCGTTGATGGGAAAACCATTTTGAACGGGCTGAATCTCACCGTAAACCCTGGCGAAGTGCACGCGATTATGGGTCCAAATGGGTCTGGTAAGAGCACCCTGGGGCATGTATTGGCTGGCCGGCCGGGTTATGAAGCAACCGCAGGTTCGGTGCACTACATGGGTAACGACTTGTTTGTGCAAGATACTGAAGAGCGCGCACGCAATGGCTTGTTTCTGGCGTTTCAATACCCGGTGGAAATTCCCGGCGTCAGTAATATGGAGTTTCTAAAAGCGTCAGTTGATGCCGCACGTGAGCATAGAGGCGAGACCGCACTGGATGCTGTTAGCTTTATGAAAATGGCGCGTGAAGCAAGTAAAACCGTAGACCTGGACCCTGCCTTTCTCAAGCGCGGCGTTAACGAAGGGTTTTCTGGCGGCGAGAAAAAACGCAACGAATTGATGCAAATGTTGCTGCTGCAACCCAGTCTTGCCATTATGGATGAAACCGACAGCGGCCTGGACATAGACGCATTGCAAGTGGTTGCCGCGGGCGTTAATTCCATGCGCAACGAGAGTCGTTCTTTTGTCTTGGTGACCCACTATCAACGATTACTGAATTTCATTGAACCCGACTTCGTACACGTATTGTCTGGCGGTCGAATAGTCCGTTCCGGCGACAAGTCGCTGGCGTTGGAGCTTGAAGAACGCGGTTACGCCTGGATTGAAGACGAGGTCGCCTGATGAGCGAGCATATGCAAGCCGCCCTTGATTCAGCGGCCACAACGGCACCCGCCTGGCTAAAGGATGTGTTGCACAGCGGTCGAACGCAATGGCAAAACACAACCTGGCCCAGCCGTAAGATCGAGGCATGGAAGTACACCTCATTGCACCCGCTGCAGCAAACTTTCGAGGCGGCACCAGACGCTGCGTCCGATATTGGTACCAGCGATATACCTGATTTCTCCGAGAACAGACTGGTATTCGTAGACGGTAAATACCAGGCACAGCAGTCGACAGAGTGTGGCACAGACAGCGGTGTTCGAATTGTGCGTTTTGCAGAAGCAGGTGACGCCGATGCGGCACGCATTAAAGAACATCTGGGCAACACTGTTGAAGCCAACAAACATGTATTTGCGAACCTGAACAATGCAGCTCTAAGCGACGGCCTATTCATAGACGTTGCGGCGAATGCTGCAGTGGATAAGCCCATACATCTGGTTTGGATCAGCAGTGGCGAGAAACCCGCCTACACAGTTAATCAGCGTTTGCTCGTTATTGCCGGATCAAATAGCCAGGCGACGGTGATAGAGCATTTCATAAATCGTAATGAAACTAGCAGTGCATTTACCAATGGCATTTCAGAGCTGGTGCTGGAGCAAGGTGCTGTTCTCGAGTATTACCGGCTTAACCTTGAACGCGCCGCTGCATTACACGTTGCAGGCATACACTGCCATCTTGCGGACAGCGCCTGTCTGCGAAGCTTTTATGCAACCACAGGCAGCAAACTGAAGCGCCTGGATGCAGTAGTGCACCACGCCGGTTCAGGCGCGCATTGCGAAATGAATGGCATTTATCTACCTCAGGGTAGCGAACACATTGATGTGCACACCTGCATAGAACATGCGGTACCGCATTGCACTACCGATGAGAATTTTCGCGGAATTATTGCTGATCAATCCAGCGCTGTTTTTAATGGGCGAATTCATATTCATCCTGACGCACAACAAACGCGGGCGGAACTCAGCAATCGTAATTTGCTGACCAGCGACCAGGCAGAGATAAACACCAAGCCTGAGCTCGAAATCTACGCAGACGATGTGCAGTGCGCGCACGGCGCAACCGTTGCACAGCTTGATGAAACCAGCCTGCACTACCTTCGTTCCCGAGGAGTGTCTCGTGCTGAAGCCGAAGTGATGTTGAGCTTTGGTTTTATCAATGAATTGGTCGACGGCATACGTCTTAGTGCGTTGCGTGATTATTTGCGTCCGTTTCTCGCCCGACGCTTCGCAGGTGATGCAGAACTGGCGAGGCATTTGCTATGAATGCGGCAGAACACGCTTCAACGCCGGCATTCGACGTTAATCAAATACGCGCTGACTTCCCTATTCTTGATCAGGAAGTTAACGGCCATCCATTGGTGTATCTGGACAATGCAGCCAGCACGCAAAAGCCAAACAGCGTGATCGATGCCATCGCGAACTATTACCGACACGATCACGCCAATGTTCACCGCGGCGTGCATGCGCTCAGCGATCGCGCAACGCAGGCGTTTGAGCAAGCGCGCGAAACTGTGTCGCAGTTTATTAACAGTCCCAGTTCCAAGCAGCTGATCTGGACCAGTGGCACCACTGAGTCTATCAATCTGGTGGCCTATAGTTGGGCAAGACAGAATCTTAACAAGGGCGATCGTGTTCTGGTCTCCTGGCTGGAACACCATGCTGATATTGTTCCCTGGCAATTGGTGAGTGCCCAATGTGGTGCGGAAGTTGTGCCCATACCAGTGGATTCTAGTGGTGATATAGACCTTGAAGCTCTGGCAGGATTACTTGATGAACGCGTAAAGCTGGTTGCAGTAGGTCATGTCTCAAACGCTTTGGGCACGGTGAATCCAGTGTCTGAAATTTGCCAGCTTGCGAAAAGTGCAGGTGCCAAAGTACTAATAGATGGCGCGCAAGCCGTTGCGCACTGGCCAGTGGATGTGCAAACACTGGGTTGTGATTTCTACACATTTTCGGCGCACAAGTTGTTTGGCCCCACCGGCATGGGCGCATTGTGGGGCCGCGAAGAATTACTGGAAGAAATGCCCCCGTTTCTTGGTGGCGGCGAAATGATTGATCAGGTCAGCTTCGAAGGCACTACGTTTAACACCCTGCCCTTTAAATTTGAAGCCGGCACCCCCAATATTGCTGGTGCGGTGGGGTTTGCAGCGGCCATAGACTATGTGCAATCCATTGATCGCGACGGTGCAGCACGACATGAAGAGCAGCTGCTGGCGCTTTCTCTTCAGCGGGCCGCTGACATGCCATCACTGCATAGAGTAGGCACACCACGCAATGCGGCAGGTATCTTCAGCTTTGTGCTGGAAGGTAGCCACCCGTCAGACGTAGGCATGTTGTTGGACCAACAGGGAATTGCAGTGCGCACCGGACATCATTGCGCACAACCATTGATGGATCATTTTGGGCTATCTGGCACGGTACGTGCCTCGTATTCAATCTATAATACAGTAGATGATATAGACCGGCTGTTTGCGGGTCTGGAGAAAGCGTTGCGACTGTTGTCGTAGCGCAGGAGAGAGCAATGAGCGTAGAAACCTTTGATTTTAATCAGCAACTGCTGACCGTAACACCGGCAGCACAGAAGCATTTTCTGAGTAGTTTGAGTGGCTCTGATGCCAATGCTGTGCGCATCAGTGTTCAGGAAAGCGGCTGTACCGGTTTCAAATACGTTGTTGAAGAAGTGCAGCAGGCTGAAGCGGATGACATTACGCTGGACCTGGACGCCGAACTCACCTTGCATTTGAGCAAAGACGCCGTCAGCGTTTTGCAGGGCACGGAAATAGATTACGCACGCGAAGGTATCAATCAAACCCTGACCTTTAAGAATCCGAATGTAACGGCCGAATGCGGCTGTGGCGAAAGTTTCAGCGTAGGCTGACAGTGAGCGCTCAAGAACGCACGCTGCTAACAACCACCCGTGAGTGCCCGGGGCGTCTGGTGCCCGTTGGTGACCCCGTCACTATTCCGGCGCACACATTTGTTACTCTAACGCAATCTCTGGGCGGCAACTACACCGTGGTGTACAACGGCAATATGGTACGAGTGGATGGTACCGACGCCGACGCGCTGGGTTTTGAACGCACTCAACTTGAGTTTGACACGCCCGGCGATGGAAAGATTGCCGAAGCACAAGTATGGGACGCATTGCATACTGTTTACGACCCTGAAATACCGGTAGATCTGGTCAATCTGGGGTTAATCTACCAGCTTGATATCAATCAAGAATCTGGATCAGTGACGATTGCAATGACACTCACCGCACCCGGTTGCGGCATGGGCCCCGTGCTAGTCGGTGATGTTAAATATCGTGTGCAGCAAGTTCCGCACGTACAAAACGTTGATGTGGAGCTGGTGTTTGACCCACCGTGGAGCCGCGACATGATGAGCGAAGAAGCGCAACTGGAAACGGGCCTGTTTTTCTAGAATGACTGACAATCCATTCGGGCGTACGATCAAAACCGACGACGTTATTGAAACATTGGGCTTCTTTGATGATTGGGAAGACCGCTACAAGTACATTATTGATTTGGGTAAAGAACTGCCATCAATGGCAGACGACTTGCATACCGAAGAGCGCTTAATTCGAGGCTGCCAGAGTAAAGTCTGGATTGATTCATCGCTTGATGATGGGCGCTTGCAATTTAGCATGGACAGCGACGCCTTTATTGTAAAAGGCTTAATTGCCGTTGTACTGGCTGCGTACAACAATATGCCCGCTAAGGACATTCTTGCTTTCGATATTGACGCCTATTTTCTGCAACTGGACTTAATGCAGCACTTGTCGCCCACTCGAGGCAACGGCTTGCAGGCGATGGTTGCTCGCATAAAAGACATAGCGAGCGCTATTTAGCTCCATCGAAAAAATCTTCAAACCCTGAACGCGCATGCCGTCCTATAACAATGGTCTCCAGCGTGCCAACGCCCTGGTGTTTCTCGCCATCAATATCCAATGACGCTGTCACTACCTGGTGGTTGTGAATGAACTGCATTTCAAGCGGATTTATCTCGTTCAGATTCCATTCCTCGCGAGCCGTTTCGCACTCACCTTTCCAGAACGCATGCCCCCATTCGGTATGCCCATAGCCAATGCCTAGCATGTAGAAGATTCTTCCCGCTTCCACTGTGTAATGGTATTGCCGATCTTCCGAATCCTTAAAACGCATTTCCGCAGACGCGGCTCTGCGAGTGCCCGAATGCCAATTCACCATGTGCTCAATGCCATGCATTCCCAAAATACCTGCGTCCTCTCCGTGAGGAATATCGCCTGCATTGGCGTACAGCGGCACTCGGTCCGCACTCAATTGCGTGGGATTTCCGTCTCGGTCTTCGAAGGTGCCAAGCTGCGTACAGAATTCGCCAAAGTTAATCGGGTTCCATAACCAGTAAACGCCCAGTTCATTGTTCATCAAGCCAGGTGCCCCACCCGCCGGTTCGCCCACCGGTCGAACACCCCATGATTTATCGCGTGTACCTATGGCTGAATTCACCTCAATTCGCTCACCATCAATACTGAACCAGCCTTGCCACAATCCCATCTGTGTAAAGCGTGAGTTGTGCATGATCAGATGACCGTCATCGTGCAATACGTTGGCTGGTTCCTGATGCGGAACGCTGCAGGCGGTGAACAAAATGTCGCATTCAATGCCATGCTCGTTGGCTGCTAGTGCAACCCGTACTTTGCGCAGTGGCTCCTCGACACTGATCGCTAACGGGCCAATCTCCGTTTCCTTTCGATCTTTGGGCGCCCGGCGCGAAGCGTGAAATGCGATTTGCTTGCTTCCAATGGACACACCGAAATGGCCATCCATTACGCGCCGATTTGGATACAATCCAAAACCAATTTCAAACAACCATTCACCTGAGCGAGGCTCAATGCCATTGAACCAGTAACGGTCGTAAAAATTGCGATCGCTCTGTGAAGGTTCAGCAATAGGCAGGGCGGTTTGATGGATACAATAATCGTCAAAACTGGTAATCATGGTTCTTTTCTCTGCTAGCTCGCTAGTGCGACATGAATGCTACTTGTGTGGGTGCGCATATCAATCGCAAGGATACTGTTAACGCAGAATATTACCGGATTCCAGTCTGCTCAAGAATGACCAAACCGTAGTCACGCTGCAGGTATGGGGGATGTGTGCGCCAGGTGAGATTGCTGGCGCTTACGACTCAAGCCACTTTATTATGCTGGCAGTGCTCGGCAAGGTCGGTCAAGGCGCGGTTGGCCACGGTATATACGGAGAAGTCACCGGCATTGGCGGCGCGCACCTCACTCACCAGGTGTTGCCAACGACCGATGGCATCAGACGATTTCTTAAGCCAGGTGTCGATGCTGGTTTCAACGTTGTCCTGCAGCTGGTTTTCCATGCTCATCAACACGCTGGTTGTAATAGATCCTTGCTGCGCTTCCAGATCATCCCGGTACGCTTCGCGAGCGAGGGCCTGCCACTGTGATTTCACACCCAGGTCCGAGATCTGTTTGTGGAACCAATGCAAGTCCAGCTTATCACCCAGGCTGAAGAAAGTATCAGCCACGACCGCGGCATTCATCTCGGTATCTATTGCCGCTTCAGCAATGCTCAGCGACGAATACAGACTGGGAGCTGCGGCAATGAAATGAGCCAACTGCGGCGGAATGTTTTGCGTTGCAAGGGTTTCCTGGCGTTGCTGCCAAGAATCACGCATATGGCCTTTCAGGAAGTTACCAAGGTTCTCGCTGATAGTGTTCACACTGGGCCTGAACCTAAGCACTTCTTGCTCTGGGTCCAGCCCCGCGCGGCGATTACGCAGAAACCAGTGGCTGGCGCGACGCATCAATCGCATCAGATCCGCCATCAGGCTCATTTGCAACTGCGCGTCAACCTCGTGATCCAGCTCTTCGATCATTCGCCAGTATTTTGGTACCGAGAACACATCGCGCGCAGCAACATAGGCCAGCACAACATCGCTACTGCTGATGCCGGGCGCCTGTCGCATTCTGTCGACAAAGGTTATGCCCATGTGATTAACCATGTCATTGGCCAATTGAGTCGCGATTATTTCACAGCGTAATTTATGCGAGCTTATCCGCTCAGGGAACTCGACAGACAGCTTTCCTGGGAAAGCCGTTTGTACAATGTTGGCCACGTAGGAATTTTCGCAGATAACGCTACAACATAAATCTTCCTTCAATTGCGATTTGATGTAAGAAATCAGGACCGACAGTTCCGGACGGCTCAATTGTTTGCCCTGCGCGTCACGCTCTAGCAGCTGTTCTTCATTGGGCAGAAACTCCAATTCTCTATCAAGCTTACCGCTTTCGGTCATATGATTCATCAGGCGTCTATATTCTGCGAAACGTTTTTTCGCCTCACTTTCTGCAATGCTAATTGCCTGTACTTGCATAAAGTTATTGCGCAGAACCAGGGCGCCAACTTCATCTGTCATGTCTTCTAACAGACTACGACGTTGTTTCTCAGTCATATCACCGGCAACCATTACGTCGTTCAGCAGAATCTTGATATTCACTTCATGGTCAGAGCAATCCACACCGGCAGCATTGTCAATAAAATCGGTGTTAACCGCGCCACCATTGAGAGCAAACTCGATTCGACCCAGTTGAGTCACGCCAAGGTTGCCACCTTCGCCAATTACCTTGCAGCGAAGATCTGCACCATCCACGCGCAATACATCATTGGCTTTATCTCCGACATCAGCATGCGATTCCGAGCTTGCCTTGACGTATGTGCCGATACCGCCATTCCAGAGCAAATCAACCGGTGCTTGCAGTAACGCCTTGATCAATGCATTGGGTGCCATATTGTCTTCGGTCAAGTCGAAGGCCTGTTTCATCTCCCCGCTGATCGGAATAGACTTTGCGCTTCGCAGGAATACGCCACCGCCGGTCGAGATTAGTTCGCGCGTGTAATCATCCCAGCTGGATCTGTCCATATTGAACAATCGCTGTCGCTCCGCAAAGCTGCTTTCAGCATCGGGATTGGGGTCAATAAAGATATGCAGATGATTGAAAGCGGCTTTCAGGCAGGTGTGTTCTGACAGCAACATGCCATTACCAAACACATCGCCCATCATATCGCCGACACCTACTACGCTGAAATCGGTTTTTTGAACGTTAATTCCACGCTCGCGGAAATGTCTTTGCACAGACACCCAGGCTCCCTTGGCAGTAATGCCCATGCCTTTGTGGTCGTAACCAATGCTACCGCCAGAAGCGAAAGCATCTCCTAACCAGAAGTTGTACTGTTCTGACAGGCCATTGGCAATGTCAGAAAAAGTTGCTGTGCCTTTATCGGCTGCCACCACAAGATAAGGGTCATCTTCATCATGACAAACTACGTTCTCTGGCGGCCGAACCTGTCCCTCGACAATATTGTCGGTAACATCTAACAAGCCTGATATAAAAGTTTTATAGGCTGCTATGCCTCCTTCCTGAAACTCGTGTCGGCTTGCATCGGCGGCAATCGATTTCGCCACAAAACCACCTTTTGCACCTACTGGCACAATGACCGAATTTTTCACCTGTTGTGCTTTGACCAGGCCAAGTACTTCGGTTCGGAAGTCTTCGCGGCGATCTGACCATCGCAAACCGCCCCGTGCTACTTTGCCACCACGCAGATGAACGCCTTCAACGTGTGGGGAATACACAAATATTTCAAACATGGGCACCGGGGCCGGCACGTCCGGAATCAATGATGGCTGCAACTTGAAACTAAAGTAGCCTTTCAGCTCAGCCGCGTCATCATATTGAAAATAGTTGGTTCGTAATGTGGCTTGTATCAATGCAAGATACTGGCGGAAAATACTGTCTTCGTTTAGATTATCAACGTCATCTATAGCGGCGTTTATATCAGCCATGACCGCTTGCTCACCAGTACCGGCTACGGCAGCTTGCACAGGGTCAAAGCGCTGTTTGAACAAGGTGACGATTTTGTTGGTAAGTGTAAGATACTTGCCCAAGGTTTCAGCGATGTACTCATCACGGAAATTGAATCCAATTTGGCGCATGTAGCGCGCGTAGGCTCGCAACAAGGCACACTCGCGCCAATCGAGCTGCGTGCCCAACAAGAGTTTGTTAAACGCATCACTTTCAGCATCACCTTCCCAAACACGTCGGAACGCCTGCTGAAATTTCTCACGCACGTCTTCAAGTTTAATCTCTGAGGCCAGACCGTAGCTCAAACTAAAGTCATGCATCCAAATGCTCTTGCCATCCAGATGCTGAATTTGATAAGAGCGATCGCCAACTACACGCACACCCATGTTTTCCAGCGGTGGAAGCAAGTCTGATAATGCCAATGGCGTGTCCATATGATAAAGCCGGAAATGCAGCATATGGTCAGGTTCTTCTGGCACCCGATACACTTTCATTTCCAGTGAATTGTCTGCGTTCAGACATTCGATTTTTTTGATATCGCCAATCGCCGATCGTGGATCAAAATCGTCTTGATAACCCGCGGGAAAGGCGTTGTCATAACGTCGAGCTAATTTGGTTCCAAGCTCTTCACCCAGATCGTCCGTCAACGCTACGTCCAGTCGGTCTGACCATTGTTGTGCAGCTTGTGTCACTTTCAAGCGCAGTTCTTTGTCATCGAATTGTACCGCGTTTTCGGGGTTTACCCTGAATTCAAAATGCGTGCGAGTGAGAATACTCTCTGAAAAATACGTGGTGAAATCCACGTCGTCCGCGCCAAATGCATCCCACAGAATTTCTTCAATTCGCGTTCGCACTTCAGTCTTGTACATGTCTCTGGGTGTATACACCATCGCGCTGATAAACTTGCCAAAGCGGTCCGGGCGTAGAAACATTCTGACTTTACGTCGTTCCTGAATTTTCCACACACCCATAATGGTGTTCAGCAATTCACCAGTGCTGCTGTGAACAATCTCGTCGCGCGGAAAGGTATTGATAATTTGCCTAAGCTCTTTGCCGTCATGGCTGCTCATATCCAAACCACTGGCCTGCTCTACTGCCGCTACTTTTTCGCACCATAGTGGAACTGAACAAGGAATAACGCTATACGCTTTGGACGTATACAACCCAAGAAAACGGTGTTCAACACGGCCCTGCCCGCTCTCGTACGGTAGTTGCACACACACATAATCAGCGTAGGCATGGCGGTGTACGCTTGAACGGATCGCTGATTTGGAAAAGGCGATCAAACCATTGTCTAGCGCTGGTGTTGCAATACGCTTATTCAATTCAAGCTGCACGTCCGCTGCGTATTTCTCACTATCGGTACTGAACAACCCCAACTTTAGTTGATCAGGCATGACCTTTTGTGCGCCATCATCGCTTATCGCATACGACTGATAACCAAGAAACGTAAAGTGATCGTCAGCCAGCCAATTCAAAAAGGCAGCTACTTCCTTGATCTGTTTTTTGTCATGCTGCGATGTGCTGTCAATGTGTTGCTTCAGGTCGCGTTTCAGCGCTTCCGCCAGTTCGGTTGCCTGCATGCGCATCGGCTTGAAATCGGCAACAACAGCCCTTACGTCAACCAAAATGTCATGCAGTGATCGGTGTAGTTCAGTAAAAGTATCCGCGTCACTTTGCCGCGTGACCTCCATGAAAACCAATGCTTCCTGGCGTACTAACTCGTCGTCGCGACGTTGCAGTCTGGTATTTGGGGTTTGCACACCGAGCAATGTCCCGTCTTCCGAGCGTGCAACGGTGATAGTGGCGCTGTGAATATTATGAATCGCTATTCCACGCCGATTCATCTCGATGCGGACAGAGTCCACGATGAATGGCGAGTTCTCCACCAATGCCGCCAATACGGTACGCTGCGATTGCCAGCCATGCTGTTCAAAATCTGGGTTAAACAGTGAGATTTTCGGTGACCTTGCATCAAATTGTTGAACAAATCGCCACATCGCGTAGGTGGTGGCGTAGATGTCTTGTGGATCGCGGTGCTGCAATTCATCCGTGGCGCAGGCGCTATAGAATGCCTTCACGAACGGCACCAACTGCTGTCGCTCCGCGCCGTCAACCCGTCTATCGACTTGTTGCAGTATTTGTTCGACCAGTTCTGCGTTGCGTGGAGTATTCATGGTTGCCATAATCGGTCCGTTGAAATGTCGCATTTCCTTGTTTAAATAGTAGGCATATAGAACAAAAGTGCGTCACAGACTAGCAATCAATTGAGTAAAATTTGACCCGGTTCACAGACACAGAGCGTATGACACAAATCCATAACAATATCGAGCAGTTACGAGCCTGGCTGAGCAGCCAGATTATTGGTCAGAGCGAGCTTATAGATCGTTTGTTGATCGCTTTATTGGCAGATGGTCACCTGTTGGTAGAGGGGGCGCCTGGGCTTGCGAAAACCAAGGCGATCAAGATTCTTTCTGACGGATTGGAGGCTGATTTCCAGCGAGTACAATTCACACCAGACCTGCTGCCAGGTGATATTACCGGCACTGAGATATTTCGCCCACAGAACGGCAGTTTCGAATTCCAGAAAGGTCCATTATTTCACAACTTGATTCTGGCGGACGAAATCAATCGTGCGCCGGCCAAGGTTCAATCTGCGCTATTGGAAGCAATGGCCGAACGACAAATCAGTGTGGGCGGCACCAGCTATGAATTGCCGCCGCTATTTTTAGTAATGGCGACGCAAAACCCCATCGAGCAAGAAGGTACTTACCCGCTACCGGAAGCACAGCTTGACCGCTTTTTAATGCACGTAACCGTCGATTACCCTGACAGTGAGGCAGAGCTGAGCATTTTAAAACTGGTACGTGATGAAAAGCGACAAAGTCCACCAGCTCCCTCAACCACGCTAACACAACAAAACTTGTTCACTGCACGGCAGGAAGCACTTGATCTGCACATGAGTGATGCAGTGGAAGATTATATTGTGGCGTTGACCATGGCCACCCGCCAACCGGGCGCTTACAGCGACAAATTGGCGAGCTGGATTGACTACGGCGCAAGCCCTCGCGGCACCATCGCACTGGATCGCTGCGCGCGCGCATTGGCCTGGCTACAGGGCAAGGACTATGTGAGTCCGGATGATGTACAAGCTGTGATTCACGATGTATTCCGCCATCGATTAATACTCAGCTATGAGGCGGAAGCCAATGGCATTGATGCTGATATAGTTATTATTGAATTGCTCTCACAAGTGCCTGTTGCCTGAATGTTGTTATGAGTTCAGTCATTCCACACAATGGTTTGCGCGGCGCAAATACTAAACAAGCTGCACTAATTGGTTTACGATTTCAAGCGCGACTGACATTAAGTTCGCACAAACGCAGCCTCAGTGCACTTGCCGGCCCGTATCGTGCAAGTTTCCGTGGGCGAGGTATGGATTTTGAAGAAGTACGAAGCTACCAGCCTGGTGATGATGTTAGATCAATTGACTGGCGGGTAACCGCCCGCACTGGCGACGCCCACACCAAAATTTTTCGCGAAGAACGCGAGCGCCCAGTGTTTATTCTGGTCGACCAACGCCAGTCCATGTACTTCGGCAGCCAGCGCTGTTTTAAATCCGTATTGGCGGCCGAAGTGGCGGGGCTTCTCGCCTGGTCCGCTTTGAAACAAAACGATCGCGTGGGTGGCTTGGTGATGGGCTCTGATGATGTGGTTGAGACAAAACCAAAACGCAGCAAATCCAGCGTGTTACAGTTTCTGCATTCTGTGCACGAGCACAATCATGCTCTGGGCGCGCAGCGCAATGTAAGCAAGGAGAACAAGACCAGCCTAAGCAGCGCGCTTGAAGACGCCAGGCGAGTTAATAAACCTGGTAGCGCTATTTTTATCATCAGCGATTTTCATGACTTCGATGAAAAAAGCAGCAAGCAAATGTTTCACCTTGCGCGGCACAACGAAGTAACTGCGTTTATGGTGTTTGACCAATTGGAGCAACAGTTGCCGCCCTCAGGCAGCTATGAGGTGACGGACGGCGCAAGCAAAGGCTTACTTAATACACAAAGCAAGGACATTCGCACAAATTACCAGCAATTTTTCAAGGTGTGGCAAAGCGATCTGCAAAACAATCTGGCCAAAAGTGGGGTACCTTTAGTCGCTATGGAAACCGGTTGTGACGCATTGAGTGAACTGATGAAGTACTACACTTATCAGCGCGGACATAACTAAAATAGAGTGACCAATGCCTGAAGATCCACTTGCCCAATTGCGCGATATTCATCTACCCGAAGCCATTAGCTGGTGGCCGCCCGCTCCCGGCTGGTTATTGTTAGCTGCACTGGTGTTAGCCTTACTACTGTTTGCGGTCGGCAAGTGGCTAAAAACATGGCGCGACAACAATTATCGTCGCCAGGCGCTGAGTGAATTGGAGGGTGCGTGGAAGCAATTTAAGCAAAATCGTGATGCACACGCCTACTTAAAGCTGTGCAATATTGTGTTGCGCAGAGCCGCTCTGCATCGCGATTCTGTGAATCGTAGAACGATCGCTCCATTGGCGGGACAAGAGTGGTTCGATTACCTGGATTCCTGCTGCAGCAAACCAGTGTTTGCGGGCCACGTAGACGCCGACATGGCGGACGCACACTATCGCCCAGTGGACGATGAGCAAGCCATAGAACAAACCCGTGCGCTGCACCGCGCGGCGCTTAAATGGGTGAAGGCCCATCCCTAACGGTACGAATGCTTAGTTTTGAACTTCCATTGCTGTTTTTGCTACTGCCGCTGCCGTGGTTGGTGTATCGCTTTATGCCGCCAGTACTGCAACAGAATGCAGCACTCTATACACCTTTTTATCAACGGCTACCCCTAGCTGAGTCAAGCAGTGCAGGAAAGCGTTCAATGCTGGCCATTGTGCTGCTGGCACTATGTTGGGCATTGCTGCTAGGTGCTGCCGCAAAGCCAAGCTGGTTAGGCGAACAGGTGAATCTGCCCGCGAGTGGCCGTAACTTAATGCTGGCCGTGGATATTTCCGGCAGTATGCAGGTCGAAGATATGGTGTTAAATGACCGCAGGGTAAACCGCTTGCAAGTCGTCAAAGAAGTGGTTGGTGATTTTGTTCAGCAACGAGCCGGTGACCGGCTGGGCTTGATATTGTTTGGTAGCCAGGCTTATTTGCAAACACCGCTGACGTTTGATCGCAATACTTTGCACCAACTTCTATTAGAAGCGCAGATAGGTTTCGCCGGTGAAAAGACAGCTATTGGCGATGCGATTGGCCTGGCAATTAAACGTTTGCAAGGCAATGAAGAGAGCAGCCGTGTGTTGATTCTTTTGACCGACGGTGCCAACACTGCGGGCGCTGTGCCACCGCGCCAAGCCGCCGAATTGGCGGCAGAAGCCGGTGTAAAAATCTATACCATTGGTATGGGCGCCGATGAAATGGTGACCGGCGGCTTGTTTGGCACAACGTTTGGCGCGCGCCGCCAGAACCCTTCAGCCGACCTTGATGAAGACACCTTGCGTTTGATTGCGGATGAGACGGGTGGTCGTTACTACCGCGCCAAAGACGCTAACGAGTTGCAGCAGATTTACACAGAGTTGGACAGGCTTGAAGCGATAGAACAAGAAAGTGTTACCTACCGACCGCGTAGGTCCTTGTTCCATTATCCACTGGGGTTGGCCACCGCGTGTTTGTTTGCGTGGTTGTTTACAAATAGAGCCAGGGTTTAGTATGGGTCTTGAAGCGTTTCACTTTCTCCGCCCCCAGCTACTATTGCTGTTACTGCCCGCCGCGATTGCTGTGTATCTTATTTGGCGCCGCCGACTGAGCGGATCAACCTGGTTTAAGGTGATCGACGCAGAGCTATTGCCACACTTGCTAGAAGGCGATCAGAAAGCCACCGAACGTTGGCCTGTTATGCTGGCAGGAGTAGCTGCGTTGATCGCAATACTGGCGCTGGCAGGGCCGGCCTGGAAACGCCTGCCACAACCTGTTAGCCAGACTCAGGATGCTTTGCTGATACTGCTGGATCTTTCCCTGTCCATGCGTGCCAGCGACGTTTCACCCAGTCGCATAAAGCGTACGCATTTAAAAATTCGAGATGTATTGCGCGAACGAAACGAAGGGTTGACTGCTTTGATCGCTTTTGCCGGTGATGCACACACAGTGGCGCCGTTCACCGATGACGCGAAAACGATAGAGTCCATGCTGCCTGCATTAAAACCGGAGATTATGCCCAAGCTTGGCAGTCGTCCGGATCTGGCCGTAGAGCTTGGCCAACAGTTACTCCAAGACGCTAACCTGAACAATGCACGCGTACTAATGATTACAGACGACATTCGTGCCGGCCAGGTTGATGCGATTCAGTCAGGCTTGGGCTCTACCCTCGAATTGGCGGTTATGTCGGTCGGCAGCGCAGAAGGCAGCCCTATTCCATTGCCCCAGGGAGGTTTTCTGAAAGACAATGCGGGCGAGATTATTGTTGCTAAGGTAGATGTTAATCGAATCCGAAATGCCGCATCTCAGCTGGGCGCACAATTCGCAGAGCTTTCAAGTGATAGCGGTGATATTCAAAAACTCCTACCTGAGCGTCGTGCAGGACTTAAGGACCTCAAGGAGACCGACAGAGAGTTTGATGTATGGCAGGATGAAGGTGCCACACTGTTGCTACTCCTGTTACCTCTGGCTCTTTTTGCTTTTCGACGCGGACTCATCTTGCCTCTTGTTCTTGTTATTGTGTTGCCCTCCACTGCAGATGCGGCAGAACCGGCACAAATGTGGCGAAACCTTTGGAAAACACCAGACCAACAGGCCAGCGAAGCCTTGCAAAATGGCGACGCCGAAACAGCTCAACAGCTGTTTGAGAACCCCGAGTGGCAGGCTAGCGCTGCCTATCGTGCCGGTGACTTCGAGCAGGCAGCGGAATTATTCGGTGAGCAAAATGCCTATAATCTCGGCAATGCGTTGGCCCGCTCGGGAAAGTTTGATCAGGCCATTGCTGCATATAATAGTGCGCTGCAGCAAAACCCGCACAATGAAGACGCTGCGTTTAACAAGCAGCTGCTTGAAGAGCTGAAAAAACAGCAGGAACAACAGCAAGATCAGCAACAGGACTCGGACCAGTCGGAACAAGATCAGCAAGATCAGCAGCAAAACCAGGATCAACAGAACCAGAATCAAACTGACAGCCAGGATCAGCAGTCGCAGAAGTCTGATCAGCAAGAGCAAGATCAACAACAGTCCGAAAGCGATTCAGAGCAACAGGATTCCGAGAACCCACAATCAACGGAAGAACAGCAGCAAGACCAGGAGAAATTGCCAGATCAGCAACAGGCACAACAAGACAAGGCACAAGAGCAGCAGTCAGAAGCGCCGATGGCGGAAGCCGAGCAAAGCAAATCAGATGCGGAGCGAGAACAGGAACTGCAGCAGTGGTTGCGCAAAGTACCGGACGATCCCGGCGGATTGCTAAGGAATAAGTTTAGATACCAGTATGAACAGAATCGTCGCCGACGAGAGCACTATGACAAAGATGGACAACTCTACTAACAAGCCAATGAGCGTAAAGCTCAGGGCACTCCGCTTCGTTGTTTTCAGGCTCGCATGCGTCATTTTTTCGCACATAAACTCCGCATATTCGCCTAAAGACGCCTCGCATTGCACTCGCCATCGTTACGCTCATTGGCTTATTGCCTTGTTGATGATACCTCTATTAACCAGTCAATCTTTGTTGGCTGCAGAGCTTACGGCGTGGGTTGATCGCAGCAAGATTGGGCTTGATGAGACATTTACGCTGATTATCAAGAGTACGTCGATGTCGATTTTTGACAGCCCGGATCTGAAGCCGCTTGAGCAGGACTTTGAGGTATTAGGCACTAGCCGTAACAGCCAGCACAGTATTGTTAATGGCAAAACCGAATCATCATTGGAATGGCACGTCAGTCTAGCGGCCATGCGCGAAGGGGCATTGGTTATTCCGCCGATCGAAGTGGATGGCGACCAAACCGACGCAATCATAATCCAGGTGAGCAAAAGCAGTTTCGCAGAAAAGAGTGGTGGCTTTGACCCGGTATTTATTCAATCGGAAATCGATAATGACGAAGTCTATGTTCAAGGCCAACTGATTCTGACCGTGCGAATCTATTACGGCGTAGCGCTGTCCAAGGGTGCACAGCTTAGCGATTTAGAAGTTCCCAACGCGGTGGTTAAGCAATTAAACGAAGCGTCGTATGAAACTCGTGTGCGAAATATGAATTACAACGTACATGAAGTGAAGTACGCTATTTTTCCGCAGCGGAGTGGCTCCTTGGAAATTCCCTCACAGACTTTCAGCGCATTAATGGCCAGTAGTAGGCGCAGCGGCTCGCTATTTGATAATTTTGGCTCGCCATCACGCGGCCGGCCGATTCGTGCAGCATCAGAGACTCATGCGATCACGGTAAAACCTCAGTCGGATGAGTTCACTGGCAGTGATTGGTTGCCTGCCGAAAATATTGAGTTGCTGGAAACCTGGAGCAAGGAGCTAAGCGAGCTAAAGGCGGGCGAACCCATCACACGCTCACTGATTATTGCCTCAAAAGGTCTGCAAGGAAGCCAGCTTCCCCCGCTTGATGTTGCGGAATTGCAAGGTGCACAACAATATCCAGATCAACCGGAAACAGCCGATGAACTAAATTCCACGGGTGTTATTGGAACGCGTATTGAAAGCCAGGCGATTATTCCGGCCAACGGCGGACAGTTGCGCTTCCCTGAAGTACGGCTGCCCTGGTGGAATACCCGCACCAACCGACAAGAAGTGGCCGTGATTCCTGAGCAAGTTCTGCAGGTGGAAGGGCCACTGGCCGCACCAACTGTACCTGCTCCTCAGTCTGTGCAAGCAACAAACCCCACCGTTACGACGCCTTCCAATAATCAAGAGAAGGAAAATGCCGACGTTACCGACACCAATATAGATACGCCAGCAAAAGGAAGCGTTGACTCTTTCTGGCAATACGCAACAATACTGACGCTTATCTTATGGGCCGCAACTGTTCTTTACTTTGTGCTATTGAGAAAACAAACACTAAGCACTGATTCTATTGTGAGTAAGGAACCACTGACAAAGGTTGCAAGAGCAAGCTTGAGCGAGGCGTGCAAAGAAAACAATCCAGCCAGAATAAAATACGCGCTTATTCAATGGGCCAGATCCGTAACGGGTAAGAAACAATTGAGTTCATTGTCAGCCGTTGCCTCTGCTCTGCCCAATGATGATTTACGCCGAGAACTTGCAAAGCTTGATGCTGCATTGTATCAATCGAATTCAAGTTCGTTTGACGGCCGTGCGATTGATAAAGCGGTTACTGAACTCACCGAAGCACGAAAGTCGCGGCGCTCGTTTCTCGGGCCAGAGCTGGAACCGCTTTATAGGGCATGATCTATTTGAATGGCGGGTTTCGCAGTCCGATCCAGGTGCAATTCGTAACTCGCCAACATCAAATTCCAACTATCAAGCATCCTTCAACGACTTACTCACTACCTCAAACACATCTTTCGACAAATCCTCACAACTCTCTATTTTTCGTAAAGCTGCAATCATCTGATCCTGAAGTGGCACGGTGTATTTTTTCCATTTGGACAGTGGTCCCAGCAAACGCGATGCGATTTGCGGGTTCTTTGTATTCAGCTCTATCACCTGGTCCGCCAGAAACTGATAACCCGAACCGTCCGGATTATGGAAATTAAGCAAATTCTGACCGCAAAATGCACCAACCACCGCACGTACTTTGTTAGGGTTGCTTGCATCGTATGCATGGTGACTCAAAAGCATGTCGATTGTTTTCAAACCGCCTGGCAATTGCGCGCTCGCCTGCACTTGCAGCCATTGGTTAACAACCAGTCCCTCATGCTGCCATCGTTCATAGAAATTACTTAGCGCTCGTTGCTTCGCAGCCTGAGCAGGCTCTGCTTCGCAGTTAACCAGCTCGCGCAGCGCCATATAGGTGTCAGTCATGTTATTGGCGTTTGCAAACTGCAGTTCACAACGAGCTATTTGCTCTTCGCTGCCCAAGAGCATGAGATACGCAAGACAGGTATTTCTCAACGCTCTACTGGCAATCTGGTTGGCTGTAGCCTGGTATGGCGCCGTGACTTCATTCGCTTCATACACTCGCACTAGTTCGGTTTCCAAGCTGTGTGCAATTTCGGTTCTTGCATACTCCCGACAACGGTGAATAGCAATCACATCAACAGGCTGAATCACTTCGCTGATGTAGGCTTCGCTTGGCAAACTCAACATCATTGCCACCATGGATTTATCCAAGCTGTCGTCAGCCAGCAAGGTTCGATAAGCGTTCACCAGCTTACTGTCCATTTGCAGCGCATCGCCATTTTGATAGGCCAAAACCAACCGTCTTAACTCGCGCAGCGCCAGGTTTTGACTGGCATCCCAACGCGAAAAACCATCGTCGTCATGACCCATCAAAAACAGCAGATCAGAGTCACTGTAATCAAACTGTAACTTAACGGGTGCCGAAAAGCCGCGCAGCAAGGAAGGAACAGGCCGTTCTGGTAAATTTTCAAACACAAACGTTTGGCATGACTCGGTTACATTCAATACCCGTTCGGTATTGTCCGCCAGTTCGGTCGATGCCGCCGGGTTATCGTCGCGCAGTTGCAGCCGCAACTTGCCTGCTTCGCCCAGTAATGCCATTGCAAACGGAATATGAAATGGTTGCTTCTCATTTTGCCCCGGCGTCGCCGGACAGCTTTGCTCAATGGTCAGCTGATAACTTTGCTCAGCGTCATTCCATTCGCCACACACCACTAATTCCGGCGTGCCAGCCTGCGAATACCAGCGTCTGAATTGCCCTAAGTCCTGATGACTAACGTCTTCCATTGCACGCACGAAATCGTCGGTAGTGACGGCTTGACCATCATGACGCTCAAAGTAAAGATCGCTACCTTGGCGAAATTGTTCACCGCCCAGCAAAGTATGCATCATACGCACTACTTCGGCGCCTTTTTCATAAACCGTGACGGTATAGAAATTGGAAATTTCCATATAGCTGTCTGGTCTGACAGGGTGCGCCATTGGGCCGGCGTCTTCGGCAAACTGGGCGGTTCGCAGTAAGGCAACATCCTCAACACGCTTGACGGTTCTGGAACCCATGTCTGATGAAAATTCTGCATCACGAAAAACTGTGAAGCCTTCTTTCAAACTGAGTTGAAACCAGTCTCTGCAAGTAACCCGGTTACCCGACCAGTTGTGGAAATACTCGTGTGCCACAATGGCTTCTACCCGCTGGAAGCCCAGATCAGTTGTGGTCTCGGGATTGGCCAGAACGCAGGAAGTATTGAATATATTGAGACCTTTATTTTCCATCGCCCCCATATTGAAATCATCAACGGCGACGATCATAAACACGTCCAGATCGTACTCACGCCCAAACACTTCTTCGTCCCATCGCATGGATTTCTTAAGTGAGGTCAATGCATGTTCGCACTTATCCAAGTCTTTGTCTTCAACGTATATTCTGAGCTCAATGTCGCGCCCTGAACAAGTGACAAACTCATCTTTGATACAACTCAATGATCCTGCTACCAGAGCAAAGAGGTAGGCTGGTTTTCGAAAAGGATCTTCCCAAACCGCTAAATGGCGGCCAGAACTCAATGTCTTTTGCTCTACCGCGTTGCCATTTGACAGAAGCACCGGATATTGATCGGCGTTGGCCTCTATTTCAGTTCGAAACAATGACATCACATCTGGTCGATCAAGGTAATAAGTGATTTTTCGAAAGCCCTGCGCTTCGCACTGCGTGCAAAACATGCCGCGCGACTGGTACAAGCCCTCCAGCGATGTATTGTCTTGAGGACGAATGCGAGTGATGCATTCCAGCTCGAAACTGTCGGGAACATTAGGCACCGTCAATTTCTCAGGAGAGAGCAGGTACTCGGTGGTTTTCAGTGCCTTACCATCAATACCGAGTGACAGTAATTCAAGTTCGACACCATCAAGTTGCAAGGAGGCATTATCAGCCATCGCTTCGTGCTGATTTCGCCTAATGCTGAGGTTGCTACGCACAATAGTGTGGGTGTCCCATAACTCAAAGCGCAGCCGTGTCTGCTCAATATGAAAAGCAGGTGGTTCATAGTCAGCAAGATAAATCGTACGGGGTTGGCCTTCCTTCATATCAATCCTTTTTTACTTTATTTGCACTAATAGGCTCCTGCCTATTAGTGAACCCGCTATTTGTAAATGTCATTTCCAACTAGCGGGCTGCACGAACTGACAGCTCGTATCCTGTGTATTTACGCATATTGATAACGCCAGTATCAAAGATAAGATACTGACCCTTAATACCTTGGAGCAAGCCACCCAACTCGGGGGTTTTTTCAGCATTAAGCGACACAATTTTCTCTGGATATTTTTCCACTGGATAGCTGATATCAACACTTTCCTGTTCGCTGAGAATTTGTATTGCCTGAAGTCCGTGGGTATTTTGCAGCTCATTCAGGCCCGGTTGGATTTGTTCCAGCAAATCGATTGCTAGCTGTTGCAAATCTACCGGGTCTGGTGAGCCCTTCAGCATGGTTCGCCAATTGGTTTTGTCGGCAATATGCGATTTTAACAATACTTCTACCAAACCTGATTGCTGGCGAGTCTGCACGGCGAGAATGGGTAAGGCCTGGCTGGCACCTTGGTCAATCCAGCGTGTGGGCACTTGTGAACCCCGGGTAATACCAACCTTCGGAGCCGACGCATTGGCCAGATACACTATGTGTTCGATCATGCAGTTTTGCTCGCCCCATTCCGGTTCGCGGCACGTGCCTGCATCGTAGTGACATTTTTCAGGGCTAATAATGCAGGAATCGCATTGCGCGAGTCGCTTCATGCATGGAAAGCAGTAACCCTGACTGAAGCTCTTCTTGGTTTTTCGACCACAATGAGTACAGAATATATTGCCATTGAACGATAAAGTCAGTTTTCTACCGATGTGCTGATTCATCGACAATAACTCATCACCCAATGGCAGCTGATACTCTACGGGCTGAGCCAGCCTGACCTGCATTTTGCGTATGGTGCCTGCCAGCAGTTCGCCGTCACTCATTATTTCAAAGGCTCCCTAATCACCTGTAATTCTTCGTTTACAGGCGAGGCCTGATTTTCCTTAATAGAGCAATCTTTACCCGGTAAGTAGCCACTTCGTTCTGATGCGGGTAAGTATTTTTGCTCCCAAGCAATAAGTGCCTGCATGCATAGGGCTTTTTGTTCCGAACCAAGCAGGCGGCCGTCTGGCCACTTTCCCATTTCCACGGCAACCCGCAAATTCTCAACACCTTCCGCCGTCAAAGACTGCAGCATTTCCTCAAGTGTCACTACGTTTCCTCGCGGGACTGGTCAAGTCGATTGCCCCAGCGCAATTTGTCTCGGCAGGCTGCGTAATAGCTGTGCTCAAGTGGGTGAACCAGCTTAAATCCGTGCCGGCGCTTGTGCACATACAGTACATCACCGGGCGCGGCGGAAAAGTTTACCTGCCCATCGCAGTTTAATTGCGGATTGGTTGGGTTGTTCCGACCAATCACCACCTTAATCTCACTATTGCCATCGACTACTATCGGCCGAGTACTAAGCGTGTGCGGAAACATCGGCACCAACACCAGTGCATCCAGCTTGGGATGCATGATTGGCCCGCCACCTGATAAGGCATACGCCGTAGAGCCAGTTGGGCTGGACACTATCAAGCCGTCTGCGTGCTGCGAGAAAACAAACTCGTCGTCTATATACAGTTCGTACTCAATCATGCGCGCCGATTTACCGGAATCCAGCACCACGTCATTGACCGCTTCAGATTTGCCAATCGGTTGGCCGTCACGGCTAAGCACGGCTTCCAGCAAAAATCGCTTCTCCATCTGGTATTCACCTCGAAGAATTGCACCCACTTGCTCTTCAACCTGATCCGGCAGAATATCGGTGAGGAAGCCCAGCTTGCCGCGGTTAACGCCCAGCAGCGGAATGTCATACTGAGCCAATTTACGAGCGGCCCCCAGGAGGCTGCCATCACCACCAACAATAATCGCCAGATCACAGCTCTCGCCAATCATGCCAATGGTCGCACCACGCGATTTAGAATTCGGCAAGGCCTCAGCCACGCGCTCTTCGAGTTGAACTTGTACACCGGCCTCAATCAGGTAACGTTCCAGCTGCGCAATAGTGTCGCGCACCCGTTCTTCGCTGACCCGGCCAAGAATGCCGATATGGCGAAAAGTCTCCATCGAGCTACCCCAATCAATAAAGGCAGTATTATAGACGCATGCAGGTACTAACGACAGACGAAGCCGTGATACAGCAACTCACTCATCCGCAGGTCAGGGATTTGGCCTGGGCCTGTTTTAGTCAGGCACTGCTAGTACGCACTGAATCAGTCGATACACGGCCAATTGACAACAATCTGCAAGCGATGTTTGCAATGACCCCGCAGCGCCTACAAACTCTTCAAGAGCTTGATTCGGTGCCGCACGCATTAGAGAACTTTCTCAGCCAAAAAAGTGGCCGCAGACGCCTGGGCATCTACTTTGAGCATTTGATTGAGTTTTTCTTGCTGAACGATCCAGACACGGAGTTAATGGTTCGCAATCTTGCTGTGCGCGATGACACCAGAACACTGGGGGAATTCGATTTTGTCTATGCAGACCAAGCCCTTGGTGGGCTAGTTGTGCATTTGGAAATTGCCTTGAAATTCTACATGGGTCTACCAGAATCTATGACCCCTAGCCCTGCGCGGCGCTGGTTAGGCCCAGGGTCGCATGACGCACTGGAAGACAAGATTGAAAAAACGCTGACGCACCAGAGCAGGTTGGCGAACTCAATCTATGGCCGCAAGGCGCTTGAGAGCAGCGGTGTGCCATTTCCGCATATTCAACGCGTGGTAATCGCGGGTGAACTGTTTGAGCCTCAGCGCACTATGACCGCACCGCTGGCTTGCCTTTCCAATCATCATCGTGGCAAATGGGTTCGTGTAGAGGTTTTGGGGAATCACATCAGAACCTGGCACAAGGCAGCTTTGCTGAGCAAAGCCGATTGGTTAACGCCTTTGCCAAGCGATTTTCTGAATGATCATGGCGTGGGTACTGATAAGCTTCAACAGCAAGTGTGCAATCACTTTGCGGAAAGCCAATTTCCGGTAATGATCGAAGGGATTGATCAAAATGGGCTGTCATTCGATCGCACATTTGTTGTGCCTCCCAGTTGGCCGGGCAGATGAGAATGTGGCGAGTCTTGTGCTGCAAGACCGGCGTTGGATCGACTATGGGTGTGTGAGGGAGGGACCCCGAACACAAGCCTACAGGGATGTATTTACGGCGTGTCTCGATAACCGATATTCGGTTCAACACCGGTCTCTAAAGTCAACGATACAACTTCAACGTAACAGCGGACAGGAAACTAAAAACACAACCGCAGATGCTTCTCTCTGGCGTCCGCAGAATAACGCTTAAAACCACCCGACAAAGCACACACATCAAAGCCCAAACTCTGCAGAAAATACGCTGCGGCCTGACTGCGGCGACCTGAGTTGCAGTATGTAACGTATTGCTTGCTCTTATCCAGCATTCGCGTTTTTAACTGCAATATCTCAAGCGGCAAATGCAGTGCACTGTCGCAATGCCCTGCCTCAAATTCTTCTTGAGTGCGCACATCAATCCACCGAGCACCACCACTCAATGCATCACTGGCCGCAGACAGATTAAGATTCACCACCTTGGGTTCGCGCAGCAGAAGATAAAAATCCTGCTTGCCCAAGCGCATCAAACTGCCGTCAGTGTTCATTCGAATGGTCGCGTTACGCAGTGCATTGTTAATCAAGGCGTCTTCACCGAAACAACGTCCGGCTCCCAATCGCGCTACGCAGTGTTGTTTGGAACGTTCATCTTTCGCACGATACACATCAGCTTCGCCACTTTTAATCACATAGCAGCAATCACCAATCTCACCCTGGCGCAGTATGACGTCGCCAGCCTTAACCTCAACTTCATTAAAGCGATGCAAAATTTGTGCAATATTAATGGGCGGTACTTTGTAAAAGAGGTTTGAACGCAGCAAGGTAGTCATCCATGCCACATCAGAATCAAGTTCTCTACGCGAGGATATATCCAGCAGTATGTAGCTGACAATTTGTTCCCAAGCGACTATACCGTCAAGTTGATCCGAATCGAAACGTAACAGGCTGCAGTCAGTGAGCGCTACAGCGCAGTTAGATCTTGGCTGACAATGTGCGACCGGATAGGTACACATCATACTTTCCGCTGACAGTACTTCACTGCGTCCACCTGTATCAGAAAGCTGCAGTTCACCGTGTAGCAAATATATGTGTTTGTTATCACTCTCGCCGGCTTCAAACAGAGTTTGCCCAGCGCACAGATATTCTACCTCTACGTCTCTGAGTAGGCTTTCCAGGTGGTCGTCACTGAGTTTGTTGAGCGGTACAAAAGATTGAAGTAACTCAAGCTCAATACCATTCATGCTCGCGGATGCCACCGAGTCAGTGGCGATCGGGTCGAACATTGTTGAATGCGCGGCATGCCGTGCGGGATTGGACATAATGTTGGTCAAAAACCAGTCTATCGATCACTGTTCAGACTAGTTCAATTTTTGTTCGCTGTCGCCCAAACACCACCGTCTACTGTGCTGCAGCGCGCATTTTGGCCATTTTTGCCTCCATTGCCCGCCGGCCTTGCAGACCACCGGTGTGAATAGCTAACGCGGCTTTTGGAGCAGCCGCGAGATTTTGCTGCGCTGCATGTCGCAGCTCAGAGATTAAGCCATTCATCATTTTTGCCGTGTAAACCGGGTCCAGCGGCACGCGGGTGCTCATCTCAAACCGGTCAATGAAGCTCACCAGATCTTGATTTATTCGAGCATAGCCACCGCAGTGATAGTTATGGTTCACCGTCCAGGTACAGTGCTCGGTCTGGTCTACCAACAGTTTCGCAACCGCGCGCTGCACGCTTCCTTGGTCATTCAACACTGAAAAACCCCTTAGCTGCACGTCACCTTTCAATCCGCATGCGAGCCCCGCCAGAGTGGCACCCGTTCCGCAAGCCACTGCTATCCAATCATACTGGCAGCCCTGCGGCGACTGCGACAGGTGCTGGCCTATTCTGGCCAAAGAGAGTAAGACCTGTTGTGAATAACCTCCCTCGGGAACAACAACAGCGGTGTGCTCACGCGCAAGCGCTTGACGCCACTGAGGGTCATACCGTCTGGCGTATTCAGCTTTTCCAATAAATTCAAGTTGCATTCCCATGTTACGCGCATCTTGCAGAGTGGGACTGAGACGCTGCTCTAGCCACGGACCACCGCGAACGTAAGCAATAGTGCGAAGCGAGTATCGTTTGCCGGCCGCGGCAAGCGCGTACAGATGATTGGAATGTGGCCCGCCGAAGCTCACCAGGCAATCTGTATTTTCTTGAAGAGCTTGTTGCAGCCAGGGCATCAGCTTGAACCACTTGTTACCGCCCAGACAGTCGTCAATCGTGTCTAGGCGAAGTATGTCTACGCTGGCGTCAATGTCAGGTGCAAATGTGGATAGATCCAGACGCTGCGGCGACGGTAGCCTTGGCTCAAGCGCCTCGCTGCAGAGGAATGGGCTCGCGTTGTTGCTCTTGCTTGTCATCATTGCCAGCCTGGGCGTCAACAAACGTTGCTTGATTCTGATGTTCCGGGCAACGATTGCTGAAGTTTGCTACGTATTGATTTGGAATTTCTACCCGTTCCAGCGTTCGCCCGCAGGGAAAACTGTCACCGTCGCCAGAAACATCCACATCTGCCTGACACACAGGGTCATTGTAGTGCTCCAACCACACCGCATACAACTCAGGGTCAACATAGCACTTCTTTGCGGCAAAGCGTTGCGGAGAGTCCAGATACTCACCAACATCGGAAGCCGCGATAGACACGTGTCCGGCGCCCGGATGGTGGGCCACAAAATCCACACCGGCGTCTTGTAGTTGCTCGAGATAACTGTTTGCGCCCTGATTTAACAGGCGCACTTTTTCCTGTCGCAGATTGGCGATCTCATCGCGCAGTGCGGTCATTTGCTCTTCGCGATAGAACAACTCTACGTTGCGCATTTCCAGCATCTCTTTGAGTTCGGCGGTCTCTGCGTCAACCTTGGCTTGTAATTCGAGGTCAAATTTTTGCTGCAGTATATTGAATTGCTCGCCAACATCTTGAGTTCGGGCCTCACTCAACTGCTCTGCTGCACGCTGGCGCTCCTGCTTGATGTTACGTACCTGCTCTTGCAGCAAGACCTTGAAGCGATCAGCGCGTTCTGTCTGCTCCTGACACTGTCGTTCAAGGTGTTGCGCGATTTGCTGGTGGTGACGAAGCTGTTTCTGAAATTCAGATTTTAGCTTGGCAATATCGTCGTTACGTTTGTTCTTCAATGTCGCTATGTGCAGGCGCTGGCCTTTGATATGCTCTGCAATACGCTTGCGTTCTGCAACTTGCTCGGCCGTAAACGTTTGAGCTTCTTTATCGACTCGCTTTTGTGGTGCAGAGACTGCCTGGTCCATACCCAGCGACGGCAATGCCTGCGGATTTGCACTGGTACCTTCAGGTGCCAGTGCTGCGGGCACATGCTTCAATCCAAGACGATTGACCGCTAACGCGGTGCGCACTTGCATGAAAGTGTTGTGACCCGGCGACATAGCAGGGTCCCAAAGCTGTTTCTGATGCCAGGCTACCGGGCACTGGCTATAGCAAGCCAAACGAATCTTGCCCGCGCCCAAATCAGGACCAGCTCCTGAGTTACTGGCCATGTGCTCCAAAGGTACGTTCCACTTCGGATCGGCGCCACCACCGCGAACAAAGTCGATTTTGAAGAATACAATCGCCGTAGCGTGCAGGTTCTCATTTACCCGAACGAACGCCGCCTCAACCGTTTGCTCCTCAAATTCAGGAACAGACACCACATGATCAAGCACGGCTTCAAACTCCGCCAACAGCATCTCCTTACTGATCTCGTGGTCCTCAAAAAACAGCACCACATCGGTGTGTTCTGGCTGCATTGCGTATCCTCAAACTCCTGCAGAAGCAGGTTGTTGTTGTGTCTCGCTGTTTAACACGCATCGAGCCGGTGGGTTGACCACCTTTCGTCGCGCGCGACTTCGTCCCCTAACAATGGGATTGATCAAAGTATAAGCAACTTACAAGAAGCAGCGTGAGACCTAAGCAGCAAAGCTGAAATGAGCATGTGAACTACTTGGCAAAACCGGCAGTTGATACTGGTTGTAAGCGAAAAATCACGCTCAGAAAATTTAACTGTTATTTTTCAAATACTTAGAATCATTACGGCGAACTAAGCCGGACTAGAAATTATCGTCAGCGTGATATACTCTGCCGCCACCGAGCCCAGCCGATTTGCGCAACCTGCCGATTAAAAGGACCCCAATGAGCGAAGAAACCAGACTCACTAACGCAGCCGGACAAAGCGCTGCACTGGAAGGCTGGTACACTCTGGATGACGACCGCCCCGCACTGATCGGCACCCGTTGTACCCGCTGCAGTACCTATTACTTCCCAAAAATGGCCCGCTTCTGTCGCAACCCGGATTGCGGCAGTGAAGAATTCGAAGAGGTCGAGTTAAGCCGCGAAGGCACTGTTTGGTCATACACTGACGCCAACTACCAACCACCCGAGCCCTACGTTTCGCCTACTCCATTTGAGCCGTTTGCAATTATTGGCGTGCAGTTGGATAAAGAACAGATGATTGTACTGGGGCAAGCCGCACGCGGCGTCACCGTCGCGGATTTGCGCGTGGGCATGGGCGTGGAACTGGTGCTTGAAACCTTATTCAGCGACGACGACGGCGACAAACTCGTATGGCGATGGAAACCAGCAGATTAGACGTTGCCAACGTTAGCGGCACAGTCATCAAAGTTAGACAGAGAGACAGTAAATGAGTGACGACATTGCCATTCTCGGCGTAGGCATGCACCCCTGGGGTAAATGGGGCAAGAACTTCGTGGAATACGGGGTAAAGGCCGCGCGTGATGCCCTCGCTGATTCTGGCGTTGATTGGAAAGATGTGCAGTTCGTATCAGGCGGTGGCACGGTGCGTTGCGGTTACCCCGGCTACGTAGCGGGCGCCACGTTTGCGCAAGCGCTGGGCTGGAATGCCGCCGAGGTGAATACTTCGTATGCCGCCTGCGCCTCTGGCTCGCAAGCATTGGCCGCAGCACGACACAAAATTCTGTCTGGCGCCTGTGAAGTCGCACTGGTTATCGGAGCCGACACCACACCTAAAGGCTTTTTGGCGCCGGCCAAAGGCTACCGCCCTGACGATCCCGATTGGGTGCGCTTTATGGTAGGCATCACAAATCCTACCTACTTCGGCTTGTATGCACGGCGCCGCATGGATTTGTACGGTGATACTGAAAATGATTTTAATATCATCAAAATCAAGAATTCTGAACATGGTTTTACCAATCCAAACGCTCGATACAAAAAGAAATTTACGAAAGAAGATATTGCCAAGTCACCGATGGTGGCCGACCCTCTGCGATTGCTGCACATCACGGCAACATCAGATGGTGGAGCTGCGCTGATTGTTAGCAGCATGGATTACGCGAAAAAAATCGGTAAAGAGGATGCGGTGAAAGTTGCGGCTATTTCTACTGTAACGCCAACGTTTGCAAGCGGTAACGTGGAAATGCCCGACATCGCTACAGACTCGGCGGCCGCTTCTGGTGTCAACCCGGTAAATTATCGTTCTACGATCGCATTGAAGGCTTACGAAGAGGCTGGTATCTCACCAAAAGATGTAAGCCTAGCAGAGGTGTACGATTTATCCTGCGCACTTGAAATGGACTGGATGGAAGACTTACGCTTATGTGAAGAAGGCGAAGCGGCTAGCTTGGTGCGCGCGGGTGACACCAGGGTGGGTGGTCGTTTGCCGGTGAATGCGTCGGGTGGCTTATCCTGTTTTGGGGAGGCGGTGCCAGCGCAGGCGATTGCTCAGGTGTGTGAGCTGGCTTGGCAGCTGCGCGGAACGGCGGGAGAGCGGCAAGTTGAGGGGGCCAGGGTTGGTATTACGGCTAACCAGGGGTTGTTTGGGCATGGGTCTTCGGTGATTGTTAAACGCTAGAGTTCTGCGGTGTTTAATCCGGGTTGGAGTGTGCTTAGTCTTTTGCTAGACGCGCCGTAAACCCATCCATGGGGGCTCTTGAAAAGGTTCCTCTTTTTGAAGGTCTGGCAAAAGACTAAGCACACTCCAACCCTAACATCGCATGAGCGTCGAGTACCTTTGTTTTTGTGGCGGTATACGTCATACACTACGAAATCAGGAGTGAGCGAGTCGCATTCCGCACCAGATACCGTTGAAAAGAGGGACCTTTTCAACGAGCCCCCATGGATGGGTTTAAGGCTGGCACCGCGAGTGCTTTGTGTCCGGCGCGTATCTGGTGTGGAATGCGACTCGCTCACGGATCGAAGCTCCAAAAAGGGGCCTCCAACAAATCGGAGTAATACAATGTCCACACAATCCCAGCAAAAAAAGGTAACCGTTACTACGCTGCAACAAATGAAGCGCGACGGTGAACGGTTCGCGATGATGACGGCGTACGATTATTGCCAGTCCGTTACTGCCAACAAAGCCGGTGTTGAGGTTATGTTGGTGGGTGATTCATTGGGAATGGTTATTCAAGGGCATGATTCAAGCTTGCCCGTTACCGTTGAAGACATTGCCTATCATGTGCGTTGCGTGCGACGAGGCAATACCAGCAGCATGATCATGGCTGACATGCCTTTTATGAGCTATTTTAATGAAGCGAACACACTAGAAAATGCCGCATCACTCATGCGCGATGGCGCTCACATGGTCAAACTGGAAGGTGCAGCCTGGCTTGGGAAAAGCACACAACTTCTGGCGCGCCATGGCATTCCTGTTTGTGCGCATATGGGACTTACTCCACAATCGGTTAACCACCTTGGTGGCTACCGCGTGCAGGGAAGAGATCCGGGCCAAGCAGAAAAGATCATTGCTGAGGCAAAACAACTTGAGACGGCCGGTGCCAGCGTCATTCTATTAGAGTGCGTACCCACATCGCTTGGCAAAGCCGTGAGTGAAGCGCTGGAAATCCCCGTCATCGGAATTGGTGCTGGCCCGGATACAGATGCGCAAGTACTGGTTTGGCACGATTTGCTAGGGCTTTACCCTGGAAAACCAGCGAAGTTTGTAAAGAACTTTCTGGAAGGAAACCCGGGTGGCATTGAAGCGGCTGTGCGCGACTATGTTGCCGCGGTTAAAGATGGTTCATTCCCGGCACCTGAGCACTGCTACGAATAGCAGTGCTACAGACCGGACAGGACACTGGGGCAGGGCCTTAGAAAAGACCAGCCACTTCGCCTTCAGCATTTATATTAATGCGGTTGGCAGCAGGTTCACGTGGCAGGCCAGGCATGGTCATAATGTCGCCGCAAACAACAACGATAAACCCGGCACCGGCAGATAAGCGTACTTCGCGTATTGGTAATACGTGATTTATCGGCGCGCCCTTTAACAGCGGATCAGTGGAAAAGCTGTATTGGGTTTTGGCGATGCAAACCGGGAAGTTTTCATAGCCGTTGTCTTGTAAGCGCTGAATTTCATCACGTACCTTTTGATCGGCAATAATGTCATCTGCGCGGTACAAACGTGTGGCAACTGTTTTGATTTTCTGCCAGATCGGCATGTCGTCCGGGTAAAGAGGTGCAAAGTTTGCATGGCCATTGTCTACCAACTCAACTACTTCTTTCGCCAGCTCTTCCGCACCTGCGCCTCCATTTTCCCAGTGTGTGCTTTCGACAGCGGTCACACCATTGGCGGCGCACACATCTTTGACCTTGGCAATTTCGGCATCTGTGTCAGTGATAAAGCGGTTGATACCAACCACAACAGGCACACCGAACGATTTCACGTTTTCAATATGGCGAACCAGGTTGTCGCAACCATCAGCGAGCGCTTCTACGTTCTCTGCACTCAGCTCCTTCATGTCCACACCACCGTGCATCTTCAATGCACGTACTGTAGCAACAATCACTGCAGCATCCGGGTTAAGACCGGCGCTGCGACACTTGATGTTGAAGAACTTCTCAGCACCCAGATCCGCACCAAAGCCGGCTTCGGTAACCACATAATCAGCCAGCTTCAGCGACGTGCGAGTTGCAATAACCGAGTTACAACCATGCGCGATATTGGCAAACGGGCCGCCGTGGATAATGGCCGGGTTATGCTCAAGCGTTTGTACCAGGTTAGGCGCAAGCGCGTCTTTCAACAACACGGCCATTGCACCGGTTCCGTTTATGTCTGAAGCGTGAACAGGTTTACGGTCGCGTGTGTAACCCACAACGATTTTGCTCAATCGGTTTTGAAGATCATCAAGATCTTTGGACAAACAGAAAATCGCCATAATTTCCGATGCAACAGTGATGTCAAAGCCGTCCTCACGTGGGAAGCCATTTCCAGGGCCACCCAATGAACAGGTGATCTGCCTCAGGGCACGGTCGTTCATATCTACAACGCGCTTCCAGGCAATACGGCGTGCATCCAGCTCATTCTTGTTGCCCCAGTGGATGTGATTGTCCAACAGTGCTGACAACAAATTGTGGGCAGCACCTATTGCGTGGAAGTCGCCGGTGAAATGCAGGTTGATGTCTTCCATCGGAATAACCTGGGCGTAGCCACCGCCAGCTGCACCACCTTTCATGCCAAAACAAGGGCCAAGGCTTGGCTCACGCAAACACACCAGTGCTTTCTTGCCAATCTTGTTCAAGCCATCAGTCAGACCAACCGATGTTGTGGTCTTGCCTTCACCGGCAGGTGTTGGCGTGATCGCCGTAACAAGAATCAGCTTACCATCGGGTTTGTCCTGTAAACTGTTGATGTGATGTAGATCGATCTTGGCTTTTGTACGACCGTATGGACTCAGAGCGTCACTGGGTATATCCAGCTTTGCCGCAATATCACCAATTGGCAGTGCATCTGCTGCTTGTGCAATCTCAATATCACTGGGTACTTTCTTGCTCATCACTTTGTTCCTGTTATGGGTTCAGAACGTGTCAAAGCCACGCTGTGTGGCGCGTAGATTAAGGGAGTCTTACGCTTTTCAGGGCGTCAGGACCGTCAGTTAGTGTTCTCTTTGCGACCGCTAGAATAGCGGTTATTTACTCCAAGGTTAATGTCAGGGAGTCTCTGAATAAGTAGGCAATACCTCTGCGTGACCTGAAGCTGCAGAGGCGTTGGCCGAAGGTCGATGCTGGTTGTCATCGACGAGGTTAATAACGAAGCAGATGCGCGTTTCAGGTCGCGCCCTGCGGGGCTTACAAGCGAATACTTGTCCAAAGGCTCCCTAAGTTTCCGAGCTGGCGTGAAACCCATACTCTGCTGAGGCATCCGCAATCCATGCATAGATGTAATCCGAAAAACTGCGCCGAATAACCAGGTCGAAGTGTGTTTCTGAACGCTTGATAACAAGCGCAGTCGCTTTCGCAAACGTTGTTTGAACGCAGTTTCCCACGGCAAAATTTTGTGGCGATAAATCGTAGCTGCAGCTCTTTTTGAGTACGCAACCAACATCACTGCCGGAAAGGCTGAGCACGGTTTGACCGCCACTGACATCCACAATAGAGAAGTGACCACTGAATGCATCCCGCAGCCTGAGCTCAATACCCCATTCTTCGCCTGCATCAAGCAATAGTAACCATTCCTCAGGTCCCAGACAGTAACATTGCGCGATATCAGACCTGGCCGTATCTCTTACTTTTGTGGGCAGACTCAGTCCCAGCACAGCCTCGCATGCACTGGAAAAATCGGGATTGCTTGGCTTGCCGCGTAACACCAGGTGGCCTTTTCTCGCTTGCTCAAGCAACGACACTCCGATAGTGCCTTCGCTGACTACTGATCCTGCCGTTAGATAATGATGCAAGGGCAATTCACTGCGTGGCTCAATCATTGTGCCGATCTCCTTTCAGATCGTAGAACACCGAGCTGACAATCTCGGCTTTGATCATCTCACCATTGGCCTGCGGGCTATACACAGTGTCACCAAGGCGACTCAAGCCGCCTTTTATAACCGCAAGAGCAATCGAGTGTCCAAGTACTGCACTGTAATAGCTGGAAGTAACATGGCCTTGCATCGCCATTGGTATTGGCTCAGTCGGGTCATTAACAAGTTGCGCGCCTTCTTGCAGTACTGTTTTTGGGTATTGGGTCTTCAATCCAACCAGCTGTTTACGATCAGCGCGCACGGTATCGCTTCGATCAAGTGAACGCTTGCCCAGGAAACTGAAGCTTTTGTTCTTACCAACAATCCAGTCCATATTCATGTCTTGTGGCGTCATTGAGCCGTCTGTATCCTGACCAACAATGATGAAGCCTTTCTCAGCGCGCAGTACGTGCATGGTTTCTGTGCCGTAGGGCGTGATGCCAAACTCTTCACCGGCCTCAACTAGCTGTTCCCACATATAGTGACCATAATGGGCTGGCACGTTCACCTCATACGACAACTCGCCGGTAAAACTGATTCGAAACACACGAGCTTTCAGGCCGGCTACCGTTCCATCGCGCCAATCCATAAACGCAAATGCGTCTCTGGAGAAATCAATGTCGTCGCACAATTTCTCTACGACTTTTCGAGCATTAGGGCCAGTCACAGTGGCTGTAGACCAATGGTCGGTCACTGATGTGAAATACACCTCTAACTCTGGCCACTCAGTTTGTTGCCATAGCTCCAGCCAAGACAAAACACCCGCCGCCCCACCGGTGGTGGTAAACATCAGGTAGTGGTTTTCGCCGAGGCACGCGGTAACGCCATCATCAAAGATCATACCGTCTTCGTGAAGCATCACGCCGTAGCGGCACTTACCAGGCGCCAACTTCAAATACGAATTGGTGTATATGCGGGTGATGAATTCAGCAGCGTCTGGCCCTTGAATATCGATCTTGCCTAGCGTAGAAGCGTCCAGTATGCCAACGCTGTTGCGAACCGCCAGGCACTCGCGATTGACCGCGTCATGCATTGTCTCGCCCGCTTGGGGAAAGTACCAGGGTCGCTTCCACTGCCCTACATTTTCCCATTCGGCGCCGTGCGCCTCATGCCAACGGTGGGCTGCCGTGCAACGCACAGGATCCAACAACTCCCCAACATCTCGCCCAGCAATCGCGCCATAGGTAGTCGGCGTATAAGAAGGCCGAAAGACCGTCGTGCCTGTCTCTGCAATGCTCTGCCCAAGCGTATTGGCAAGAATCGCCATGCCGTTAATGTTGCCCAGCTTGCCCTGATCAGTACCAAAGCCCATAGCCGTATAGCGCTTGGTGTGTTCTACCGAACGATAACCTTCACGCGCGGCGAGCTCGATGGCCGCGGCGGTCACGTCCAGTTGATAGTCAACAAATTGCTTGGGTGCTCTACTGATCGGCTTTTTGTGGGGTGCCAAAAACAAGGCTTGTTGAGCCTGGACGACTGGTTCTTCCAGTTCTGGGCAGGCTGGTAGCTCAACACTATCCGCTGACAGACCGGCCGCCTTCGCAGCTAACAGGCCCGCTTGTACGCCGTCTTGCAGGCACGCTTGTAAATCGAACACGCCCTTACAGGAGCCCGCTGAGAAATAGGCCGCATCCGATTCACCGGGTACAAATCCAACCACGTCTTCCTTCCAAACGGGTTTTGCGCCGGTATGTGAGCTCAAGTGAACAACCGGGCTCCAACCACCGGAACTCGCCACGATGTCGCAGCGAATCTTTTTTGCAGCACCCGTAACCTCGGTAGCATCTGAATTGATTGGCGCGATACTTACCGCTTTTACTCGTCGCGTGCCTAACACTTCAGTTACCGCATGGCCTTTCACAACCTGTATGCCTAATGACTCAGCAGCCGCTACCGCATCACCTGAGACACCGACACGACTATCAACAACGCAAATCACTTGCCGACCCGCTTTGTGCCAATCAATGGCCGTTTTGTACGCACCATCATTGCTGGTAAACAACACCAGCCGTTTTCCAGGTACAACGCCATAGCGATTTACATAGGCGGCAAGCGCAGAAGACAACATTACTCCTGGCACATCATTATTGCCAAAAACAATTGGTCTTTCGATTGCACCGGTTGCCAGCACAACCTGGCGAGCCCTTACTCTGTGCAGTCTTTGCCTGGCGCTGTCTTTGTTGCTTAAGCTGAGATGATCTGAGCGTCGTTCAAGTACTGCCAGGAAATTATGATCGTAATAACCGAATACCGTGCTTCTAGGAAGCAACGTTACCAGCGTGTTGGTACGTAGTTCAGCGAGCGCCTGTTCAAGCCATTCTGATGCCGGTGCAGTATTCAGCGCAGTAGATGTGGAAAGCAAACCACCGCCCATCTCAGCTTGCTCATCAGCTAGTATCACCCGCGCGCCAGCACGCGACGCCGTTAACGCCGCTAGCAAACCCGCCGGTCCTGCGCCAACTACCAACACATCGCAATGCTGGTTCATCTTGTCATAAACGTCGGGATCGTTACCCTCTGGTGCCCAACCTAAACCGGCCGCTTTGCGAATAATGTGCTCATAGCTCATCCACAAACGCTTGGGCCACATAAATGTTTTGTAGTAAAAGCCAGGCGGCATAAAACGAGCGAACCAATCCGTTACAGCCATCAGATCATTGTTCACACTTGGCCAGCCACCCACGCTGTGCGCTTCAAGCCCGTCATATATCTCAACCTGAGTGGCTCGCAAGTTGGGCACAGAGCTGGCGCCATGACCCAGCTGCACAATCGCATTGGGTTCCTCTGCACCCGCTGCGACAATGCCACGCGGTCGGCCGTACTTAAAACTGCGACCCACTATCGATACGCCATTAGCTAGCAACGCTGACGCTAGTGTGTCGCCTTGATAGCCCAGCATTGCCCGACCATCAAAGCTGAAATAAATAGGTTTACTGCGATCTATTCGACCACCGGTTGCCAAACGATTTATTTGCATTAGCACGCACTCTCTGCGGGCGCTTGACGGCCCGTAGCTTGCTCACCGATGCGATATGTTTCTACAATTTCATAACTCACAGTATCGCGCGACACATTGAAGTACTTTCTACAACCAGCTGTATGCTGCCACATTTCATGGTGAAGCCCACGTGGGTTCTTGCGAAAAAACAGATAATCACCCCACTCGGCATCGCTCAAGCTTTCAGGTGCCGTTGGCCGCACAATATGCGCCTCACCTTCATAGCTGAATTCGTCTTCGTCACGAGTTTCTTCGCAGTAGGGGCAATGAATCAATAACATCTCAATTCTCTCTTGGAACGCTGAAGGCGCTTCTGGTGGTCGAGTACAAGGCATTTTCTGATGAAAAAGCGGCGTTTATTTGACGATAAATGAGCATTTTGAATCAGAAAATAACGAAGTAATCTGCGACCAGAAGCGTCTTCAGTGGGCAACGCCGGCGGCGCCATGTTCGTCGATTAATGCCCCGCTATGGAAACGATCGATGGTGAAAGGAGCAGCTATCGGGTGTGGTTCGTCTTTTGCTACAGTATCAGCAAACACAAAGCCGGACCCAGGTGTGGCTTTAAAACCCCCAGTTCCCCAGCCACAATTGAAATACAAACCTTCTATGTGGGTTTTACTGATGATCGGGCAGGCATCGGGACAGGTGTCAACAATTCCTCCCCATTGCCTATTCATACGCACTCGGCTGAAGGACGGGAACAATTCACAGATAGCCTGCAAGGTATGTTCAACTACGTTGAAAGACCCTCGTTGACCATAACCGTTATACCGATCGATGCCTGCGCCAATCACAAGGTCGCCTTTATCAGATTGACTGATATAACCATGCACAGCGTTAGACATCACCACCGTATCGAGGCAGGGTTTCAACGGCTCTGACACCAACGCTTGCAAGGGATGAGACTCCAGAGGCAACCGCAACCCAGCCATAGCGGCTAATACGCTCGAGTTACCCGCCACAACACAGGCAACTTTATCTGCGCCAATAAAGCCTTCTTTGGTTTCAACGCCTTTCACTTTGCCAGACGCTCTGCGAATGCCAGTCACTTCGGTTTGTTGAATCAGATCAACGCCTAAGGCATCCGCTGCGCGAGCGTAGCCCCAAGCCACGGCGTCATGCCGCGCAGTGCCACCGCGAGGTTGCCAGGACGCCCCCAGAATCGGATAACGTGCCGAAGCGGAACAATCCAGTAAGGGCACTTTGGCGTTTACTTCTTCAGTATTGAGCACCACGCCATCCACGCCGTTCAGACGATTGGCATTTACCCGGCGCTGGATATCGCGCATGTCCTGCAAGCTATGCCCCAGGTTCAGCACTCCACGCTGGCTGAACATGACGTTGAAATTGAGCTCCTGGCTCAGGCCTTCCCACAGATTCAAGGCCAAATTGTACAAATGCGCGGCTTCGTCCCACAGATAATTAGAGCGAATAATGGTGGTGTTGCGACCTGTGTTACCACCACCCAGATAGCCTTTTTCAAGCACGGCGACATTCCTGATGCCGTGCTCTTTGGCGAGGTAGTACGCTGTTGCAAGGCCATGTCCGCCACCACCCACAACAATCACATCGTAGTGCTGTTTTGGGCTGGGCGAACGCCAGGCTTGTTGCCAGTTTTCGTGGTGTTTGGCGGCGTGCTTTGCCAGCCCAAAGGCGGAGTATTTGTCCATACTAAAGTACTAGTGAGCCTCTGTATAATGCGTTGGCGCAACCGCGCAATTGTACTGGTATAACCGAGGTGTCAATCCCGCTGACACGACCAACTGTTATGGCACAGCGGCATAACCGCCTGCGGCCTCAGGAAGCGGCTCTGCGCTCGTCCCGAGGCGGTTTTCCATACAGCTCGCTATAGCATTTGCTGAAATGCGGGGCGGTTGAGAAGCCACAGCTGATGGCCACATCGATCACTGGCATCCCCGTTTGAAGCAGCAACAACCTGGCTCGGTGAAGGCGTAACTCCAGGTAGTATCGGGAGGGTGCACAATGCAGGTATTTGTGGAATAAGCGCTCAAGTTGGCGGCGAGAGATACTGACGTATTCGGCTACTTCATCCAGGCTCAACGGCTCTTCGATATTCGCTTCCATCAAAGCCACTGCATCGATCAACTTGGGCTGGCTGGCGCCAATCAAATGCTGCAGTGGAACACGCTGGGCATCACGCTCGGTTCGAACTCGCTCGTACATCAGCAATTCACTCACCTTCTGCACCAGCTTGTTACCGTGCATGGAAGAAATGATGTTCAACATCAAGTCCATGGAACTTACGCCACCTGAGCAGCTGTAGCGGTCGCGGTCGATCACAAACAATCTGGAGGTTACCTGCAAATCGGGAAACTTCTCCTGCATGCCAACGATGTTTTCCCAATGCACAGTGCATCTGTACCCTTCTAGCAAACCCGCCGAAGCCAACACAAAAGAACCGGTGCAAAGCCCACCCAAAGGAATCTGGCGCTTGGCAACCACTCGTAGGGCTTCTAGCAGAGGCTCATCGCAATGGCGCTCAATACGCTCACCACCACAAACCATAAGGCAATCCAGATTGGCTACCAGCTCCAAACCGCCGTCTGGCTTTAGCTCAAGAAAATCACTGGAGAAAACCGCGTTTCCGTCGAGAGTGAGCACAGACCAGCGAAACAGTTCTTGGCCACTTTCCCGATTGGCTGCCCTTAGCACGGCAATCGCGTTTGCCAGGGTAATCATCGTGTATTCCGCCACCATAAGAAAACCAATATGCATTGGCTTTGGCGCGGAGTCTGACGTGGCCGATGGTGGCACGTGTATCTCCTCTCAAAGCGCAGCTAATTCTTTTTACGTTGCTAATCGCTTTTTACGTTCAGGCTGCTGTCGCCGATTATATCCGAACTTTTTAGGCGCCTGCACCTGCTCTTGAACGTTCAGAGCTGGGAACAAGCACATTTAACGCAATCTGCTGCAAATGCTCCCACAAAGACCTTTGAATAGGAATTCCATTGCTAATCGACAACTCAAACCTGTGCTGTATCTCGGCGGCCGAAATAGCCTTCTGTTGCTTGCTTTGGGCCTGAATCTGCTGCCAATGAGGCAATATTTGTTCAAATTCAGGCGCGGCTATTAGGTTTAGGCAGTCTGGAGATGAGGTTTTATCACTCAACGTATACTCGAGGTATTGATCTGCAGCAGGCTCAGATGATGCCAGGTATGCACACCATTGGTCGGGTGGGCTCTGCCTATTCCAATAGGCCAGCATTGGAACCCCGGAAGCTGCGTTTGACAGTAAGGCGTGCAGTATCATGAGCCGCTCGTGGCATGATCTTACTCTGACAAAAACGCATTTATTGACGCGCTTCACATAGGCGGCCGCAAGATCAGCGAACACACTGCCATAGCAGGCAACGCTGCTGCAGTTGCCATTTATTTCCAGCCAGTCCGTGTTCTTATCGACACCTGACGCTGGCGCAGGTTTCTCACCCTGCAATCGCTCAAGTATCTTCGGTAACGTATCGAGTGTTGGAAACCCTCGACTTTCTGCCGCAACAATCGAATACGCGGCGTCTTCCAGCGCACTTTGGTCACAACCCATCGCTTCAAAGACACGTTTTAGCAAGGCCGTCAGCTCATTACTGGAAACATTGAAGACATCAGCCTGCTGCACTGGGCGCTACCGGAAAATACCAATCGTCTGCATAGGGCTTGCCGATCTCTTTTAGTAATGGCGCACCCTGATACATTGTATTGCGAAGCCAAAGGCGTGAGCGTGGGTCAAATTTGCTCACACCAAAGAATGCCAGTTTGCAGCGTAGCAAATGAACGGGCATTAAGTCTTTGTTCAGAATATTGGCATGTATATCACCATAGCGCTGACCGCACAGGGTCAACACCCTGCGTAACACACTTCTGTATTCTGGCTTGTCCAACAGAAACTCAGCAAGCACTCGCTCCTTTTCTGAAGCCACCGTGATTTCGTGCCAGTTCAGCAAATTTTGGTGAACTTGTTGCACTGCGAGCGCAATGCCTAAGGGCATTTGTAATTCTTCGCCGTCGTCTTCACCACGAACACCCAGGCGCGGCTCAGATTTCTCCTCAGACCGATACCAAAACAGATAGCGTTCATCCGTCTGTTCGAAGTCAGTGTTCAGGGCCCATTGATAGTGTTGCTCAATCAGCGCAATGGCGTGCTTCACAGGCATGCTTGAATCCAGGCGATAGTCCTCAAACACCGTCATATCGTCTGCCAGCGGGTCGACAATGTCAGGGTATAACTCTAGCAAAAGGGCACGCAGTAACTCTTGAGCATCCAGCCCTACTTGATCATCAACCACTTCCAGCAGGTCTGACCAATTCCTAAATCGTGGCCCTTGATCACTCAAGAAGTTTAGCAATGTTTTGAGATCAACACTTAGCGTCTTGTTCTTACTGGCCTGCCATTCATCGTCAACAAACACTTCTTTAAAATGCTGATCCGACTGTTTGAGCAAACCAATCAATTGATTGAGTTTCTCGACGACCTCATCGGGGACAGACAAGATTGCCGCCAAGGCAGTCTCGCGGGTTTCAATCCATTTTGCAATCAATAGCGGGTGATGTATCAGGTAAGGCGCCATGCCTAAGCCGGTGGAATTCCCTATACCGAGATACCGTCGTAGCTCATCATTCAGATCTACGGCCGCATCCGGCGCACGCGCCGTGGCAATGTGTTGCGCTTGAACCACACTGAATTCGCGGAGCATGTAACAGGTGAACATTTCCGCAGCAAAAGGTGCTGCAAAATCTGGCAGACTGGTAAGCACTTTCTGCCAATCCGCCAAGCCAAACTTGCCACTGCCGTACACCGCTGTGGTGCGATACAAATACCCCACCTTGACCAACTTATCGACATCGGGTTGCTCGCCTTTTGCCAGGCAATCAACTACATAATCGAAATTGCGGGCGCTGCGATTAGCGCGCGACAGCACCAGGGCTTTGCTGTCCATGCGCCCTGCTTCTTGCTTAGGCACATTTTCACGAAGAACAGCAAGATACTCCTCACTGACCTCGCCTTCACACAAAGTCATCGTTAAATCCCACTGCTCAGCAATCACCCGGTCGTTACGATTATCGGGCTCCAGGTAATTTGAGAAAACAACAAAACTATAAACGCCGTGCGCGGCCTGGATACGGTAAACAACCGATCCGTAACCATTGGAATCCAGATCAAATACGCTAGGCGTTATTTGCCACTGTTCATTCATTACTCGCCGCAGCAATGTGCGCATAAAACTGAGCCGGCTGGCGTGGAAGCTGCCCAGTCTGTCCAGCTGCATTACCTCTTGAGCTGGACGCCACTGCATGTCACTGTTTGCGTTCATGCCGCTGTGAAAGATTGTTCGAAAAAGCGCTGCCAGTTGCCGCCCATCACTTGCTCTACCTCAGTTTCAGCAAAACCAACGTCACGCAAGCCTGCTGCCAGGTTGCTGAAGTGGCTGGAATTCTCAAACCAGGAGGGTTGTTGCGGCCAGTCCGCATTGCTTGCTGACCCTTCGCCGTAATCCGCCGTTGACGTCCAACGGCCACTGCGCATCCATTCAAGTACCGAGTAACCCCATTTCAAACACAAATCCGAGCCAATGCCAATTCGCTCAACACCCATCATATCGACCGCTTGTGCAATCATTTCACTGAATTCACGCAGCGTACAATCACCGCCGTTTTTCAGATGAAATGGATACAAACTACATCCGAGCATGCCGCCAGACTCAGCCAATGCTGACAAAACCTGATTGGATTTGTTGCGCAAGGCCGCATGAAAGAAACTCGGATTGGCGTGCGTAATCGCAATAGGACGTTCGGAGATTTCAATCGCTTCCAGTGTGGACAATTCCGCGCTGTGTGACATATCAATCACCATTCCTACGCGATTCATCTCCTTTATCGCTTCTCGACCAAAACGAGTTATGCCCGAATCGCGTTGCTCATAGCAGCCTGTGGCCAACAAACTCTGATTGTTGTAACTAAGCTGCATGATGCGCACACCCAGATCATGAAACAGCTGCACCTTTTTTAGATCGTCCTCTATCGGTGAGCAATTTTGAAAACCGAAGATGATGCCTACTTTGCCGTCTTGCTGGGCTTCAAGAATGTCTGCTGCGCTGTGAATCGGTTGGATCAGATCGCTGTGGGCACGAAAGTGGCGTTGCCATTGGCCGATATTTTCGAGCGTTTCCTGCGTATTCTCCCAATACGCAATAGTGACATGAATAGCATTCAGACCTGAATCGCGTGCTTGCTGAAACAGATCACGATCCCAGTTCAGATATTGCAATGCATCGATCATTAACATGACGCTGCCTCAATAGGGTCGGCAATAATTGGTTTTAACAATAGTATAAAACTCTTTCGCGTACTGGCCTTGCTCTCTTGGGCCGTAACTCGAGGCCTTACGTCCACCAAACGGCACATGGTAGTCGGTACCTGCCGTGGGCAGATTAACCATCACGCAGCCTGATTTGGAGTGTCGTTTAAAATGCCCAGCACGCTCGAGAGAGTTGGTAATGATGCCTGAGGTTAAACCAAACTCGGTCTCATTGGACACCTGCAAAGCCTCATCATAATCTTTGACTTTGATTACGCAGGCGACCGGTCCGAACACTTCTTCGCGATTGATCTGCATGTCATTGCTGGTGTTAATAAACAGCGTCGGTGGCAAGTAGTATCCTTCAGTTTCCAGCGTTAACTGCTCACCACCCTGGGCCAGTTCAGCGCCTTCCGCGCGCGCAATGTCAATGTATTTCAGATTCTGCTGCATTTGCCGAGAATCAACAACCGGACCCATGTGAACACCTGCATCCAGCGCATTACCTACCACCATGGCTTGCATGGCTTCTTTCATTCGGCTTACAAATTCGTCGTGCACTCCTTCTTCAACAATCAGTCGGGATGACGCCGTACATTTCTGTCCGGTACCCGAAAATGCGCCGGCCATCGCGCTCTGCACGGCAATGTCCATATCAGCGTCATTAAGAACAACAAGTGCGTTCTTGCTTCCCATCTCCAACTGAACTCGCGCCATATTTTTAATGGCCTGTTCGGCGATATGTCGTCCCACTGGCACGGAACCAGTAAAGCTAATAGCCTGCACATCAGGCGAACTGCACAGCGCTTCACCGACATCATGACCCGAGCCCATGACCAAATTGAACGCGCCGCCAGGCAGACCACTGCGGCTGATAATATCCGCCAGTATCCAAGCACTGCCTGGAACCAGTTCAGCGGGTTTCAACACCACACTATTGCCGTACGCCAGCGCTGGTGCAACTTTCCATGCGGCAACCGCGATAGGGAAGTTCCACGGCGTGACTATGCCAATAACGCCCAGCGCTTCCCGGTGTACTTCAACATCAATTCCCGGCCGAACCGATGGCGTTATTTCGCCCATTTGGCGCAACACCTCCGCGCCATAGTACTGAAAGAACTGGCCGGAGCGAGCTACTTCGCCAACGCCTTCGGCTAGCGTCTTACCTTCTTCCCGCGCTAACACACGACCTATTTCGCCACTTCGTTCGATCAACTCTGCACCAATGCGATCCAGAATGGCTTTTCGTTCTTCTAACGCGGACTGTGACCAGCCTTCGAATGCGACTGTGGCTGCTGCAATGGCGTTTTCGCAGTCTTCAACACTCGCTTTCGCATAACGGCCAACCACGTCACTGGTGTCAGACGGATTGATATTCTCAATGACCGTATCGCTACTCCTCCATTCGCCATTGATGTAATTGCCGTGTACTTCGTCGCTCATTATTTCTCTCTTATCAGGTGTCAGTCAGGTAAAGGTATGTTGTGCTGCCCATCTGGCGAACAACTTGGAACGCTGTTAGCGCTTTCAGGCAGTTCATAATAACTGGCTGCTTCACTGGTAAAGATATGAGCCGCGATAGTAAGCCCCGTGGCGTCATCAAGGCTACCGGCGGCAATACTTATTCGGTCGCCATCAATTTCTTCAAAAAACAGACTGGAACCACAATTCTGGCAGAAACCTCGCCGATAGCCCTCAACCGCTGCAAACCAGGCCAGGCCCTTATCGCAATCAAACGCAAATCGATCTCGCCGCACTGCAGTGGCGGCAACAAAGTGCCCGCTGGTGCGCCTGCATTGCTCACAATGACAGGCTATTACAGGGCGTAATGTACCCTGAGCTTGATAACGAACTGAGCCGCAAGCACAGCCACCGAAATGTTGTTCCGCTCTTTGCTCCATTGTCAGCACTCGATCACATTCACCGCCAAACCACCGCGAGATGTTTCTTTGTACTTCTCCATCATATCGGCCCCTGTTTCGCGCATGGTTTTGATAACATCATCCAGCGAAACATAGTGACTGCCGTCGCCACGCAAAGCCATTTGTGCCGCATTGATGGCCTTAGCTGCCGCAATGGCGTTTCGTTCAATACAGGGAATTTGAACCAAGCCACCAATCGGATCGCATGTCAGCCCCAGATTATGCTCCAGACCAATTTCTGCCGCGTTTTCTACCTGGGCCGGCGTTCCGCCAAGCACTTCAGCCAAACCGGCTGCCGCCATAGCACAGGCGCTGCCTACTTCGCCCTGGCAACCCACTTCGGCTCCAGATATCGATGCATTTTTCTTACACAACATGCCTATAGCCGCAGCCGCTAAAAGAAAGCCTCGTACATCTTCTGGTTGTGGGTTCTCGCTGAACCGCATATAGAAACGCAACACCGCTGGCACGATACCAGCGGCACCATTGGTCGGTGCGGTAACCACTCGCCCGCCGGCCGCGTTTTCTTCATTCACGGCCAGTGCATAGAGATTTACCCAATCCATGGCATTGAACGTTGAACTGATCAGGTTATCAGTGGTTGTTTCCAATGAGCGATGCAAGCCTTCTGCACGACGCGGCACATCCAGCCCGCCGGGCAATCGACCTTTCTGACTGAGTCCACGCTCCACACAGGCGTCCATTGCCTGCCATATGCGGGCCAAGCCGTCTTTTACCTCTGCTTCACTGCGCCACGCCATTTCATTCTCAAGCACTAACTGGCTGACCGAGAGGTTTTTCTTTTCGCAATGCTCGAGCAAGCTCGCTGCGCTTTCAAAAGGGTGTGGGGGTTCTGCACGCTCAGTATCCAGGGCATGATTTTTGTGAGCATCTTCAACAACGAAGCCACCGCCTATCGAATAGTAAGTGTTCTCATACACAACGTCATTGCCAGAAAAAGCCACCAATGTCATGCCATTGGGATGAAACGGCAGGGATTCCTCACTGAACACCATGTCTTGGGAAAGATCAAACGCCAGAGCACGCTGGTTGGCTAACTGTAACTTGCCCTCGGATGCAACAACATCCAGCAAATTGCTCAGTACATCCGGTTCTACTTCGTGTGGTTCAAACCCCATCAAACCGGCGAGGCAAGCGCGATCGGTACCGTGACCTTTACCGGTGGCGCTAAGAGAACCGAATAAAGAGACCTGCACTCTTTCTATTAACTCAAGAGCACACTGCTGCTGTAATTGCCGCGTAAACATGGCGGCGGCCTTCATTGGACCCATGGTGTGCGAGCTGGAGGGTCCAACGCCAATTTTGAATAAATCGAATACACTAATATCCATTGTTAAAACTCTCTTTCAACCAACCGCTCCGCTCAACGAGGGTTATACATGTACTCTTCCGCTGAAGTGGGCCTAGCGTTTGCGGCGACGGCGCTTACGCCCTGAATCTGGCGAAGACGGCGTACTCACTTTTGGTTGTGGTTTTGCAACAACAAAAAACAAATTGGGAAATTCGTCGGTCTTGTTTGGAAACGCCATGGCGTCAACAAAATATTCCTGAAACTTAGGCTCTACCGCCGTTTCTATTTTTTCTATTCGGCGCACTTCCTGCTCTATAATTTCACGCGAGGCCGCGTTCAAAAGTGCTATTCGTGCCCCGGTACCCGCTGCATTGCCCGCCGAAGATACGTTTTCCAATGCACAATCCGGAATAAGCCCCAGCACCATCGCATGTTTTACATCGATATGACTGCCAAATGCGCCAGCCAGCCGAATGCGATCAACAGTTTTGGTGCCCATCTTGTCCATCAGCAGTTTCACGCCGGCGTACAAAGCTGCTTTTGCCAGCTGGATTTGCCGTACGTCATTTTGCGTCACGCTGATGAGCGACTGCCCGTCATGAAGTACGTAGGCGAACGTACGGTCGTGGGCAATAACACGGTCGCTGGATTCAGCCAGGCTGCCATCAATCACACCGTCTTCGGTAATGATGCCAGCCAGAAACATTTCAGCTACTACTTCGACGATGCCCGAGCCACAAATGCCGGTCACACCCAGGGATTTGGATTGCTCAGGGAAATCAGGATCATTCGACCATAAGTCACAACCGATCACTTTAAATCTGGGCTCTTTTGTTTGTGGGTCAATGCGCACTCGTTCTATCGCACCCATTGCAGCCCGCTGGCCACAGCTAATCTGTGCACCCTCAAAAGCAGGACCGGTTGGACTGGAGCAGGCCAGCATACGCGTGTTATTACCCAGCACAATTTCGGCATTGGTGCCTACGTCCACCACTAGACTGGTTTCGGCCAAGTCCTGCGGGGACTCAGCCAATATCACACCGGCCGTATCTGCGCCAACATGACCTGCGATACACGGCAGCACGTACACCCGACCACCTGGGTTAATTGACAAATCCAATTCTGACGCCCAGGCGTAGACGGCATCATCTGTCGCCAGCGCAAACGGCGCACCGCCCAATTCAACCGGATTTATCCCAAGCAGTATGTGATGCATGACAGGGTTGGCCACCAGGCACACTTCCAACACATCTTCTACGGTGACATTCGCCTTCGCACTAACGTCCACCAGCAGCTCATTCAACGCCGTTCGAATCGCCAGGGTCATCTCACCTGCACCCTCCGGATGCATCATGATGTATGACACCCTGCTCATCAGGTCTTCGCCAAAACGAATCTGCGGGTTCATCAAGCTGCTACTCGCCATCACTTCGCCAGTACTCAAACTGCATAAGTGTGCTGCCACTGTAGTGGACCCAACATCAATTGCTACGCCGAACGCTTGCTCATGCAAACCGGGCCACAGGGCTATGATTCGCTTCGGCTGTTGCGCCTGGCTGTAGATAGCAACTGTTACAAACCAATGACCTTCGCGCAGTTTGCCTTGCAAGTAAGGCAGCAACATAGCGTCACAGTGCAGATCAGTGAGTTCCCACTCGGTTTCCAGCGCTTGCTTAAGACGCTGCAAATCACCGCTGGGGTTGTGCATATCGGCTTCTTCAACTTGCACCGAGTACAGATGCACACTGGCGTCCAAACTGATATCACGTTGCTCGGCGTCTTTCCTAACCAGTTGCCGATGAACCTGACTCTCAGGCGGCACATCAATAACCACATCACCGCGCAGCAACGCGTGACAACCAAGCCGCCGCCCTGGCTTCAGTTCTTTTCGGCGAGTGCTGTAGTTGCGTTCGGTATCCGAAAACGGGGATAGGCTCTCAAGCGTGGATTCAATATTGTGTTTCGAAAACGACCCTTCGGCGCACAGTATCTGGCAGCGCCCACACAAACCGCGGCCACCGCAGACTGAATCAATATCAACACCTAAAGACTGCGCCGCTTCCAAAATAGGTGTTCCACTGGGGAATGTTCCGCGGCGACCGGAGGGGGTGAATACAACTTTGAATTCTTCGATGCTCACTTTTAAACTCTAGTATCCTTAGACCCGTGCCCTGAGTGCCGCTCGTCGAGCATTATGCATGTGTTTTTCCGCTCAGTGGGCCATCCCTGGCCCGTCCCGCGTCCGTCCCTGGCGCTATTCGCTCCAAAACACATGCATAACACTCAACGAGCTACATCGCGCGAGATTCAGACACATGGCTTCGGATCGAAACTACGCTCTTCGTCGCCTGCGCCCACCTCGACCACCCCTAGCCCCTTCCGCCCCTTCAGCGGCAGGCTCTCGATACGCCTTAATCCAATTCGCGCAATCAGGATCATGCCCCATCATCACATCTGCACCACGCACCGCTTGCATTACTTCGGCGTGCAGCGGACTGGTAATAGCGGATGTCATGCCCGACCCTATCGCCATGGTAAGGAATGCACTGTTAATACCATTCCGGTTGGGCAAGCCAAAGCTCACATTTGATGCGCCGCAAGTGGTATTGACCTTTAACTCATTGCGCAAGCGCTTGACGATATCCATTACCTGCAGGCCTGCGGTGTTGATGGCCCCGATTGGCATTACCAAGGGATCAACAACGACATCTTCGTGTGATATGCCGTAGTCGGCCGCGCGTTCAACAATCTTCTTGGCAACTTTAAAGCGTTCGTTTGGATCTTCGGAGATGCCGGTTTCGTCGTTGGATATCGCCACCACTGCCGCGCCATATTTTGCCACCAGCGGCAGTACGCGCTCCAATACTTCGTCTTCGCCGGTTACTGAGTTGACCAAGGCCTTACCTTGATACACGGCAAGACCTGCTTCCAGCGCCTCGATAATGGATGAGTCTATGGAAATAGGCACGTCGGTGATGGATTGCACCAACTGAATGGATTTCGCGAGTATTGCAGGTTCGTCAGCCAAGGGTATGCCCGCGTTTACGTCCAGCATTTGTGCACCCGCTTCCACTTGTGCGAGCGCATCGGCTTCTACGCGGCTGAAGTCTCCATTTTTCATTTCTTCGGCCAGAATTTTTCGACCGGTAGGATTAATACGCTCACCAATAATGACGAAGGGCTCGTCGAAACCGATACGAACTTCTTTTGTGGCTGAGCTGACGATGGTTGTAGTCATGATGCGACTTCCTGGGGTGGATAAGTTGATGATTTCAATTCTTCGTGAACACCGGGGTGCCATGGCTTTCGACCTTCAAGCACACCGGTTTTTTCAACAATTTCTGCAACACGGTGTTCCTGGCGATAAGCCATGATGTGCACACCGCTAACTCCCTCAATTTCCTTAAGTTCGTTGACCATATCGATAGCAACGTTCACGCCTTCCTGGGCTTGGTTCTCGGCACCTGTCAAGCGCTTGATAACGCTGTCTGGAATATGCACGCCCGCTACATTCTTGCGAATCCACTCGGCAGACTTTGCGGAAGCCAGCGGACCGACACCGGGCAAGATAAAGACTTTTTCGTGCAGGCCCAAATCGCGCACACGGCTCATGTACTGTTTGAGCATATCAATATCAAAACAGTATTGGGTTTGCACAAACTGCGCACCTGCTTCAATTTTTTTCTGCAGACGAATCGGGCGAAAATCAAAAGGCGGCGCGAACGGGTTGGCCGCAGCGCCGAGAAAGACTTGCGGCGGCGCGCTTAGCTTTCGCCCACTTAAAAACCTGGATTCGTCGCGCATTCCGCGAATCATTTGCAAAGAGGTCATGCAGTCCATATCGAACACAGGCTTTGCGTCGGGATGATCGCCACTCTGAACCCCGTCGCCGGTCAGACACAGTATGTTTGAAACGCCCATCGCTGACGCACCTAACACATCACCTTGCATGGCTATCCTGTTTTTGTCGCGGCAGGATATCTGCATCACCATTGAATAACCGCAACGGGTCAGCAATGAACACATACCAACACTGGACATATGGCAGTTGGCGCCAGAGCCATCCGTGGCGTTGATCGCATCAACATAGCCGTCAAAAACTGCGGCACGCTGATACACTTCGTGCGGGTCGGCCGAATCTGGGGGTGCAATCTCAGCCGTTACGGCAAAAGCGCCGGCGCGAAGCACGCGCTCAAAGCGACCCGGTGAGACATGCCCAGGAAGAATCGGAAGGCTTTCACCGGGATCCGGTTCGTCTTCAAATCGCATTGCTGTTGCTCGCGTTGGCGGTCAATTTTTCGCGGATGACTCGCAGCCAGGCAGACGTACCGCGCTTTCTATTGTCCAGCGGTGCCTGAATGATCTGAATACGCTGTACGCCGTCACGCATGTTTTGGCTGCCCTGCCATGCGGTTACCCAAACACAGGTCATGTCAGGGTCAACTTCACAGTTGCCATTACTGCGCACTCCACCGCATGGACCATTGCGAAGTGATTTTGGACAATTCATTGGGCATGCCATGCCCGTATCACTCAGCGTACACTGGCCGCAAGATTGCGAATCAAACAGCAGACCCTTACTGAATTTTTCAACGCCAAGCAAGGCAGCGTCCACTCTCGCATAACCAATGCGTTGCCACAGAGGGTCCATTTTTATCAACATCGTTTCAACCGCGTTATACATCGAATGCATAATGCCAGCGTGTCGAACCGACCATAATCTAACTTTGTACATCAGCTTGCTTCTGCGTTTTCAAAACCCTTGTTGCGAATCAGTTGATCGAGTCGCTCGTCGCTATAGTCCTGCTCCAAAACAGCAGCGTCCTGATCAGCCAGTGACTGCATGTCAGTATCCGCCTCTACATCTTCATACTCCCTGCGCCAGTCGGCCATATAGGCGTCGCTACTGCCGCGACCTGCGCGCATGGCCGCCCGATCTATTGCGGCCTGAAAGCGCTCGCTGAGCATAACCTTGCCGCGCTTGCGACCTTGCTTGACCATTACCTGCGACGGAATGTCACGCCAATAAATGCGAATTTTCTGCATATAAGTCTCGAAATGCGTGGTTACTGCACTCGGGCAATAAGCTCCGGCGCCAGCGATGTCTCCAAATCGCCGTAGCCAGTGTGAATCTGCTCGAATTCCAATTCGAGATAGTGTGCGGCCTGTTTGGCCTTTTCAATCAACTCGGGTGCTTCGCGTTGCGACAAATAGACCACGCGACGATAATTGCTAAACATCATTTCGCGAAGCTCCGGATGCTTGTCCAACTTGAAGCCGCTTATGATAATGCGCTCAAAATTCTGAGCGAGATAATCTGTGAGGTATAGGGTACCCAGCTCTTGTTCAGCTATTTCGTTGAAGGCTGCCTCACCGGCAAAGAACGAGTAGCAGTGGGCTCCTGGCAGGCGGTCTATGCCTTCTTCTTCACACAATTGATCAATGTGACCGCCCGTACCGCAATCACCATAGCCAATGTAGATGTGGCTGTACTTACTGCGTGCCTTGTGAATTTTCTCGCGCAGCTTGCCAACAATTAAGTCAGGGGTATTGTGCAGCTCCGCCGGTAGGCAGGTCAGCTCAATGTGGTTCCAGCTGTTAAGCTTTTTGATCTGCTGAATTTCATGTGCCAGCGCACCGCAGGCAATGATAAGCACCTGCGCCGTTTGTGCATTTGCCATATTACTAAGCATCGCGCTGGCACTCGTCACTGAAGGTCGTCAGCCGGCCGCGGCCCGCTGTTCCGCCACCAGGCGAACGCCGGTTGTAGCCGCTTCGGCCGCGTCACGACAATAAGCATCTGCGCCGACAGCTTCGCCAAACTCTTCATTAAGAGGTGCGCCACCTACCATCACGATGTAGTCATCGCGCAGGCCTTGCTCTTTCAGCGCATCAATCACCACTTTCATGTACGGCATGGTTGTCGTCAGCAGCGCCGACATGCCTAACACGTCTGGTTTGTTTTCCTCCAGCGCCGCCATGTACTCTTCGACCGAGTTGTTAATGCCGATATCGGTCACTTCAAAGCCAGCGCCTTCCATCATCATGCCAACCAGGTTTTTGCCTATGTCATGAATGTCGCCTTTAACAGTACCAATCACCATGGTGCCAACCGGCTTGGCACCGGTTTCAGCGAGCAATGGCCGAATAATCGCCATACCGCCTTTCATCGCGTTAGCGGCTAGCAGTACTTCCGGGACAAACAGAATTCCGTCACGGAAATCGATACCGACAATGGTCATTCCGCCGACCAATGCATCAGACAGCACCTTGTCGGCACTCCAGCCGCGCTCCAGCAGAATATTCGTGCCTTCTTCGATTTCTTCCTTCAGACCGTCGTACAAATCATCGTGCATCTGCTCGACCAACTCGTCGTCTGACAGTTCAGACAATACGATGTCTTCTTCGTCATCGTTGTGATCATTCACATCGTCATTCATCGAGTCTTCTCCAAGGTAACAACAAGCTAATGTTAATAATCTTTGTCAGCAAACTCAGCCTTACGCCGAGTCATGAAATCATTCAGTGCTTCGTCGATAGCAGGATCTAAGTCTGGTGCCTGGTATTCATTCAGCATTTTCTTCCAGGCAGAATTGGCACGCTGGGCGCAGTCCAGTGACCCATCAGATTCCCATTGCTCAAAACTGTTGTTGTCTGCAAGCGGGGACGTCACAAACGCCGTTTCAAAATTTGCCTGTGTGTGTGCAGCACCAAGAAAATGTTGGCCCGGCCCGGTTTCTCGTAGCGAGCTCATGGCCTGACCGTTTTCGCTCATGTCAATGCCACTCAGCAATACGCGGATCATATTGGCCTGATCAGCGTCCATCACAAACTTCTCATAACCCATGGCCAAGCCGCCTTCCAGCCAACCCGCGGTGTGCAACATAAAATTCACCCCAGCAAGTGCTGCATTCTGCATTGTGTTGGCCGCTTCATAGGCGGCTTGTGCATCTGGAATTTTTGAGCCGCACAAACCACCGCCACTTCTAAAAGGTACGCCCAAACGACGCGCCAGCTGAGCCGCAGCGTACAGCACCATACTTGGCTCGGAGGTACCAAATGTTGGCGCGCCATTCTGCATGGACACGGCACTGGCAAAGGTTCCAAACACCACCGGTGCGCCCGGTCTTACCAGCTGCACAAACGCCATACCCGCCAACGCCTCGGCCAAAATTTGCGTTAACGTGCCCGCCGTTGTTACCGGCGACATAGCGCCCGCCAAAATAAATGGAGACACGACGGTTGCCTGATTATTTCGGGCATAGACTTTTGCGGCACCCAGCATGGTGTCATCAAATGTCATTGGCGAGTTGGCGTTGATCAAGCTGATGCACACTGTCTTGTGTTGAATAAAGTCTTCACCAAATACCAGTTTGGCCATGTCTACGGTATCTTGCGCGCGCTCGGGTGCAGTGACTGAACCCATAAACGGCTTGTCGCTGTATTTGATATGGCTATACACCATGTCAAAGTGACGTTTGTTCACTGGCAGATCCACCGGCTCACACACGGTGCCGCCTGAGTGATGGATGCCAGGTGCTGAGTACGCCAGTTTTACGAAGTTTCGGAAGTCTTCGATCGTGGCATAGCGTCGCCCGTTATCTAGATCGCGAACAAACGGAGGACCATAAGCCGGCACCATCACGGTACGCTTACCGCCAATGATCACATTGCGTGCCGGGTTACGAGCATGCTGGGTAAATTCTTTGGGTGCCGAGGCTTGAATGATGGAGCGACACATTCCCCTTGGGAAGCGAACCAACTCGCCATTGACGTCTGCGCCGGCGTCTTTCAGTATTGCCAGCGCTTCGGGGTCGTCTCTGAATTCAATGCCGATCTCTTCAAGCACTGTGTCGGCGTTGTACTCAATGATCTCCAGGCTTTCTTCATTGAGGTAATCCAGATAGGGAATCTTGCGTTCAATAAACGCCGTAACATCAGCCTGGCTTTGCTGTCGCGCAGCGCGTTTTGCGCCCCGGCCACCGGCCTTTCGTCGCCCCCCTCGTTCGCTCATTTTCGCCTTCTGTTATAGCCTTGTTTAACCCTCGCAGTCTCTTTGAGTATGGACCTAAGCGCATGTAATTGAACGACATTTGAGTACTCGTGGGCGACGCGGGTTTTTGGGGGTTGTGCTGGGTGTTTTTGAGCATGTGGTTCCGAGTCGATGGAACATCGGATTTAAGACCCCGCAACGATCGATGCATACACTACTTCAGTGCTCAGTGGGCCATCCCTGGCCCATCCCGCGTCCGGTCGCTCCCGGCATCCTGCCTCCCGCGACACTTGCACATCCATGTGCATCGTCCCTGGCGCTATTCGCTCTGAAGTAGCCTGTGCATCGCTCAGCGCTCACTTGAGTGCGGAATTTAGGTAGCTAAGAGGGGAGATAGTTGTTTCGGGCTTCATTTTAGAAGAGCCCTAAATATCAAACTACAGGGGAAGTGAGCTGAATTGACGACTTAGAATCCAGCACACTTTGGCAGTAATTTGATGCTATAAATTGGCACAAGGCTAAAGGGCGTATAGCTATTTTTTAGACCATTGAAAAGAGGGACCTTTTCAATGAGCCCCCATGGATG
>JBCCIP010000003.1:0-215418 GCA_039111475.1 Pseudomonadota bacterium | reverse complement strand
CAAATCAGATACACCATAACAAAGGCGCCACCGCCGTTTTCACCGGTGACGTACGGAAAACGCCAGATATTGCCTAGCCCAACGGCAAAACCCACCGACGCCATGAGAAACGCGAAGCGACTGGTCCAGGCGCTGCCACCACCGGTTTGGGGTATGGATGCCATAGCTACTACCTTTTTGTTATCGATCTGTTCGCGATATTAACGGCAGCACGGCAGATTTAAAAGTGATGAATGGCTGGGCGCGTATTTACCCGCCGAATGTAATACCAAGCAGTTGTTCAGACAGGGCCCACAGCCGCGCTTCCCCTTCTTCGTTGAACGCGTGTGGTGCGTACTGAATGTGCGCTGCCGAGTGTTCATCAACCACCTGGCAGTCGGCCAAATACAAACCGCCTATGCCCTCAAGCTCTGGGGCGGTTGCCGCAAAAATGCTGGTTGCGGCACCCTGTGGAATGGTTTTGGTGGCTTCTCCGCGGTCTTTGAGGCGTTCCAAAACAGGCGCAAGCGTTTCCGGGGTCAAATGCCGGCTCAGATCCGTCATAATTACCCCAGGGTGCAAAGCGGTCGCATTAATGCCATGTTGTGCGTACCGGCGATTCAATTCGTTGGCAAACCAGATGTTCGCTGTTTTCGCTTGCCCATAGGCCAACCACGGGTCGTAATCTGTCTGCTCAAAGTTTGGGTCGTCCAGCAGTACGGCGGATACACCATGACCGGCGGAACTCAATGACACAACGCGTGCGGGTGCACTCTGCAGCAACGCTGGCATCAACTTTGAGGCCAATGCAAAATGTCCAAGATGATTGGTAGCGAACTGCATTTCCCAACCCTTTGCATTGCGCATCAGGGGGCATGCCATAAGACCCGCATTCAATATCAGCATGTCCAGCTGCGAATGCTCGCCAAGCCAACTATCTGCAAACGCATTTACGCTATGTGGGTCGGATAAATCCATTAAACCTATGTCTACTTGCGCATCAGGGTGAGCGTCGCGAATACTGGCGGCCACCCCTTCCGTTTTTTCTTTGTCCCGCGCAACCAATGTCACCTGCACGCCGCGCGCGGCCAGGGACCGAGCGGCCTCCGCGCCCAGCCCACCGGATGCACCGGTTACCAGTGCGTGCTTGCCGGCTACATCAACGCCTTCCAACACTTCATCGCAAGTGCTTTCCGCACCGAATGCTCTGCTCATTGTTCTTCTCCCAGTTTGCTTTTCACGTTCTTGATCAACGCACGCATGTAGTCTTTTTCGTAATTGTTCTCAACAACATGAGTGGCGTGATGCAACAGCTTTTCATACACTGCCATTTGTGCGCGCAGTGCGCGCTCGTTATCCGGTTCTGCCGCCAGTGCCACTTCCAGAAAGTGAAGCGCCTTAATCAGATCGCCGCCATCCACCGCTTTGTTCGCTTTGTCGATTAACGCGCCCGTGCCTGCCAGTTCAGCCAACTCGGCGTATACATCCCTGGCCGGTACCGGATACAAGTCGGTGGGTGAATCAAAATGAAACCAGGTCGCGTAATACTCCCATATACTTCGCACCGCCCACGACACCTTGCCGTGAACTTGCGTAAGTTCCATGTGTTCCGGCAGTTTAATTTCTTCCATTAGTTCATACACGGTTTTGCCTGCATTCATGCCTTCTACAACGGCGTCGTGTACGTATTGGGTGGCATCGCGAATGGTGGTTAATCCGGCGACTATCTGCGCCTTGCCACTGTAATGATCGTGATGGCTCATCACCAGAATGTCAGGTTCAAGTGCGATCATTTTGTTCAGAGACGCAATGTACTCCATGGGTTTTCGAACTTTTTCGCCGCGCATGGTGAACACGTTAGGAAACTGCGGGAAATTAGGCCCCAAGGTATCTCCAGTGAAGAGAATTTTTTTCTTCGGCAACCACAGGCTTATATTGTCTGCGCCCTCTGCACCCGGTGTTGACAGTACCTGAAAGGTCACGCCACCCAGCACAAATTCGTAATCGCTCTCATCGACGAGAACACTGGGCTCAACACCGCCGTATTTAATCATCGGAATATTAGGCAGCGTTTCTGGCAGCCACGGAAACACCATGCGGTTGCGTTGGTGTAAATAAGGTTCAAGCTCGGTCAGATAGCGTTGCTCTTCGGCGTATTCTCGGTGCGCAATAATTTCGGTGCCTTCCTCTTTCCAGAACCGAACACCGCCAATATGATCGGCGTGGGAATGACTCACAATAATGTGGGTGATGGGGCCGGTGGCATAAGGCTTGAGTTTCGATATCTGCTCGGCCGCCTGAATCGCAATACCGGTATCAAACAACACGCTGCCTTCCGTGGTATTGATCAGGTGCGTATTGCCAATGCCCTGAACCTGGTAAACGTCCTCGGCAAGCTCTTTCACAGCGATAGGAATCTTGTGGAAACCGCCGGCAACGTCATCGGGCATGCGGTCAGTGGCGGCGTTGCCAATAATTTCAACGGCTTTCAGTTCAACCTTCTTTCGCATATCTGAGCCTTCGCCACAGGCGGTCAGCATAAGCGCACAGGCAAGCCACACTGTGATTTTTGACGAAAGAACAGTTTTCACGCATCAGGCTCCTGTTACCATTGAGCCATTATGCGTCAAGCGTAGAGCCCTGACTATGACGACTCGCCCACAAATCCGCGGCCAGCGCTCGCCGCTGCTGATCTGCGCAATGCTGCTGATCCCGTGTATGGTGCAAGCGCAAGCGAATTTTCTGCTGATCGTTAGCGATGACCACGGTGCAGCTGACAGCGGCACCTATGGTAATCGCGAAATCGGCACACCCAATTTAGACCGTCTCGCAGAGCAAGGCATTCGCTTCGACGCTGCGTTTACCACGCAAGCCATTTGCACACCCAGTCGCACCTCCTTGTACACGGGCCTTTACCCTATGCGCCATGGTGCTCACCGCAACCATACCAATGTAAACGAAGGCACATTGAGCCTGCCTCATTACTTTCAGCCACTTGGCTATAAAGTGTTTCTTGCGGGCAAAACTCATATTGGCCCCGAAGAAGCGTTCCCGTTCGAATTGTTAAGCACAGAAGGCATAAGCCCGTTTTCTACGTCCATACGCGATTACTTCCGTGCGATGCGTGTTGTATTTCATTCCGACGAGGCCTTCGTGATGGTGGTGGCCGCTTCTTTGCCACATACCCCCATCGGCGAGCATCGCTACCCGGATTCAGAGCGTTACACGTCGAGTACCGTCACGCTTCCACCTTACCTTGTTGACACAGCAGAAACCCTGCGCGCACGTGCCGGCTACTACGAGCTGGTAAGCCGGTTCGACAAAGACTTTGGAGTTATGCTGCAAATGCTAGACGACTCACCCGCCGCAGACCTCACTTATGTCATTTACCTGAGTGATCATGGCGCCGGGTTTGCGTTTGAGAAATGGACCAACTATGACGCCGGCATACGCATACCGTTGATAGTACGGGCACCAAACCGCCGTAATGCGGGCGCGTCCAGTAGCGCCCTTGTCAGTATAATTGATGTACTGCCCACCATGCTTGCCATTGCCGGGCAAAATGAGCAACAGAGCATTGATGGTCGAAGCTTCGCGAAATTGATTGATAAACCCGATCTTGATCATCGCGACTACATCTTTGCAACGCATACAACACTGGGCATTCGCAATGCCAGCGACCCAATGCCCATTCGCAGCATTCGCAATCAACGCTTCAAGTACATCAGAAATCTGAATCCGGAAGGCGTGTTAACCAACAACGTAACAGAAACAGCGCAAAGCGCCTGGCACAGCTGGCTGCTTGCAGCGCAACAAGGCGATGAAAACGCGCAACAACGAATACACGCGTATCAGAATCGACCGGAAGAAGAGCTATACAGCCTTGAAGCCGATCCTTTTGAGCTAAAGAACGTCATTGCCAATCCAGGGTACGCACCAATGCTTGCCAATATGCGCACAGCGCTTGAACTTGAAATGGCCCGCCAGGAAGACCTGGGCTTGAAGGCTGGCCACACCGAATCGAATATTGGTTTTGTCGCGAAATTTTTGTGGGCAACAAAGTTGGCCTGGCAACGCTTACGCGGTTTGTTTGGCGCCGATTAGATTTTTCAAACGGTGACGCAAAGATTCACCCGCCAGATACAAAGCGGGCGTGAACAACAGCGTTACAAACGTTGCAAACAGTACGCCAAACGCCAGCGAGGCAACCATAGGAATCAGAAACTGGGCCTGCACACTGCGCTCCATCATTATCGGTAGCAAGCCAACAAAGGTAGTGAGTGAGGTTAGAATAATCGCTCGAAATCGATCGGTAGCGCCACTAACGATGGCATCCCACAACTCCAATCCTTCATCGCGGTAGCGGTTGACACGGTCAACCAGCACCAGATTGTCGTTAACCACTACGCCGGCACAAGCCAATATCCCGAGTAGTGAGAACATACTGATTTCACGACCGATAACAATATGGCCGATGATTGCGCCAACCAAACCGAATGGAATGGCCGTAACAATCAGAAACGGTTGCCAGTAGGAATGAAACACCACAGCCATAATCCCAAACACGATAATCATGGTTGCGAGTACCAGCGATTGTATGGCGGCTTCAAACTTGCGCGCGTCTTCCTGCTGGCCCTCCAATTTAATCAAAAGCTCAGGATGCGCTTTCTGAATCTTTGCAAAATCATTTGCGAACAACTCGGCAATTAGCTGGAAGGCTTGCGCACCTTCCGCGATATCAGCCGTGACCATCGCAGAACGGCGTCTGTCTATGCGTTCGATCTTTGTATAACTGTCTTGATACTGGAAATCTGCAACGGTCTCAAAAGGCAATTCTTCGCCAGCTTGAGTACGTATTTTCATATTCAACATGGAATCCAGTGATTCGCGCTGCTCACGCGGATAGCGAACCATCACCTTCACGTCTTCTCTTAAGCGCGGGATTCTCTGCACCTCTTCCCCGTAGAACGCCCGGCGTACCTGGCCGGCCAATTCGGCCTGTGTGAGATTCAGTGTGTCCGCCTCCGGCTTTAAGGTGAGCGCAATCTCAGGTCTGGGGTTATCCAGCGAACTACGCACATTTGATATGTCTGAAAATCGGTTCAACGCGCCCACGATTTCATCTGAGCCAACACGCAAAGACGCCAGTGTTGGTGCGCTTATTTCAAATTGTAGGTCTTTCCCCTTATCGATGATCACAGACTGCAAAGAATACTCCTTCACGCCAGGCAGCTCACCAATAGCATTGCGCCACTTCCCAACCAGTTGCTCATTGGTATAGGGCATGTTGTCGAAATCGCTTAACTCCACCGCCAAATAAATGTTGTTGCCGCCCCAGATAGCCGCCTCAATGTGGCCAAAATACTGATGTTCTTCGGTGTTGATTTCCTGCTTCACCGCATAAGCCGCAGACTCTATTTGGGTCATCACTTTATCCATCTCAGCGAATGCAGTCCCCTCATAGGCTTCGACGTTAGCAACTAAAAAATCGGATTCAACAATGGGTTCAAAGCTGCGCAACACCCAACCGCCGCTGTACATGGCTCCGCAAATGAACAACACCACTACAAATACTGACAGTGTTAGCCAGCGCGCTGCCAGGCATGCTTCAAGTAATGGTTTGTAGCGATTCTCGGTGAACGAAATCATTCCTGCGTTCAGTTTCGCGCGCAACTCATCCAACTGCTTTAAACCTGGAACAGTGCTTGGCACCTCGGGACGCATATGCGCCAGATGACTGGGAAGGATAAGCAAGCACTCAACCAGAGAAAATATTAGCGCCAGTAAAACTACCGCTGCGATGTGCATGGCTTCCGTTTGTTCATCAGGCAGAAAATAAAATGTACCGAACACCACCATGGTCGTGAGCACGGCGAAAAACACTGGCTTTAATACCAGCTGTGTACCAATTATTGCCCCGTCAATTCCAGACTTTCCCGAAGTCTGCTGTCCATACACGGATTCGGCCACAATAATCGCGTCGTCCACAACAATGCCAAGAATGAGAATGAAGGCAAACAAGGACACAATGTTTAGGCTCGTGCCCGTTGCCGGCAGCCACCAAAATGCACCCAAAAACGCCACACCAATTCCGATCGACACCCACAACGCCAGCATAGGTCGCAGAAACAACAGCAACAGCGCAAACACCAGCACCAAGCCACCTATGCCATTACTCAGCAAGGTTCGCACGCGGCCTTCGAAGCCTTCATTCATATCTTGCCAGGCTTCAACCACTACGCCCGGTGGTAAACGGGTGCGCAAGTCCTCAACATAGGCATTCACTGCTTCACTAGTGCGCCCTATGTTTGGATTGTTAGACATATACACGTCCAGTGTAATCGCGCGCATACCGTTAAAGCGCCGGCCAACATCACTTTCTTCAAAGCCGTCTATGACAGTGGCTACGTCACTCAAACGCACACGCGTGCCGTCTTCTCGCTTGATCACACTGATTTGCTCGAAGTCAGACTGATCAAACGCCTGGCTGCGTGTTTGCAATTGCAAATCACCATCGCTTGAGCGTATTTTGCCAGCCGGTAAGTTTAGAGACTGACCACGCACCGCGCGGGCCACGTCGTCAAACGTTAAACCATGGCGGCGCATTTGTTGCTCAGATACTTCTATCGCAAGCTCGTAATTACGAATACCTGCGGGTTCGATAATTTGCACATCGGGCAGTACAGAGAGCTCGTCCTTTACTTGCAAGCCCAGCTCTTTCAGAGTGCGTTCGCTGATATCACCGGCAAGACTGATTCTTACCACGTACGACTTCCACAATTGCTGCGCTACTTGCGGCTGTTCTGATTCCACTGGAAACGTATTGATTGAATCAACTTGTGATTTTATTTCGTTGAGAACACCCAGGGTTTCAAAACCACTGGCCACTTCGGCCAGTACTGTTCCGAAGCCTTCAACGGAAGTAGAGGTCAAGCGCTCTATGCCATCTACGCTGTCCAACGCCTCTTCTATACGTATGGCTATCTGCTGCTCTACTTCAGCGGGTCCAGCACCCGGGTAAGCAACCGATACAAATACTGTATCTATTTTTCGTTGTGGAAAAAACTCTTTGTCTGTTCCGGGCAATGTAGTGAGACCGCCCACAGCGATCAGTACCATTAAGATATTGGCCGCTATTGGGTTATGAACAAACCAGGCTATCAACTTATCCATGACCAGCTCATCTCGTGCTCGCGGAATCAAGTATGAGGGTAGGCTGCCGTTCAGGCGCTTTCAACGGCATTGACTCCACCGGCAGTGGAATAGTGCTGACAATAATTTCCTGAGCGCCACGCGGCAGACCGGAAATCAAGGCGTGCGTACTCGTATACTGTTCCACCTTCACCTCATGAATATCCAGCGTAGAATTTGACGCCAACAGCCACACGGTGTCGTTCGCCCGTAATGCCTCTCTGGGAATCTGCACGACAGACTGCAGTGTTCTGCCACTAATTTCAGCTTGCACGAACTGCCCCACGGTTAGAGGTGGGCGTGATTCATCTGAACCATAGGCATACGGCTTCACCACTTCAGCGACTGCGTACACAACCCTGCTTTTTTCATCCACCGCTGCTTCGGTTCGAATCAGACGCGCGTTCCATTGCCACTGTTTGCCGGCTCGCTGTGCTATTAACACCACAGGTATTGCCTTGCCACCAAGATCCGTGCCTCTTAGCGATAAATCAAGCAAGCCTAATTGTCTGTCCGTTAGGGGCAAACGAATTTCGGCCGTATCGGTTGAATAAACGTTTGCAATTCTCTGCGCCGGCGCTACGTACTGCCCAAGGTTGGCAAATATTTCTCTAACGCGACCTTCGAATGGCACGCTGAGTTGTGTTCGCCGTACATCTGTTCGCGCTTTGCGTAACTGGGATTGTGCGGCAGCAAGCTGCGCCTCGGCACGAGCCAGTTGTGGCTTACGCAAAAACAAATCGTTGGCCGTTTTACTGCCCAGCTCTCGCCATTCACGCTTGGCTTGCAGCGCCTGACCCCGGGTAGTTGCCAATTGCTCTTCAGCTTCGGCCACGCGCGCCCGTGCTTGCGCTACTGCGTACTCGTAATCGCTGGGTTCTATGCGCAGCAGTGTCTGGTCTTTGGCAAAATACCCACCGGCAACAAACTGGGGGTCTACGCTGATAACTTTGCCTGCCACTTCAGCCACCAGATCAATGGCCTGGCGAGCCTGTACCGTGCCCTGGGTATATACTGTTGCTGTGACCTGCCCGGGTGAAACCAAAAGCGTGTCTACCGGCAATGCGCTGGGAGCATCCGGTTCCTGCGTTTTCGGGGGAGGCTTTCCATTTGCCAGGAAAAGTACGATCGCAAAACCAACCAGCAACACAGAGATTGGCAGCAGATACACTCGTTTACTGCTCATGGTCTTATTCTAAGCGGTATTGGAACCTATTGATACCTGACGCCAGTATGGTGTTCGAATCGATTTCAGGTACGCCGAAAAAAAACCGTTATTGAGGTAATCTGATCTGAAATTGAGCACCGCCGGCCGGAGAACGGCCAATCACACACTCTCCTTCATGCAAGGCGACGATTCTGGTAACGATCGCCAAGCCCAGGCCATGTCCTCCAGTGTCTCTGTCTCTACTCTCATCAAGCCGTTTGAATGGCTTGAACACATCATTCATATGATTTTCAGGAATACCTGGGCCGTCGTCGGACACGTTTAAACGCCATTGCTTGGAATTGCCGGCGCAATGAATGTGAATATTAGATTCTGCATAGCGCAGTGCGTTGCTGAATAAATTGCTGAAGGCCAATGCGAGTAATACTTCATCCGCGTACACCTCATTGGCAATCGGATCAACGCTGATGCTGTAGGTAATACCCAAGGAATCAGCGCGGGTTTTCGCGCACAAAGCCTCTAGCCAGGGCTGCACGGATATGTTCTGTGGTTGAAAATGCATCGCGGGGTCATCAAGCCGCGCGTAATCCAGCATTCTGGCAACCAATGCGTCGAATTCATTAATGTCTGCGCCGATCTTCTGCAGTTCATCGCGCACCTCTTCATCAACGCGTTGGTCAAGTACCGCCAGCGCAAACTTCGCTCGCGCTAACGGCGTGCGCAATTCATGCGACAAGGCATTGGTCATTTCTTTTTGGCCTTGCACCATAGTGCGTAAGCGATCAGCCATTTGCCTGAAGGTGCCCGACAGCATTTGCAACTCTGTTACCCGATCGAGCTCAGGTGCTTCAGTATGAATGTCTTTGCCGAGTTTTTCGGCTGCACTATTGAGTCGCTCTATATCGCGCACCAGTGGGCGTAACCACCAAGCCAGCAAGCAAAATACGGCAACGTAATACAGATAGCTGAGCCAATGCAATGAAGGTGAACTGGCGCCTTGATCATCAAAACTGAGCGACAGTATTAAGGGTGTTTTATCGGGCGATGCAATACCCAATTGCCGGAGATACTGGACTTTTCCATCAGCATCGTACAGCGGCAACGTATTGTCATGCAGCAGCGCCTGATTAACAGTGTCAGGCATTGCCAGCTGGTCGACTCCAAGTATATTCGCACTGATGGCTGAATCCTTGGACAGAGCGTCCAGCAATCTGGACCATTGCGACTCAGGTGTTAAGGACAACTGCTGTTCCAGTAATTCAGCATTTGCCGTCACCCAGGCAAGTTGTTCTGCATCGCTCGATTGTTGCGCAACACTGAGCAATACTCTGTCCAGAACAAAACCAACTGCAACAAGACCCAGAAACAATAGCAACAGCGATCGAAACAAAAACCGACGGCCCACTCCGAACTGGCGCTTGCTCATTGATTGTTCCAAGCGTCAGGGCTTAGCAGGTAGCCTTTGCCCCAGACTGTTTTTATTTTCTGCGGGTTTTGCGGGTCATCACCCAACTTTTTTCGTATTTTTGAAATGCGAACATCAATGGAGCGATCAAGTCCGTCGTATTCAATGCCGCGAATACGTTTAAACAGCTCATCGCGGCTGAGAATCGTTCCCGCGTTACAGCTTAACTCCCAGAGCAAGGCAAACTCCTGTGTACTGAGCTCAACTACCTGGCCATGCAGAACCACAGTTTGGCTGCTTGAATCAACGCTTAGGCAACCAAGCTGTACTGCCTGCGCCTGGTTTGCCTGGCAGTTCTCCACCTGATCTTGCGCCCTGCGCAATAAAGCGCGCACTCGGGCCAGCAATACCATGGGATCCGCAGGCTTTACAACGTAGTCATCGGCGCCTGTTTCCAGCCCGATTACCTGATCAATATCATTACCCTTGGCCGTTAACATCAATACCGGGCCGGCGAAACGCTGGCGCAATTGCTTGCATACTTCTATGCCGTCAATACCCGGCAGCATCACGTCCAGTATCACCATGCGCGGTTGCAGTTTGTCGAACTGCGCTATGGCGGTGTCGCCACGGTGCTCAACCGCCACGCTAAGATTGTTTTGCTCGAGGTAAGTGCGGGTCAAGCTCGCCAGTCGTTCATCGTCTTCAACCAGCAAAATATCAAGCATCAAAAAACGCTCCAAATGTGTTTTCGTCGCCGGGCACGGCGCCGGTCTTCAGGTACAACATGCACGACTGTCAGTGTATCTTCATCTAACGCATACTCTATACCATTGTTTAGCCAGACCAGCCTGTACTCCGTATCGGTTTTGGCTTTCATATGGTCCAGAAATTCGCCTAAGCGTGCGGACGGCCAGCACTGTAATACGGCATCATGCAGAGACGTTCGAATACAATAATGTTGCTCAGTATTCGATTGCCAGGCTAATTCAACATCTATCGTGCACCATTCGCCTTCGGTTCGCACAATACAGAGTTTTGGGCTGGCAACCAAAGACGCCTCCGGCGTCTCATTGGCGGCCTGCAACGCGCATGAAGGCATCAATAACCATATCAACACAAAATACCTGTTAGAACGCATAGTGAATACCCGCGAAATACGACACTATTTCGTCATCTTTTAGCAATGGGCTGTCTGCGGCGGAGCTGTTTATTTTTTCAATATTGGCAGTTGCGAAGAATCGCCAGCGCTTACTGATGTAATACGCCGCAGAGAGCTTAGCAGAGGTGTTGAAGCCGGATTCGGCTTGGTATGCAACCAGGCTGTTTTGGGCTTCCTCGGCACGCACTCCGTAGTAGTAATCGTTCTGCTGTTGGCTTTTCCAGTTAACAGTGACACTCGGGCTAATATGCCAGCGGCCGTAAACCCAGTCAGTGCTGTAGCTCAGCCACGCCTCATAGCCATTGTGAACCCCGCTTACGTCGGCCAATAACTGACCATGAATATGGCCCCATTGACCACTGGTGAGAAATTCCAGCCCGGTTTCCAGCGCAAAGTCGCGATCGGGAATCTCAATAGGCCTGAGTTCCTCCAAGGCAGGTAAGTCGTCAGTACCTTGCCCCGCAAGTGGCGAGTCAGCGCCAAATTCTGTGCTTTGAAACAACCCTTCACTGATGCCTGAAAAAAAAGCGCGTTCGGTGTTTACCCGCGCAATCCAATTCAAGGTAACCGCAGAGTGGTCTTTCAGTAGATAACCAAGATCACCGTTATCAAAAAACCAGCGTTCGCCAAACCAGGCGAAATCCAGAGTCCACCATAAGTCGATATCATCACCCGTGATCAAGGGGTTACTTCGTTGGCCGGCGCCCAGAGCCAGCCCAAGAGACCAATTTCTGTCGGCTGGAGAATCACTAAGTTCACCACTGTCCGCAAAGACCAGTGACGGCCCGCAAAGCATGAACAAGACGAATATGACTGCTCGCGCGCGGCATTTGCAGTGTTCTATACCCTTGATCATCACATACTCTTGTTTATCCAACTGCAGTGCTTGCGGCTCTTGGACCCAGGGGTACTAAGGCCAGATGTTAAGGATAGCCGGCGCTTGGCGCTTATTTGTTAGCTGTTTGGTGCAAATTATGTGAAAAAGTGTAACCGTTCTCACAGTCTGTCAGCCTACATTTTTTAACACTTTTGCGCACAACTACAACAGTTCATGGTGTTAGCCCAGCCTATGCTGTGACCTCTGGTTTGCTCGGCTCAACGCTTACGAGTACTGAGCAGCGAACCGCGATGATAAAGAGGAAACGGAAATGATAATCCCCATGAGACATACGCTCGCTATTGCATTGGCGGCCAGTACGCTGATTGCCTGCAGCGGCGGCGGAACCAGCGGCACAGACACAGTAACACCACCGGTGAGGGCAGCGGGCATGCTCAGCGAAGCTGACTCCGCTGGTCAGCTGGAGTCCTCTCTGAAGCAAGGATTGAAAAATTCGTTCGATATCAACAACACGCCACTTGGCCTGGACAGCGCCCGGGTATTTTCCCTGGACGCTGTGGCAGCGGTCAGCGCAGATTCAGAAGCGGGTGGTGCAGCCGGCTTTACCAGCACTTACACGCTTGAAGCCGGGGTTGGCGAGGCTGACATTCTCAAATACGACGGAAGCATTATGTACACCTTGCGTCGCGCCGACATTTTTTCAGACGACGCGCCGTTCGGCAGCGTCAGCGTTCAACTGTCGCGAACTGATCCAGACACAGCAGGCGTTGAAGCTCTTTCCACAATTGCACTGCAAGGCGACCTTGCCGTAGAAGGCATGTACCTGCCGGAATCGGGGCAGCTGGTGGTATTGCAATCCAGTGGATTTTTTGGCACTTGCGGAGTGGGCTGGTCGGCGCCTTGGTTCTGGCAAGAGCAACAGACACGCGTGTCTTTCTATGACACTAGCGACCCTGCTTCTCCTGTGCTGCAAACCCGTATTGAACTGGACGGTGCGTACACCGCCAGCCGCCATGTTGATGGTTTGTTGTATTTGGTCAGCCGGTATTCTCCTGCACTACCGGATATGCCAGCACACTTCTCGTCCAGCGACGCCGAACTCAGTGATGCACAATCACGAATCGATGAAGTAGCACTGGTGGACCTGATGCCCAAGGTGCGAACAGATGGGCAAGCCGATGAGTTACTGGCACCTACTGACTGTTATGTACCCACGGACTCAAACGCAACGCCTGATTCTGCGTCTATGACAACCATCAGTGTGATACCAGTCGATGCGCCTCAGAACATGCGTTCACGTTGCTACACCGGTGAGGCTTACGGCATGTATATGTCAACCGAGTCACTGTACCTGACAGCGCAGCGTTATGAGTACAGCGAGAACAGCAGTGCGGATTTTTCCGTGATACACAAGTTTGCTCTGGAAGCGGATACGGTTGCTTATCGAGGCTCAACCGAAATCCCGGGTACGCTGGGGCATGGTGAGCAATTGGATTTTCGCCTGAGCGAACGCGATGGCTTGCTTCGAATAATCACCTCTGAATACGATTACTCCGGTGGGGGACCCATCACACCGTTTAGCGATGATTCAGCAGATGCTGGCGCAGACAGTATTGATCACCGCATAACGATATTACGCGAATCTGAGACCGAGGTTGCACTGGAGACTGTCGCAACTCTACCCAATGAATCTCGCCCAGCGGAAATCGGAAAACCTGATGAACGCCTGTACGGAGTACGCTTCTTTGGCGATCGCGCCTATATGGTGACGTTTGAACAGATTGACCCTCTGTACGTTGTGGATCTGAGCAACCCGGAAGACCCACGCATTGCGGGCGAGCTTGAAGTGCCCGGCGTTGCCGATTTTTTGCACCCGGTGTCTGACCAGCTGTTACTCACACTGGGTCGTGATGTGGAACTTGTAAATCTCGATGGTAACGAGTTTGCGTTGTTTCAAGGCCTGAAGCTGGAACTGTTCAATGTGGCCGATATCGAAAATCCGGCTTCAATTTCCAGTATCAGCCTGGGCGATAGTGGCACCTGGTCTGAAGCGTTGTTTAGCCGACATGCATTTTCCTTCCAAAACAACTATTTGGGTGACGACAGTAACGCCCGGTTTGCAATTCCGATCGACTTGTACGAAAACAACGATGATGACGACATGCCTTTCGTGTGGAATCAGCGGTGGGTTGGCAGTGGGCTGCATCTGTTTGAGATCGACAATCCGCAGAGTTCAGCGGCCACGCTGCAAACCGTTGGGCAGCTGATTACGGACGCGCCCGATGCCGTTCAACCAAGCAGCTACCGATTCGGTAGACGTTCTGTATTTCATGACGATGCCGTGTATTACTTTTCAGGCAATGCACTGTGGTCCAGCTTCTGGTCAGACCCTTCTGCTCTGCAACAGGTGCTGAATTAATCAGTTCATCCGCCTGCACGTCTGTTAAACCACGTAAAACAGGCTTTACCCATGGACGCGTGCTTCTATAGAATAACAACAACGTCATTAGGAGCACTTTTATGGATTCCCGTCTCTACTTTGTGCTGGGCGACCTGATTGCCAATATTCTTTGCGGCGCAATCATTGGCGCTGTCTGTTATCTGATCTTCGACCCGGCCTGGAATATGCTGGCCGCTATGTTTTTTGCCATGGGTGTTGGCATGGTCGTATCCATGCTGTTGTGGTTCCCCACCAGCATTGTGCTGGGTGCGATGGAAGCCATGCTGCCGATGATGCTTACCGGTATGTACAGCGGCATGGTGGTGGGTATGTGGGCCAGCATGCACCCCATTAGTCTATCCATGTCCTTGTTCGTTGGCGGCGTTGTTGGCCTGCTGTCCATCACGCTGATCTGGATTGTGAACGATCAGATTCGAGGTGTAAAAGCGATTGAGGAGAATCAATAATGGATCTGGTCACTCAAGCAAAATGGGATAAGGCCGCACCAACCTTCGATATGATGGCAGGGGGTGCCGCCGAAGAACGATGGCTACCTTACAAGACCGAACTTTTCTCTCATATGCAGGGCAATATACTGTTTTTAGCCTTGGGTACGGGGCTGGATATACCCGCTTTCCCAACCAGCCAAACCATTGAAACCATAGATATTAGCCCCGAAATGTTAAAACAGGCACAACCACGCCTGAACGCGTACGATGGTCAGATTAACGCGCAGGTAATGGATGTGCACGAACTTGATTTCAACGACAACCAATTCGACCAGGTGTATACCTCATGCACTTTCTGCTCAGTGCCCAACCCCGTAGATGGCCTGAAAAGCCTGAAACGCGTGCTGAAACCGGGTGGTGAGTTACGCATGTTTGAACACACCGGCAGCCAGTACCACCCGTTCAAACTGATGATGGACTTAATGACCCAACTCAGCCGCCGTATTGGTCCGGATATGAACCGCACCACCGTCGCTAATGTTCAAGCCGCCGGCTTCGAGATCACGGAAGTGAACAATGTATTTCTGGACGTAGTGAAAACAATAACGGCCGTAAAACCCACCTAGCCAATCCCGATCAAGCCTGCTCTTGTTGGCAGGCTACATTTTACGCAGATAGTCAACACGGTTCACTAGCGGATGCAGAACGTCGAATGATCAAATGATGATCGCCGCACATTTTTCAAATTGTATCAATTAGCGTTCCATCACGGCCTTTCACTTTGCCAATAACTGCTTTAGTATCATCGCCACCCCAAGCAAATAACGCGTTACTTATTCATAGGAGCAAATAATGGGATACTCTATCGACACCATCGAAGGCATAGGACCAGCAAACCGCGACAAACTGCGCGGCGCCGGCATCAAAACAACAGATGCCCTGCTGAAACTCTGCTGCGACAAAAAAGGCCGCAAAGCCGCTGCCGAAAAATCAGGTTGCTCCGAAGGCCAACTGCTGAAGTGGGTCAACATGGCTGACTTGATGCGCATCAAGGGCGTAGGCGAAGAATACTCAGAGCTTCTCGAAGCTGCTGGCGTAGACACCGTCAAAGAACTGCGTAATCGCAATGCCGAAAACCTCACCAAGGCCATGGCCGACACTAATGCCAAGAAAAAATTGGTTCGCTCGATTCCAAGCCTGAAGCAAGTCACCAACTGGGTAGCCCAGGCGAAAACTTTGCCGCCTACTATTACTCACTGAGTGATTAGAGCCGTTTAACTGCCACAACTCCGGCAAAAAGGCGGTATCCTCCTCGCTAGACACGCCGGACCCAGAGCACTCGCTGTGCTCGCGGGGCCAGCTTTAAACCCATCCGTGGGGGCTCTTCAAAAAGGCCCCTCTTTTTGAAGGTCTAGCGAGAAGAATACCGCCTTTCTGCCTACCAGGCTCGCATCGACTAAACTGATGCCGTCGACGTTGCCAGCGACGTTTCTGTCAGCAAGCCAAAAACGTACATCCAACGAGTAAGAAGCGTGGCATTCCGTGCTTCGTGCTGCCTATCAAATCCAATCCGTAAAGAGTTAGCTACTTATGAATGAATAAATGAAGTCGACTCCTCCGCGAACCTAAGCAATGGGATCAATAGGCCTGTTTCCGTAGGTAAAAAACGTAGGCCGAGAGAACAAAAATGACTTTCGCAGAAAGGCATTTTTGAGAAAGAGGGTATGGCGAAGCCATTCGGAGGCGGAGCGGCCCAGTTGCGGAGTAAACAGGCCTATTGATCCCATTGCGGCTACGAAGCACCTATCTCGCAGCACAACCCACTAAATGAACAAACAGTAGCTAGAAATATCCCCCCTCCCTAAGTAACCTACCCTCTCCACCCAATACATCAGAGACCACCCATGGCCGACCCAATGCACGACGCACCCATAATGTCCGACCTCCTAATAGAAGGCCTGAACCGCTACAACGACGAGCCATGCATGTACCTGGGCGGCGACATCAAAACCTACAAGCAAGTTCGCCAAACAACCAGCCAACTTGTTCAGGCACTGCAATCAAAAGGCATAGAAAAAGGCGAACGCGTCGCCGTAGTCTCCGGCAACCGCCCCGAAGTTCTCGCTAACATTGCTGCTATGCAAATAGCCGGTTGCGTCGGAACGCCATTACACCCGCTGGGTTCTTTGGAAGATCACGCCTATGTACTTGAAGACGCCTCCATCACCACACTCATTTTCGATTCCAGCTTGTTCCAGCAGCGTGCCGAAGAGCTTAAAGACAAAGTACCCGGCCTGAAAAACCTGCTTGGCTTTGGTCCAACCGAGGTCGGTGACGATTACCTCGCGCTGGCTGAAAGTTTCGAACCCAAGGCATTGGTGCGCCCTGATATCAACCCTGACGATATTTCTTCGTTTACCTACACAGGAGGTACCACAGGCAAACCAAAAGGCGTCATGCAAAATTATCGCTGTGCCTCGTACATGACCATGATTCAAATGCTGGAATGGGAATTTCCAGACGAGCTGCGAATGTTGATCGCCACACCGCTGTCGCACGCTGCGGCGGCTTTCTTTATTCCAGTACTGCAAAAAGGCGGCGCCTTTTACGTGATGCAGGGCTTTAGCCCTGACGGCTTTTTCGACATGGTGGAAGAGCACAAGATCACCGCCACTATGTTGGTGCCGGTCATGCTCTACTACGTGTTAGACCATCCTCGTGCAGAAACAGCCGATTTATCCAGCCTGGAAACAATATTCTATGGCGCATCACCCATTAGTCCAGCGCGCCTGAAAGAAGCCATCGAAAAGTGGGGGCAGATTTTCTACCAATTCTTTGGTCAGTCTGAGGCACCCATGGTGTTAACCAATATGCGCAAAAGCGAGCACGACCTTTCCAAGCCCGAGCGCCTCGCTTCCTGCGGCAGACCCACTCCGTGGATGAAACTTGCCTTGCTTGATGATGACAACAATGAAGTACCCGAAGGCGAAGCAGGCGAAATATGCGTGCGCGGACCATTGGTGATGCAAGGCTATCTAAACAAGCCAGAGCAAACCGAAGAGGCAATGGCCGGTGGCTGGTTACACACCGGAGACGTAGGCAAGCTCGACGATGATGGCTTCCTGTATATCGTTGACCGCAAGAAAGACATGATAGTAAGCGGTGGTTTCAATGTGTTCCCGCGCGAGGCAGAAGATGTAATCTCGGCGAACGAGTCAGTAGCACAAGTTGCCGTCATTGGTGTGCCCGATGAAAAATGGGGCGAAGCCGTGAAAGCCGTTGTTGTTTTGAAACCTGGCACTGAAGCGAGTGATGCTTTGGTTGAAGAGATCACAAATCAAGTGAAAGACGCAAAGGGCTCAGTGCACGCGCCTAAGTCGATCGACTTTGTGGACATGATTCCGAGTACGCCAGTTGGGAAGCCTGATAAGAAGGTGTTGCGCGCTCAGTATTGGGAGGGGCAAGGACGGCAGGTATAAGTCAGTAGTTTATTTGAGACCGGCGTAGGCCTGAAATGCCTTTCCCTGGACACGCCGCAAACCATCCTTGGGGGCTTGTTGAAAAGATCCCTCTTTTCAACAAGCCCGATAGTCGCTAATTGAACGCTCACCGGATCTCAATGAGCCTCCCACTGCATAAGTATCTCCAACCAGGACCCAAATAAAAAGAGAAAACCCTCACCCAATCAACTAAACGGATGATTCCGAATAATGGTCTCATTACGATCGGGACCCGTCGAAACAATATCCACAGGCACACCCATCAGCACTTCAATGCGATCAATATAATCACGCGCAGCCTTAGGCAAATCGTCCATGGACTTAGCGCCGGCCGTACTGTCAGACCAACCTGGCAAGGTTTCATACACAGGATTGATTTTTGCGATATCCGCACTGTCGGTTGGCATCACTCTTAGCGCTTCACCGTCTTCCGTTTCGTACGCTGTGCAAATTCTTATTTCTTCCAGGCCGTCTAACACATCTAGTTTGGTAAGACAGATGCCGGTTAGGCTATTGAGTATCACCATTTTTTTGAGCGCTACTGCATCCAGCCAGCCACAACGACGTGGCCGCCCTGTCGTTGCGCCAAATTCGTGGCCATTGCTTGCCAGGTGTTGCCCAGTCAAATCAAACAGTTCTGTTGGGAATGGCCCAGAGCCTACGCGCGTGGTGTAGGCTTTGGCGATACCCAGAATATAATCGATGTAGTTTGGCCCGAATCCACTGCCGGTAGAGATACCGCCCGCCGTAGTGTTCGACGACGTGACAAATGGGTAGGTACCATGGTCAATATCGAGCAAGCTGCCTTGCGCGCCTTCAAACAACAAGCTTTTGCCTTGCTCATGCAAATCATGCAACAAGGCAGTAACGTCAGTGGTCATCGGCCCCAATACTTCGGCAAACGATAAGGCGCGTTCAAGCTGCTCTTCGTAATCCAGAGCCGCAGACTTGAAGTACTGGCTCAGCACAAAGTTATGATAGTCCAGCACTTCGCGCAATCGATCAGCAAAACGGTTGGGGTGTTGTAAATCACCCAGCCGTAACCCCCGGCGCGCCACCTTGTCCTCATAGGCCGGTCCGATACCGCGGCCAGTGGTGCCAATCTTTGCATCACCCCTGGCCGATTCTCGCGCATTATCCAGCGCAACATGGCAGGGCAAAATTAACGGGCATGCCGCGCTCAAGCGCAAACGATCTCGCACCGGCACGTCACGCTCTTCCAGCGTCGTCATTTCCTGCAACAACGCCTCTGGCGCCAGCACGACACCGTTGCCTATCAGGCATTGCACGTCTTCGCGCAAGATACCGGAAGGGATCAGATGCAATACTGTTTTCTGACCGTCAATTACCAGGGTGTGGCCCGCGTTGTGGCCACCTTGAAATCGAATAACCGCATCGGCGCGCTCGGTCAGCAAATCAACTATTTTGCCTTTCCCCTCGTCGCCCCATTGCGTGCCCAGTATTGCCAGATTTCTATTCATTGCCCTTCGCTTTGTTTGTTACTCACCGTTCGGACACTTGCCAGTGTCCATTGCCTGCTTTTTCAAGCCATTTGCTTGCTGTTGCTATTGCAGACCCATCCAAATCTGTTCGCACTATCTCACCGTCTGCCCGCAGTGTACTGATTATCTGCCACAACTCCGCATCATCCACTGCGGGTGCCACTATGACCTGCGCCTTCTGCTCTGAGTGTGAACCCAGTTGCAACAAACACTTCAAGTCTGCATTGAAACCGGTCGCTGGTCGGGCACGACCGAATGCCGCGCCAATCTGATCATAGCGCCCGCCATTTGCCACGGCTCTGCCAACACCGGGAACAAATGCGGCAAACACAAGACCGGTGTGATAATTGAAACCACGCAACTCACTTAGATCAAAATAAAGAGCAACCTCCGGGTAACGGCTTCGGATTTGTGCGGCCATGTATTTAAGGTCCGCTATGGCCGCATGAATATGAGTATTGGCGCCCAGCTGAGCCGCAGTGTCCAAAACGGCTTCATCGCCATTAAGCTCTGCCAGCAGTGCAATTTGCCTTCGCAGTCCGGCATCAATTTCCTGTAGGTCTAGCCAATCTTGCAGCTCTGACTGGCTCTTGGTTTGCAGCACCGCAAATAATTGCTGTTGCTGCAGTTCCTGCAAACCGGCTTGCTTAATGAGCGCGGCGAAAATACCGACGTGACCCAGGTCCAGTGTAATATCGCTGATGCCTAAGCTCACAAGGCTTTCCAGCATCAGAGATACTATTTCCACGTCGGCGTTGACATCTGTCACACCGTACAATTCAGCGCCCACTTTTATAGGTGCACGTGACGCTTTTAAACCGTTGGGCTTGGCGTGCAATACACTACCGGCATAACTGAGACGCTGCGGGCCATCGACCGCCAAACTGTGTGCGTCTATTCGGGCGGTTTGAGGCGTAATATCCGCGCGAATTCCCATCATTCGACCAGTTGCCTGATCGATCACTTTAAAAGTCTGCAGGTCCAGGTCTTCCCCTAGGCCAATCAATAAGGACTCCGTAAACTCTAGCAGCGGCGGCATCACAAATTGATACCCCCACACTTCGAACAAGTCCAGTAACTCGCGCCGTACATGCTCAAGACGGCCAGCATCGGCAGGCAGCAACTCTTCAATTCCGTCCGGCAATTGCCAGCGTTCAGAGGTCTTGGTCATTATCAGTTAAAGAAATAAAGTAAGGCCGTGCCGCTTAGCATACTGGCGAGACCTAACATGCGAAGCTGTCTGTCGTGCAAACTAACGGCGGTTAACGCTGCATTCCGGTAGGTCTTGGGACTAACAAAAGGAATAATTCCTTCAATCACCAGCACCAGGCAGCCGGCAATAATAAACTCCTGCAGCATCATGACAGGCGCGGCTACTTGCCGCGCGAATCATTCATGTAGCGAAAGAAATCACCGTCCGGATCGAGCAATAATATGTCTGCTTTGTTGTTAAACGTTTCCTTGTAGGCCTTCAAGCTACGAGTGAACGCATAAAACTCAGGGTCTTTATTGAACGCACTGGCGTAAACGGCCGCTGCTACAGCATCACCTTCACCACGCGTACGTTCCGCTTCACGGTAGGCTTCGGCTGCGATAATGATCTGCTGGCGATCCGCGTCTGCTCGAATCCCTTCAGCAAGCTCTTTACCTTGCGAGCGATGCTCTGCCGCTTCACGCTGTCGTTCCGTTTGCATACGGCTGTACACCGCACCACTCACCGTAGGTGGTAGGTCGATCTGCTTGACACGCACATCGACAACATCGATTCCAAACTCGCGCTGCGCAATATCGTTTATCTGATCACGCAATTCTGTCATCAGCTCATCACGCTCACCTGAGATCACTTCGTTCAGCGTGCGCTCACCAAACTGGTTACGCAGCCCGGTATTGATACGCTGCGACAACAAAGCTTGCGCTCGACGCTCCTCACCATTAGTTGCCGTGTAGAACTTATCAACGTCGGCCACTTTCCATTTAGCATACCAATCAACCTCAACGCCTTTTTTCTCCACGGTGAGAAAATTCTCAGGTCGCACATCAACAGTCAGTATTCGGCCGTCAAACGTTTTCACTGAGTTAACAAACGGCCACTTGAAATGCAAGCCGGGCTTGATATCAGGCTTCACGATCTCACCAAAGCGCAACAATACAGCTCGCTCGGTTTCTTTCACGATGAAGACACTCATTGCGGCAATCAGTGCCACAACCAGTAGTAGAATAGTAAATCCTAGACCTTTACCTTGCATGTTAACGGCCCTCCCTTCTGCGCGCCGCATTTTGACTGTCGGCCTTTATTTGTCTAACCACCTGATCGGTTAATGATCGTATTTGATCAACTTGGCCGCCGGCAGCCGCCGAGTTCTGTACAATTTTATCAAGCGGCAAATACAACAGATTATTGCCACCTTCTACATCAACCATCACCTTGGAACTCTTACTCATCACTTCCTGAACGGCATCCAGATACAATCGCTCGCGGGTTACCTGCGGCGCTTTGCGGTATTCCGACAGCAACTTCTCGAAGCGTTCCGCTTCACCTTCAGAATTGGCAATGACCTGCTCTTTATACGCGTTGGCTTCTTCAAGTTGCCGCTGCGCAGCACCTCTTGCTTCCGGCACAATTTGGTTTGCGTAGGCCTCTGCTTCGTTTCGCGACCGCACCTCGTCCTCGCGCGCCTTAATCACATCGTCGAATGCGGCCTTTACCTCATCCGGCGGCTGCGCACCTTCGATGTTGACTTTGGCCACCAAAATTCCTGTTTGATACACATCCACATAGTCTTGTAGACGCGCCTGAACCTCGGTTGCAATTTGTTCCCTGCCAGCCGTTAGCACTTCGTCCATCCCCGAACCACCGACAACGTGGCGCAAGGAACTTTCTGTCGCGTGCTGTAGGCTTCGCTCAGGATCTCGAATGGCCAGCACAAACTTTTGCAAGTCGTTCACGGTGTATTGCACGGATAAGGAAACGTCTACGATGTTTTCGTCTTCAGTCAGCATGTGTGCCGAATGGCTGATTGAGCGAACCTTGGTGACGTTTTCTCTGGTTACTTCATCTATGAAGCGCGGATTCCAGTGCAAACCGGCTCCGTTTGTTTCAAGATATACACCAAATCGAAGAACAACAGCTTCTTCCTGCTGGTCTACCTGATAGAACCCCGAAGCACCCCAGATAATCGCCACTGCCAGGGCGAACACGCCAAAGCTTCCAGCGGTAAAGCCGCTGCCGCCAGCACCGGTGCTGCCGCCACTGCCACCGGACCCACCGAATATGCCATCAAGGCTGCTTTTAAATCGGCGCCAGGCTTCATCCAGCTCCGGCGGGCCATCATTGTTGTTGCCCCACGGGTCTTTTGAGCCGTTGCCGTTGTTACCCGGTTCATTCCAGGCCATATGAATCTCCTTCAGACACACAACACAACGCCAAGCCCGGTCTTGTCAGCAGGCTTGACGATCTGTTTTCAGGAGGCGAAGTGTATCAGATTTAAGACGGGCTCTGAATAAATCTGTACGCTAAGCGGGTTGGCGTAGCTTGTCCCAGGGCACATCGGCTGCTTTCAGCCAGCGCCTGAGATCCGATTCCGGTGCACGAACTTCGAGAACACAATGACCTTGTTCATCATAGTGTTCCTGCACCACTGATTTGTGCTCGTACAATCTAGCACGCAGTCGTGATTGGCTTGCCGACAGCGGCAATGAGGCATGAATGAGGTTCTCACCCAGCAATTCAGTAATGGCTTGTGCCAGCAAATCCAGTCCGTCTGCCAGCAAGGCAGACAGATAAACTCTAACCGGCACACCTTCGGCATTACGATCAATGCGCGGACTGGCGTCTTCCAATTGGTCAATTTTGTTATAGACCATCAAGGTGGGTCTATCGCTCGCGCCAATCTCTTCCAGCACTTCGTCTACTGCGAGCATGTTATCAGCCCGGTCCGCACCGCCGGCATCAACAACGTGCAACAGCAAATCAGCTTCAATAGTTTCTTCCAAGGTTGCTTTGAACGCTTCCACCAACTTATGGGGTAAATCACGAATAAAGCCAACCGTGTCAGCCAGTACAACCGGGCCAACATCGTTCAGCTCCAACCGCCGTAAGGTTGGGTCCAGCGTGGCAAACAATTGGTCAGCGGCATACACCCGCGCTTCGCTCATTTGGTTAAACAACGTTGATTTGCCCGCATTGGTGTATCCCACTAAAGAAATGGTGGGTACTTCGGAGCGCTGTCTGGCGCGCCTGCCCAGAGCCCGCTGGCGATGCACTTTCTCAAGGCGGTTTTCAAGCGAGTTCATGCGCTTTCGAATTAAGCGCCGGTCGGTTTCAAGCTGGGTTTCCCCCGGTCCGCGCAGTCCAATACCACCTTTCTGACGTTCCAGGTGAGTCCAACCGCGTACCAGGCGGGTGGCCGCATAATTCAACTGAGCCAATTCTACCTGCAGCTTACCCTCATGGGTTCGCGCTCGTTGCGCAAAGATATCCAGAATCAAACCGGTACGGTCAATGACACGGCATTCTGTTTCTTTTTCAAGATTGCGCTGCTGGCTAGGGGACAGGGTCTGGCTGAAAATTACCAACTCTGCCTCTTGCTCGCGCACAGCACTGACAATCTCGCCCAGCTTACCCGGGCGAATCAATGTGTGCGGATGCGGCTGAAAACCAACAGCAGACACAAGATCACAGACCGTGGCGCCAGCTGATTCGCATAATTCCAGAAATTCACCCACGGGCGACGCACTCTGGTCGCCTCGGATATCGATATAAACTAGAACCGCACGTTCGCCGCTTTGGTGTCGATCAAAGAACAATAGGGTGGATTAGTCCAGTACGTATGGTTCCAGCATGGCCAGGCCAGGATTAATCCTGGCTTTCTTCGCCTTCCGCTTGCTGTTGCGGTATGCGCACATTGCGCGATGGCACCACGGTCGAAATCGCATGCTTGTAAACCATTTGGCTTACGGTATTCTTCAACAGAACCACGAATTGATCAAATGACTCAATTTGGCCCTGCAGCTTAATGCCGTTAACTAGGTAGATAGAAACCGGGACGCGCTCCTTGCGTAGCACGTTCAGGTAAGGGTCTTGTAAGGTATGCCCCTTAGACATAGCGATATCTCCTTTTGAAGGCAGGGGCTCGACCAATGGGGTCGAGGAAAGCCGCAGTGCCTTTCGCTAGGAATAGTATAACGTATCAGGCTGGGTTCGACCTCAGACTGATTTACTGGTTGCGACCAAAATTTTCGATTAATTGTAGTGCCTGACCGATTATTGAGCGTTTTCCCGAATCACGGGCGATCGTAAAGCCACTGGAATAGTCATAATCAGCCGCCTGGAGCGTGTACACGTCTTTCCAGCCGCGCAGCCAGGTTAGCTGTCGCTTGGCCAATTGGCGGCTGGCAATCACGCCGCGCTCTCGCATTTGCTGGTAATCCAGCTCACCATGCAAAAATTGCATGACCTGCCGATAGCCTACTGCGCGAAGTGGCGGTACCGAAAGGGCTAATCCTGTATCGAGCAAACCTTGTACTTCTTCGATCAGACCCAGTTCCAACATCTGATCAAAACGTTGCTCGATACGCTCATGCAACAGGGCGCGCGTGACAGGTTGAATGGATATCTGCAACGGTGGATTCTGCAGTGGTCCACCACGGCCTTGCTGCTGATGCAGCTCAGTCATGGTGACGCCACTCACCCGGTATACCTCCAGCGCTCTTTGCAAACGCTGCGGATCATTAGGGTGTATGCGCTCAGCCGATTCGGGGTCTATCTCACTCAACACGTCATGTACCGCTTGCCAGCCGGACTGAGCGGCAAGCGCTTCTATCTCAGCTCTAACCTTCGGGTCTGCAGCCGGCATTTCCGCCAGACCATCGCGAAGTGCTTTGAAGTACAACATGGTGCCGCCCACCAGCAATGGCAGCTCACCTTGCTCATGGGCACACTGAATTTCGCGCTGCGCGTCCGCAACAAAATCGGCCGCTGAGTAAGTTTCCTGCGGGTCTCTAATATCGATTAGCTGATGCGGTATGCGCGCCAGTAAGGCTTTGTCAGGTTTGGCACTGCCGATATCCATTCCACGATACACCGCGCTGGAATCAACGCTGATCAGCCTGCAGCGAAGCCGCTCGCTGAGCAGCTCGGCCAGGCCGCTTTTGCCTGACGCGGTTGGCCCCATCAGGAACACCACCATGTTATTCATAAGTGAGCGCCTACTGGCCGCGCAGGAACAACTTGTCCAGCTCGCTTAAACCAAGCAATGTCCAGGTGGGTCTGCCATGATTGCATTGACCGGCACGCTCGGTCACTTCCATTTGCCGTAACAACGCGTTCATCTCCGGGATGGTCAGCTGCCGGTTTGCCCGCACAGAACCGTGGCAGGCCATGGTCGCCAGCAAATCATCAATTTTGTCCTGCACGCGGGTGCTGGAACCAAATTCAGTAATATCGGCCAGCACATCGCGTACCAGCTGCTCAGCATCCTCTCGGCGCAGCAATACTGGGATGCAGCGCATTACAATCGCATCTGGTCCCATACGCTCCAGGCCAAGACCAAGTTTACCGAACACATCGCCCAACTGTTCTACGTAGCTTGCCTCTTTCTCACTAACCCGAATACTCAGCGGCACCAGCAATGGCTGCACCTGTATTCCTTGTTCGGCCTGCTGCTGTTTCATACCTTCATAAACGATTCGCTCATGAGCCGCGTGCATATCGACCAGAATCAGACCTTCAGTGTTTTCGGCCAGAATATAAATGCCTTTTAACTGCGCCAGTGCATACCCCAGTGGTGGCACCTCAGACCCTTGCTGTCCTAGAGAGTGCGAGCTGACATAATCAGGCGTGATGTCACCGGCAGGTATTGAGGGATGCACCTGTCGATAAAACGCAATTTGTTCCGCAACACTGGCACTCTGCTCATTGTTTTCTGATGTACGTAGAGGCAGACCTGATTGCATGAAGTCTGCAGGCTCGGTCGGCGTCTGGGCCGATAATGGACTATCAGCTGGCATCATACCGTCGGTGTCAGGTCGCACGCCGGCTAGAATCTGATGCAGGGAACGGTAGATAAAATCATGCACGCTGCGCGATTCCCTAAAACGCACTTCATGCTTTGTGGGATGTACGTTGACATCAACCATCGCTGGATCCAGCGTTAAATACAGCACGTAGGCAGGGTGGCGACCGTGAAACAGCACATCTCGATACGACTGACGCACCGCGTGGCTGACCGTTTTGTCGCGCACCACGCGACCATTCACGTAGAAATACTGCATGTCGGCCTGACTTCGATTAAACGTAGGCTGCGCAACCCACCCCGTTAGAGTCATACCCACTGCCGCCTGATCAACCGCAATCAGGTTGTCTGTAAATGCTGAACCGCACAGACGAGCAAGCCGCCGAATGCGCTCCATCTCAGCGCTGGCGGCGGGCAAGGCAAACAGCACTTTGCCGTTGTGCTGCAAGCTGATGGCCAAGTCAAAATGACTTAAGGCAACACGCTTCACCACCTCTTCGCAATGATTCAGCTCGGTGCGTTCTTGCTTCAAGAACTTGCGCCGCGCCGGTGTATTGTAAAAAAGATCCCTAACCGTGACGCAAGTGCCTACCGGGTGGCCATCGGGTATGCGATTGTGCAACACACTGCCTTCGCATTTTTGCAGCCAGCCTTCTTCGTCGGCACGTCTGGACTGTAGGCTCATTCGGGCAACCGACGCAATACTGGCTAAAGCCTCGCCACGGAAGCCGAGGCTGATAATGCCCTCAAGATCGTCCTGGGAATAAATCTTACTGGTCGCATGGCGACCAAACGCCATTGAGAAGTCTTCTGCGTGAATTCCTACCCCATTGTCGCGCACGCGAATCAACTTGATACCGCCCTGTTCCAGTTCGATATCTATTCGACTGGCACCGGCGTCCACGCTGTTTTCAAGCAGTTCTTTCACCACCGATGCAGGGCGTTCTACTACTTCACCGGCAGCAATTTGGTTGGCCAACGCGGAGCTGAGAATTTTGATACGGGCGTCAGACACCGGACTGGCTGCTAAATCTTGCATCAGCCGGGAATCTTCAATCGCTGGCCAATTCGAATGTTGTTATTCTTCAAACCGTTCAGTGTCTTGATGGCTTGCATACTCACTTTATACCGTTGTGCAATACCCGACAAAGTTTCACCGCTGCGAATTGTGTGGGTAGAGATCATCGCGTTCGTTTTACCTTGTTTTGCCGCTTGCCAGGCCAGTAGGCTGCCCTCTGGCGGCAAATCTTCAAAATACGCTTTCACTCCTTTAAACAATGCGGCGGCTAATTGAGCTTGATACTTGGAGCTATTTAAGCGTCTGGCTTCGTCCGGGTTTGAGATAAAACCAGTCTCTACTAACAGCGATGGTACGGATGAGCGTAACACTGCAAAATTGGCTTGTTGAGGTCGGTTCTTATGCATGGGTGCAACCGGCTTCAGCTGACGCACTAACTCTTTACTGGCGCGCTCGCTGGCTTCCTTGCTCGCGGTAAGCGCTAAATCGACCAAAACCCTATTTACGTCATCATCTGTTTGGCGCGCGCCACCAATCTTGTCGGCGGCGTTTTCCCTTTCAGCCAGTTCGGCAGCGAATGTGCTGGACTCGCCACGCTCCGACAAAGTGTATACCGACGCACCATGCGCACTTTTGATTCGAAACGCGTCCGCATGAATAGACACCATCAGATCAGCTCGTGCTTTGCGCGCCACGGCAGGCCTTTCTTTCAACGACATAAAGTAGTCGCCTGTACGAACCAGCACGGACTTAAATCCCGGCTCTTTATCAAGCAGTGCGGCCAGTTTTTTGGCAATGGCCATCACCACTACCTTTTCTTTGACTCGCCGTGCGCCAATGGCACCGGGGTCTTCCCCACCGTGGCCTGCATCAATGGCAACGATGATATCGCGCTTGTCATCCAGCGAAGGCTTGGATACCACAATCGGTTCGGCGCGCTTACGATTCTTATCCAGTAAATCAATGACCAGCCGGTTACCATACTGCTCGTTGGCGGGCAGCGTAAAGCTGCGTGGCTCAACCGCCGATTTGAGATCCAGCACTATGCGCAAATCATCGCCATTGCGTATACCTGAACGCATTGCTTTGACCGGGCTGTTTTTAAGGTCGATGACATCAAGAGCAGTATGCAGGCGCGTGTCTTCCAGATCTATCACCAGCCGCCGCGGATTACTCAAACTCAGCAATGAATACTGGCCTATTTTACTGAGATCAAATACTACTCGGGTACGTTCAGGTGCGCGCCACACGCGAACACCCTTAACCGACACATCAGCGGCAGCCACAGGCTCAGGAATTATCAGCACCAAACCTAGCAGCACTATCTGGCTGATAAGTAACAGCGGGCGCAGAACAACTTGTCTCAACACTCTTGGTTCCACTTTTCTATTACGCGCAACCCGATGTCAGTCTGCGCGTGTGTCTGCATTATTCTAGCGCCGCTATTTGAACCGCTTTTTGGACACAAATCAATTTCCAGATCACTCGGCGGCAAATACCCCTGGGCGCGCTGCGGCCACTCTACAAAACAGACTGAGCTCTCATTGAGATAATCGCGAAACCCCAACAGCTCCAGCTCTTCCACGTCGCCAAGCCGGTATAGGTCGAAATGATTAATCTCAATGCCTGCAATGATGTAGGGCTCGACAATGGTATAGGTTGGGCTCTTCACCGCACCTTCGTGGCCCAGCGCGCGTAACGCACCGCGCACAAACGTGGTCTTGCCAGCACCTAACTGACCTTTCAGCGAAATTATCAAGCCAGGTATCAGGGCTACAGCAAGCCCGGCGGCGCATCTCAGGGTAGCCGCTTCGTCTTCCAGCTCGACGGTAAATAATGGCGCTGACTCGTTGCTCACAAGCGCATGATTCCTTGTGGTGGTTTTGCGCGAGCTGGGTGATTCAAAAAGCCGCTCACATGTTCGGCAAGGTCACTGGCGCGTAAGCCCTTCGGCCCGTTTCCCTGCTCAAGCGCATAGTCAGCAGCCGCACTGTGCAACGTGCAGGCCAGCTGCATAGCGTGTGCCGTAGGCATATTCTGAGCGCACAGAGCACCCACTATGCCGCTGAGCACGTCACCCATGCCACCGGAGGCCATGCCGGCGTTGCCGTAAGGGCACACGCTCATGCCCATGTCTGGCCCCGCCATAAGTGTGCCAGACCCTTTCAGCAATACATGGCCATTTAGCTTCTCAACCAAGCGATTTACCGCCGCGTAACGATCGTTTAGCACCTCTCGATTTGTGCAGGCCAGCAGACGCGCGGCCTCGCCCGGATGAGGTGTCGCGATATGATCGGCATTGGTGAGCAGCACAAACCAATCGTGCTGAGCAATTAGATTTAGCGCATCGGCATCGATTACCAGGCGTTTGTTGCCCCGCGTAGTTAAAATTCTGTGCAGCAATTGCGCACCCCAACTTGATTGACCCAGGCCAGGCCCGACAACAACGCAATCGCATGCAGCGATCATGCTGTCCAGCTCAGTCGCACTTCGCACCGAGCGCGCCATCACCTCTGGATGCCTGGCAATAATTGCGGCAACATGCTCTTCGCGGGTTGCGACACTGACCAAACCGGCGCCACTGGCCAGCGCCGACGAGGCTGCCAGCACAGCTGCTCCGCCCATACCAATATCACCGCCAACGATCAGCACATGACCGTGCGACCCTTTGTGAGAATCCTGCTCACGCCGCGGGCTCGTCGTCAATTGATCAACCAGATTAAGCAGCGTTGCCAGCGGCTTAGTGTCAGCAAAAACTTCCGGTGGAATCGCCAGGTCGGATAAGAAAATATCGCCACAGCATGCGCGCCCGCTGGCCGTCATCAATCCACTTTTTAAGGCGACAAAGCTAATCGTGCAGTCGGCCTTAACGGCCGCTCCCATTATTTCACCAGTATCGCTGTTGAGTCCGGATGGAACATCCGCTGACAGTATTGGCAGCTCGCTTGCCACCATGTTCTCGATAAGCGCCAGACAATCAGCCCGAACGGCCGAACCAAGGCCGGTGCCCAACAGCGCATCTATCAGCAAATCCCCGCTTGCCAGCCATGCGCCAATATCCTCGCCGTCTGCTAGCTCAATAATACGAACATCAGCCTGCTCCGCCATCTGCCGGGCAAGCAGCGCATCGCCCTTCAAGGCACCGCATGGTCGCAAGCTCAGCACTTCAACCTCCAGAGCGCGCTGTGCAGCAAGCGCCGCAAAGAGATATCCGTCACCGCCGTTGTTACCGCCCCCGCAGACCACTCGCAATTGTTCAGCGTGCGGCCAACGTTGCTGGGCAAGTTGCAACATGGCCATTGCTGCGCGCTTCATTAATACAATGCCAGCAATGCCGTGTTGCTCAATCGCCACGCGATCAAATTCGCGCACTACAGAGGTGCGATACAGCTTGCTAGGTGGCAGGGGGCAGATAGACATGATTGATGCGGTATTATCTCATTGACCGCAATACGGTGACAGCGCTTGAACCCAGAAGAACTGCACAATTTAAAACAACGGATCAAGAACCGTGCAAACGAGCTTGGCTTCCAAAGCCTGGCCGTGTGCGAGCCTGAACTGGGTGAGCACAGTGCTTTTCTCACCGACTGGTTACAGCAGAACTACCACGGCAGCATGAGCTATATGGCCGCCCATGACGGTCTGCGTAGCCGCCCTGAGTCTGTGCTGCCCGGCAGCGTGCGAGTTCTTACCGTGCGCATGGACTATGTGCCGGGTGATGAGAAAGCGAGCAACACGCTAGCGCAATCGAACAAAGCCTATATAGCGCGCTACGCCCTGGGCCGCGACTACCACAAGTTAATGCGCAAACGCCTGGCCACACTTGCCGGCGACATCAACCACTGGCTGGCTCATGACTACCAGCATCGAGCCTTCGTGGACAGCGCACCGGTTATGGAACGAGCACTGGCGCAGCGGTCCGGCCAGGGCTGGATTGGCAAGAACACCATGTTGATCAATGCGCGGGCGGGTTCCTGGTTTTTTCTTGGTGAGCTATTTACCAACCTCGCCCTGCCCATTGACCCACCGCAACAAGAACAACATTGCGGCAGTTGCAGCGCCTGTCTGGACGTCTGCCCAACCAAGGCCTTTGTAAAGCCCTGGGTATTGGATGCCCGACGCTGTATCAGCTACCTGACCATCGAATCGTTTGATGCGATTCCTCTGGAACTGCGCCCATTAATGGGTAACCGCGTGTTCGGCTGCGACGACTGCCAGCTGGTTTGCCCCTGGAACAAATTTGCCCAGCCCAGCCAGGAAGCCGATTTCCAACCACGCCACAATCTGGACAACAGCGATCTGGTCGATTTGTTCAATTGGAGCGAAGACGAATTTCTCCGCAATACCCAAGGCTCAGCCATCCGCCGTATTGGCCATGTGCGCTGGCTTAGAAATCTGGCGGTAGGACTGGGTAACGCTGATTTTGATCCTCGTATAGTCCGCTCTTTACAGGCCCGCCTACCGCATTCGAATGCAATGTTGCAGGAACATATTGAATGGGCATTGGAGTCTCAGTTGGAGAGACGAATGGCCGTTCATCACTAAAACACTAGCGGCAAGTTATGTTATCCTCGCGCGCCTATAATTCGTCTAATAAAGTAGGTGCATCTCATGGCCGTTTATACTCGGAAATCAATACTTCGTTCATTAGTCGCAGCCACGACTGGCTCATTTGTTCTCGGCTGGCAAATGCCAGTGCTGGCGCAAGGCATGCTCGAGGAGGTGATAGTGACCGCTCAGAAACGTGAGCAGAGTTTGCAAGACGTTCCTATTGCTGTATCGGCGTATTCCGGCGCCATGCTACAAGAAACTGGTGTGAAAGATGTATTTGATCTTCAGGTGAATGCACCCGGTCTGGCCGCCAACCAAAACCAGAACGCAACAACATCCACCTTTGCCATTCGCGGCATCGGCGGGGGTGGCAACAACTTCGGTATCGAATCTTCGGTTGGCGTCTATGTTGATGGCGCCTATAGAGCTCGACAAAACGCGATGATTTCTCAGTTGGTTGATATGGAATCAATCGAAGTGCTGCGGGGTCCGCAGGGGACTTTGTTTGGACGGAATACCTTGTCTGGCGCCATCCATTTTAAGACGCAAGCACCAGACCATGAAGGCACCGGGTTTCTGGAAGGCTCGATCGGCGCCTACGATTTGCGTAACCTTAACGGCGCTAAGTCATTTTCCATCATTGAGGATGTCCTGGCGGTTCGCTTTACGGGATTTTCCAGTGCCAGAGATGGCTGGGTTGACAATCTCACCGTTGAAGGCACGGATGAAATTTTTGACCGCGATCGATTCGGCGTTCGCGCCCAAGCGCTGTATACACCCACCGACAATCTTTCCATTCGCGTGATCGCCGACCATGGAGAAATAGACGAAGTTTGCTGTGGTACTACAGTATTAAATGACAATAATCGAGTAGATCAGCGATCACCAGCGGGCGCTTTTGGCACAGACGCCATTTTGGATCCTCGCGGAGGGACGTTCATTCCTGAATCGCGCATTTTCGACAATGTGGTGACCTATAACTTCAACCCCACTTCTGAAAGCGTTGATAAAGGTGTTTCCGTTCAAGTGGATTGGGACTTCAGTGACTCACACACATTGACCTCGATTTCGGCCTGGCGTGACTTTGAGTCGTTCGATAGGATCGACGCCGACTTCACCGATCTGTCAGCACTTGAAGATACTAACCTCGCTGAGCAAAGCTCTTTCTCACAGGAATTCCGAGTTGCCTATACCGGTGAGAATCTTAACTATGTAATCGGTGCCAACTATTTCACCCAGGACCTGGACTCAACGTCTACCTTGACGTTTGGCGATGACACCGAAGCCATTGCCGCCGCTTTTCTAGGTTTGCCACCTGCGGTGACTGTACCGCTGCAGTTTCCCTTGAGCCCAGGTGGCCAAGCGCCTGCATTGTTTTTCGCGCCCGGCGGTTCAGCCACTGACTTTAATAAACAAGAACATGAGAGCTGGGCCATCTTCGGCCAAGCCGACTGGCAACTGAGTGACGAATTCACATTGACTGTGGGTTTGCGTTATTCGGACGAAGAAAAAATTCTGAATACTACCTACGTTGAATCAGGTACTGAGCTTGGCTTCTTTACGCTAGCGTTCCCGGCAACATTCGCGCGTGAAGACCTTGATATACCACCTTTAGAGGATGATCAAGTAACCGGAACCGTCAAATTATCTTGGTTTGCCACGGACACGACCATGTTGTTTGCCTCAATCAGTACTGGCTACAAGGCTGGAGGTACGAATACAGATCGAATCGACCCCGCTTTCGACCAGGTTTTTGGCCCCGAGACATCCATATCTTATGAAATGGGCATGAAAGCTGAATTCCCGGATCAGGCGATGCGTCTTAACGTAGCGCTGTATTACACGCCGGTCGACGATTTTCAGGTAGGCACGTTTACCGGGTCGGGTTTCAATGTTCAAAATGCGGCTACCGTGGATACCTATGGTGGTGAAGTTGAATGGCTCTGGCAAGTCACCGACAACACGCGTTTGCAAGCTGCTTATGCCATGACAATTGCCGATTTTGATGCATTTGAACGCGGCAATTGCTGGGTAATTACACCGTTTCGCTTTGGGACCCCTGACCCAGGCGGCAGGTATAACGTAGGTACGGCGGAAAACCCTGAGATTGTCACCGCTGCAGACCCACGTGTGACCGACCCCTTGCGCCCCACATTTTGTGACAGATCTGGCGGCCGCCTAGGCACCAATCCCGAACACTTCTTTGTGTTAAGCGGGCGCCAGGAGTTCCGTTTGTCAGACAGCGTTTCCGGCTTCGCCCTAGGCGAGTTCGTCTATTACGGTGACATGGTTCTGGACCAGTCTAACGAGCCACTAAGCCTGCAGGACGCTCACAATCTGATCAACATACGCGCGGGCATTTACCTGGAAAACTACGACGCGGAAATTACCCTGTGGGGCCGCAACGTGCTGGACGAAGACTACAACAGCACCTCATTTCCAGGCGTACTCCAGGACGGTAAACAAATCGCCTATCGTCGTGAACCCGTTACTTGGGGTTTAACGTTCAGAAAAGACTGGTAAGCATTAGACACCCCGGTTCTGAAACGCCAGCACACACTGAGTTTCAGGGCCGCGTAGCCTCTTTGCGAAGGTAAAAAACGCAAACCGAAGGAGCAAAAAAGACTGTTGTAGAAAGGCTTTTTTGTGATGGAGGGTATCGCGCAGCCATTCGAAACCCCGGAGGCGCCCAGTTGCGCAGCAAATGGGCTACGCGGTCCTGAAACGGATTTACGACTCCGAAGTCAATCCAACCCTCCCTCAACAATCAATAAAATGCGCCCGATAATATTGCAGCTCTGCTATAGAATCGCGAATATCATCCATCGCCAAATGCGACCCCTGCTTCTTAAAGCCAGGAAGAATCTCCGGCTTCCACCGACGAGCAAGCTCCTTAAGCGCACTCACATCCAAATTCCGATAATGAAAAAACGCCTCCAACTCCGGCATCCATTTCGCCATAAAACGCCGATCTTGACAGATAGTATTGCCACACATAGGCGACTGATTTTTTTCCACATGCTCACGTAAAAAATCCAGCGTCTCACCCGCAGCCTGCTCCACCGAATACTGACTCTCCCTTACTCTATCGACCAACCCTGATTGACCATGCTGACGTGTATTCCACGCATCCATCGCATCGAGAATACGGTCAGGTTGATGAATCGCAATGGTGGGCCCCTCCGCCACTGTCTCCAGATTTGCATCCGTCACAATAGTCGCTATTTCAATGATCACATCATTGAAAGGGTCCAGGCCCGTCATCTCAAGATCCAGCCATATTAGTCGGTTGTAGTCTTTATCCATCAGTGTCCTGCCGTACTCGTCTCACGCTAGAAAATAGAATTTACAAACAACTACTGCCCCATGCTCTGCATGGTAGCATCTAGTACTTATTGTCGTCTTTGCAGTAATACACCATTCAATGTGAGCAAAAGAAAGCTAAGCGAGCAGCAACAAACCCGCGTTAAACGTCAGCAGTCGCAGTCGCGCGATCAGCCCGGGCAGGTCATCGTCAACTACGGTCGCCGCGTTGAAGTATTGCTGAATGACACGCACACCACCCAAGAATGTACCGTTCGCGCCAACATTGAGCCACTGGTGGCCGGTGACCGGGTGAGAGTATCTGATGCAGGCGCCATTTCCGCATTGCTTGAGCGCGACAACGTATTGATTCGCCCCGATAGCCGTAATCGCCTAAAACCCGTCGCGGCCAATATCAACACCGTGTTCATAGTGATTGCACCAGTACCCACCGCACATGCCAATTTGATTGACCGTTACCTGGTGGCTGCCGCGCTGAGCAAAATGCAGGCAGTATTGGTTCTAAACAAAACGGATCTTGTCGGCGCGCAATCAAGTGACCTGATCGCTATGCTCGCCGGCTACGAAAAACGCGGTCTTAGGGTGCTCAGAGTATCTAGCCATAGCGGCAGCGGCGTCGATACGTTTCGTGCTGCATTCGGCGATGGAACCGGCGTGTTGGTTGGCCAATCCGGTGTGGGAAAATCGTCATTGATTAATGCGTTGCATGCTCAGGAAGTGACTGAAGTTGGCGCATTGTCTGAACGCGGTGAAGAGCTTAGCGGCAAGTCCAAAGGCACTCACACCACCACAGCAGCCCGGCTATTCCACTTGCCTGACTCAGGCGCGCTGGTCGACTCTCCTGGTATCCGAGAGTTTCAACTGTGGCATGTAGATCCTGCAGACGTCATTGCCGGCTTTCCAGATCTTGCTGACCTGGCAGAGGGTTGCCGATTCAGGGATTGCACCCACACCGTTGAAAAAGACTGTGAAATTCAGAAAGCTCGCAAGAATGATGTTCAGATAGAGCAACGTTGGCAAAGTTATTCACGAATCCTGAGTAGTCTGTAAAATAGCGTTTTGCCTGAAGAGCACATACTTAGGCATGATGCTAGCACTAAGGTGTTGAATCGAGTATGGGTTACCGAGACACGCCGTGAACCCATCCATGGGGGCTTGTGTTCGGGGTCCCTCCCTCACACAGTCTTACTGACCGACACTCAACCCAAAGCCTCCGTGCCGCGAACAGGCATAAGTAAGTGTTGCTCGACAACCTCCAAGGATTGCTGATGGAAACCCTATTTATTCTGCTGCAAAAAATATTGCCGCAACACCTTCTTTCAAGAGCGACTGGCTGGCTTGCAGACCTTGAATGGGTGTGGCTAAAGAACGCCTTGATTCGCATGTTCATCGGCCAGTACAAGGTGAATATGGATGAGGCCGTTCACTCTGAACCAGACGCCTATCGCCACTTCAATGCGTTTTTCACCCGCCCCTTAAAAGAAGGTGTGAGACCACTGGCCGACGCAGAGCGGTTTGTTTTGAGCCCCGCAGATGGGGCGATTAGTCAGCTGGGAAAAATAGAAAGCGGAGACATATTTCAAGCGAAAGGGCAGAGCTACACGGCGGCACAGCTGCTGGGTGGTAATGCTGAACGGGCAAAACCCTTTGAAAATGGTGAATTCATAACCGTCTACTTATCACCGCGCGATTATCATCGCGTGCACGCTGCTATAGGTGGTCGGCTGAAAGCAAGCACTTACTTACCGGGGGAGTTGTTCTCAGTCAATGAAGCGACCGCACGTAACATACCGGAACTTTTTGCGCGCAACGAGCGACTAGTCGCACTGTTTGATACCGAACTAGGTGAGGTGGCTGTCGTGTTGGTGGGCGCCATGATTGTGGCCGGTATTGAAACTGTGTGGGGCGGTCGAATGAGTGCAGCCAGTACTATGCCAGCTACATCACACAACCTGTCCGCCGGCGATGAGTTAGGGCGCTTTTATCTTGGCTCCACGGTCATACTGTTGTTCGAGCCTGGGAAAATTCGCTGGCTGGATGATCTGTCGGCCGGTGTACCACTGAAAATGGGCCAGGCTATTGCCCAGCGAGTTGATACCAACTAATCGCGCTGGTGCTTAGAACGCTCTGATTTCAGCAATCGATTTCGCGCCCAGCGCCAGCATCAACACCCGGTCCAGTCCAACCGCCACACCTGCACAGTCCGGCAAACCGTGGCGCATAGCGGCAAGCAACTGAGGGTCGCAACACTGCTCCATTCTCCCAAGTTCCCGGCGGCGAGCATTGTCACGCGCCGTGCGCTGCTCAAGCTCAGCTGCGTCAAGCAACTCGTGATAGCCATTGGCTAACTCAACGCCTTGGTAAAACACTTCAAAGCGACGGGCAACCTTACACCCCTGTGAGTTGTATTCCACTCGGGCAAGTGCAGCCATTGATTCCGGGTAATCGTACACCACACTCAGTCCGCTTAACGTTGGTTGGATAACGTGGCTAAACAACAGCTCCAGCAATGCGTTTCGGTCCAGTGTCTTTTTAAGCGTATGCTGATCTGCACCCAGCAGATCATCAAAACCCAATTCAATTGCGGCCGCCTGCAACACAGAATAGCTGGCTTGATGCGGGTTAAAACCAATGCATTCCATAAACAAATCACCGTAGGAACACTGGCTGGGTGCCGGACAATTCAACAATCGGCGCAACAAGTCGCAAAGCTCACGAATCAGATCAAACTGATCAAAGTTCAGGCGGTACCACTCCAGCATCGTAAATTCATTGGCGTGAAGACGACCATGCTCGCCGGCGCGGAACGCTTTGCAAATCTGATAAATGTCACCACTGCCACTGGCCAGCAAGCGCTTCATAGCGTATTCAGGCGAGGTTTGCAGCCAGCTTGTTTTAGCAGCACTTGTAACAGACATTGCTTCCAGGAAGGGGTCGCTGACGGAGTAACAACTTAACAACGGCGTATCAACTTCAAGCACTCCAAGCTGATCAAAAAAAACACGGACACGTGCCAGTAAATCGGCGCGAGCGCGTAAGGTTTCTCTGGAAGTATTGGCCTGCCAGTGATCGACTGTCACCTAGTGTCCCGTCCCAGAAGTAGCTTGCTTAAAGCGCGAGGGGTTTTTCGCTGTCGCGGCGGGGGGACGCCGTGTAGCGGGCTCTACAGAAGGGCGGCCAACAAAGTCAGCGGTAAAAAATCCCCGCGAATTGAGCAAGCTACTTCTGGGACGGGACACTTGGGGGTCTCTAAATCAACCTTTGGCGCGATTTTGGTATTCTCCGGTACGCGTGTCGACTCGAACTACTTCACCGATATTAAGAAACAACGGTACCTTAACAACGGCACCTGTGCTCAGGGTCGCGGGCTTGGTTCCGCCCTGCGCGGTATCGCCCTTTAAGCCTGGATCAGTATCAACAATTTCCAGCTCAACGAAATTGGGTACGGTCACGGCTATTGGTGCATCGTTCCACAACGTAATCAGGCAGGAATCCTGCTCTTTCACCCATTGCGCCGAATCACCCAGAGCGGTTTTATCCGCTTGCACCTGTTCGAAGCTGACTGGGTCCATAAAATGCCAATATTCGCCGTCGTTGTATAAGTACTCCATGTCCTTCTCGATGACATCAGCGCCCTCAAGCGTATCACCGGACTTAAACGTGCGCTCCCATTGCCTGCCACTCTTCAGGTTTTTTAAGCGAACCCGATTAAATGCCTGCCCTTTGCCAGGCTTCACAAACTCGTTTTCCACGATAGAGCAGGGGTCTCCTTCAAGGATCACTTTAAGTCCTGCTTTGAATTCGTTGGTTGAGTAATTTGCCATGGGGAATCTCTTAGTTTGATCTTTTTTTAGCCAATACAGCCGTTATTGCAAGGCGCAATGATACAGGTTTGTCCATCCAATTTGGGTAGACCAGGATCAAAAATCAGTCAAGCCGCGTTAGACCATCGGCCATAATCAGACGGTCGGTGAAAATATATTTGCCGGAAATGCGACGAATTTTCGTTCATCTCCTATACTTTTTTTGGAATTCACATCATTTTCGCAGTTTGCGGTCACTGGCTTTTATCAGGTACTCGTATCAGGTACAGGCAGTTAACCAGAGATTTCTTATTCGACACATTGTTCGAACAGAGTTACCAGCAGCGAAAAGACACTATTGAGCAGTAAGAGACGTTTTTAATGAGCCAGTCCCTACTCCGCCGCCTGGGTGTGCGCGACCAAACCTTGAGCCAATTATCCATGTGCAAGGCTGACAAGAGCAGCGTTGAAGAATGGCTGGGCAATTTGCCTGTCGCCAACATTGGCGAAACCATCAAGCAGCTTTATCTAATCACTGAAGAATTGCTGAAACTGCAAACACCTGCGGATAACAGACTTGAATTATTATCGCTTCTTGCACCGCGGGTAGACAGCAACCTGCGGTCTCTCAGCAAGCATTATCAGCACAAACAAGCCCTGTTGCCGAAAAAATCGCAGCAGGTTGTTGATCTAACCCATGCACTGCGAATGTGCGTAGCGAATAATTACACGCTGGCTGCGTTTGAGCTGGCGCATTCGAAAACAGGGTTACTGCGCCGACCCAACAAGTCGCAAACAGCAAAGGCTGTGTGTGGCGCCATGCAGTTTCTAAATGACGATTTATTGCTGTGCTACCAGTTATACACAGTCACACCCCACACACTTTGGTACAAGTTGCATCAGTTGTATGCGATCAGTTGCGAATTGCAGATCGAAAATACTCGCTCTGGAGAGTTCACCCCGCATGGCCTTTATGGCAAGAGCTTATTGCTGGGCTCAATTAAAGCAAATCAATTGCGTCAGGAAGACCTGATGCCGGTCATTGATCTTATTCCGGGCTGGATAGATAAAATCAATATCTCACGTTATGAAAGCGGTCAGATACCAGCGCTGTTTATGCTAAACCGCGAAACTGACAGAGGACCGGTTTATTCTCACCTGCTAAATAAACAGGCACTGGGCGAATGCCAGTTGCAACTGAGCACGACTGATCTGGTGCAGCACCTGCGCCTGTTAGTGGATACGGCAGACGCTGGCCTGGTAGAAGAGTCTGGTAAAAAGGTTCGAATTGATTTGCTGAATCATTTGATTCTGGCGTGGGGCAAATGCACCAAGCGAAGCTTTATGCGGATCAATTCGCAGGAAAAGCTGGATATTTGTGTCGGCCTCGGTGCGGCACATTACTTTTCATCGGGTGAAACCGATATTGAAGATATGCATCAACTAGCCGCGGCCGCGCTGGCGCGTGAGGCTGCGTTTGAAGAATTTCACGATTACGAGAAACTCAAAGAGCCCATTGAGGAACAGGAGTGGGGATCTGAGACCCCGCAAATCAGTAAAGATGAGGACGGGGTAGAGTGCATTGACTACGCCGGCACACCGGCAAGACGCAAGACGATAGATCCCGAAGAGCAGCTTACTGTACATGTTCACGTAAACAATGCCAGTCCGGGTGGCTACAGCCTGACTCTGCCCGACACAGACAAATTTCGCATTCACGCAGGCGATTTGATCGGTATTAAGGACTCGGCGACAGAACTGTGGAGCGTCGCCGCAATACGCTGGCTGCATCGTCCCACGCGCACCGAGCTCACGTTCGGCGTGGAATTGCTTAGCCCCGCTTTTTTACCATCGATTGCTCGCAGCATACATACCGAAGGTGATCCTGGTGAATACCTGCCGGTTCTGATGCTTCCCGAAGTGAGCGTGACAGAGCAAGGCGCTTCCTTACTCACATCAGATGCCGATATAGAAGTTGGCCAGACCATGCAGATATTGGATAGAGACCAAATACGCATGGTGCGAATCACGGATCAGATCACCAAAACTCGAGTATACGGTCAGTACAGTTACGAGATTTTTGACGCAGCCAATGATGGCGTCTCAGACTCACAGGATCTTTTCGATGCCTTGTGGGGTAACTTGTAGAATCCTTTGGCTGCCAGCAGGGATTATAAAAACACTAAAACTGCATAGAAACGATGACGACCAACACACTCAAGATATTGCTGTCCAGCCATTCGCAGGATGGTACCGAGCGCATTAACCATCTGTTTCGAAATGCCGGCCAGGCGACGCAAACTCATCGAATCACCTCATTGGAAGATCTGGCCCATTGCCTAAATGACGAGCATTGGGATTTGGCTCTGTGTGAACAACAAAATACGATTATTGATATGAACAACGTGCTTGAGCACATTGTTCAGTCGCATACTGACACACCGGTAATATTGCTCACCAGCGAAGCAAATCGGGAACTGGTGATTGAAGGCATGAGCCGTGGCGCACAAGACGTCATCGAACTGTCTGATCAGGAACATTTACTGTACGCAGCAAATCGTGAAGTCGAAAACTTGCGCATTCGCCGCAAGCACGCAGATCTGGAACGCTCACTAGCAGAGGTCAGTGGTCGTTTCGATACTCTGATGTCTAACGCCGACGATGCCGTTGCTTACATTCTAGATGGCATGCATGTTGACGTAAACGAGGCGTACGCGAACGCTTTTGGTTTGACGGATCGCGACGAATTCCTTGCGATACCGGTTGTGGATCTCATCAGCGAAGACGATCAGCAAACCTTCAAAAATTTCCTGCGTGCCTACAATGACGAATCAGAGCAGGAGCTCAGCGTGGTCTGTGTCAGCCCTGAGGGTGAGCGATTCGATGTTCGAATGCGATTCGCACCCGCTGTGTTTGATGACGAGAAATGTACGCAGCTTATCCTCAGTCGCTCCGAAAAAGCGGCGGCAACTACGATAAGCTCACTGCCCAGTAGCGTAGATCCACTTACCGGCTTGCAAACTCGCTACAGCCTGGTCGAGCAGTTGGATAAGTTCCTGGTAGGTGCAAAGAACGATGGTTGTCTGCTGTATTTCTGCATCAACGAATTTTCACAACTTAAAAGCAGACTTGGCTTATCGGGTAGCCGCTCTGTTCGACATGGCGTCGCCGATTTCATTGACCACGCGTTTAGCGAACATGAAGGTGCTGTGGTTGCTCACTATGGCGAAGACAGCTTTACTGTACTGTTGCCAGGTGCTGCTGATACGGCAGCAATGATCAGCGCGCGCAAGCTCTGTGAGCGCGTTGAAGAACATATTTTTGATATAGATGACCAAACAGCACAGTGCAGCTGCTGTGTGGGCGTAGTTGATCTTAGTAAATCGGCATTTAACGACTCCAACGAAGCGATGGATACAGCGTTTCTCGCGCTGGAAGAAGCGCGGCAATTGTTCGCCGAAGACAGCTCAATGCCAGGTATCATTCTTTACCGACCCGGCACGGGGGACGCGATAGAGAGCTCTTTTGACATCAGGGAACTGGTATCAGAACAGCGCTTACGAATGATGTTCCAGCCGGTAATTAATTTACACGGCGAGCCGCGTGAGAGTTACGAATCAACATTGCGCATGGTGGACGCAGACGGGCAAGAGCAGAGCGTTGATACTTTGTTTCAGGCGATCAACCAAAAATCCGGCGATACCTCACTGGACAAATGGTTGATTGTGGAAGGAACCAAGAACGTCAAATCACAACGTGAGGGCGGTAATGCGACCACACTTACGATCAACCTCACCCAGAATGCCCTGATAGATAATACCTTCAGTAATTGGCTTGGTGTTGCCATGAAAGCAGCACAGTTGTCACCTGAGTGCATCACGCTGCAATTCAGCGAAAAGACCGTGGCACACTACCTGAAACAAGCGATTCGTTTTCGCCAGGAAGTAGCCGAGTGGAATTTCAAATTCAGCTTGAATGAGTTCGGTCGCAGCCAGGAATCTTTCAAGGTTCTGCAGCACTTCAAGATTGACTACGCATTTGTTGATTCGAGCTTTGCGATGGAGCTGCAGAAAGACCCAACCAACGTTGAGGGTTTGAAAACCGTGCTAAATCGCTTGCAGGAAGCCGGCGTGTGTTCGGTTGTGCCCTACGTAGAGAATGCGGCAACGCTAGCCAGCTTATGGCAAATGAACGCCCACTATATACAAGGCTACTATTTGCAGGCCCCCAGTGAAGTTATGGACTACGAGTTCGCCGATTCGGCATAGGCAGCTAAATAATCAGCCTGCTGAGCGAGTGCGATACTCTATTGCGCATCTGAAAAACCCAGGAGATAAAGAATGCCGTCCAGCCCCAGTGTTGAGATGGCGTGCTCTGCTTTTCGTTGCACAATAGGCTTCGCTCGAAACGCGATACCGAGACCCGCCGCGCTCAGCATCGGCAAGTCGTTGGCGCCGTCACCAACGGCAATCACCTGCTCAAGACTGATATGCTCACGCTCTGCAATCTCGGCCATTAAGGACGCTTTGCGTGCACCATCAACAACCTGTCCAGTTAGCTGCCCGGTAAGCTTGCCATCTTTCAGAGCCAGCTCATTGGCATGCACGTAATCAATACCCAGCTTTTGTTGCAGGTAGCGACCAAAAAACGTAAAGCCTCCAGACAATATTGCCGTTCTATAGCCAACACGCTTTAGATTATTGATCAGGCGACTGGCGCCCTCCGTTATCGGTAAACGATCATAAACATCATTCAAGTTGCTTTCCGGTAAACCTTCCAGCAATGCCACTCGCTGGCGCAGACTCTCTGTGAAATCCAGCTCGCCACGCATCGCACGCTCTGTGATCGCTGAAACTTGCCCACCAACACCGGCCAACACAGCCAGCTCATCAATCACCTCACCTTCTATCAGCGTAGAGTCCATATCGAAGCATACCAGTCGGCGATTGCGTCGGAACACGGTATCTTCCTGAAACGAAATATCAACGTCTAGTTCGCTGGCCAGCACCAGAAATTCCTGGCGAACTGCAAGCGGATCGCTCACCGTGCCGCGCACACTGAATTCTATGCACGCTTTGTCTTGCTTTGTTTGGCTGGTCAGGGAAAGGCGCCCAGATAAGCGTTTAATATCTTCAATATTCAGATCGAATTTGTTCGTTACGCAGCCAATCCGGGCAATATGCTCGGCGGTAATCGCCCGGGCGAGTAAGGTAACAATGTATCTGGGTTGGCCATGCGCATTAACCCAGCGTTCGTAATCGTCACTACTGATGTCTGTGAAGCTGGCCTGCAGATTCAGCTCGTGCACGTGAAACAGCAACTCTTTGAGAATGCTGCTACCTGCAGGTACCGACACTAGTAAGCCCAGTGCCAGGCTGCGATGAATGACCGCCTGACCAATGTCCAGCACCTGTATTCCGTGCTCAGCCATCAAACTCATCAAACTGCCTGTAAGACCTGGTTGGTCTTCTCCAGTGATGCTGATTAATGTCACGCTGTTCATGCTAACGCCTGATGAATTGGCCGGTTTGTACGGCGCAAAAAGATAGAATATTCACAGCAACAGTGCAATGAATGCACTGTCCGCAATTCGAGCTCGTTACTATACTAGGGATTGGCAAGGCTTTCCCTGCGCACCGGCCTACTTTAGACAATATCCGGTATTTATTAGCGCTGCATAAGAAGTCAGACACATCGAAACGCCAATAGCAATAATGATGATTAACACTGACCGACAACACACAGACCCAAACAGTGGCCGGCCAACATGGTTCATAGCAGGTTTGGTCGCCATTATTTTGGCGATGTTGACTAACGCTCTGGCTATTTGGAAATACAACGACGACAAAGATCGAATTACCTCCCCTCTCGCTGAGTTGATCGGTACTCAATTGGCTGATGCTGCTGCACCGCTGGTGCTCAGCAACAACCAACTGAGCCTGCAAGCGCTGGCACGGAAGGCCACCCAAGACGACACTGTTGCGCACGCCGCTTTCTACAATGTGCGCAATGAACTGCTTGCACAAGCCGGCAGGCGCAGCATGGCTGAGCAGGGAAAACAGGTTCGCAAAGAAATCAGCATGCAGGATCGCTTGCTGGGCTACACTCGTTTGTCGTTACTACCACCACAACCCGGCTTTTTCCACACTGGCCTACTTAACATTCTATGTGCTTTGTTGACGCTGGCCGGCTTGCTGATGCTGGTGCGTTCTGTTTGGCAAAAACCAGCGGTTGCGGCGGAAGAACAGCGCTCATCTCCCAGCCTGCTGGACAAGCAGTCGAGAGAGGAGAGCTATGAACAGCTACTCGAACCGGAAGGTGAGTACGGGATTATTGCGGTTGAGTTACTGCAACTACCACTAATGCGCAAACAATTGTCTGAAGACACTCTCTATGAGTACCTCACAACGTTTGAACATTGGCTTGAGCAAGTGGCGCGCTTGTACACCGCTGAGATTCGTGTTGGTGAAACCGGGTTTACGCTAAGCTTGAAAACAGTTGAATTGCTGGATGAGCGTGGCGAGCAACTGGTAGCACGCACCACTTGCTGTGCCTATGCGCTAATGAAAGCGCTGAACATCGCCAACAGACAACGCAGCGCCAATAGCGAACCCGTATTTGAGGCCCGCATCGGCGCGCATGTTAGCGCACCACTGCAAAGCGACGCCAGACTATTGCGCGAACTGTATGCGCAAGATGCTCACCGGCAGGCATGGCAAGCCTGTGCCGGAAAACCGGCTGGTACAGTAAGCCTAAGCCACAGCGTAGTGGCGCATCCGGAATGCGCTGAATTGAAAGTCAGCGGCAAAGACAGTAACGGGTTTTACGAATTGCAGGGTCTGGAGCCTGTTGTGTTGTCAGATATCGATAACAAAGTTCAAAAAATTATCGACGACATCTATCGAGACAAGAGCGCAGTCTAAGTTTCCCCTGGCTATAGCATTCAGGACTCTATCGTCACAAAATCTACTTTTTGGAAACCGCGTGGAAGTTTATTGCCACGTCGCCCGCGCTCACCGCGGTAGTGTTCCAGGTCAGACCATTTTAGCCCATGGTGTCGTTTTCCCGCGTGCACCCGCAGCAGCTCTTTCTCAGATACACAAACAATCGCGATCGCGAATTCCTCGCGCGATTGTACCCTGGCTGTTGGAATGCTAATGATCTTGTTGCCTTTCCCTCGGGCTAGCTGTGGCAGCTCGTTAACGGGGAACACTAACATTCGCCCCTCATTGCTTATCGCTACGATTAGATCGCTTTCAAGGTTGTTTACTTTAGCCGGCATCATGGCTTTTGCGCCCTTTGGTAAGCTTAAGGCCGTTTTACCTGCACGGTTCTTGGTTTGCAGATCTTCCAGCTTTACAACAAATCCATACCCGGCGTCAGAGGCCAGTACGTACATTTCCTCGTTATCGCCCATCAATCCACCCGCAAAAGTCGCGCCAGACGGCGGATTGATACGCCCTGTTAGAGGCTCGCCCTGCCCTCTGGCCGACGGCAAGGTATGTGCCGCAATGTTATACACACGGCCGGTAGAGTCCAGAGTTATGAAGCTCTGATTGCTGCGCCCTCGAACAGCGAAACTGTAGGCATCACCCGATTTATAACTCAGGCTTACCGGATCTATTTCGTGCCCGCGCGCAGCACGAACCCAGCCTTTCTCAGACACCACCACAGTGACAGGTTCGGTCGTCATCAAGTCGGACTGCGTAAAGGCTTTTGCTTCTCCACGCTCTTTCAGTGGCGAACGTCGATCATCTCCGTATGTCTCCGCCACCTCAACCAACTCTTTCTTGATCAGGGTTTTCATACGTGCTTTCGAGCCCAGTATTTTCTCAAGGCTCTTGCGCTCTTCATTCAGCTCTTTCTGCTCGGTCTTAATCTTAATTTCTTCGAGCTTCGCGAGTTGCCGTAACTTGATTTCAAGTATCGCTTCGGCCTGCGTATCAGAAAGGCTGAAGCGTTCCATCAATGCAAGTTTGGGTTTATCCTCAGTACGGATAATATGAATCACTTCATCGATGTTTAAAAACGCAACCAACAAACCGTCGAGGATATGCAGGCGCTTGAGAATTTTGTCCAGGCGATACTGCAGTCGTCGGGTAACGGTATCCGTTCTAAACGCCAACCATTCCTTCAATATCGTCACAAGATTTTTAACCGAAGGCCTGCCATCTGTTCCGATCATGTTCAGATTGATTCGGTAGTTCTTCTCAAGATCGGTAGACGCGAACAGATGCGCCATCAGGGCCTCAATTTCTACTCGGTTGGAACGCGGCGTAATTACCAATCGGGTTGGGTTCTCATGGTCTGACTCATCGCGCAGATCAGATACCATAGGCAATTTTTTCGCCTGCATTTGCTGACCAATCTGTTCGAGAATCTTCGAGCCCGAAGCCTGGTGCGGCAAAGCGGTAACGATGATGTCACCTTGCTCCATCTGATACACAGCGCGCATTTTCATTGTGCCGCGACCAGTTTCATAAGTTTCCATAATGTCGCGGCGCGGCGTAATAATTTCTGCCTCGGTTGGGAAATCAGGCGCCTGAATATGTTCACACAACTGAGCTACCGTTGCTTTAGGTGAATCCAGCAAGTGAATGCACGCACTGACAACTTCGCGAAGATTATGCGGTGGAATATCCGTAGCCATACCCACCGCAATGCCAGTAATGCCATTGAGCAATACATGTGGAACTTGCGCAGGCAGAACGCAGGGCTCATTCAGAGTGCCATCAAAGTTGGGCTGCCATTCAACGGTACCCTGGCCTAATTCACCCAACAACAGCTCGGCAAAGTCGGTAAGCTTGGATTCGGTGTAACGCATCGCGGCAAACGATTTAGGGTCATCCTGCGAACCCCAGTTACCCTGGCCATCAACCAGCGGGTAGCGAAATGAAAAGGATTGCGCCATTAACACCATGGCTTCATAACTGGCAGAATCACCGTGAGGATGAAACTTACCAATCACATCCCCAACCGTGCGCGCTGACTTCTTATACTTGGCGGATGCTTTCAGGCCAAGCTCTGACATGGCATAAACTATGCGCCGCTGCACCGGTTTAAGACCATCACCTATATGCGGTAATGCGCGATCCAGAATGACGTACATGGAATAATCCAGGTACGCTTTTTCTGTGTACTCTTTTAGCGAGAGTTCTTCTTCTGGGGATTGTGGTTCTGTCATTCTGTCAAACGTCGAGTTAAGTAGTCACGATACGCCGTGTAGCCAATATGCCCTTCGCAAACACGCCGTAAACCCATCCATGGGGGCTTCCCTAGGAGGACCTACTTTTGGCTTCAAAAAGGTCCCTCTTTTTGAAGGTTTGCGAAGGGCATATTGGCTACTAAGCTCACAGCATTGCCAAATTCAAAACTTTTGACAAAACACATTTATGGATTTACCTTCAAGTTGGCACAATTCAGAGAGCGAAGTGGTACAGCCAATGCAAAACTTTGTGAGACAAGGATGTCGAACACAAGCCCCCATGGATGGGTTTACGGCGTGTTTTGCATTGGCTGTACCACTTTGCGACCGGGTTAAAACACCCACCATCAAACCTCCGCCAAATTCCCTTTCTTCTCCAACCACGATTTACGATCCGGAGAGCGCTTCTTAGCCAACAACATATCCAACATTTTTTCAGTCCCGTCCCCGCTGTTTACCGCCAGGCGTACCAATCGTCGTGCATCCGGGTCCATTGTCGTTTCCCGCAACTGCAAAGGGTTCATTTCACCCAAACCTTTGAATCGTTGCACCACCACTTTGCCTTTCTTCTTCTCAGCCTCAATAGTATCCAGTATGCCCTGACGCTCACTCTCGTCCAGCGCGTAGTAAACATCATGGCCAACGTCGATGCGAAACAAGGGTGGCATAGCAACATAAACGTGGCCAGCGTCTACCAGAGCGCGAAAGTGCCGAACGAACAGCGCGCATATTAAAGTGGCGATGTGTAAGCCGTCAGAATCAGCATCTGCGAGGATGCATACTTTACCGTAGCGAAGCCCGCTAAGGTCAGCAGAATTTGGTTCAATGCCAAGCGCCACAGAGATATTGTGTATTTCCGCAGAGGCCAGAATTTCTCCAGCGTCTACTTCCCAGGTGTTCAGAATTTTGCCGCGCAATGGCAGTATGGCCTGAAACTCACGATCGCGCGCTTGTTTCGCTGAGCCTCCAGCTGAATCGCCCTCTACAAGAAACAGTTCGGTCCGGTCCAAATCCTGGCTAGCGCAGTCTGATAGTTTGCCTGGCAGCGCTGGGCCGCTGGCGATTTTTTTGCGCGCTACTTTTTTGCTGGTTCTTAGTCGAGTCTGCGCATTTGCTATCGCGAACTGTGCAAGCTGATCAGCTTCTTCTGTATGTTGATTAAGCCATAGACTAAAAGAGTCTTTGGCTACCTGCGATACAAACGCGGCGCATTCACGCGATGAGAGTCGTTCTTTGGTTTGGCCTGAGAATTGTGGGTCGCGCAGCTTGGCGGAGAGCACATAGCAGCATTTATCCCACAGATCGTCAGCGGTCAGTCTAATGCCGCGTGGCACTAGGCTGCGTATGTCACAATATTCGCGCAGCGCGTCGATCAAGCCGGTACGCAGGCCATTTACGTGGGTACCGCCCTGCGCCGTTGGTATCAGGTTGACGTAGCTTTCGGTGGTGAGCTCTCCACCTTCAGGTAACCACTGAACCGCCCAGTCCACCGCCTCTGTACTGCCGGCAAAGCTACCGGTAAATGGCGCGACTGGGATGGCTTCAAATCCCTGTGTGGCTTCCAGAAGATAGTCAGTTAAGCCGTCTTCATAGCGCCATTCCTGTTTGTCGCCGCTTTTTTCGTCTTTGAAAGAAACTTGAAGGCCTGGGCACAACACTGCCTTGGCGCGCAGAACGTGTACCAGCTTTGGTACCGAGAACTTTACCGAGTCGAAAAATTGCGGGTCGGGTAGAAAGCTGACTTTTGTGCCGGTATTGCGCTTGCCAACGGTGCCGGTTTCCGCGAGCTCACTGACGCACTCACCGTCTACAAAAGAGCAGGCATATATTTTACCATCGCGCTTAATCTCTACTTCCAAATGTTGCGACAAGGCGTTAACAACGGACACGCCCACTCCGTGCAGACCACCGGAAAATTGATAATTGTCGTTGTTGAATTTGCCCCCGGCGTGCAAGCGCGTCAGGATAAGAATGACACCGGGCACACCTTCTTCAGGGTGAACATCAACCGGCATACCGCGGCCGTCATCACTAACCTCTATCCAGCCGTCCTTACGCAACAACACATCAATGTTTCTGGCGTGGCCAGACAGGGCTTCGTCAACACTATTGTCTATCACTTCCTGCGCTAGGTGATTGGGGCGACTGGTATCGGTATACATACCGGGGCGCTTGCGCACCGGCTCAAGGCCCGTTAAAACTTCAATGGACTCAGCTGTGTATTCAGCCATAACACATCATTGGACAAAGCAAGGTGAAGCTCCGCAGTGTTCCACTCTGTGTAGACGTCAGCAAGTGCAATTTATGGTATTCATCCGCTTGATGATTGCAAACGGACGAGGCGCGGAGCGATGCTAGCCCTGAGCGTAACCCGTCGATTCAAGATCTACGCTCAGGTTAACACCACTTAGCCGCCAAATCTCGGTTTCCACATGACCATCGGCGTGCAGTTCCATCCATCGAACACCAGGTGCTGCCGGGTCAAGTTTGAAGTCGGCGCTGTTTCGAGCAAACTGAACGCAGGTGGATGGCGACGACATGTAACGAACGCCAGCGCTGCTGGTATCAAAAATCTGATGCACGTGGCCCCAGCAAACAACTTTGACATTGGAATGCGAACGCACCAAATCCAGAAACTCATCCGAATTACTAATTTGTTGCTCGTCCAACCAATCGCAGCCTACGGGCATAGGATGGTGATGCAAAGCAACCAAGGCAGGCAGATCCGGATGTTGTTGCAAACAGTGGCGCAAAAAATTCAATTCGCTTTCGCTTAGCGTGCCTCCTACTTCCTTAGGTTGCACGGAATCCAACATAACCATCTGCCAGCCAGCGACCAACGCGCTGCGAGTCATTTCGTGACCATAACCTACTACATCACGCATAAATGCAGTGTCGTCATGATTGCCCGCTAACCAGAGAGTGGCTTGTTCAAAGCGGGCAAGCTTGCTTTGAAATCGCTCATAAGCTTCGCGCGCACCGTGCAGGGCGATATCTCCAGTAACCAGAATCAAATCAAATTGCTCGACGCGCTGATGCAGCATCTCCAGCACAAGATTGAGACTATTGTCGGTATTCATTCCCAGCAATTCTGCGCTGTCGTCCGCTCCGAGGTGACTGTCGGTAAGCTGAACGACACGCAATGGCCGGTGACCTTGATGATCAAGTGTGATTTGCAATGCCTGACCTGAACCCTAGCACAACGTTCCTGTTAAGTAGCGACCTCATCATCCAGCGGCGGTCGACATGTACGCAGTGTTCAGCGGATACTGATTGGCTCGCGCGTTCTGCCGTGTGCAATGCACTGACTCAAACATTCGCCAAAGTACTGATTCAATTGCGCCTTCTCGTCAGGCAGATACATCTGTGGGTTGGGGTATTCGTACCGGGGCTTTAACAAGCGGTGGCGGTTCCAACTAATCACTTCTGCCATTCGGGCATCATGATATACGCGAACCGTGAGTTGTGGACCCTTAGCCCATGGCAATAATACATCCTGCTGATCCAGCATAATTGTACTTGTGTAAGGGTTACGTTCCAGAAGTGTAATTTTGACTAAAACCGTTGGGCCATCAGCTTTATCAATCGCAAGCTCTAACAATTCAAACTCATCCCACTGCGCAACCAGCTGCAACAAACGAACATAGTTCGCTTCGCATTGCTGCTGCATGCCGCGTAAATTGGTTAGGTATCGTCGTTGCTGCACAATTTATATTCAACAATGGTTAAACTTTGGCCGTTTGCCGCGACTCCAGCGTAGTCGAGCCGTGCCGTATAAGCAAGCATTAAGATTGCTGCACGCACCGCTGGAAAAGCATTGCCGGGCTAATATCCTGCTTGTTATTCCGTTCGATCTGCTAAGATTATAGAACTGCGTCACATTGCTAATGTGACACCGTACTCTCAAGCACGAGTCGAAACTAAAAGTCGCCAGGCAAAGGAATTAAAATGCTGCGTTTATCCTGCAAACATCTACTGATAGCTATGGTCTGCTCAAGTACTGCGCATATGGCGTCTGCTGAAACACTTGCGCGCATCTACGAATTAGCAGTTGCCAATGACCCGGTACTGAAAGCCGCCGAAGCCAGTTTTAAGGCGAGTAGTGAAGCCAAAAACCTCGCACGTGCCGCTCTTCTACCTCAGGTTAATGGCAGCTACTCATATAGTAAAAATGATGTAGATAGCTCCACTATTGGGCTGACAAGACCACCAGGCGGCGACCCTACTGATTTCGCAGGACTAATTTCCGGACCGGTCACATCTCAAGATGAAACCGATACCAAATCACTCAACATTGAATTGCAGCAAAATATTTTCAACCTGCCAGCCTGGTATTCTTTCAAGCAGGGCAAAAGGTTGTCTGAATTGGCGGCAGCGCAGTTTGCGTTTGATCAGCAGGATTTAATCGTTAGAGTGGCGGAAGCTTACTTCAATGTACTTCGTGCAAAAGAAAACCTTGATACGGCCATTGCTGAAGAGACTGCCATTCAGCGTCAGCTCGAACAGACCGAGCAGCGTTTTGAAGTTGGCCTGATTGCAATTACCGATGTACATGAATCCAGAGCCGCACACGATCTTGCTGTCGTTACCAGGCTTGAAGCAGAAGGTCAGCTAGGCATAGCGTACGAGGCACTGTCGGTAATTACCGGTGAACAACATTCAAATATCTGGTTATTGAGCGAAGAATTTCCAGTCACTGACCCAAGTCCTGCGCAGCGCTCGGAATGGGTTGATTTCGCACTTGAAAACAACTATCAGCTACGTGCCGCACGCCTTTCGGAAAATGCCGCACAGCACAACGCCAGAGCCAAGCGCGCAGAACACTTGCCAAAAATTGTTGGCAGCTACAGCTATGTAGACTCGACAACTGAGGGCGACCGGCCAACTGATTCCGTATTTAATCCGGATCCGACGGTAGACGATTCCAGAGACGGTGGCACGATCGGCCTAAGTCTCAGCATGCCTCTGTTCTCAGGTGGCAGTGTCAGTGCGAGTCGGCGCCAAGCCGCGCAGGAGTATATACAGGCACGCGAAAACCACATCGCCAGTCAGCGCAACACGATTCAGAATACTCGTTCTTTGCACTTATCTGTAATAACCGATGTCGGCAAAGTAAAAGCGCGCAAACAGGCGATTACTTCTTCTGAAAGCGCGCTGGAAGCAACGCAGGCGGGCTATGAAGTGGGTACACGCAATATCGTAGATGTATTGGATGCGCAGCGCTTCCTGTTTCGTTCGGTTCGAGATTATTCAAACGCGCGGTACGATTACGTGATCAATATGCTGCGCCTTAAGCAACAGGCCGGTACATTAACTCCGCAGGAAATTTACAGCCTGAGCAAGTGGTTGGCTGAGCCAGCCGCGCCGGCCGCCAGCACCACACCGAAAGGTTGATGCCTTTGTCCGCCATTATTGAGGTAGTAGTTCATTAATCAGGGCGAGCTGCCTTTGTGTGGCCCCACGGTTAGCCTCAACAACCGCTTTGTTGGCGGCTCCGGCCTCAGCATGACGCTGCGAATTGGTTAAAATCGATTTCACCTGCTCGGCAATATCCTCGGCTTTAAATACTCTGTGCGCGCCACCCTGAGCAAGCAATAGTTCAACAATTTCCTGAAAATTAAACGTGTGCTCACCAACCAAAACCGGCAGGCCCCAGGCCGCAGGTTCAATCGGATTGTGCCCACCTCTGGCGACCAGGCTTCCACCAACAAACGCTATATCACAAGCACCATACAATGCCGCGAGCTCACCCATCGTATCGCCCAGTACCAACTGGGTCTGGGAACGTACCGTTTCCTTGGAACTTCGCCGTGATATCTGCATGCCTTCACGGGCACACAGGGCAAACACTTCTTCAAAACGCTCCGGATGTCTTGGCACCAAAATCAGCAGTGCGGCGATATCGTCATTTAACAGTAGACGATGGGCCTCTAGGATAATCTCGTCTTCACCGTTGTGAGTGCTGGCCGCTATCCAAACCGGGCGTTTGCTCGCACCTTGCCACTCTTCGCGCAGCACTGCCGTGGTTTTCATAACATCGGGTGAAATACTGTGGTCAAACTTGATACTGCCGGTTATTCGCAAGCGATCGCGCGGCAACCCTAACTGTACGAATCGTTCGCCATCCACTTTATTTTGAGCGGCCACACCGCCCAGCATGGACATCATCATGCGCGAAACACTGGGTGCTCTGGCGTAACCGGCGGCGGATCCCTTTGAAAGGCGCGCATTAATCAACGCCGTGGGTATGTTTCGTTCGGAGCACTGTCGCAGTACATTGGGCCATAACTCAGTTTCCATGATCACGGCCATACAGGGTTCAGTATTGTTAAGAAACCTTCGCACGCTGCCGGGCAAATCATACGGTGCGTAGACATGATCTACCTTGTCGGCAAAACTGCGCAACACCTGCTCTGAACCGGTGGGTGTCATAGTCGTTACAAGCAGGCGCCGTTGAGGATAGTCACTCAACAAGGCTTTGACCAGTGGCTCGGCCGCGACCGTTTCTCCCACCGACACGGAGTGCAACCAGATGTAATCCTTGTGCAAGCCTTCCGGCAATAAGCCAAAGCGTTCTTTTATACGTTTTCGGTATTCGGGGGCGCGGATGCTGCGAAGCAATAGCGTTGCGGCCAGAAAAGGCGTGATGAGATAGAGCAGAAAATTGTAAACAAATAGCATGTTCTTGCCCGAAGATTACGAAACCCAGTGTATTGAATATGGTGGTTCTAGCCAAGAGGCGTGCCTTGGGCTATTGTGCCCGGCCATTGCACTAGTTAGTCGAGTAAACAATGTTAAACGCACCAACGCTACCCCTGGACATAACAACTGTAAAAGGTTTTCTTGCCGATGATGAAGGTGCCGCACTGTATCGCTATGGTGAACAGCTGAGTGCACGCGGTCCGTGTTTGGAAGTAGGCAGCTACTGCGGTAAATCCACGGTGTATCTTGGGACTGCATGCAAAGCGAACGACTCCCAACTGTTCGCTATAGATCATCATAGGGGGTCGGAAGAACATCAGTTCGGAGAGGAATATCATGATTCAGAGGTGTACGACGAATCGATAAACATGGTCGACACATTCAGAGAATTTCGCCGCACAATGCGCCGGGCTGAATTGGAAGAAACGGTTGTTCCTGTTGTTACCGGTTCTGCACAAGCTGCTAAATTCTGGTCTACGCCTCTGGCGATGGTGTTTATAGACGGTGGGCACAGTCTTGAGGCTGCAATGACAGACTACCGCAGCTGGGCCGGACACATCATGACCGGAGGAGTGCTGGCGGTTCACGATTTGTTTCCAAACCCGGATGAGGGCGGCCAGGCGCCGATCACTATTTACAGACTGGCGCGCGACTCTGGCTTATTTGAAGAAATCGAAGTGGTCAACACGCTCGGCTTTCTGCGCAGGCTTTAACCGCCAATTCGCGAGCTTTCGCTCAGCATCCGCGGTAAGGGTTCTTCGAGCAGAGACACTTTAGTAAACAGTTGCGATGCTGCGGTATACTCGGTCAATGCATCGGCTGCCAGAACGATTGCTCCGGCTGTCCAGGTCGGTTTTTCTTCGGGCCAGATTATCTGGCACTCGTATTGGTAACCGGTCCAGAACGCGCCGTCGTCACTGCGCCACTCGTGCAACCAACTATATAATGTAACCGCTCGAGCGTGGTCTCCTGCCGCAAGCAGCGCCATCACTAATTCACAACTCTCCGCAACAGTTACCCAAGGTTCATCCGACACGCAAAGACAGCCCATGCCCGGCTTCACAAACGTTTTCCATTTCGCTTGCAAGTGCGCTGATGCACTGGATTTTGGAATCACACCAGTCAGCACCGGGTAAAACCAGTCCATGGAAAAACGCTCTTTGCTTTCCCAAGTTCTGTCAAAACGTTCGGGATGGTTGCGTAATGCATTACCCAGAGATTGACGAGCCTTCAACCAGTCCTCTTTGTCTATACCTAACTGAGTGGCCATGTTGTACGCGCACTCAAGGCTTTTATAAATGGACGAGCAGCCAGTAATAAGTGCGTCTTCTTTCGCCACACCGTCTGTATCAACGGCCCAATGGATATCACCGTGTTCCGTTTGATTTGCCAGCACAAACTCGATTGCCGCACTAACTGATGGCCACATATGGGCTAGAAAATCGCGCTTGCGGGTAATCAGGTAGTGGTGCCAAACGCCAGTGGCAATGTAGGCAACGAAATTTGTTTCGCGGCGTTCCCTGTTGTCTATCCGGCCATCTTTGTACGCCGCCCACCAACTGCCATCTTCCAGCTGGGTATCATTCAGCCAGTCATAGGCTTTTTCGGCGGCTGCATATTCTCCCGCAATACTGAGCGCCATCGCTGACTCAACATGATCCCAGGGGTCGGTATAGCCACCGTCGAACCAGGGTATAGACCCATCGGGAATTTGATTACCGAGAATATAATCAATGGTTGGGCGCAAATATTCGCTGGGGTACAAACCGCGCGAAAGATACAAGCCGCTCATTCAATGACTCCTTTTTGAAAATACATCACAACACTTTTTCCCATTACCGGGTTTAACAAGGCTTCAAGCCAGCGGGTAAAGCGGGGGCGATCGAGAATGTCCCACTCCAGAAAACGCTGATACAGCTTCACCATGCGTGACTGGTCTTTGGTGCGCCAAAACATGCACTGTAACCACCAATAAGGTGAATGCAGTGCGTGCGCCCAATGCCTGGCTTCGAAGTCGAAGCCTGCCTGCTCTATCTGCCGACGTAATTTACCGGCATTGAAAATTCGTAAATGCCCACCTTCATTCGCATGGTATTCATCACTAAACGCCCAGCAAATCCACTCTGGCCAATAACGTGGCACGCTGGCAACGAACTGCCCGCCTGGTCTCAACACGCGCTCAATTTCGACTATTACGGCCTGATAATCAGGTATGTGTTCAAGTACTTCAGAACATATAACCGTGTCGAAAGTGTTGTCTGCGAACGGCAGATGTAAGGCATTGGTTTGTGCAAGACTGAAACTACGGGTATCTCCCATTGTTGATGCGTCTGCGAATTCATCAAATTTGCGGCGCGTTGTAAGCAGGTCTTGATGGCACAGGTCAACACCAATTGAATGCACGTCAGCTTCCAGAAACGTGGAAATGACGTGTCGCCCTTCACCACAGCCAAGGTCCAGAACCACGTCTGCCGATTGAAACGGCACGCGATCAAAATCAACCGTTTGCATGCGCGCCTATCTCCTGGCCCAATTCACTGATCGCTGTACTTTTTGTGTCACCTATTGCTTCGCGATAAAACCGCGTCATTTCGATCGCAGCCACTTTCCAGCTAAACATCTTTTCGATTCGTTGCCGACCGCGCGCTGACAGATCTTCTCTCAGCCCAGGATTATCGAGCAGTTCAGCGATCGCGTACTGCAAGGCCTGCTCGTCACCCGCTGGTACGACACGTGCGGCATCACCGGTAATTTCAGGCAGCGCCCCACCGTCAGCACTGACCAATGGCGTGCCACAAGCCATTGCCTCGCCCGCAGGCAAGCCAAAGCCTTCATATAACGACGGCACCACGGCCAGCGTTGCCCCAGCGTAAAGCGCTACCAGCTCATCGGTGCTAATACCATGCACAAACTGCAATGACTCACCCAGTTGCAAACGCTCTTTCAGGCGCTCGGTAGCGCCTCCGGGCTTGGGTTTTCCAACAACGGTTAACGACAACTGAGGATAATGCTCACGCAGGTTTGCAAAAGCACGCAGCAAAAAATGCAGGCCTTTCAGCGGTTGATCAGCTGATGCCGTGGCCACTATAGATTGTTGCTGCCGCTCTATCTGCGGTTGCGGCGCAAATACATCCGTGTCGATGCCATTGTGGATTAAACGAATGTGGTTAACATCAATATCAAACGCGCTGGCGATGTCCTGCCTGGAACACTCCGATACCGTCGTAATAAATTTGAGCTTACGCACGACGCGCGTTTGCATGAACAGAAAGGAGTGCCACCGCCGAATCAACAAACGCTGCCACCTGTTGCGCGCGGCTGTTAACGCCAGATCCACATCACGCTTAATGGGATGGTGAATGGTCACCACCAGCGGTAAGCCCTTATCCTGTATGTCCAATAAACCATAACAAAGGCTTTGGTTGTCGTGGATCACATCGTAATTATCAGCATGCTCTTCCAGATAGGCAGCGGCGCGGCGGCCGAATGCATAAGGTTCTGCGAAACCACCAGTAAGTTTGCTACACCACTCAACAATATTTGCCCAAGAGCGCAGATGTTGTGGCCGCAATGACAGCAGCCCATTTTCAAACAGGTTTAGCCCTGGTATTTTTATCAGATTAACGCCGTCAATTAAATGCGGGTAAGGCTGGCCAGACAATACGTCGACTGAATGACCCGCTTCCAAAAGAGCTTTACTCAAATACCGCATATAAATTCCCTGGCCACCACCAAATGGCGCACTTCGATAGCCCAGCAAACAGATACGCAGCGGTGCGTGCTTGGCATTGTCGCTGTTGAGTTCAACGGGAGTCATACGGGCTAATTGGGGGTGGTCACTGGGGAGCGCAATTCTACCCGTATTCAGCGAATTTGCCAAAAACCATTTGAACTTATTTTTCGTAAGATAGCAGCATGATCGAAGCATTTAGCCACTTTTGGGCTATTTTCAACCAAAAAAATTCCGTTGATACCCGATCCAGCCGTTACCATTAGGTTAACCGCGCTGAGGTTTTACCAGCTTATACATTTGTTTTGGCTTAATCGGTGGCTATCTATAGCTTGAGCAATTGCTGCTGAACGCGTTCTGCGCTTAAATCACTCATGCACTGACTGCGTCCGCTGCCGCCGCAACCTTGCTTCAGACACGGCCTGCAAGGCCGCTTGCTGGCCATTATCTCTATGCGCTCACCAACTGGCCCCCATTGCTGCTCATCTGTAGGACCAAACAATGCCAACAGCGGTGTGCCCAGGGCGGCCGCCATGTGCATAGGAACGGAGTCAACACACAACAGGCGCTCCGCTTTTTGAATAAGCGCGGCAAGCTGCATTAAGCTGAGCTGCCCGCCAAAATCCACTGGCGCACTGCGGCATTGATCAAGAACGCTACGCACGAACGCCATTTCATGTTCATCGGGAGCGGCGCTGATGACCACTTGCTTGCCACCAGCCTGCAAACTATCTATCACTTCTGCATACGCCCCGGGGTCCCAACTTTTGTGCATACCCCTGGAGGTTGGGTGAACCAAAACATACGGGTTGTCGGAGAGATCCAGATGTGCAAGCCGCTCGTTCATCACTTCGATCGCCGCATCGCTGACACGTAACGCCACGACTTCATCTTCTGCGTCAATAGGCAACCCCAAACAGCGCAAGGCGTCCAGATGCAAATCAACCATATAGCGATGTTCTATCGAAGGGTAGTTACGGGTGAAACTTTTCTTCCAAAACGCTCTTTGGCGCTTTGCAAAACTCAGTGCCACCGACTCTCGCGGCTGAAGCACTTTGCTCAGAAAAATGCTTCGCCATTGATCTGTTAACACCACCAGTAAGTCATATTCGCGCGCGCGCAACTGCTTCAGTAGCGCTCGCTCTTCGCTGAGCAAGCGTTTTACACCGCTATTTTTCCACTGCCTGTCGACACTATGAATCTGGTCAATGTGCTCACAGGTTTCCAATAAATCGCCGGCATAGGAATAGATCAATGCATCGACCTCTATGCCTGACATATGACGCTTCAGCGCACGAAAAACGGGCGTGGCCAGTAACACGTCGCCGTGATGACGCATGATGACTACCAAAGCTCGCTGAAAAGACATGTATATGGTGCCCCTATCCTAAGGATCAAAAAATGCTGCAATAGTAAGGCAGATACATGAGACCTGCGATACTGACGCTTTGTTACAATGACCACAATCGCCTGCCATGGGTCATGGAATGCTCAACTATTCGCTGCTGCACGATACGCCCGTTAACACGCAGCCTTATCCACACCTTGTGCAAACCAATTGCATTGCCCAAAACGCACTTGCTCAGGTGCTCGCGGATTTTCCAACTATCGATATACCAGGCAGCGTACCTGTCAATGAACTCATTGCTGGCCCTTCATTTACGGCGTTTATAGCAGAGTTGGAAGGCGACGCTTTCCGCAAGCTTATCGAACAAAAATTTGCGATAAACCTTCATGGCCGCCCCGTGGTCACTACAGCGCGGGGTCTGATGCGAGAAAAAGACGGGCGAATTCATACGGACTCGCGCAGCAAATTGATTACCGTGTTGATGTACTTCAATCAAGAGTGGGAACATCTCGGCGGACGCTTGCGCTTACTTGAAAACGCAGACAACATCGATAACTACGTAATGGAAGTGAGCCCGTTGGCAGGCACTATGGTTGCGTTTCAAGTAACCGATAATTGCTGGCACGGACACACTCCCGTGGTTGGTAAACGTTTATCTTTACAGCTAAATTACCTCGTTAGCAATAAAGCCCAGAGCAAACACAGCTTCTTGCACGGCTTGAGCGCAAAGTTCAAAAAGGCGTTTGATTGAGATGCCGCTCAACTAATTGTATGCAAATTCTGCTCATCAAGCTCAGCTCAATGGGCGATCTTATTCAAGCACTACCTGCCTTAAGTGATGCCCGCAGGCACCATCCGGATATTCAATTTGACTGGGTGGTTGACGAAGCATTCGCTGAAATTCCAGGCTGGCATCCGGCCGTAAGCAACACCATCACTAGCGCCCACCGCCGCTGGCGCAAACACATTTTCAACTCAGATACGCTGACCGAGGTTCGCAGCTTCCGCCAACTGCTGCGCGATACGCCGTACAACAAAATAATCGACGCTCAAACGAATACCAAAAGCGCGATTGTGACAATGCTGTGCCGTGGGGAAAAGCACGGCCCCGATAGCAAAAGTGTTCGCGAGTACCCGGCGCACTGGGCCTATCACCACACTTATGCGATCGATCGGCAGCAATTGGCAATAGACCGGTGGCGGCAGTTATTCGCCAACACTCTTAAATACCCGCTCCCCAATTCACAGCCTGATTTCGGTTTGGGGAACGTTAAATTCGAACTACAGGGTTTTGTTACGCCGAATTCAGATTATCTGGTGTACGTACACAACGCTAGCTGGGCGAGCAAGTACTGGCCGATCAAGCATTGGCAATCGCTATTGCAACGCGCTGACCGGCAAGGCCTTAAAGTATTACTGCCCTGGGGCAGCCTGGAAGAACGACAGTCAGCTGTGGCCATTGCAGAGCAATATACCAATGCAACAGTACTGCCTAGACTTTCGCTGACCAGTATCGCAGCACTTATGCGTGGGTCAGAAGGAGCGGTGTGCATGGACACCGGGCTCGCGCATCTTGCTGCGGCGCTGGGTATAAAAACGCTCACCATGTATGGCCCTACGGATCCAAACCTGATTGGCGCGACGGGTCCAAATAGTATTCACGTCTCGGCGCAAAATTTCGATTGTATGCCCTGCTATAAACGCGAGTGTTACTTCAATGGTTCGCACCATGAAAACTCGGCGTGTTTAAAGAGCATTGAGAGTTATGAGGTTTGGGACCGGTTCATTGGCACTTAGATAGTATCGGTCAGGCAAGCAGCGTGTGATTGCGCGACACGCCGGACCCAAAGCACTCGCCATGCTCACTGGCGCACTGCACCGATCTAACAAGTGGCACCTAACAGACTCCGATCACATCCAACACCTTCTCTGGCTTCAACTCCACCAAACACTTCATATGCCCAAGCGGACATTCCCGCTCAAAGCAAGGACCACAATCCACCGGAATAGACAACGCCGTATCATTGTCACCTAACGGCGGTGTAAAGCCCGCCGAGGTAGAACCGTACAAGGCGACTAGTGGCTTGCCTAGCGCCGCCGCTATATGCATAAGGCCCGAGTCATTCGTCACAAAGCGATCGCACAGTGACATCGCATGAATCGCTTCATTTAAGCTGGTTTTACCTGCGAGGTTTACACAGGCCGCTCGCTTTTCCTCTGGCAGAGCTTGTACAATATTGTTCGCCACCGCTTCATCGTTCGCAGAACCAAATATCAGTACCTGCTCGCCTGCATCAATACGTGCTGCGGCCACCGTTGCATAGTGGGTTTCGGGCCAGCGTTTCGCCGGTCCAAATTCCGCACCAGGGCACAGTCCGAGCTTAGCCATTTTTGAAACTATGGAAAACTTCTCATACAACGGCGCAAGTATTTCTTCATTTATCTGCAACACAGGCTTGGAAATTTCAGCGATGTCATCAGGCGCATCGCCTTGCTCATTTCCCAGCGCCACATAGCGTTGAATCATGTAAGGAAAGCGTTCTTTGTCCAGCAAGCGAAGGTCGTTCAGCAGGCCGTATCGCATTTCCCCGCGCCAGCCAGTGCGAACCGGTATGTCAGCAAACCAGGGCACCAATGCCGACTTCCAGGAATTAGGTAATACAAACGCTCGGTTGTAAGCCGATGAATTAAGCTGCTTGCCCAACTTGCGGCGCGCCATCAGATCGAATTGACCATGGCCTAAGGGCATGCGAATGGCATGACGCACTTCTGGCATGGCGGCCAGCAATGGCTCGCTCCAAGCGGGCGCAAGCACATCAATGTGCATATCAGGGTTGGCTTTCTTCAGCGCTATGTACAGAGTTTGCGACATCACCATATCGCCTACCCACGAAGGACCTACGATTAGAGTCGCACTCATTTTATTTCGTACCTTGTGGCGAGCTACTTATTCTACCGGTGTTAGCCACTCCGGATACTGCTCTCTACGGCCACGCACCTGGTCAAAAAACAGAGTTTGCAATTGCGTGGTCAGTGGCCCACGACCGCCTTTGCCAATCTGTCGGCCATCTACTTCACGAATAGGTAAAACTTCAGCAGCCGTGCCAGTAAAGAACGCCTCATCGGCAATATATACTTCATCGCGGGTGATGCGTTTTTCTTCGATCGTATAGCCTAATTCTCCGGCCAGCTCAAAAATGCAATTACGGGTGATACCATCCAAGCAAGAGGTTAATTCAGGCGTATAAATACGACCATCACGCACAACAAAAATGTTCTCGCCGCTGCCTTCAGCAACATAGCCTTCCGGGTCTAGCAGCATGGCCTCATCGGCACCGCACTCTATCGCTTCTCGCAACGCCAGAATTGAATTGATGTACTGACCATTTGCCTTGGCTTTACACATGGCGATATTGACGTGATGCCGCGTGTAGGAAGAGGTGCGCACCTTAATACCCTTCTCCATCGCATCAGGCCCCATGTAAGACGGCCAGTCCCATGCCGCGATCGCTACGCGTGTAGACAATAGCTCTGCGCGTATGCCCATCTGTTCTGAGCCATGAAATACAACAGGTCGCAGATAGCCCTCTTTCAATCCATTGGCTTTCACCACATCAAGCTGCGCCTGATTTAACTCTTCTTCACTGAAAGGAATCTTGAGACCCACAATATGGGCGCTTCGGAAAAGGCGCTTGGTATGATCTTGTAGGCGGAAAATGCAGGTTCCACTGTTTTCAGTATGGTAGGCACGCACACCTTCAAACACACCCAGGCCATAGTGCAGAGTGTGCGTAAGCACGTGCACTTGAGCATCACGCCAGTCAACCAATTCTCCGTCGAACCAGATTTTGCCATCTTTATCTGCAAACGACATGTTGCTTTACTCCTCCAATAGCGCGGTCCAGGCTTCCCGCACAAAACGTATTTCCGAACCAAATTGTTCGCCATCGACAATAGAATCCTTATCTTGCACGCTTTGCTGGTGCAAACACGCTCGGTACGCTATGTAGGCAGAGCGAAGTTGTTCAGCCTGTTCGGCCGGAACAATCGCGAATTCCTGCAAGGCATCCAGAATACGGATATTGTCTGAATACTCGCACACTGCGGCTTGTTCTGAGGCATGCGCGAGAACCGCATATTGAACCATAAATTCAATATCAACTATACCTCCAGGGCTGTGTTTAAGGTGAAACTGCCCATCTGGCAATTGCTTAACAAGGTGATCGCGCATCTTTTCCCTCATTTCGATCACTTGCTCTTTTAGCGGCTCGTGTGTGCGCACCTGAGTAAGTAGCTCCACTCGTGTTTTTTCAAACCACTCAACCAGCCGAGCATCTCCGGCAACCGCCCTGGCTCTGACCAGAGCCTGATGCTCCCAGGTCCAGGCTTTACTGGCCTGGTAATCCACAAAGCCTTTTGTTGAGGTGACCAAAAGACCGGAATTGCCGGAGGGCCGAAGACGCATGTCTATCTCATACACCTGGCCCAAGGCGGTGCGTGTGCTGAGAAAATGTATGATTCGCTGCCCAAGGCGCGTGTAATAAGTGGCGCTGTCTAAGCTGGAATTACCGTTTGAGGCTACGTTCGGGTCAGCGTCGTATACAAACACCAGATCAAGGTCTGAACCGTGGCTTAATTCCAGGCCACCAAGTTTGCCATAGGCCAATATCACGAAGCATTTGTTGGCTGCACTGCTGCCCGGCAACTCGCCGTGTTTGACGGTGATATCTCCCCACGCCAGTTCCAGCACATACTCTAGTAGCGCTTCTGCGATGTAGCTTAGAAAGTCACTTACTTTCATTAATGGCAAGACACCACTCAATTCAGCAGCAGCAACCCGCAGGCTTTGCGAACGCTTGAAGTATCTCATCTGCTCCATCTGAGCTTCGGTATCAGTCGGATCAATTCTCAACATATGCTGACGCAGGCTGGAGCGTACTTCGTCCCGATCAGGCGGCTGATATAGGCTGCGCGGGTCTATCAACTCATCCAACAACAAAGGGTGTTGGACCAACTTGCGGGTGATGTACGCGCTGCCAGCACACAATTGCACCAGGTGTTTTAATGCTTGTGGGTTTTCATGGAGTAATACAAGGTAGGCTGAGCGGCGCAGTACCGCGTCTGCTACACGGAGTGTGCCTTGCAGGGCATGCGACGGGTGCGCGCACGCCTTGCATTCGGATATTAGCGCAGGCATCACTTTATCCAATCGCTCTCTGGCCACTGTTTGCAAATTGATTACCTTTTCCTGGCGCTTAAAATCAATTAACTGCTGTAAAAACTCATCTTCCAGCTCTGCCTGGTCGCTTACCGTGGCTTGCTGGCTATTGCGTTCTGCAACAATATCCATCCACAAACTGATGTCTTGCTCAGCCGCAGAAACTTCCTTACCGCTTTCTACACCGCCGTTATCGATAATGGCGTCGAAGTGGCTGCGCACATTGTTGCGCAACAAACTCAAACGTTGGCCGAACGATTGCCAGTCTGCAAAACCCATTGCCAGCGCCAGTCGCAATCTGTCTATATCTTCTTCGGGCAGTCGCTGAGTTTGTTCGTCTCTGTAGGCTTGCAGGGCGTGCTCAACATTGCGCAAAAACTCATACGCCGTAAGCAATTCGTCAACAGCGGTGGCGGGTAGAAGTTCGCGCTCTTCAAGTTTTGGAAGTATTCGGCCAAGCTCACGATGCTGGAGGTTTTTATCACGACCGCCACGAACCAATTGAAACACCTGTGCGGTGAATTCAATTTCACGAATACCGCCTGCACCAAGTTTGATGTTGTCTTTCAGGCCTTTGCGATTGACTTCCCGCACGATCATATTTTTCATTGACCGCAAACTGTCAATCACACTGAAGTCGATGTAGCGACGATAAGTAAATGGCTGCAACATAGACATCAGGGCTTGTCCAGTCTCCTTGTCACCAGCTACCACACGCGCTTTAATCATCGCGTAGCGTTCCCAATCGCGGCCCTGATTTTGATAGTACTCCTCCAGTGCGGCGATACTGTGAACCAAGGCACCGCTGTCACCATACGGCCTAAGCCGCATATCAACGCGAAACACGAAGCCATCACTGGTTCGCTCATCCAGTGTTTTTATCAGGCGCTGACCCAAATCGATGAAGAACTCCTGATGGCTTAGATTTTTACCGTTCTTTTCTATCTCACCGGCGGCTTCATAGGCAAAAATTAGGTCAATGTCTGAGGAAAGATTCAACTCTTGCGCGCCGAGCTTACCCATGCCAACAACAATTAAACCCATGGGTCGGCCATCAGCGGTTAACGGCGTACCCCAGCGCTGACAGCACATCATGTAGTTCGCATCCAGCGCGCACTCAATACACACATCAGCCAGGTGACTTAGCTCCGACGTCACTTGCTGCATATCGCATAGGCGATTTGAGTCCCGCCATATCAATCGCAGCATTTGTATGTTGCGAAACTGCCTCAATAAACGAGATAGATCCGCTTGAACCTGCGAATCGTCCGTTGTCTCATTTAAATCAACGTCAGTAGAATCAGGATCATTAATTTTTGAACGCGCAGACAGTTCGCGAAATTGTTCCAGATAAAGCGCTTTGTCGTAATCCCTATCCAGCTCGCCCGACGTCATCACTCGCAGGGCCGCGTCTGGAAATCGAATAATCGTGTCCGCACAGAACTCACTGAGCACTAGCAGCCTCGCCAGCTGCTTGCAATGAGAGGGGTTTGAATTCAGGTGGCTCAGTATTGCTGCAACAATGCTGTCGTTAACTTGCACTGCCAGCTGTGCTTCAAATTTCGTAATCGCTGGCCAAAGTGACTCAGGAATATCTGCGCGAGGCAGGATGCCTGTCGCGTCAATCCCCATTATCTGGAGCGGGAGCCACTCGCATGACTTCGGAGATGGTGGTGTCGCCAACACCTACCTTTTGTGCGCCACTTAGCCGAAGCGTTCGCATTCCGTCACGCATCGCAGAGTTTCTAAGCTGAGCAACATCACAATTAGACGTAATGTGCTTGTTCATGCTTTCGTTAAGCGGCATCACTTCGTAAATACCCTGACGACCAAGAAAGCCAGTGTTCCGACATTCCAAACAGCCTGTTGCAGTGTACATCGCCGTTGGCGCATTAACTTTCCAAGGGTGGGTCAGTTGTTGCCATGCCTGCTCATCCAGCTCGGTGGATTGTTTGCAGTGCGGACACAAGGTTCTTACCAGCCTTTGTGCCATAACGCCCAATACGGTGGCTTTAATCAGATAGGCGGGCACACCCAGCTCTAACAATCGTGTTACTGCGCTAGGGGCATCATTGGTATGTAACGTCGACAAAACCAGATGACCTGTCAGCGAAGCTTGTATCGCCATTTCCGCTGTTTCAAGGTCGCGTATCTCACCAACCATGATGATGTCAGGGTCTTGGCGTAACAAAGCTTTAACACCACTTGCAAAATCCAGATTTATATTCTGCTGCACCTGCATTTGATTAAATGCAGGTTCCACCATTTCTATGGGGTCTTCAATGGTGCAAAGGTTTACGTCAGGTGTTGCCAACTGCTTGAGTGTGGAATAAAGCGTTGTCGTTTTACCCGACCCGGTTGGCCCAGTGACAAGAATAATGCCATGCGGTTTCGCCGTCATTGAATTCCAGCGTTTGTAGTCTTCATTCGCCAGACCCAACTCTGCAAAGCTTTTCAGCAACACATCGGGGTCAAAGATTCTCATCACCAACTTTTCGCCAAACGCAGTGGGCAACGTTGATAAACGCAGTTCAACTTCAACACCTTCCGGGCTCACTGTTTTCAGTCGACCGTCTTGCGGGCGGCGCTTTTCAGCAACATCCATGCGGCCAAGAATCTTGATTCGACTGGTCACCGCGGTGACCACTTGCATCGGCAGCTCATAAACCGGGCAAAGCACGCCGTCGATTCGAAAACGCACGTTGCCCTGCTCTCGTCGCGGCTCGATGTGAATATCACTAGCACGCTGCTCGAATGCGTATTGAAACAACCAGTCGACGATATTAACGATGTGCTGATCATTGGCGTCGGGGTCTTTGAGTTGACCCAGCTCAAGCATCTGCTCGAGATTGGCAAGTCCAGCACCCGCTTTGTTGCCTTCGGAGGTATAACTGCTAACTGATCTGGCCAGTGTATAAAATTCAACCTGATAACGCTGAATATCGGCCGGGTTGGCGATAACTCGGGTGATGTGTTTTCGAAGCACGTGTTGCAGATCTGCTTCCCAATCCGACACGAACGGCTCGGTGCTGGCAATCACTACTTCATCTTGTGTAACCTTAAGTGCCAATATGTTGTGTCGTTGCGCAAACGCAAATGACATCACGCCCGTCACTGTACTTGCGTCAATCTTCAGTGGGTCAATATGGACCACTTCCTGACCTGCTTTACGACCGACCCATTCAAGCAAGCTTTCAATACTCAGGTTTGCGCCCGTGTTGGCAAGGTCCTCAAGACGTTGATCCGCAAGGTAATTCAACAGACTCTTGGCCGCGTCCTGACTACTTCTAGAAGTGCTGCGAAGCCGCTCTGCATCCGCTTCTGACAAACGCTGATCGGTCACCAGATCATGCAGCAGCATGTGCAGATCAAGATAAATGTCCCGGTTACCGGTACTACTGGCGGGTTCGGCCATTATGGTTCTCTGGGCGACTCTAAAAGGTCAAGATTAATTGGCTGGCTGGGCGCCTTGGCAGCAAGCTATTCGCGACGCTGTATTTTCTCCAAGTGTCGCACGATTTACGATCTAATTCTAGCAAACTACATGCGATTTAACATCTAAGCTTCTGTTTCTAAATACATTCGTTTTCTTTTTGATCGAAGCCCTAATAATTCTAGAAACTGTGCAGCAGCCCCCTTATACTCGCTTTTTTTATAATAAGAGACAATAACAATGGCATCGCCTACCATCGCGTCTTTATTTGGCCGGTCTCCCATCAAACCTATTCAAACGCACATGGAAACAGTGTGTGAATGTGTTGCATTATTAAGTGAATTTCTCGCCAATGTCATCGCTGAAGACTGGGATAAAGCCAACCAGTGCGGCAAGCAAGTTGTAAGGCTAGAAAAAGACGCCGACAAAAAAAAATTATCAATACGTAAGCATTTACCCAACGGTTTGTTCTTGCCGGTAAACCGCGGCGACCTGCTTGAACTGTTATCTACTCAGGATCGATTGGCAAATCGAACGAGAGACATAACAGGCTTGGTATGGGGCCGAAAAATGACGATTCCTGCCAGCATGCAGGAAAAAATGACCGATTATGTGGGCACTGCGGCCCAATCGTCACGCTACGCCTTGCAAGCTATTGAAGAACTGGATGAGCTGCTCAGCACAGGTTTTAGTGGACTGGAGCTGAAGCGTGTCGCTGAAATTCTGGATAAATTGGACAAAGCTGAACACAACAATGACAAGCAACAAATAAAATTGCGCGCTGCACTATTCAAGCTCGAATCAGAACTGCCACCCGTCGATGTAATGTTTTTGTACCAAATTATCGACAAGATAGGTGGTCTTGCAGACACGGCCCAACAGGTAGGTAGCCGTCTCAGATTGCTGATGGCCAAATAAGAAAACTGTTTCTAACACACTCTGATTAAACGATTTACCGGGGCGCTTTTCGATGGAAGTAATAACTGAACACGCCACAGTCCTGCTGATTATGGCAGCGGCTTTTGGATTCTTTATGGCATGGGGTATTGGCGCAAATGATGTTGCCAATGCAATGGGGACCTCTGTTGGTTCTAAGGCACTCACCATCAAGCAGGCGATTTTTATTGCCATTATATTTGAGTTTGCTGGCGCATTTCTGGCCGGAGGTGAAGTAACCTCTACCATCCGTAAAGGCATTATCGACTCTGCCGCAATAGAGGGCTCCCCCGACCTGCTTGTGTTTGGCATGATGGCCTCGCTACTCGCTGCGGGTACCTGGCTATTAATCGCCAGCATGGCTGGCTGGCCTGTCTCCACTACGCATTCCATTGTGGGCGCGCTGGTTGGTTTTGCAGTGGTCGGCCTTGGCTTTGATGCCGTGCAATGGGGCAAAGTCAGTTCGATCGTTGCCAGCTGGGTAGTGTCTCCCGTGCTCGCCGGCACCATGGCCTTTCTGCTGTTCATGAGTGTGCAGAAACTGGTGCTGGATACCGACGATCCTTTCAAGAACGCCAAGAAATGGGTACCCATGTACATGTTTTTGGTTGGCTGGATGATCAGCATGGTCACCTTAACCAAAGGCCTGAAGCACGTTGGCCTGAATTTTACCTATGGCCAGAGTATGGGTATCGCCACCCTCGTAGGGCTTGGCGTAGTTGCGATTGGCGTATTCTTGCTCAGTCGTATTCAACCAGATGCAACTCTGGAAGAACGCAGTGGTTACCGCTTTGCCAACGTAGAACGAGTATTCGGTATTTTGATGATTTTCACGGCCAGCGCAATGGCCTTTGCTCACGGCTCAAATGACGTGGCCAATGCCATTGGTCCGCTAGCAGCTATTGTTAGCGTCATTTCCTCGGGAGGGGAAGTTGCCGCAAAATCTGCGCTGCCAATATGGATACTGGTACTTGGTGGCGGTGGCATTGCGATTGGCTTGGCAACCTATGGTTTCAAAGTGATGGCCACCATTGGCAAAAAGATCACCGAATTAACGCCCACCAGAGGCTTCGCCGCCGAGCTCGCCGCTGCCTGCACAGTGGTACTGGCGTCGGCAACAGGCCTGCCTATATCTACAACTCACACGCTGGTGGGTGCTGTGCTAGGTGTTGGCTTGGCAAGAGGTATTGCCGCTTTGAATTTGCGCGTGGTGGGCACTATCTTTGTGTCCTGGCTGGTGACATTACCTGCCGGCGCTGGCCTCACCATTCTATTCTTCTTTATATTGAGAGCACTATTTGGTGGCTAAGCTACCCGCGCTTGAACAACAACTAAAAACCCTGATCGGTCTGCCGTCGATCAGCAGTTGCTCTGCGGCGCACGATCAAAGTAATCGAGCCGTGATCGAACAATTGGCCAGCTGGTTGAGCGAGCTAGGCTTTAACTGTGAGATTCTGCCGCTCAGTGACAAACCCAATAAAGCCAACCTGATCGCCACGCTGGGCTCAGGCTCAGGCGGCCTGGTGTTGTCCGGGCATACCGATACCGTGCCCTATGACGACGGCAAATGGCAGTCTGACCCGTTTAGCCTGAGTGAGCGTGACAATCGCTTTTACGGTCTGGGCACCAGCGACATGAAAGGCTTTTTCGCTGTCGCCATTGAAGCCGTGCGCAAGTACACAGCAAAAGATTTAAACCAGCCAATCATTCTGCTCGCCACTGCTGACGAAGAAAGCTCTATGCAAGGCGCCAGGGAGCTGGCCGCTAGTGGTAGGCCAAAAGCGCGCTATGCGATTGTTGGCGAGCCCACCAGCTTACGGCCTATTCGGATGCACAAAGGCATTATGATGGACAAGGTTACGGTGCACGGGCGCAGCGGGCATTCTTCCAATCCTGCCGCTGGGGCTAGCGCCATGGACGTGATGCACTCAGTGCTGGGCGAACTAATGGGTTTCAGGCAGCGACTTGCCAAAGATTTTAATCACGCCGGTTTCGAAGTTAACGTGCCAACCATGAATCTTGGCTGTATACATGGCGGCGACAATCCAAACAGGATATGCGGCCAATGTGAGCTACAATTTGACGTGCGCGCCCTGCCGGGTATGGATAACGCTGGCTTACGTGCTGATATAGCGGCTTTGATTGACTCAATAGCGCATCGTCATGAGGTACACATTGACTACCAGCCTCTTGTTGACGGCGTACCCGCCTACGAACAAGCGGCGGATTCCGAGCTTGTGAAGACCGCTGAGAAGCTAACCGGCCACACCGCTGGATCCGTCGCGTTTGGCACAGAAGCGCCATTTTTTCAAAGCATGGGCATGGAAACCATCGTTCTTGGACCCGGATCCATCGATCAGGCGCATCAGCCTGATGAATATATGGAGCTGCATCAGATAAAGCCCTGTGTTAAATTGCTGAGTCAATTTATTGAAAGGTTTTGTATTAATTAGGGTCAAGACTTTGCTACTCACCAAAAATCGGTAGCAAACGGCATTTGCGCAAGCATTGAGACCGGCACTAAGTTAAATATCGACTAGCGGGACACGCCGTAAATACGTCCCTGTAGGCTCCCCTAAAGGGCCTAAGGTTGGTGTTTTCGACATCCTGTCTCAAACAGTCCCGCTAGCCGATATTTAACTTAGCACCTATGTGCCACAATTCGTTTACGTGCTTGGCGATGCTTCGTTGTGGCATTGAGGCGGCGAACGTAGCGACAACCAGCGGGACTGTTTGAGAGAGGGACCTCGAAAACAGGCCTCCATGGATGGATTCACGGCGTGTCCCGCTGGTTGTCGCTACGTTCGTTGCCGGTCTCGATACGTGCATTGCTTAGCATCAGTACACGTCCCTAATTGCACTCACAAACAAAATGAATACCGAACAATATGTGAGCTGGTTTCGATCCACCTCGCCTTACATCAATAGCAACCGCGGCAAGACCTTCGTTCTAGCCCTTGGCGGCGAAGTGCTTGCGCATGACAACTTCACCGTCTTGCTGCAAGACATTGTGTTACTGCACAGTCTTGGCGTAAAAGTGGTGCTGTGTTTCGGCGCCGACCAGCAGATCGAACAAGCTCTGCAGGCGTCAGGCAGCACTGTTAGCAAAGAGAGCGGTCGTTTAATTCCAGGTGAGCAAGCTGTGAGTATTGTCGCGGCTACGTTTGGCGAATGGCGTTCTCGAATAGAAGCCGTTTTACTAAAAAACTCATCCACCGCACAACACAGAGGTGCGCCGGTTAGAACAGTCAGCGGTTTGTTTGTAACCGCCAAGCCATTTGGTGTAGACAATGGCATTGATCACGAACACGCCGGCGCTGTTCGTAATGTGGATGTTCCCGGCGTGCAAGAACAACTCGATCAAGCCAATGTTGTGTTGATCCCTGCCATCGCACCGTCACCATCTGGCGAACTTTTTTCGTTAGATGGCATGGAGTTAGGCAGAGAATTAGCAGCCTGCCTGGGCGCTGACAAGTTGATTTTGTTCAGCGAGCACGACGGCATTCTCGATGATGGTCAGCTGCTGCGTGAGATGAGCCTGGCGCAAGCGCGTGAGCTTGCAAAAGACAATTCAGACAACAATCTACGTTGCGCCATCAAAGCATGCGAGGCCGGTGTGGACAGAACGCAAGTAGTGAGTTTCACGAACTCAAGCGCACTGTTAACCGAATTGTTCAGCCTAAATGGCAGTGGCACACTGATCAGTCGTGACCCCTTCGAATTAGTTCGAGATGCAAGCATTGACGACATCAGTGCCGTGTTGGACTTGATTGCGCCATTGGAGAATGATGGCACACTTGTTCGGCGCTCCAGAGAAAAGCTGGAGGAAGAGATAGAATTTTTTGCGGTAATAGAACGCGATGAGAAAGCAATCGCCTGTGCTGCCCTGTATCCTTTTGCGGATGCATCATCGGCGGAGTTAGCGTGCGTGGTCACCGAAAAAGAATTTCGAAATTCTGGCCGCGCGGTTAAGCTACTGCAACATGCCATCTCGAAGGCAAAATCTCAGGGCCTTTCGCGCTTATTCGTGTTAACAACCAAAGCGGCGCATTGGTTTCAGGAGAATGGCTTCACTGAAACCGGGATTGAAACGCTACCAGTAAGCAGGCAAACCCTGTACAACAATCAAAGAAACTCCAAGGTACTGATGCGCGAACTGTAAAGCGCTTGAAATTTATAGGTAAGAACAATGGCTGACTATCGCTCAAAAACATCGACACACGGCCGCAATATGGCCGGTGCTCGCGCTCTGTGGCGCGCCACGGGCATGAAAGATGACGACTTTAAAAAACCCATCATTGCAATTTCCAATTCCTTCACCCAGTTTGTGCCTGGACATGTCCATCTCAAAGACCTTGGTCAATTGGTTGCCCGTGAAATTGAAGCGGCAGGCGGAGTAGCCAAGGAATTTAATACTATCGCCGTCGATGATGGAATAGCCATGGGCCACGATGGCATGTTGTATAGCTTGCCATCACGCGACATCATTGCCGATTCAGTTGAGTACATGGTCAACGGACATTGTGCAGACGCGTTGGTATGCATTTCCAATTGCGACAAGATTACTCCTGGAATGCTGAACGCAGCGCTGCGCCTGAATATTCCTACTGTGTTCGTTTCCGGTGGACCGATGGAGGCAGGTAAAACGGCGCTGTCTGAACACAAGCTCGATTTGATCGACGCGATGGTAATTGGCGCCGACCCAACACGCTCCGATGAGGAGGCCGCGGAGTACGAGCGCTCCGCTTGCCCAACTTGCGGTTCGTGCTCTGGCATGTTCACTGCCAATTCAATGAATTGCCTGACCGAAGCGCTTGGCCTGTCTCTGCCTGGTAACGGCAGCACACTGGCCACTCACGCGGACAGAGAGCAGCTTTTTTTACGAGCCGGTCGCTTAATAGTCGACCTATGCCATAGACGCTATCAGCAAGATGATGAGTCCGTTTTGCCGCGAAGCGTTGCTTCATTCAACGCATTTGAAAACGCCATGATGCTCGACATTGCGATGGGTGGTTCGACAAACACAATCCTGCACCTTCTTGCAGCGGCGCAGGAAGCAGAGCTGGATTTCACCATGCGCGACATTGATCGCTTGTCGCGGGAAATTCCGCAACTGTGCAAGGTGGCGCCGAATACCCCGAAATACCATATGGAAGACGTGCATAGGGCGGGTGGGGTAATGGCTATTTTGGGAGAACTTGAACGCGCCGGCCTACTGCATTCCGATTCTCCTACTATCCACTCGCCAACAATGAAAGCCGCTTTGGAACAATGGGACATAATGCTCACCAAAGACACTGACGTTAAAAAATTCTATCAGGCTGGTCCGGCAGGTATTCCCACTCAAACCGCGTTCTCACAAGACACACGATGGTCCAGCCTGGATGCTGACAGAGAACAAGGCTGCATACGCAGTATAGAAAACGCCTACAGTCTTGAAGGTGGTCTGGCCGTATTGTTTGGCAATATCGCTGAAAAAGGCTGTGTTGTTAAAACATCCGGCGTTGATGAAAGCAACTGGCAGTTCGAAGGTCCTGCCCATATTTGCGAAAGCCAGGACGCTGCTGTTGAAGACATCCTGGGTGACAAAGTAAAAGCGGGGGATGTGGTTATTGTTCGATATGAGGGTCCCAAAGGCGGGCCCGGTATGCAAGAGATGCTGTATCCAACCAGCTATCTCAAGTCCAAAGGGCTAGGCCAAGATTGCGCTCTTTTGACCGATGGCCGCTTTTCAGGAGGAACATCCGGATTGTCGATTGGCCACGCCTCGCCTGAAGCCGCTGCTGGCGGCGCTATTGGCTTGGTGGAACCTGGAGATACCATCCGGATTGATATCCCGGCCAGACGTATTGACGTAGTGATCAGTGACGAAGAACTGCAACAACGCAGAGCCGCTATGGAAGCAAAAGGTGATAGCGCCTGGCAACCAGCGGAATCGCGCCCGCGCAAAGTATCCCCCGCCCTTAAGGCGTATGCGAAGCTAGTCACCAGCGCCGACCAAGGTGCGGTGCGAGACCTGTCGCAACTGACATAAGGTACAAATTAAAAAATATCGAGCATAAAAAAGCCGGCGGTCAACCTGAACGCCGGCTATTTTTGTGCAGCTTAGAAACTAGCCTGTTGCTTCTTCAGTAGTCTGTTTCGCTTCCCTGGCATTTTTCAAGGCTTTAAGGTCCTCAGCAAGTTGCTGACGACGCTTCTGGTCTTTTTGCACAAAGCTGCGCCATTGATCGCAAACGCTCTTGCTGCGCTTGTCCTTAGCGCACTCACGAAACGAACCCAGCGCTGCATTGAGTCTATCGGCATTAAACTCAGCCATCCCTTTGACCATGTACACATTGTCTCTGCGCTTAACACCGCCCTTATTGATGGCATCTCTAGCAGCACGAATCGACTTGTTGTATTCCTCATTATCGAGGTATACGCCCGCCAACCGCGCATAGATTTCACCCTTCTCGGAGCGACTTGCCGCATTCTCAAGAGCGGGGATCGCCTTCTTGGTTTCCTGCGCCTGGCGCCATGCGTTGCCTAGCAGCTCGTAATTCTTGCTGGTTGGTTTGATTTTCTCTTCATTAAGACCTTTCTCCACCACTCTGGCCGCCTTATAAGGCATGTCATTCCCCAGGAATAGATAGGCCATGTTCAGAAGCTCTCCTTCACGTTGAAGCATATCCTGCACGTAGGCCGCTTCCATGGCAATTAACTGCTTCTTCTCCCTCTTTAACTCGCCGTACATGCCAGCCAATTGCACCCAGTATTCGCGCTTGGGCCAACGACGTACCAACTGCTCTAACACCTCAGTTGTTTTCGCGTAATTGTTCTTCTCGTAATACAGTACTCGGAGTAAAAGATACCAGTGCTCTTTCGGCGCTATTTCTCGTTTGCGCGCGGTAGCCATACCACGCTCTACTTGCTGCAGTGCGCGGTCATAATCTTTGGTTTGATAATAGGCCTGGCCTAGCAAAATATAAGGATCCGGCCCTGGATTGTTGGCCACTTTGAACCAGGTATTCATGGCTCGTATCGCTGCCGGGTAGTCCTCAACAACAAAATACAACTGAGCAATCGTATACTTCGTTCCTACTTCAAGCGCTTCAGGAATTTCACCCTGAGAAACGACTTTCTGGTACGAGTCAATGGCTTTTCTATATTGCTCTTGCGAGTAATAGATAAATCCATACACGTTCCATACACTGGCCGCATCGTAGCCTTTCAGCTTATCACCCTGACTTCGACGCAAAGCATCAAGAATGCTTATCGCTTGATTGTACTGCTTGGCTTCCGCGGCTTCCTGCGCCTTGGCCAGCTTCTCATAAACTTTTGCGCTGATGGCTTGGGTCTTACGCGTTTTCTCAGGTGGCTTCTCTTCGTCTTGGGCAGCAACAACACCCAAAGAACTGCCGGGTATCACGGCAATCAGTGACAAGGCAAAAAATACTGCCACCGCCGCAACACCTGTGCGCAACACGCTGGCTGTGAGTTTAGATTGAATTTCGCGGCTCATAGCTTTGCTCAATTGTTAAACGTCTTACAAATTCTCGACCAAGCGAGTGTCAGTTTCCTACTTATCCAGTGTGTAAGTGAACTTGTTACGCACACCTGGTACTTCGGTAGCAACCCCGTCAACAACACGCGGTTTGTACTTAAATTTCAGCGCGGCTTTCTTTGACGCACTTGCAAAAACCGAATTTGGACAATCAGTTATCACCGGATCACGGGTAGCGCCAGTGGTTGTCACGGTATAAGACACTATGCAGTAACCCTCAATGCCACGCGTGGCTGCCCGATTTGGGTATATTGGCGCTACTTTTACAATCGGCAGATATTCGCCGTCTGACGCACTCGCTCCGTTCATTTCAACATTAATATCCGCATTGATCGGCGTATTCATATTCATCGCTGTTGCTTGAACATCAAAATCCTGGAACTCTGGCTGGGGCAAATCAGGTGGAGGCTCTTCAGGATCTTCCGGCTTGTCGGGCTTTGCTTCTTTAAGGTTGGTTTCGATTTCAACGTCTGGCATAAAAATATCGGCCAGTTTGGTTGCACCCGATTCATCAAGCGATGTATCCGCCATAAAAATCAGAGAATGCATTAACATAAATAATGCAAAGGTGACCAACGCCGCAAGCGGCAGGCCAATTCCTAGTCTGAGTCCAGCCATCGTTTAGCCCTCCTAATTCCGCTCGGTGGATAAGGCAACATCGACCGCACCTGCTTCGCGTGCCATGTCCAATACATGGGCAACCATCTCAGCAGTCGCACCCATGTCAGCCTGTAAAACAACACCGCCTTTGGGGTTTTCAGCTCGCAGTCGCTCGATATGGTTCTTAACGGAACGCTTATCAACCGGGTTCTTATCAATCCACACTTCGTCATTGCCACTGATCGCGATCAGTATTTTAGCGTTTCGGTCTGTCGCAGTCGTACCCTCAGGCTTGATCACCTGAATGCCGGCTTCCTTGACGAAAGACGCTGTCACAATGAAGAAGATCAACATGATGAACACGACGTCCAGCATCGGAGTTAAATCAATTGCGCCATCATTTTCTTCTGCTTTACGGGCCATAATTAATGATCCATTGTCAGGTGGTCTTCGAGTAATGCTTTTTCCCGATCAGCAACCTGTGTGAGATAGCTATTGGCAAACAAACCCGAGATTGCAGCGACCATGCCAGACATAGTGGGTATCGTTGCTTTCGACACACCCCCCGCCATTGACTTGGCGTCACCGCCACCGGTTACCGCCATTACGTTAAATACCTCAATCATACCGGTTACAGTGCCTAGCAAACCCAGCAAGGGACAGAGCTTGACCAGAGTCGCCAGCAGAGGCATAAAAGCGTTAATGTTGAGCGAAGTTTCAGAAATCAGCATCTCCCGAATACTGTGCGCATTCCAGGATTTGCGTTCAGGGCGCGATTCCCATTGGTCGATCACATTGGCTATATCGCTTTTCAAGCCACCCTTGCTTTTGAAGTACCAGATGCGTTCAAACGCAATAGTCCACATCAGCAAGGTGGTGAAGGCGATCAGCCAGAGAACATTGCCTCCGGCTTCCATGAAGCCACGCAGTTCTCCGACCAGTTCGAAGAAGGTAATCATTAGCCATTAGCCTCTTCTTGTTTGGCAATCAAACCGGCGGTTTGTTCCTCAAGAATGTGCATGATCTTCTTGGCACGGCCGTTTACGACCGTATGCAGCAACAACGTTGGTATTGCGACACACAGGCCTAATACCGTTGTTACCAGGGCGCTTGATATGCCGCCTGCCATTGCTTTTGGATCGCCGGCACCAAAGATGGTAATGGCCTGGAAGGTCAAAATCATACCGGTTACCGTACCGAGTAGCCCTAACAGTGGTGCTACGGCTGCAATGATCTTCAGCAAGGTCAGTGAGTTTTCCAGGGCTGGCTGTTCTTTAAGAACCGCTTCATTGAGCTTGAGCTCCAATGTTTCAGCATCTGAGTCTGGGTTCTCTTGTTGTACTGCAAGCACACGACCCAGAGGGTTGTTCTTGTTCGGAGAAGAGTTCTTTAACTGCGAGCTCACCTTCGCACCCACCGTGCCCAGCACAATTAGGCGCCAGATTGCAATCAACAGAGCAAATACACCAACCGCCGTAATGATGTAACCAACGGTTCCGCCTTGATGCCAACGCTCAACGATGGTTGGACTATCAATAAGCGCAGAAAGATAAGAACCACCTGATGGGCCTGTTGGGTCAACCCCGAATGGATGCAAACCTTCACTGGCTGACGCCATACTGCTGGCCATACCATTGAACTCACCTGGTTGGCGAGCAAGCTCTTCCAGCGAACCTTGATCAAATCGCAAGTACTGGCCGTCTTCAGTTACAACATTGAAGCTACCAACACGAACAACCGGTACGTTTGCCTTGTCGCCGTTAGGCTTGGCCACTTCGGTATTGAACTTAACGATTTTGCCGGTTTCTACCGCTTCACGTTGCAGTTCAAACCACAAGCGCTCGATTTCTGCAATGCTAGGCAGCTTGTCGTTACCACTCATCTTTTCGACCAAGCCGTCGAGAAATTCCTCGCGCCCTGGATATTGCACGCTGGTTAGAGACGTTTCCAAGTTGGCTCGCAAGTCACCAGAGGCTGAAGTGATGTGACCAAACAATTCAGTCAAAGAACCTAGACGCTCTTTCAGCTGCTGTTGCTTTCCAGCAACTGTCACTTCATTTTCTTCAAAGCTCTTTTCAAGACGCACACTGCGCGCCTCTTCGTTTGTACGCGTTTGCTTGGCCTGGCTCAGCAGAGCGGCCTGGCGATTCTTGGCCTGTTTGAACTCTGCTTCGCGCTTGGCGTTTTCGCGCGCTTCGCCGGTTTTACCTTGTTGAACCAGTCTAAGCAACTGATCTAACGAACGCGCTTTATCTTGGGCGACGGCGATACTGCCTGAACCCAGCAATGCTACGCTCAATACGAGGCTAACTATTCTTAGTGATGTTTTCATTGTGCTGCCTCCGGAGCCGGGATCGGCAAGGTCATAATGTCGATGGCGGCCTGTTTCTTGGCAATTCGAATGCCTTTAGATACTGAACTGGTGTAAGAGCTATCCAATACCTCCCAGCCGTTGTCACCCCACGCCGCCGTTACTTCGCGATCTGTAGTTTGGGCCAACAGAGCGATGCGGCCAACTTGCAAGATATCAACCTTCCTCGCGGTGCCGCTGCCGTCTATATCAACCTCGTCCGCGTAAGTTTGCACTTTGCGACCGTACTCGTTTTCAATCTTGTACGCTTCAAGAACCTGACGGAACTTCTCAGCAGCTGATATTTCAGATCGGTCCACGTTTGCTCGCAAAAACGCCACACGATCGTTACGCTCTTTTGATTTAAACGGAATATCAAGGCCGATAAACTGCTCAAGGCCATCAATCATGCGAATAATCAGCGGGGTAATCTGGCGCTGAATGACCGTGACCTGGCCAATAGAATCTTCCAGCTCTTCAAGACGTGCCAACTGGTTGGCAATCTGAATTTCCAGTCGCTGGTTGTAGATGCGCAAACCGTCGATTTCTTTGTTGACTGTCTTATAGTCATTCAAAAGGTCGCCAGTTTGATCCGCAATCGTATCGATTCGGGCCTGTGATTGTTGAGCCGCGGTGGTCTTCGCCTGCCCGACTCGCATAATCGAGTCAAGAGTATCAGCGCTGGCTGCATTACCTAATAGCGCACCGAGCAGGGGCACGGCACAGGCAACGACTTTCATTCGATGCATATTCATGGACTTGTTTTTACCTTTTGATGAGGACGTAAAACTTTATTGCATTTATTAGCGACTATTGCATGCAACTCGGGAGCTCTAGGTGAACCCAACAAACAAGATACAGTCGCAATGTCTTGGCCCCATTGTAAAACCACTTTTCGAAATAAATCAACGACCAATTGAAAAACATTGATGTTGTCTGTCGAATGGCGCTATGTGATTTTGCGCTGCAAATGTAAGATGCTGAAATTCCAATCATTATCATCGTTTTGATGGAATTCCGTGCAAGACAGTTGTTGCCAGTCAGAGTCGTCAAAAGTAAACCAGGCGTCGCCTTCTACGTCAGTCTCCACCAAGGTCAGGTAAATTTGCTGTGCGCTGCCAATACTCTGACGGTAGACATCAGCACCACCTACTACGAAATATGCGCTCTTCTTGTTCAGCTCAGTCCAGTGCTGAGCGCTATTTAATGCTTCATGCAAAGAACCGGCCACTTCGCAGCCTTCCAGTGTTATTCCGCTCTGCCGGCTAATCACTATGTTGTGTCGGTTCGGCAGAGCACGCCCGATGGAGTCATAGGTTTTACGCCCCATAATGATCGCGTGACCGCTGGTAAGTCGCTTGAAATGCAACAGATCATCGCGCAGATGCCATGGCAAAGAATTGTCTATGCCGATGCAGCCATTACGTGACATGGCCAGCAGTAGCACCATTTGTGGGCTTTCAATAACATCACTGACGTCTGTTGGCGCTTTTGCGGTCATTAACAGTACCTGTCTTCTGCGTATCTTAAACGGCCACAGGTGCGCTTATGTGCGGGTCCGGCTGGTAATCGTTCAATACAAAGTCAGCGAACACAAAGTCAAACACATTGCTCACGTCGGGGTTGATCACCAAGGTTGGCAAATCGTGCGGCGAGCGGTTTAGTTGCAAAACAGCTTGCTCCATATGATTACTGTATAGGTGGGCGTCCCCTAGCGTATGCACAAATTCCCCTGGCTCCAGATCACATACCTGCGCAATGATCATCGTTAACAACGCATAGGACGCAATGTTGAAAGGCACGCCCAGGAAAATATCCGCACTGCGTTGGTATAACTGGCACGAAAGTTTGCCGTTGGCCACGTAGAACTGAAACAGTAAGTGACAAGGCGGTAAGGCCATGCTATCCACATCAGCCACATTCCAGGCGCTGACGATTAAGCGCCGCGAATCCGGGTTACTTCGAATCTGTTCTATTACTTGGCTGATCTGGTCAATATGGCCTCCATTCGGCAGCGGCCAATTGCGCCACTGTGAACCATACACAGGACCAAGATCACCGTTATCATCCGCCCACTCATCCCAAATACTCACGCCATTATCTTTCAGGTATTCAATATTTGTGTCGCCACTAAGAAACCACAGAAGCTCATGCACAATCGAGCGCATATGCAGCTTCTTGGTTGTTAGAAGCGGAAAGCCCTGTTGAAGATCAAAGCGCATTTGATAGCCAAATACGCTGCGCGTACCTGTGCCAGTTCGGTCTTCTTTATCAGCCCCGTGATCAAGCACGTGGCGCATCAAATCCAGGTATTGCTGCATGGTATTTCGTCAGAGGTAGTAAATCAGGGTTTTGCCGGCGCTCGCGGAGCCGAATCAGCCTGCGTGCGATGCGAGTGCACGATAAGGATTATGCCCAATATAAACATAGGGATACATAACTCCTGACCGCGGGTCATCCAGCCAAACCACTCGAAGTTGATATGCGCATCGGGTTGGCGAAAGAACTCAACAAAGAAGCGAAAACTTGAGTACCCAAGCAAAAATACTGCCGCCACCGCCCAGGTAGGCCTTGGCTTTTGCGCGTACCAATACACCAGCAAAAAAAGCAGTACACCTTCCAGTGCCACCTGATAAAGCTGCGATGGGTGACGCGCCAAAGCGTCCGAGTCATTGGGGAAAATCATTGCCCAAGGAACATCGCTGGGCCGCCCCCAAAGCTCCTGCCCAATAAAATTGCCCACTCGCCCCAAACCAAGTCCGATCGGAGTAATAACCGCACTAAGATCAAGCACTTGCCCCCAGCTATGGCCTGTTTTTCGGGCAAACAAATACATTGCGACAATAACGCCCAACAAGCCGCCGTGAAACGACATACCGCCTTCCCACACCGCAAACAACCATAGCGGATCATCCAGAAATTGCCCGAAGCCGTAAAAAAATACGTAACCGAATCGCCCACCTAAAATCACACCAAGTGCTGCATAAAAAATCATATCTTCGATTTCTTCGGGTTTTATCGATACCCATTTGCGCATGGTGTGGCGCATGGCCAACTTCCATGCCACAAAAAACCCAAGCAAATACATCAACGCATACCAATGTATGCTGAGCGGTCCAAGGCTCAATGCAACAGGATCCCATCCTGGGTGCAGCAACGCTCCCGCAGCGGAAGATAGGATCACATGTCCCCCGAAGCGATCAGCGCGCCTGGGCTTAGGTACTGGCTGATGCCGAGCTTGTCGAGCTTTGACTGCATATAGCCATACACCATTTCAGCATCATCTAACTGCATTACCCGACCCAACATTTCTTCCGCTTGCGCACCGCTCACACTCCTGATGGCTTGTTTCACTTTCGGGATGCTAGCGGCGTTCATTGATAAGGCATCGTAACCCATCGCCAACAACAAAATTGCCGCACCCGGCTCGCCGGCTAACTCGCCGCAGATGGTCACCGGTTTGCCTTCAATATTTGCAGCATCCGCTATCGTTTCCAGGGCCTGCAACACACTGGGGTGGTAGGAATGATAAAGCCCCGCAACACGGGTGTTGTTTCTGTCAACGGCCAAAAGATATTGGGTAAGGTCGTTACTGCCTACCGAAAGAAAATCGACTTTCCGCGCAAATGCTCTGGCCTGATACACCGCCGCGGGCACTTCAACCATCACGCCTACAGGTGGCAAGGTCAAATCATAACCATCGTCCAGCAGTTCAGTGTATGCACGTTTAATCAGACCTTGCGCCTCATCAATTTCACTTAGATGCGTCACCATGGGCAGCATGATGCGAATATTGTTCAAGCCTGCACTGGCTTTCAGCATAGCCCGAACCTGCGACAAGAAAATTTCCGGGTGATCCAGCGTTACTCGTATGCCACGCCAGCCAAGAAACGGATTCTCTTCCTCAATCGGAAAATAAGGCAATGACTTGTCGCCGCCAATATCCAGCGTACGCATAGTCACTTCCATGGGCTGGAACGCTTCTAATTGTTCGCGATAGATCTGCCGTTGTTCTTCCTCACTGGGAAATCGGTCACGCAGCAAAAATGGCACTTCCGTGCGATACAAGCCAACGCCTTGCGCACCACGATCAAGCGAGCGAGCTACGTCTGACATCAAGCCGGTATTCACGTGCAACGGCAGCGCACGCTTATCAAGCGTTTCGCAGGGCAAATCGCGCAATGACTCCAACTCCCGACTGAGCTGCTGCTCCTCAGCAATAATGCCGGCAAAGTAAGCACTGAGCTCATCACTCGGATTGGAATGAATATCGCCGTTATAACCATCAACCACCAAAGCGGCTTTTTCCATGCGTTGCAAGGGTATGTCTACTGCACCCATCACGGTAGGAATACCCAAAGCTCTCGCCATAATCGCGACATGTGAGTTGCTCGAGCCTTTGATCGACACCAGACCCACCAGTTTTTCGGATGGCACTTCGCCCAACATCGAAGCCGTTAGCTCTTCGCCAATCAGAATACTGTTCTCTGGGTACTCTCTTGGCCCAGTATTGGATTGTTGCAAGTACTCTAAAACGCGTCGACCAAGATCACGAACGTCAGCTGCACGCTCACGTAGATAGCTGTCCTCCATTCGTTCAAACGTATATACGTGCTCAAGTATCACTGATCGCACAGCACCCTGGGCCCAGGAACCCTGGCGAATTTTGTCACTGATTTCACCGCCCAATGCGTTGTCATCCAACATTTGCAAGTACACATCGAACAACGCACGCTCTTCTGGACGAAGCTGTCCAGCAAGCGTTGTGCCCAACTGTTCAATGTCGATTCGAACCTGAGCAAGGCTGCTCCAGAAAAATTCAAGCTCTGCATCAACATCAACCGCAACGCGATCAGGTACGGTATTCAGATCCGCTGGCGACGACACCACAATCGCCTCGCCCATAGCGATGCCAGGCGCACCAGGCACGCCTTTGAAGCGGGCAGTTCTGCGCGCGGGAGTTGCACTACTGGATACCTGTTCCAGCGCACCTGTCGCTTCGGCATGGGCGATAACACCAGCCAACTGTGCCGACATTGTGACCAGAAACGCCTCTTCACTTTCATCGAAGCGACGGCTCTCACGCTGTTGCACGGTGAGTACACCCAACACTTTACGCTGATGGATAATCGGCGCGCCTAAAAACGCATTAAAGCTTTCTTCACCGATTTCGGGAAAATATTTATACGCAGGATGATTCTCAGCCGTGTCCAAATTCAATGGTTCTTCGCGCGTGACCACCTGACCAATCAAACCTTCGTTTACAGACAGCGTCACCTTGCCGACTGACTCTGGGTTAAGCCCCTCATTGGCAGCGAAGACATAATCACCACTCGTTGCGTCTAGCATGTACACCGAGCAGACTTCAGCGCCCATGACGCGGCGAACCTTGCGTACGATCAGATCCAGCGCTTTTTGCAGCGTTGGCGCAGTATTCACCTCCTGGATGATTTGGCGCAAAGAGCTTAGCATCGTTGTATCGGCCATTAGCTTGCAACCAGCTTGCTATGCGCGGGCGCCAACTCCAGCAGCGCTTTTCGATAAACCTCACGCTTGAAGGCGACCACGTCGCCCATTGGATACCAGTAGCTTACCCAGCGCCAGCCGTCGAATTCAGGTTTGTCGTCAACGTCAAACCGAATTTGATCTTCAGCACCCACCAGACGGAGCAAAAACCATTTTTGCTTTTGGCCAATACACACAGGGTTACTGCCTTTTCGAATCAGGCGCTTTGGCAATTTATAGCGAAGCCATCCACGCGTTGTTGCCAGTAGCTCTACATCGTCGGCTTGCAGACCTATCTCTTCGCCAAGCTCTCTATATAAGGCCTCTTCGGGTGTTTCATCGCGATTGATCCCGCCCTGCGGAAACTGCCAGGCGTCTTGACCTATACGGCGCGCCCACAGCACCTGACCATGGCCATTTGCAACCATAATACCAACGTTCGGACGAAAGCCATCTCGGTCTATCACTCGTCCTCACATTGCTGACTGTAGGTCTCAGCATCGAGCAAATGCGAGAAATCAATGGCATCTGGCTTCAACCTGAACATCCAACCATCTTCGTAAGGGCTGCCATTAACCGTTTCTGGTTGGTCTTCCAGGCCCTCATTAACCTCCACCACTTCACCTTGCAGCGGGCTGTATATGTCCGAGGCTGCTTTCACAGATTCCACAACACCGGCCTGCTCACCAGCCGTCAGGTTCGCACCTATCTCAGGCATTTCCACATAAACAATGTCGCCTAATGCTTCCTGCGCGTGATCGCTAATGCCGACACTGACCAGCCCATCGTCTTCCAATCGTGCCCACTCGTGTGTTTCAGCGTAGTGGAGATCATCGGGTGTGCTGGTCATGGGAGCCCTCGGTTAGTGGTAGCGAAGCCTTTTATTCTAACGGCGAGCCTTCCAAAGGCAAGCCTGCATGAGCGGAATATCAGATTCAGGTCACAAACCCATCGCATGACGAACTATGCGACGTTTCAATGGTGTGATGCCGGACACTTGACGCATACCCTCATTGCGAAGCCAAACCATAGGCAGGCTGCGACTGCCAAACAAGCGCTTGAGAGTCTCAACAGTAGCCATCATCGCCAGGTTTTCTGACTTTCGGCGGCGCTGGTAACGCTGCAAAAACAACTCATCACCAAGGCTCACCCTACCCGCCAATGCCCGCAATATTTCACTGCTGAGTATCTCTACATCTTTCAGGCCCAGGTTCACACCCTGCCCCGCCAAGGGATGAATCACATGGGCTGCATCGCCAATCAAGGCAATCCCGGGTTTCACGTAGTCCGTCGCATGATTTTGTTGCAAAGGAAAACAAAACCGGCGCGACGTCGCCTCTACAGGGCCAAGCTGCGATTCGAATGCACGCTCAAGAGATTGTCGGAACTGCTCATCATCACTGCGCAGAATCGATTCAGCCACGTCGGTATCCGCCGACCAGACAATGGAACTCAATTTTTGCTCTGGATCGGCCAGTGGTAAAAAAGCCAGCGGTCCCTCCGGCAAAAAACGCTGCCAAGCCGTGTTCTGATGGGATTTCTCAGTGCGCACTGTCGCAACTACGGCCTTTTGCTGATAGCTCCAATGCCGTGAATCAAACTCGGCCAGCTGACGTACTTGTGAATTACCACCGTCGGCGGCCACCACCAACTGTGCATGCAAGGTGCATCCGTCATCAAGGTCCAATTGCTGAACCGCATCGGTATCGGAACTGGTGCGCAATGCGACCAGTGTTCGCGGGCAGTAAACATCAAGATTGCTCGCTCGCTGCAGGCTTCGAAACAAGCCTTCCAGAGTGATTGCGTTTTCAACGATACAACCCAGCATCGGTGCGTCTACTTCCTCCGCAGTGAAATGCAACTCTGCGGTTCCCATGGCGTCCCACACATGCATAGCCTGAAAAGGCCGGTGTCTGGCGGTTTCTATAAAACGCCAGGCACCAATATCAGTTAACAACGCCACGCTGGCAGGTGTCAAAGCACTCACTCGTGCATCGTATTTGCTGACATCAGACTCCGATGGAAAAGCCTGCGAAAGTTCGGTTTCCATGCCAGGCAGCTCTCTGCCTTCTACTAGGGCGATGCGCAGCGAACTGTGTTTGAGCGAAGCGGCCAGTGCCAGACCGGCCATACCACCGCCGATAATCGCGATATCATAGTGCTCCTTGACGGCGACTGCAGCTGTCATTTGCGTCGACCACGCATCATTTTTTCTATGTCGCTTGCTTTCTTGGGCAAGGCTTTGGTTAACACTTCAGGGCCTTGCCGGGTAACCAGCACGTCATCTTCAATTCGAATACCGATGCCACGCCACTGTTTGTCAACTTTTTTGTTGTCTGGCGCAATATACAATCCCGGCTCTACAGTCAGAACCATACCTGGCTCTAGTTGACGCCACTCCTCACCCACTCGGTAATCGCCCACGTCATGAACATCCATCCCTAACCAGTGACCGGTTCTGTGCATGTAAAAAGGCCTGTAAGCCTCTTTTTTTAATAAGGTCTCCAACTTCCCTTTCAGCAATCCAAGCTCAAGCAAACCTTCTGTGAGCACGCTCACGCAAGCTTCATGCGGTTCGTTCCAGTGACGGCCAGCTTTCGTAGCTTTTATCGCTGCCAATTGTGATTTCAGCACCAGATCATAAAGAGCTCGCTGCGGCTTACTGAATTTGCCACTCACTGGAAACGTTCGTGTGATATCAGAGGCGTAGTAGCCGTACTCGCAACCCGCATCAATCAACACCAGATCACCATCAACCAACTCATCTCGATTCTGGGTGTAATGCAATATACAGGCGTTTTTACCACTACCAACAATGCTTTCGTAAGCTGCATGGCGGCAGCCTGCCTGAGCAAATTCATGTATTAGTTCTGCTTCCAAATGATATTCATAGCGCCCTGCTTTGCACGCTTTAATAGCGCGCTTATGGGCGCGCACCGAAATATCTGCCGCGGTTTGCATCTGCCGAATTTCTGCAGCACTCTTGATTAAGCGCAATTCATGCAATAAATAGTTCAGATCCAGAAATTCACCCGGGGGTTGCGCACCTGTTCGCGCCTTATTACGAATGGTATTCACCCATTGCATCAGCTGCTGATCAAACTCTGAATTGCGACCCATTGCGTAGTAAACCCGCTCTCGACCTTCAATCAGGCCAGGCAGAATTTCATCAATGTCGCCGATCGGAAATGCATCGTCAGCTGAATAAAGTGTGCACGCGCCTTCAGGGCCTTCGCGATAGCCCGTCCACAGCTCCTGCGCAGGATTACGATCCTGGCAGAACAGTACGAATTCGCCGTGTTTTCGCTCTGGCATCAATACCGCAACGGCATCTGGCTCGTCAAACCCGGTTAGATAATAAAAGTCGCTGTCCTGCCGGAAGCGGTATTCGGTATCACGGTTGCGGGTGTGGATACTGGCTGACGGCACTATAGCGATACTGCCAGGTTCCATCTCTGCCATCACTTTACGCCGGCGGCGGGAAAATTCTCGCTTGCCAATCATCGCGACGCCCTCTTAATGCAAGGTCAGCGGGCCACTATCGCCTGCCGATCCTGGCGGATTCAATTCAACGCACTGCGCATACACATTCAGTGCGGCCACTCTCACATATTCGGCAAGCTGCATCAGATCTTCTTCGTTCTCAACATCGTCGTCTTCGAATATTGGTTCATCTGTGTCAATCTCTTTCTGCCCGTCCAGCGCCGCGTCTACCTTCGAGATAGCCGCAAAGTCTTGCAAGATCTCAGCGATTTCGTCTTGATCGGACAAACTCAAACCTGATTTTTTCTCAGCCACTGCAAATCCAAACATAAAACCCTGACACCACTCACCTAGTGCTGTCGCCCTGCTCAGCAATGCCGCGTCTTCCTCTGGCAATAACATTTGAAAACTCATGTCCGGATCTTGAAGCCCCTTCAGAGTTTGGCCAGCTATTGCTCTTAACTCCAGCTCATCGGCAGCAGTAGGCGTTAGATCTTCTCCGGCAAATTTAAGGCAGGAAGCCACCAACGCTGATAGATTAGACTCCATACCCACGCAGAGCTCTGCCGTTAACATACCGTGCAGCTCTGCAGCGCTGACGCTACCCTCGACAGAGTCAATCAATGCCTGCAAATCTTCAAAGCCCAGCAGTTCATAGTCGCCGGAGGTAACACCATCACTAGCCATTAATATTCATCCGATTGTGTATGTCTGCCTGTGTCCCACAGCACCTGTAACCGTACTGATAAGAGCATCCGTATAAACTGCGGCTCCACGTCATTGACCCACCCGCAGCAGGCCTCTATAGTACCCGCAACAGAGGAATATCTGAACAATTCCAGCCTTAGCGCTCAGATCCTGGCAACATGGTATCGCGGCCAACAATGCTGAACCACGAGTGTCATTCCAATAATTACTAACTAATAAATACCAGATAAACGAAAAGCTACACCACCATGGAAAACAAACAGCTCAAACTGCTTGAGCGCAAAATTGATGAACTCATCAAACTGTGTACTGAGCTCAATCAGGAAAACAAAACGCTGAAAGCCAAGAATGACTTGTGGCGAAGTGAACGCGCTCAACTGATGAAAAAGAACGAAGTTGCGCGATCCAAGGTAGAAAACATGATTGCACGTTTACGTGCCCTGGAGGAAGATTCTTGAGCGACGTAATCACAGTGAGTGTCACTATTCTCGATAAAGAGTTCCAAGTTAACTGCCCTGCCGAAGAGCAAGCGGCTCTTCAGGATTCTGCGCAACATCTTGACCGGCGCATGCGCTCCATGCGCGATGGCGGAAAAATTGTTGGTCTGGACAGACTGGCGGTAATGGCCGCTTTGAACACCACTTATGAACTGCTTCAATCACAAGCAAAAGAAGTGCAAGTCACTGAAGGCTCAAGTGACAAATTGAGCCGTTTGTCAAACAAAATAGAGGATGCACTGCATTTCTGTAAGCAATTGGAGATTTAATTATCCACTGCTTTTGTCTGCGCTATACTTGGATTGTGCCCTGGTACATACGCGATGCAGTTCGTCCTCGAGCCGATTCTATATACCCAGGGGGTTTCTAGCGAATAGGGGAGTGCAAGCCCGCACGACGGGAAGCCCGATCTATTACAGAGGCCACCGCCTTGAACCTTTCGGTTCAAGGGCCACACTGCTTAACGGTGTATTGGGGCACTACTTTCCTTCCTTGTTTTGTATCCATGAAGTCTGCAGTAGCTGCCAAGCAAGAATTGCGTAAGCATTTTCGCGCTTCGCGTCGCTCTCTAAGTAGCGCTACTCGGAGCCGCCACGAGCAAGCACTTGCGATGCATGCCCGGGAAATTCTGGCAACGCACCCAAAAGCGCGCAATATTGCCGTTTACCTGGAATTTGATGGGGAAATAGCAACGGGTCGCCTAATTCGGCTGTTGAGGCGGCTGGGCAAGAAAGTCTTTGTGCCGATCATTGCTAATAATGATATGAGCTTTGCGTCGCTGGGTTTGGCGGGGCTGCAGCAGGCCAACCCGTTAAGCGGTCAGCAACTTATTCCAGAGAGAAGAAGAATACCAGTTAGCGAATTAGACTTGGTGTTTATGCCGTTGGTTGCATTCGATTCGAACGGTGTTCGTTTGGGCATGGGTGGCGGCTTTTATGATCGTTGCTTTTCGTTTAAGCGCAATGCGTCAGGCCGTAAGCCACTACTGATTGGCGTTGCTCACGAATGCCAGCAAGCCGGCTACGGCATGTTGCCAAGAGAAAAATGGGATTTGCGCCTGGATTGGCGCATCACCGAGTTGGGGTTAAGAAAATGCCTGCACCGTAGCCGTCAAGGCAGTTCCAATGACGAATAAAGCGATGACTACGGTTACGATGTCTGGTTTTGCCTGCATTGTTATCACCTGTGGGGGAGTCAGGGTGCGCGTTGGTCTAGTTACTCTTTAAACCTAGACAGCCCGCGCTCAATGAGCAAAAATCAGGCAATAGTTTGCGTGCTGGAGCGCCCTAACTGTGCGCTACGTCACGTTTTGACCGCAGGAAATTAGTTGGGAAAGTCGTACTCGGCCACAATACCAGGCATCTGACTGGCGTTTGGTACATCGATTGTTTTCGGCTGGCTGGCACTCACGCCGGTGATTACTACACCCAGCCCGAAGAGCACTACAAGTACTGTTAAAAAATCAGGTCGCCTTTGCATTATTATTGTCCTGCCCGAAACCACTTTTACTTAGGCAGCCCAGTATACCAAAATGTGAATATCACACAATTATTTAGCGAAATATTCTAGATTTTACATTAAGAGGGTATTAGACGATCAGAATGACGGCTTTTCGTACTAGCTGAGGAACAATTGATAGGCAGGATTGTGTGTTTCTTCAACATAGTCGTAGTTGCTCGCCCTGATGCGTCGCGCGAACTCGGCTCTTTCATCTTTCGGCACCTGCAGGCCTAGCAAAATTCGACCATACGCCGCGCCATGATTGCGGTAGTGAAACAGGGAGATGTTCCAGCGCGGTTCCAGCCCATTCAGAAAGCTAAGCAGCGCACCTGGACGCTCTGGAAACATTACTCGATAAAGCAATTCATCCGCTGCCGCTGACGCCGGTGGCCGCCCACCAACCATATAGCGTATGTGCGATTTGGCCATTTCGTCATCGCTTAGATCAACCACCGGGTAGCGCTTGTCGCGCAACTGTTGCAGCAATTGCCGGCGGTCATCGCCTCCAGGGGTAAGCTTGATACCAACAAAAATATGCGCGTCACCATCGGCGCTGAAACGGTAATTAAACTCGGTGATATTGCGCTTGCCAATCGCTTTGCAAAACGCACGGAAACTTCCGGCCTTCTCAGGAATAGTAACTGCCAGCACAGCTTCGGCCTGCTCGCCTACATCGGTTCGCTCGGAAATATAGCGTAAGCGGTCAAAATTGGTATTGGCGCCACTGTTGATTGCGACCAGCGTTTGGCCGCGGCAATCGCATTCGTGTACGTATTTCTTAAGCCCAGCCAGGGCCAGCGCACCGGCCGGTTCGCAGATATTGCGGGTTTCTTCAAAAATGTCTTTTATTGAAGCGCACATTTCATCGGTGCTGACGGTGACCACCCGATCGACAATGTTCTTTACAACGCGATACGGTTCTTTGCCAATTTGAGCAACAGCCACACCATCGGCAAATATCCCTACATGCGGCAATTTGACACGACGCCCTTTTTGAAGAGCCGCGTTTAAACAGGCAGCATCTTCTGGCTCTACGCCAATAACCTGCACATCCGGCCTAAGCGTTTTCACATAAGCCGCAACGCCGGCTAACAGGCCGCCACCTCCGACTGGAACAAATATGGCGTCGAGATCGCTACTCACCTGGCGAAGGATTTCCATACCTACCGTGCCCTGACCAGCGATAACATCGGCATCGTCGTACGCATGCACATAACGCAGACCTTTCTTTTTCACAAGGCTTTGCGCGTGTGTAAATGCCTCGTCATAGGTGTCCCCATGCAGCACAACTTTGCCCTGCAGATTACGAACCGAGTCCACTTTGATCGCAGGCGTTGTTTGCGGCATAACAATAGTTGCCTTAATGCCCAGTTTTTTTGCGGCCAACGCTACGCCTTGCGCATGATTACCGGCCGACGCGGTAATCACGCCGCGCGCTCGACTGGCCGAGTCCAGATTAACCATGCAGTTATAGGCGCCACGCAGCTTGAATGAGAATACCGGTTGCAAGTCTTCTCGCTTGAGTAGCACTTGATTACCCAATTTGGCCGACAGTTTGGGTGCAATTTGAGTTGGCGTCTGGCTTGCAACGTCATACACCGGTGCCTGCAGTATTTTTTTTAGGTAATTGTTTAGCATTCCACTCATGGCTCTAAAAACAGCTTGGCGCATCTTAAAGTCTTCGTCGGCCTTGTACCAGTGTGCACGCTCCCCTATATTAGTCGCCGCACGCTCATTGACAGTCGGTAACTCATGGATCAAAACGCACTTAAACAGCTGGCGGCCAGCGCGGCCATTGAATACATCAAGCCCAAACTGGACAACAAAACCATCGTAGGTGTTGGTACTGGCTCCACCACAAACCTGTTTATTGATCAATTGGCGGAGATTAAGGGTTGGTTTGGAGCGGCAGTTTCAAGCTCAGACGCAAGTACCGAACGTCTTCGCGCCCACGGCATAGATGTTCTCGATTTGAATTCGGCGGGCCACATCGCAGTCTATATTGATGGCGCTGATGAAAGTGATCAGCACTTACAGCTAATAAAAGGCGGAGGGGCTGCATTAACCCGGGAAAAAATTGTTGCCGCTGTCGCGGACGAGTTTGTCTGCATAGTAGATGACAGCAAAATGGTCGATCTGCTGGGCGCGTTTCCATTACCCGTTGAGGTCATCCCTATGGCGCGAAGTCATGTGGCACGCGAGCTAGTCAAGCTGGGCGGTGATCCTGTCTACAGAGATGGCGTGGTCACTGACAACGGCAACGAGATTATCGACCTGCATAATTTGGAAATTCTCAACCCGCCTGAGCTGGAAAGCAATATCAATCAAATTACCGGTGTTGTGACCAACGGTTTGTTTGCCATGCGGGGTGCGGACGTTCTAATCCTGGCGTCCGAAAGCGGTGTGAAAATGCTAAAGCCTTAACTTCCTCGAGGCTTTTACCCCGGATAAAAGCGACCGTGCACCGAGTAATAGTATCGACACTCCTGGTACTCAGCAACAGAGTGCTTCTTTAGATCATTACAGGTATAACCCGGCTTCCAATTTGCATTACCGGTTTTTGGCGGAATGCCCGCTGCCTTTTGTTGGCTTATATAAGCCTGAACTTGTTGTTCCTCCTGGGATTCAGGTTCTGCGGCTACAAGCTGCTGAGACAGCAGCAACAAAGACGCGATGCATAAGCGGTTCATACGCTTGTGCGCTCCTTTTTCGCTTCAATATATTCTTCCACCAGCGCAAACATTTGCTCTCTGATCTCAACACTCTCATTGACGAGATGGTGCTTGCCTTCGGGCAACAGCCGCAATCTCACCGACGGAAACTTGGCCCGAACTTTCTTAATGTTGTACTTCCAATCCACCGTATTATCTTGCTCACCTTGCACCAAAAGTGGCACCAATTTTGAATCGGGTGACGCGAGGAAATGCTTAATCCATACTTTCATCGCCAGCAGCCACTGCATGGGCAGACCACGGTATTGCAATGGATCGGTCTCACGCAGAAATTCTAGAAAATCCGGGTCGTTCGAATTATTGCTGAAGCGTCTTGGCATGCTATCGATCAAGTGGCGATTGACGCTGAACACAAAACGCAACACAGACCATTTAGCGGGGCGAACGAGCGGCGCCAACAACACAACGTGTTCGGGCTCGGCAATCACCTGATCAAACTTTCGGTCTAACAAATATTGCATGATCACCGCTCCCCCTGTGCTCTGACCAAAAAACAGTGCAGGCTGCTGCATAAACGGCGCACTCTGTTTTACGCATTCGTCTAACGCTGCAATATAGTCTGCGAAAGCGCCGATGCTGGCTCTTGGCCCAGAGCTTAAACCATGCCCAGGCAAATCAAATACGATAACATTGATATTACGGTCAAGCAGGAACCGGATCACATGTTGATACAAACCTGCATGATCAAAATAGCCATGCACCACATACGCTGTGGAATCTGCACCGGTACGCTGAAAGCTGTGACACGACAAATCAAACTCGCCGGATTTAATCGTACCAAAACGGTGTGTTAGGTCAGCAAAGCTATCGGTAAAATCAATGCCATAGAACTGAAAATAGGCGCGTATCGCATTGCCATATGTTGGTGGTGCGGCAAAATCCATTGCCCGTAACTGCTGCTTCACCTGGTTCAGATCCATCGACAATTATTCTAGATCCAATCCGCTGAAGCCGTGATAAATTGTTGTAAATTGGCCGCCCGTTAAGTCGCTGACGCCTCATAAATACTGTTGATTGCATCACTTAATGCAGAATGAAACTCTTCATCGGATTGCTGGGCTGACAGACCCTCGGTTAAGGCACGCGAGAAGCTGGCAATCATGCCGGTGTTTTGGCTGAGTTTTTCGTTGGCCAATTTACGGTGGTATCCACCCGACAGTGCAACCACTTTGAGTACGCGCTGATGATTCACACAATCAGCGTAGAAATTGGCCTGCTCCGGTAAGGTAAGCTTCAGCATTACTTGCTGTGAATCGTCTAGTGCGTCCAGCTGCGAAACTAATTGCTCTTTCAACAGCGCTTCGCACTCGGCCTTATCCGCACTGTTAATGTCTACTTCGGGCTCAATAATGGGCACAAGACCTTTGGCCATAATTTGCCGGCCAATGTCGAATTGCTGATCAACCACCGCCCTAACGCCGTCGGCGTTGGCTGATTTTATGACCGAACGCATCTTGGTTCCAAACACATCTTTTGCAGCGGCTTTGTCCAGCAATTCATCCAGACCTGAAATGTCTTTCATTACTTGCACGCCGTTCGTTTCATCCGCCAGCCCCTTGTCCACTTTCAGGAAAGGCACTACGCGTTTCTCAAACCAAAGGTACTGGCTGCTGGGTTTGCCTTCCACTTCACGATCAAGTGTATTTTCAAACAGTATCGCACCTAGTACTTGCGCACCTTCAAAGGCCGAATCGGTCATGATTCGTGTGCGCATGGCATGCACCATGTCATACATCTCCTGTTCGCACCCATAGCAATCTTCATCAACACCATACAATTTGAGTGCCTTGGGTGTGCTTCCACCACTTTGATCCAGCGCGGCAATAAAACCTGTGGTATCCGCTATTTTTTTAAGTTGCTCAGCAAATGTAGACATAATTGGTTCCGTCACTCAGTGTTCAAACATTAACAAGTTTGCCGCCTGCCGTTGCTAGGACTCAGCGCGACTTTTCAGTACCGCGACTGCGGGCAGCTCTTTGCCTTCAACAAACTCTAAAAAAGCACCACCACCGGTCGATATATAAGATACACGATCGGCAATGTCGTATTTATCAACCGCCGCCAGCGTATCCCCACCTCCGGCAATTGAGAACCCCTCTGATTCAGCGATCGCTTCAGAGATCACCCGAGTTCCTTCACCAAATTGGTCAAATTCGAACACACCAACCGGCCCATTCCAGATAATTGTTTTGGCTTGCTTGATAATACCGGCAAGCGTGGCCGCTGTGTCAGGGCCAATGTCAAAAATCATATCATCTTCGGCGACATCACTCGCTTGTTTCAGCTCAGCCTCTGCCGTTTCAGAAAACTCCTTACCAACCACCACATCCGTAGGCAAAGGAATTTGTGTTTTGCCCATTAGCGCTTTGGCCTGGCCTTCCAACTCTGCTTCCGACAAAGACTTGCCTATCGCTTGGCCAGACGCCGCAAGAAAAGTATTGGCGATTCCGCCTCCCACAATTAATTGATCTACTTTGTCAGACAAAGTTTCCAAAACCATCAATTTAGTAGACACCTTACTGCCACCAACAATCGCAAGCATTGGTCTGGCCGGATTATCCAGTGCTTTGGTGAGCGCATCCAACTCACCTGCCAATAATGGGCCTGCACAAGCAACAGGCGCATACTTTGCCACGCCATGAGTAGAGGCCTGAGCACGGTGTGCCGTACCGAAGGCGTCCATCACATACACATCACACAGAGCGGCCATTTTCTTAGACAGCTCATCGTCGTCTTTCTTTTCGCCGGTATTAAAACGAACGTTTTCAAGCAGCACTAACTGCCCGTCTGCGACCTCTACGCCGCTTAGCCAGTCTTTGATCAGCGGAACATCGCTACCCAACAACTCGCCCAAACGGTCAGCAACTGGCTGCAGGGTAAATGCGGCATTGTCTGGATCGCTGCCGCCTTCTATCGGCCTACCGAGATGCGACATCACCATTACTTTTGCGCCTTGTTGCAGAGCACTGACCAAGGTTGGCAATGACGCTTTGATTCGCGCGTCGCTGCTTACCTTTCCATCACTCACTGGCACATTAAGGTCTTGACGTATTAAAACTCGCTTACCCGCCAGCTCAAGGTCTTGCATTTGGACAATGGTCATTTTTTCCTCACAGTTTGCAGCTTATAGTGTAGCAGCGCGCGCTCTTTCAGCCACAGTTGCTGCTGAGCATTTGGTCAGCAACTTCTAGCATGCGATTGGCGAAACCCCATTCATTATCAAACCAGGTAAGCACATTTAACAAGCGGCCGTTACACACACTGGTGTGCGCAATATCGACAATCCCCGAGTGTCGGTCATGATTGAAATCACAGCTGGCCAGAGGCTCCTCGGCGCAATCCAATACTCCGTACAAATACGTCTCGCACGCTTGCTGAAAGAGCGTGTTAACTTGCTCTACGCTGACGTCTTTTTGCAAGCACACTACAAGGTCCATGGCCGATACATTTACCGTTGGTACACGAATTGCCTTTGCTGATAAGCGGTGTTCAAGATCGGGCAGCAACCTGCCAATGCCGCGCACCAATTCGGTGTCCACAGGAATCATGGACTGACTGGCGCTGCGGGTTTTGCGCAAATCAGTATGATGGTACGCATCCAGCACTGGCTGATCATTCATCATTGAATGCAGGGTAGTGATATTGCCTGATGCAATGCCAAACTGGTCATCCAGCAACTTGAGCACCGGCACAATACAATTGGTAGTGCATGAAGCATTGGATACAATCCGATGATCCGCCGCTATTTGCTGGTGATTAACACCTCGCACAATCGTGCAATCCACATCAACACTGGCGGGTTGCGAAAACAGTACTTTACCGGCACCTGCCTGCAAATGCTGCTGACCTGCAGCCCGGTCACCATGCACACCGGTACATTCCAGAACCAGGTCTATAGCCTGGCTTTGCCACGGTAGATCCTGTATCCGCTCATGATGCGAAACAGTGATCGTCTCGCCGCTAACTCGTAGTTGATTGTCTAGCAACTCGACGGTGCCAGGAAAACGCCCATGCGTAGAGTCGTAGCGACTTAAATACGCAATGGTATCAATGTCAGCCAGTTCATTGATGGCAACCAGAGTCAGGTCGAAGTCGGCGCTACGTTCTTGCAGGGCACGAAAAACGCATCGCCCAATTCGGCCGAAACCGTTGATGGCAAGGCGTTTCATTGGAAGCGGTCAGGCGCATTACAGCATTTGCTGCACGGCGCTCATAACGTTTTCGCTGGTGAAGCCGAATTCTTTCATTAGCTCGCCACCCGGTGCCGATTCGCCAAAGCGATCAATGCTGATCACGCGGCCGTCCAGACCAACGAATTTACGCCAGTAGTCGCCGTGCCCGGCTTCTACGGCAACGCGTTTGCGAACGCTAGCAGGCAGCACAGATTCACGGTAGCTTTCGTCTTGTTGCGCGAACAATTCAGCACAAGGCATGGATACCACACGCACTTTATCACCAAGCTGTTGCGCCGCCTCCACGGCGATTCCTAGTTCGGAACCCGTTGCGATGATAATCACTTCGGGTTCACCCCGGCTGTCGCGCAAAACGTATCCACCCTTACCGATAGCTTCTAATTGCTCGTCATTGCGAGGTTGGTGGGCCAAGGTTTGGCGAGAAAACACCAGCGCGGCCGGTCCATCCTGCCGCAACAGCGCTGAACGCCATGCGGCCATTGATTCAACAGCATCACACGGGCGCCAGGTGTGAAGATTAGGCGTGCAGCGAAGTGCCGTGAGCTGCTCTACCGGTTGATGGGTTGGGCCGTCTTCGCCCAGACCAATAGAGTCATGCGTGAACACAAAAATACTTTGCTGCTTCATTAATGCCGCCATGCGCACTGCATTTCTTGCGTATTCCATAAACATCAGGAAGGTCGCGCCGTAATTAATAAAGCCACCGTGCAAAGCAATGCCGTTCATAATGGCGGCCATGCCGAATTCACGCACGCCGTAATACAGGTAATTGCCTTGGGCGACTTCTGCACTGATCGGGCTGGACAAATCCCAAAGCGTCAAATTAGAACCCGTTAGGTCTGCCGATCCGCCCAGTATTTCTGGCAACATGGGGCCTAGCGCATTGAGCGCTTTTTGGGATGCTTTACGGCTGGCGATATTTTCTCCGGCACTCTGCGCGGCCAATACGCAGGCTGCGGAGCGTTGTTCAAAATCACTGGGCAATTCACCGTTAGCGCGGCGGCTGTACTCAGCGGCAAGCTCCGGGTACTCCGCCTGATAATCTGCAAACAATGTATTCCAGGCTTGCTCGGAGGCGGTGCCCGATTCCGCTGCGTTCCAGCCCGCATACACGTCTTCAGGTACATGGAACGGCTCATGCTGCCAGCCGATGGTCTCGCGAACCGCTGCGACTTCTTCAACACCCAGGGCTGAACCGTGAGTGGCAGCCGTACCCTGCTTATTGGGCGAGCCTTTGCCAATCACCGTCTTGCAGCATATCAGGCTTGGCCTGCCGGTCTCGGCTTGCGCTTTTTCAATGGCCGCTTTGACCGCCCCCGGATCGTGACCATCGACATCGGGCAACACATGCCAGCCATAAGATTCAAACCGCATTGGCGTGTTGTCCGTAAACCAGCCGTCTACCTCGCCATCAATCGAGATGTTGTTGTCGTCATAGAGTGCTATCAATTTACCAAGGCCCAGCGTGCCGGCCAAAGAAGACGCTTCGTGCGAGACACCTTCCATCAGACAGCCGTCTCCCAGAAATACGTAAGTGTGATGGTCCACTATGTTCAACGCGCCGCGATTGAATTGGGCTGCCATTACTTTTTCAGCAAGTGCCATTCCAACCGCGTTTGCCAGGCCCTGACCCAAGGGTCCGGTTGTGGTTTCAACACCAGGTGCATAGCCGTATTCAGGGTGCCCGGGCGTTTTTGAACCCAGCTGACGGAAATTGCGGATTTCTTCTATCGTTAACTCATACCCGGTGAGATGCAGCAGCGAATACAGCAGCATGGACCCGTGGCCATTGGACAACACAAATCTATCGCGGTTTGACCAATTCGGGTTGGACGGGTTGTGCTTCAGAAAGTCATTCCACAACACTTCCGCGATGTCTGCCATACCCATGGGAGCGCCAGGATGGCCGGAATTGGCCTGCTGAACGGCGTCCATGCTGAGGGCGCGAATGGCATTAGCTAAATCTGTGCGGGTGGGCATAGCTTCGGGTCTCTGGGGGCAGGTTTGAAGGCGCGCTATTGTCGCTCAGCAGCCCCCTACGGGCAACCGCTCATCGGATAAGCGATGTAATTACTTGGTACTATATCAAAATATTTTGATATAGATAGCTGTCGCACGTATACTTCCATTCGTTTTACCTCAGAGCAGACCGCTAACCCGCAAAAAATGGCAGCCGCACAACCCGTAAATGCAGCGGTGCACAGCAGCGCATCGGCCTCCAGCGCCACCCTAGCCGCTTTCAATAAGGCAGCTGGCGATGAGCTGCGGCTTGAAATTTTGCGCGTGCTGCACCGCGACAGTTATGGCGTGTTGGAACTGGCCAGCATTTTTGATATGCGTCAATCCGGCATGAGCCATCACCTCAAAGTCTTAGCGAATGCTGGTCTTGTCAGCCGACGGCGTGAAGGCAATAGTATTTTCTATAGTCGCTCACACAAAGCGCCTGTTAATGCGCTCAGCGATTTGCAACAGCAGCTGTTACAGCTAACCGACGAGTTGGTGCTGCCAGATGATATTGAACAGCGTCTCGCTGATATTCGGGAACAAAGAGCAAGCCACTCCAGATCGTTTTTCGAGCAATATGCTGGAGAATTCAGCCGCCAGCAGGAGCAGATTTCGGAATTTTCTGTCTACGCGGCACCGGTGGCACATTTATTGGACTCATTGTCCGAACAGCAACGCGGCAGTGTGCTGGAAATAGGCCCAGGAACTGGACAATTTTTAGCTGAGCTAACGCCACGATTTCACACAGTGGTTGCTCTGGATAACTCCAGAGAAATGCTGGATGCGGCGCGTGCAAACAGCCAGCAGAGCCCGCACATAGACAGCGCACGCATCGAGTTCATTCTTGGAGACACCTCAACGGCATTGCAACGTGGCCTCCGTGTAGACACCGTGGTCGTAAACATGGTGTTGCACCACCTCGCGTCACCTGCGGAGTTGCTGCGTGATATTAATGAGTTGTTGAACGAGGGTGGTCAATTGATCATCGCTGAGCTTTGTGCACATGATCAAGATTGGGTACGCAATTCCTGTGGCGATTTATGGCTTGGAATCGCCCCTGAGACTCTTAGCGAATGGACCAGTCAACATCAACTGAACGAGATTGGCAGTGGTCAATACCTGAGCTTGCGCAACGGTTTTCAACTGCAAATTCGACAATTTTCTAAAACCATTTCATCAACCTGGCAATAAATTTAACGCCCTAAACTAAAGGACTCCTAATGAGCGAATATTCTTTATTTACCTCGGAATCAGTTTCCGAAGGACACCCTGACAAAGTATCTGATCAGATATCGGACGCCATACTAGATGCGATCATCGCTGAAGACCCTAACGCCAGAGTTGCGGTCGAAACGATGGTTAAAACCGGCATGGTCATCGTCGCTGGCGAAGTACGAACATCCGCATGGGTAGACATCGAAGAGATTGCCCGCGGTGTTCTTCGTCACATCGGCTATAACAGCTCTGACATGGGCTTTGACTGGGAGTCGTGCGCTGTGTTGAACGCAATTGGCAAGCAATCAGCCGATATCGCAATGGGCGTTGATGAAGGCGACGAGAAAGATCTCGGCGCTGGCGACCAGGGCTTGATGTTTGGCTACGCCACCAATGAGACTGATGTATTGATGCCCGCGCCTATTACTTACGCACATAGATTGGTAGAGCAGCAATCCATTGTCCGCAAAGCTGGCTCACACAACTGGCTGCGCCCTGACGCTAAAAGCCAGGTAACGTTCCGTTATGGTGATGACGGCAAACCAGCAGGTATTGATGCCGTAGTACTGTCAACACAACACAGCGATACAATCAGCCTGGCTGACCTTCGCGAAGCAGTGATGCAAGACATTATTAAGCCGGTATTACCGGAAGAGTGGCTGAACGCTGATACCAAGTACTTTATTAACCCAACCGGAAATTTTGTTATCGGTGGCCCAGTGGGTGACTGCGGCCTGACAGGTCGAAAAATTATTGTAGACACCTATGGTGGCATGGCCAGACACGGCGGAGGCGCTTTCTCCGGCAAAGACCCATCGAAAGTTGACCGCTCTGCCGCTTATGCGGGTCGTTATGTTGCCAAGAACATTGTAGCCGCTGGCTTGGCGGATCGTTGTGAAATTCAGGTGTCATACGCTATTGGCGTCTCTGAGCCCACCTCTATTAGCATGAACACATTTGGCACAGGCAAGATGAGTGACGACAAGATCATTGACTTGGTGCGGGAGCATTTCGACCTGACACCAGGCGGTCTTATCAAGATGCTTGACCTTAAGCGTCCGATCTACCAAAAGACGGCCGCCTACGGTCACTTTGGCAGAACTGAAGACAGTTTCACCTGGGAGAAGACTGACAAGGCCGACGCCCTGAAATCTGCGCTCTAGAACTTACTTTTTTAAACTACTGGAATAGACAATGAACGCTAACGAGCAAATTACTGACACAGACTACAAAGTAGCTGATATGAGCCTGGCTGACTTTGGCCGCAGAGAAATCGCCATCGCCGAATCGGAAATGCCTGCACTAATGGCCCTGCGCACCAAGTACAAAGCAGAGCAACCACTGGCCGATGCAAAGATCATCGGCTGCATTCACATGACCATTCAGACGGCCGTACTGATTGAAACCCTGCGCGAATTGGGCGCCGACGTGCGTTGGTCTTCATGCAATATATTTTCAACCCAAGATCACGCGGCCGCTGCTATGGCCGCAGTCGGTGTTCCAGTGTACGCCTGGAAGGGTCAGACCTTGGAAGAAGGCGACTGGTGTATTGAACAAACCATTCTTAAAGATGGTAAGCCTTGGGATGCCAATATGCTGCTGGATGATGGTGGCGATTTGACGGCGATGGTTCATCAAAAATACCCTGAAATGTTGGCCAATATTCATGGCTTAACGGAAGAAACCACAACTGGCGTTCATCGTTTGTTGGAAATGCTTGAAGAAGGCAGTTTGAAGGTGCCCGCCATCAACGTTAACGATTCGGTTACCAAGTCCAAGAACGACAATAAATACGGTTGCAGACACAGCCTGAACGACGCTATCAAACGTGGCACAGATCATCTGTTAGCTGGAAAGCGTGCGCTGGTAGTTGGCTATGGCGACGTTGGTAAGGGATCCGCGCAGAGTTTGCGCCAGGAGGGGATGATTGTCCGCGTTTCAGAGATCGATCCTATATGCGCAATGCAGGCATGCATGGACGGCTTTGAAGTAGCATCACCGTATGTTGACGGCATCAACGATGGCAGCCTCGGCTGTATAGACACGCATATTCTTGGTCAGACTGACTTGATTGTGACGACAACAGGCAACACCAATGTCTGTGACGCCAACATGCTGCAGAGTGTTAAGAAGGGTGCTGTTATTTGCAATATCGGCCACTTTGACAACGAAATTGACACTCAGTATATGCGTGAAAACTGGGCCTGGCAGGAAGTGAAGCCGCAGGTGCACAAAATCTATCGTGGCAGCAAGCCCGACGCTGATGTAGATCTGCAAGATGACGATTACCTGCTTTTGCTGGCGGAAGGTCGTTTGGTAAATCTGGGTAACGCAACTGGCCATCCTTCAAGAATTATGGACGGCTCGTTCGCAAACCAGGTACTGGCGCAAATGTATCTTTTTGAGCGCAAGTTTGCCGATCTTGACAAAGCCGCACAGGACGAAGCCATTAGCGTTGTCGTGCTGCCGAAGAAACTGGATGAGGAAGTGGCTAGCTACATGGTTGAGGGCTTCAGTGGTGTGATTACACGCATGACCGATGATCAAGCCAGCTACATCAACGTGGACGTAGACGGCCCTTATAAGGTTGAAAGCTACAAGTACTAATACCAGTATTGAGCGGAAACCCACAAGGACGAGGCAATAGTCAATGACGGACAGTATCACTGACAAGCGACTGAGTTTCGAGTTTTTCCCGGCGAAAACCGAGCAAGGCTTAGAAAAACTCAGAGGTGTATGGGAAGAGCTGGGAAAACTGGATCCTGAGTTCTTCTCCATCACTTATGGCGCAGGTGGCAGCACCAGGGAAACCACCTTCGATATTGTCAGTGAATTCTGCCGTGGCAGTGCAGATGTGGCGCCGCACCTTTCCTTTGGCGGCGATAACGAGGAAGCCATGTTGGCGTTTCTTCAACAATACGCCGACCTTGGTATTAAACGTCTCGTCGCCTTACGTGGCGATACACCTTCCGGAATTGGTACGTCAAAGCAACTGGTGCACGCCAATGAATTGGTAAGCTTTATTCGCACGCATTTTGGTGAGCAGTTTGAAATTGAAGTTGCCGCTTATCCCGAAGTGCATCCTGAATCCGACTCTTATCAAGACGATGCGTATTATCTGAAAGGCAAAATAGATGCCGGTGCGAGCGCTGCAATTACGCAGCTCTTTTACAACCCCGATGCTTACTTCTATTACGTAGATGAATGTCAGCGTCAGGGAATGGATGCGCCTATCTATCCAGGCATTATGCCAATCACCAACTTCAAAAATATTAGTCGCTTCGCAACAAAAAGTGGGTTCGATGTGCCGCGCTGGATGCGTCAGCGATTTGAGCCTATTCAAGATGACCTGGCGGCAACCACCAAGCTGGGCATAGAAACAGTAAGCCGCCTTTGCGAACAACTTCTAAAGGGCGGCGCACCTGGTATTCATTTCTACACAATGAATACGACCGAGCCCACCACAGAAATATGCGGCAATCTCGGCTGGACAGCCTGCTAGCGTTGGCATGCGCATTAGCCGATTATTCAGCGCAGTTCCAATAAAGACAGATGGCTCTCTTCCAAGCCTGCATACTCTCGAAGAACAATCAGCGCATTATCTGTTGAACGTGCTACGGCATAAGGTCGGTGACGAAGTCATTATCTTCGACGGCAGAGGCGGAGAATTCCAGGGTTGTATACGTACACTGAATCGTAAGATCGCAGAAATTGAGCTGCTGAAGTTTCACAATGATGATCGCGCCTCCACAATCAACATTCATATGGCTTTTGCGGCACTTCGTGGCGATCGCATGGACTATGCACTGCAGAAATGCTGCGAACTGGGGGTCAGCGAAATAACGCCTTTGCTTAGCCAACGCTCCGAATTCAAAATTAGTAAAGACAAAATAGCCAGGCGGATGCTGCATTGGCAAGGCGTGTTGCGTTCTGCCTGCGAGCAATCCGGTCTAAACCGTGTTCCGCACATTTATCCGCCGGTAAAGCTGACGAGCTGGCTTCCACACCTGCCCGCAGAAAGCAATAAACTGTTGCTACACCCTGATGGAGAACAACTGTCTGTTGAAAATTTGTTGTCGAGCCGGCAGTCAAACCGTTGGGTAGTCGCAAGTGGGCCTGAAGGAGGCTTTGATGAAAAGGAGTTTTCGCAGATTAAGGTTTCTGGTTTCGTGCCTTACCGGTTTGGACCAAGAATTCTGCGCGCAGAAACCGCACCCGTGGCGCTGCTCAGTGTTCTTCAATTTTCTGTCGGGGATTTAGCCAGCCGCTAACTCAGCGCAGTAGAAATCTCAGACGTTTAAATCCAACACGCAATTTTCGATGAAATTCAGATCAGGAATACTGGCGGTTTCGCCATTGGCCGATACAACCATGAGTTCTGCTGGCCCTTTCTTATCCTGCGACCCTTCGCCGGTGATTTCATCGGGTGTTAAACGCATCAGCCGCGGAGCACCTTGAGTAAGTAGTGCAAGAAACGGTAGCTTCTCCGGGTTGCTGATACCGTTTAACACGGCAATATTCTGTCGTCTGCCATCTGCTTGAAATGGCTCTTCATTAAGTGCTTCAAACGAGACCATAGGTACCCGTTGACCGCGCCACTCCAGATGACCCAAAAACCAGGTCGGCATATCATCGGGCTGCTTTGGTGCTCTATGATGAATTATTTCAGCCACTGTTACGTTGGGCAGCAACAAATATCGCTTGGTAACCGGCATTAAAAATGTCACCAGCTCTGCCGGCAATTCTTCCACTTGTAAGGCTTGCTTCATAGTGATCCAGCCTATGCGTGGCTAATTTTTTCAAGGCGCTCTGCGCCTACAAGCTCAGTAATTGCATGAAGCAATTCCATCTCCTGATAAGGCTTGCCCAGATAGTTGTTTACGCCTATCGAAAACGCACGCTCACGGTGCTTGTCCCCGGTGCGTGAGGTAATCATTATGATTGGCAGGTTTTTAAGCTGGCTGTGATGGCGCACCTGGTTAGCTACTTCGAAGCCGTCCATACGAGGCATTTCGATGTCCAACAACATCACATCTGGTGTCCGGTCCTGCAGCAGCGCCATGGCCTCAACACCATCACGTGCCACTATCACTTCCATACCCTGGCGTTCCAGGAAGCGCGAGGTTACCTTACGAACAGTCACCGAATCATCCACCACCATTACAACTACATTGTCATTGTCTGCTTCAATGTGCTCGTTTTGCTCCAGCGCAAACGCGGGGTCGGGTCCGCGCAAGGCTTGCGTCGCATTCTGACGAATCACCGCGAGCAGATCCAGAATCACAACCACGCGACCATCGCCAAGCACGGTTGCGCCGGATACGCCGTGTACCATACCAAACTGCGGGCCCAGCGCTTTCACGACGACTTCCCGGCTACCGTGCACGCCATCTACCTGTATCGCAACCGCATGCTCGCCAGCGCGCACCAATACCACCGGTAGTGGCGCGCTATGGGCGTGAACATTCGCCTTGGCTTCAAGACCGAGCAAACTTCCCAGATAACGCAGATCATAAGGCTGACCGGCGTATTCAAAGCGTGGTGAGTCGGGTTGGTAATACGCCTCCAGCTCAAATGGGCTGACGCGCACAATACCTTCAATACTATTAAGCGGAATGGCGTACATGTCGCTACCAACCGACACGGTCAACGCCCTATTGACCGATACCGTAAACGGCAAGCGAACGACGAACTTGGTGCCCAGGCCGCGCCTGGACTGTATATCCATGGTGCCGCCTAGCTGTTTTATCTCGGAGCTAACCACATCAAGACCAACGCCACGACCTGATATTTGCGTAAGCTCAGTTGCTGTGCTGACCCCGGTTTCCAGAATGAATTGAAGAATTTCGTGCTCACTGAGATCCGCATCGGCGCTCATTAAGCCGGCTTCGATGGCTTTGTCTCTTACCCGCGATACGTCAATACCCGCACCGTCATCTTCCAGAATAATGACAACCTCATTCCCCTCGCGCATTAAGCCAAGGCTTACGTGACCAACCTCATCCTTCTCGTAGTCCAGCCGAACATCTGCCGGTTCAATTCCGTGGTCTACTGCGTTTCGCAGCATATGCTCCAATGGCGGCAGCATTCGCTCAAGAACACTGCGATCCATTTCGCCTTCAATATTCAATAGTTCAAATTCAACCTGCTTACCCAGCTCATTACTGACCTGGCGTACAATTCTTCGCAGTCTAGGTACAAGACGAGAGAATGGCACCATTCGTGACTGCATCAAACCTTCTTGCAAATCAGTGTTGATACGCGATTGCTGCAGCAGCAGAGTTTCCATGTCTCGCGCTTTTTCACTCATAGTGCTCTTCAAGTCGAGCAAGTCCGAGGCTGATTCCATTAAGGAGCGAGACAGCGTTTGCAGTTGCGAGTAGCGATCCATTTCAAGCGGGTCAAAGCTATCAAGACCCTCTTGCTCTACCTGTTCCTGGCGAAACAAAATTTGCGCTTCTGTTTCCATTTCCAGGCGACGCAGCTTATCTTGTAGGCGCTCAACCGTACCTTCCATTTCTTCAAGCGAAAAGCCGAATTCTGATACCTGTTCTTCTGCCCGTGCGCGCGAAATACTTGTTTCACCCGCAAGGTTGACCAGATTTTCCAACAACTGGCTGGGCACTCGTACCACTTCCTGAGTAGTGCGCCGTGCATTGTCGGCGTTTGCTGCCAGCTCACTCTTGCCAACAACGGCTGGCGCGTCTGAATCGGATCGCTCCAGCCGTACTACATTTTCTGCGGTTGGCGCTGCTGCGAGGTCTTCTGTAGTGTCGCTATCGTTCACTACTGGCTCATCGGCTTCAATAACTACGAACTGACCTTCTAACACAGGGTCACCGTCCGTCGAATCATTGCTTGCGGCGGCCATAGAATCCGTGTCAAAAACTTGCTCTTCCTCAGTTTCTGTGGCCAAGGATGGATCGCGCAACAAGTCAACCTGGCCCGTAATTTTGTCTACATAAACCTGCAGCTCTGAAAAGAATTCGGGCGAATAACTCAAACCTGATTGCTCTACACGCTCAACGAACGATTCGCACTCATGGGCCAAATCCCCCAACATGGTCACATCCGCCAGCCTTGCGCCGCCTTTCAGCGTGTGCAGCGCGCGCTGCAACTCATCAACGTAGCGTGTTGCCGCAGGTTCATCCTTCCAGTCATGTACTGTTTCATCAATATCTTCCAAAAGATCGACTGCTTCTTCGGTGAAGATATCCAGTATTTCATTATCCACGTCAGCGTCTGAGGACTGTTCGGCCGCGGAAGCCGACGGCATAAATTGTTCTGGCTCGATTGGCTGATCATCGGTAGCGGCTTGGACAACGGGGTCAGCCTCATCGATGCGCTCCATGATCGCTTCTGCTTCTGCCTCTGCTTTAATGAATCCTGTAGATTCGTGAACGGAAAGCTCATCACTCTGCTCAGCGGACTCCAGCTCTGAATCATGATCTGCCTCTGTAGCTGCTGAAGGATCAGCAATAAATGACCCATTCCCCTCCTCCGGCTCAAGAAGCTGTGCGTTAGCCGCTCCGCCATCAAAAGCCTGCATTAACGTTTCGATGGTGTCGGCTTTTTCGTTGTTAGCTTCGTCATCGTCATCAAGCGCTTCGGAGTCACCAGTATTCTGAACGGCAGCCTCCGTTACTGCTGATTGTTCGCTGTCAGAACCGTTTTGGTAGTCTTCTTCATTGTCCGCATGGGCAGGCATTGGTGCTGCGTTGCTTGCAAGCAAACCGGTGGCCGCCATAAACAGTGAGCGACTGGACTTCTCTTGTTTGCTTTCCGCAGTGTGGTTAACCGGCGCTTTCGCACTGAAAAACCGCTCGGCCATGTCTTCCGGTGTGTCAGGCTTACCTGGTTCAAACTTATCCTTCATCCAGCGCGAGATTAGCAGCTCGGTGTCCTTACTCGAGCTTTCAATCAGGGCATCCGCTTCACGCTCTGCATCATCTACGGCTTGCTCGCGGGCTTTCAGTTCTGTTTTGTATTCTGCTAGCTCAAATCGTGCCAGTGCAACACTGGCCTTTTCGAACTCGGCCTGGCTGGCCAGGGCTTCGCCACTGGATAGGCAGTCTATGGCGGCGGCAAATCCTTCCTGGCTTACATCCGCAAGCGCCAGAAAGCTTTCCGGTAACCAATCCAGTGTCGCCGCTTGCTCGTAGGCATCAGCTGACGTGAAGGCAAGCGTTTCCAATTCTGATTGCTGCTGCTGTTTAGCTTGCGCACCCAATGCACGCTGATACCGAGCTATACGCAACATTGCGTCATCCGCGGAACGCCCCGCTTTCGCTTCCTGAAGCAAACTGGCGCACGCTGACACACTGGCCATCAGCTCGGTCATAAACTCTGCGAATGGCTTAACCTCTTCTGGATCTATCGCAGCCTCAACATTGTCCAGCTGTGCTCGGCAATGCTCCAATTCAGCGCACAGCTCCAAACCTGCTTCAATGTTTTCCTCAGAGGTCTCTGGCAATAAGGCAAGGTCTGAGCGCACCAGTATGGCGACGTCTTCTATCAGACCGAGCGCATCCTTATTAACCGGGCGGCGTAATTGGTGCATCTCGAGAACATAGGACTCAAGCGGACCTACATAATTAGCAATGTGATCAAAGCCTGCGATCAGCGCACTGCCTTTCAAAGTATGCAGCGCACGATGCAGTCCATCAGACACATTGCTATCGCCATTGTTTGCATCATCAACAAAACGCTGTACTTGTTCAAGATGAGCGGCCGCTTCGGCGCTAAAAATGTTCTGCAACGCCAACTCATCGTCCTGATCGCTTTGCGCCGCTGACGTTTTGACATCATTTTGCGCCGTAGCTTGCGCATCGGGCTCTTCCATCATCAATGTGACCGACGCCAGCATCTCATCGGCGAACTCTGCATCGGTGTCATCTTCAAGAGCGACTTCAACCTCAGGCATGGCCTCGCCGAGAGCTGTACCTTTACTAATTTGTTCAATCGATACTATGTCGCTTTGACCTGTACTAATTGCATCCGCAAGTTCGCTCAATCTGGCCGCTTCAGCGCTGGCTGAATAACCGCCGGTAATAAAGTCATTCAACATCGCCGGCATCAGCAACCTGACTTGCCTGGTTATTTCTTGATGCGCAGGGGTTAGCTTTTGTGATCCATCAATCACTCGGTTCAGCATATTCTCAATGCTCCAGGCCAATTCGCCTGCGTCATTAGCGCCAACCATACGGCCACTGCCCTTGAGTGTATGGAAGCTTCGCCGAACGGCTTGCAAAGAGTCCGCTTCGCTCATGCGATCAAGATGTTGATCAAGCTCCAGCAACACTTCATCGGTTTCTTCAGAGAATATCTCAATAATCTCGTCATCGAGCTCTTCATTCTGTGCGTTGCTGCTTACCTCGGCAGACACCGGCTCGTTACTGGCGTCCAATGCGTTGGTCTGATCCATCACTGCAGCTGGCGCAACAGTAGACGGGTCAGAGGCTGTGTGTTTGAGGTCTGCGGAGCTATCATCAAAGGCCGGCTCATCGGCCGCCTGCATATCGTCTTTTAAACGCGCTGCCGCATACTGGTCGAATTCGTCGTCGAACACCATGAATTCTGAAATTTCGAGATTATCGTCTTCGCCTGTATCGGACTGCACATACAGCTCCGGACGGCGTTGCCATTTGTCTAGATCGCCAATAGGAAAGCCAAGCGCGGCAACACTCTCTATTGCCACATCAAGAATCATGTCGCTTTCAGTCAGCGTATCTTCGACCAGGCGCTCTAGATAGTAATCAACGCTTGTCAGTGCGTCGGCCAGAGTATCCAGCATTTGCCATTCTGGTACCCGTTTGCCCATCAACAAATGGTCGCAGATGTACCACTCGCAACTTGCCAAAATCTGTGCGGCTCGTTCCAGCGGTAAAATCATCAGGCCGCCACGAACTTCACTCAACAGAGCAGGCACACCGCTCAAACGTTGATGATCCCACTGATGCGCAATGAACTCGATCACTGCTTCCTTGGCCTGATCAATGCCATATCGGGCTTCGTGAACAACAGACTGGAAGGCAGCTGCTAACTGCCTGTCTTTCTCTGTGGTTTGACTGGCAGACTCAATGCTTTCCTGCTCAACAGTTTCCTTCAGTACGGCTTCAACGCTGATAATGTTCTCAGCAATTTCCATCAAGGCTTCGGGGCTCGGTTCTTTCTGCCCACTGATCATTTGCTCGATGGCTTCAGCCTGGCGGCGCACCGTACGCAACGCGTCGCCCAGGCCTAGCACCATCATCGTGTTAATGATACGAGTGAAAACCGGCAGGGCGGGTTCGAGTTCAACTTCATCTCGATCGCGATTACGAACGTAAAGGTCTATATAATCTTTAATGCTGCTCAGCTCTTCGAGAAGGGCGTCGACTACCGACTGTAAAGTCGCGCTGTCTGGTCCCATTGCTTCAAGCTCACTGGGCGTTTTGAGCTCTTCATCCCATTGCTTTTGCAGATCTGTGACCAGAGCTTGTTCAGTCTTGACTGTTTTGAGCAAGGTCTTGATGGATATTTGTAAAGAATCTGCGGCAGGTTCTTTTAGTGAATCCGGACCACCTGCAGCGATATTAATGAGCATCTTATCCAGCTCAAGCAGCAAATCCGCAACTTCATTGCTGATGACAAGACTGCCTTCTTCCAGAACTTCAAATAAACCAAGCGCTGTTCGCCAAAAGTATTCCTGTGTGGTGTTCTGACTTATCTTGTGAATTCGCTGACCGATTTGCGCCAGATACCTAAGATTTTTGTCTATGTCTTTGTCGCGCGCAATATTCAGCACGGCCACGCGAAACATCTTGCGTAGCTTCAGCATCAAGTCATCGAAATCTTCGCGCGAGACACGACTGGAGAATGCGGCAGAAAAGTCAGCAGGCTTAAGGGCGAGTGATGGCTCCGCACCACGCACTGCTTTTAACTCGTTAATGATTGGCTGTAAGGCGTTCGGCGCTATATCGGCCTTGACCTTTTTGACTCGCTCCAACAATCCTGGCAACTGCAAAAAGGCCGTCATCAGAATTTCCAGCGCGGCATATTCGTCCGGCGTGGAACGATTAACCAATGCCTGAGCGACGGCTTCTATCTCTTCAGCCAGTGTCACCAGATTGTTCAACTGCACCATACGTAAGGTGCCATTGATCTGGTGCGCATGCGTCAGCGTAAAACGCAGTTTGCTGAAATCTTCGGTGTCTTGACTATACGCTTCGAGAGCCTGCCGCGCTTGCTTGATGGTATCGTCAAGCTCGCTATTCACCCATTCAAATGCAACATAATCCAGCTGTTGTTCCGCCATTGGATTGTGCCTGTCGGCGCCTCTTATAAGGATTTACAGTTCTTCGTGTTTTGAGCGCCGACCTCAGGCGGCACTCACAACATCGTCGCTATCGTCCTTGCTGCCTATTTCAAGGAAAGATTCCATTCCCTCCAGTTGGTCTGTCTGGTCTACTTCGGGTTCATCAGATGGAAGCTTGAAGCCTTCTACAGATTGCCTCAAGTCGTGCGCCATGCTGGCGAGGTCACCGATCGAATCGGCACTCGATTTGGTACCCTCGGATGTCTGACTGGCAATTTCTTGCACCACGCCCATGGTGTTGGAAATGTTGCCGGCTGTCATCGCCTGCTGGCGCGCTGCATTGGAGATGTTCTGAATCAGTTCAGCCAGGTTGGTTGATACGTTTTCAATTTCTTCCAGTGCCACACCCGCGTCTTGCGCAAGTCGTGCACCACGCACCACCTCAGTGGTGGTTTGTTCCATCGAAATAACCGCTTCGTTAGTGTCTGATTGAATGGTTTTCACCAAAGCTTCAATTTGCTTGGTCGCCGCACCAGATCGTTCCGCCAGTCGCTGCACTTCGTCAGCAACCACTGCGAAGCCACGACCTGCATCACCCGCCATCGATGCCTGGATGGCCGCGTTCAAGGCCAGAATATTGGTTTGGTCAGCAATATCGTTGATCAGAGACACGATGTCACCAATCTCTTGTGAGCTTTCTCCAAGACGCTTGATTCGCTTTGATGTGTCCTGGATTTGCTCGCGAATATTGTCCATGCCGGTAATCGTATTACGCACCAGCTGACCGCCCGAATTCGCAATTTCCACCGAGCGTTCCGCAACATTGGCTGACTCACCTGCGTTGGACGAGACCTGGTCAATGGTTTTCGCCATTTCATTGATCGCTGTAGACGCACCGGAAATTTCTACCGCCTGTTTTTCTGACGCTTGAGCAAGACCTAGCGCACTTTGCTGGTTTTGTTCGGCTGAAGACGATACGGATACCGCCGTATCATTTATTTTCGACACCAACTCTCGCAACTGGCCGATGGCGTAGTTAACCGAGTCAGCAATTGCACCGGTAAAGTCTTCTGTTACCGTGGCATTAGTCGTCAGATCACCATCGGCAAGATCACCGATTTCGTCCAGCAAGCGCAAAATTGCCTGTTGGTTCTGGTCGTTCGTTTCTGCAGTGTGCGCCAAGCGACGCCTGGTGTTGCGCAGCAATAGATAACCAATGGCGGCAAGCGACAATAACATGACCGCACCAGCTGCCAATGTCCACTGCGGCGTAAACTGGCGTCGTGAACTTAATCCGCCGATGGCATCCGACAAGGCGCTGGTATCGGTCATCAGCTCCGGTGCACCATTGGCGATCACATCCGCAGCTTCACGCGCTTCAAGCAAATCGGGTGAGGCCTGAAAAATTTCATCCACCGAGCCACTAACAAACTCAAACAGTTTGGAAATTTCAACCAGGCTAGCTCTCGCATCGGCGTCAGTGACTCGGCTAATGCGCATTGCGGCATTCCGATTCAACATGCCATCCAAAACACTTCCGAACAAACTGGCGTCCAGATTGAACTGGTCAGCTGCCTGATCGGCGCCTTCTCCACCTTCTAACATTTTATCCACATTGCGAGCAATGCGTTCAGCAAGCCATGATTGTCGTTGTGCAACGGCAACCTGATCCGAGGGCGCTCCGCTTTCGAGCAAGATTTCCACAACGTTGTTGTATTCCTGCTGAAGTTCTGGAATCGAATCGTTCAGAGTTTTGGCTACTTCATGCAAAAATAGTATTCGATCACGGTTGGCGTACATTGTGCCAACCGCTGCCTTCACCGGAGACCATTCAGAGTTTAGCGCGCTGAGCTCCTCAATCAGCATTGACTGTGGCGAGGGCAGCACGTCACTCCCATCATTCAATATGCTCAGGTTTTGGTTAAACTCGCTGGCTGACTCATTCAGCATATCGAAGGCTTCACCGTCGCCGGCAATCGCCAGACGCGCGCTGGACGAAACCTGCTGGGCCATTACTCTCAATTCCGCGGTAATCTCCTGATACCGCGCGTCATAGCCGGCGTCACGATTGGCAACGAACATACTCCATGCGGCAAATGCGGCCGCTGCAAGAAATATCAGGCCAATGAGGAAAATGGGTCCGTTACCGGGGTCGGCGCCTCGGTTCAGATCTTTGCTGCTCATACGCTGGGCTCCCAGGTCTTAATCTTGAAAAATGTCATCATGTGTTACTGCGCCGCGGCATTAAAAAATTGCGGATCTTTCACCAACTCTTGCAAGCTGAACACAGTCCAGCTCTCTTTATCATTGTGATACTTGCCACGCAGATAGGCTGCAAACGGCGCCAACTCTTCTTCAGTGTCGTCATTGGCGCTGTAGTTTTCAATGGCAAAGTGCTGCATCCCGTACACTTCGTTAACCAGTACACCGGAATAGAAATCGCCCATATCCAAAGCGAGCACCCTCTGCTTCTTTCTGTTGCTGCCCAACTGGCCACCGAAAAAAGCCTCCAGATCAATCAATGGAAGCAGTCGGCCACGCACATTGGCCACACCACGAACCCACGGCTTTACTCCTGGAATGCGCGTGGCACCAGGCCGCTCAAGCAACTCGGCAACCTCGGTCATGGGTACCACAAAGCGCTTACCGCATAAATTAAAGCCAATACCACTCCACATGGTTTTCGCATCAATTTGCTGTGGTAAGCCGCGCTGTCCTGAAATACTGCTTGCCGCAATTGTTGCCAGAACACCATAAGGATCGTCAGCCGTTTCCATGTATTGTTATTTAGGCAATCAGTGAATTAATTGTTCGCAGTAATATTTTTTGGTCCACCGGCTTGGTTAAAAATGCGCTAGCACCTTGGCGCTCGCCCCAAACACGGTCAGTTTCCTGGTTCTTCGTTGTCACAATGACAACGGGTATGTTAGTTGTACGACTGTCTTTGTTGAGCTGGCGGGTGGCCTGAAAGCCATTTATGCCAGGCATAACGATATCCATCAATACCAAATCCGGGTGCTCAGCACGGGCAATGTCCACGCCCTTCTCACCGTTATCCGCCGTCAGTACATCAAAGCCCGCTTTGTTCAGCCAACTCGACATACGAAATGTCTCTGTGGGAGAGTCATCAACGATGAGAACGCGTGCCATATAAGCGTGTTTCCCTAACTTGCTTCTTTCAGTTCAACCTGGGCTTCGATAGCGCCCAGTAATTCGTTCTTACTAAAAGGTTTGGTCAAATATTGATCAGATCCAACAATCCGGCCCTTCGCTTTATCAAACAAGCCGTCTTTACTCGATAACATAATCACTGGTGTAGACTTAAACTCGCTGTTGTTTTTTACCAACGCGCAGGTCTGATAGCCGTCCAATCTGGGCATCATGATGTCGACAAAAATCAGATCGGGGCGGTTATCGGCAATTTTCGCCAGAGCGTCAAAACCATCGATAGCGGTAATTACCGTGCAACCCTCTTTCTGCAGCAATGTTTCGGCCGTTCGCCGAATGGTCTTGCTGTCGTCAATTACCATTATTTTTAGCTTATCAAGATTTGCTGCCATATTTTTGCCTGCATCGCACCTAGGTTGTGCCGCTGTGTTGTCCTAGTTAGCACGCTTTATCAGAATAACTGCCCTCAGGCTGCGTATATTGTGCTAATTTCTCCACAAATTAATAGCCCACAAATGTACATAAATAAAGCTATTTCGAGTTATAAGCCTTATAAAAGCTACCCAGCACACACTTTGTTCAGAAAAACTAATTTAAGGAAAACCAATGTCAGTAAAACTTGGTGTAGTCATGGACCCAATTGCGGGCATCAACTACAAGAAAGACAGTACGCTTGCCATGCTCTGGGCTGCCCAAGACAGGGGCTGGAACCTGTATTACATGGAGCAACATGACTTGTATATTACAGGAGGAAAGCCTCGCGCGTCGATGCGAAAACTCACTGTTTTTAAAGACCCTGAAAGATGGTTTGAGCTAAGCGCCGTTGAAGACACGAACATGGATAGCCTGGATATTATCCTCATGCGCAAGGACCCGCCATTCGACAACGAGTTTGTGTACTCTACCTACATCCTCGAAGCTGCAGAGCGTGCGGGTACATTTGTGGTGAACCCACCGCAGGCATTGCGCGATTCCAACGAGAAAATCACCGCAACCTGGTTTCCCGATTGCGCACCTGCGCATCTGGTGACCGCTGACGATGCACGCATTCGAGCGTTTCATGCTGAGCACGCAGATGTCATTTTGAAGCCTCTAGACGGGATGGGCGGCAGTTCGATATTCCGCGCTAGAGTCAATGAACCCAATATTGGCGTAATCATCGAAACGCTGACAAATTTTGGCAAAAATACCATTATGGTTCAGAAGTTCATCCCCGAAATAAGCAACGGCGACAAGCGAATTCTGATGATTGATGGCGAACCAGTCGACTATTGCCTTGCGCGTCTGGCCGCCAAAGGTGAAACCCGTGCCAATCTGGCGGCTGGCGGGCATGGTGAAGCACGCCCTCTAACGGACAGAGATCGCTGGATTTGTGACAAAGTTAAGCTATTTTTACAAGAGAGGAAGTTATTATTTGTTGGCCTGGACGTGATTGGCGATTACCTGACTGAGGTGAACGTGACCAGCCCAACCTGTATTCGAGAAATTGATGCAGCGTACGGCACTGATATTGGTGGCCAGTTTATGGACTGTATCTTTGAGAAATATCAGACCAGGAAGCGATAACACTGCACGAACCACCCCGTGGGGATTGAGCGGTGATTGAATGGAACTCTGCACAATACCCACAAAGAGGCGGTAATGGCTCAGGCCCAACTAGGCAACAATTTTAATTACGTGTCGTTCAACCTCGACCGACTGGGCACGGCTCTGTCGTTTGCAGTTGCAGCGCATGCAGCGATTTTGCTTGGCATCACCTTCACTGCCGAAATCAACAACATTCGCACCCAGCAACTGGAAATTACTTTGGCGCAGTTTCGCGAGGAAAGTAACGACGATGCCGACTACCTGGCCGATCAAAATCAGCAGGCCAGCGGCACAGAGCTGGAAAAAGCCTTGCTGTCGTCGCCTGAGCTTTCCGAGTTCCAGGACGTAGAAGTTAACCAGGTCAGTAAAATGGCCATGCAACAGCGCATGGAAGAATCTAAGGCGAACGATGCCAACACGGTACATACTTTGAGTGAATCGAAAGCCAAAGTTCAAATAAGTGATCGCTCCGAGGAAAAACAAAAAGTCGATACCCAGGACATGCTCAGCGAAGACGAGCTGATGGGCGAAATTGCCTCCCTGGCTGCGAAGTTGGACCAGTACAAGGAAGAAGCGGCCAAGCGGCCTCGTGTGCGTCGCATTACGTCCGTATCAACCAAACGTGCGATGGACGCGCTCTATTTGCTCAAATGGGAGCGTGAGATAGAACGCACCGGTAATCAATATTATCCGGAAGAAGCACGCACACGCGAATTGTACGGTGACCTAAGCCTGATGGTGACGGTACTGCCAAATGGAGCGGTTTCCAATATTCAGTTACTGCAGTCTTCCGGCCACAAGATACTGGATGATGCGGCGATCAATATTGTAGAAAAATCTGCGCCTTTTGAGCCATTCTCTTCGGAGATGTCGCGTGAGATCGACAAGCTGGAAATTGTTCGCACCTGGCATTTCCAGAAAAACCAACTCGATACGAACGTTCGGAAAATTTCTAAAGCTGAGTAACAACACTGATCAATTCATCAATTCGCTAGTAAAGCCATCCTTTTAATTGAAACCGGCGCTTAGGTGCCACCTAAATGCTAGTGAGTACAACAATAAACTCAGATCACATTTACTTGTGCCGCCGGACAGCGAATAATGGGCTATGAGCATTCCTGATTTTGACAGCCTGGCCAACCACTTCTTGCTGGCCATGCCTGCCCTTCAAGATTCCATATTTACCAGCAGCCTTACGTTTGTGTTTGAACACTCAGAACAAGGTGCTGCCGGCCTGGTGGTGAACAAACCAATTGGCATGGCTGTGGAAGAGGTGTTTGTGCAACTGGAGTTGCCCGCCGATGGTCGTAAAGCAGCGGACGATGTGCTGGCCGGTGGACCGGTGTCTCCGCAACAGGGCTTTGTTCTGCATCGCGATAACGACTGGGATGAGACATTGCAGGTAGGTGATGTATGCATTAGCACTTCGCTGGATATATTGCGCTCATTAGCTGCCGACCAGGGGCCGGACGAAGCGCTAATTGTGCTGGGTTACGCGGGCTGGGCACCGGGGCAGCTTGAGGAAGAGCTGGCGCGAAACGCCTGGCTGACCATGGAGGCTGACGCAAGAATAATGTTTGACACGCCACTGGATAAACGCACTGAGCGGGCGGCAAAAAATCTTGGTTTCGATTTAAGCATGCTCGGAGTTGACGCCGGTCACGCGTGAGTAGTTCAGACATTCAAGGTACGGTACTGGGCTTCGATTTTGGCCTGCGTCAAATTGGCGTTGCCGTGTTGAGTGCTCCCATGAAGTTTTCTACACCGCTTTGCGTGCTGCGTTCTCGCGGCGAGAAGCCCGACTGGCAAGCTCTGGAAAAGATCATCAACGAGTGGCAGCCAGAACTGTGTGTGATTGGTCTGCCATTGAACATGGATGGCACAACTGGAACGTTAGATAGTCGTGTACAGCGTTTTGCGCGTCAGCTCGAAGGTCGTTTTGGCAAGCAATACGGGTTTAGCACAACGTTTCATGACGAACGTTTAAGCAGTCATGAAGCGAAAGAACTGATGCACGAGCAAGGCAGCAGTGGCGATTACGTGCGTAATCCTGCCGACAGCTTGGCGGCAAAAGTCATTCTGGACCGCTGGGTTGCAGCCCAAGGTTCGGATTAGCGACGCCTGACTTGAGGGCCACCGGAAGGCTGGTCTTGCATGCTGAGACTCCCGCCGCTTGATGGGGAATTGCTGGCAACACCCAAATCGGCTTCGATGTTAGCGGCGGCGCCTCTACCTCCAGACTTGTCATCGCCAAGTTTGATCATCAGGCGCAAATCGTTCGCTGAATCAGCGTGTGCCAACGCATCTTCATACGTGATCTCGCCAGCTGTGTACAACTCATACAAGGCCTGGTCGAAGGTTTGCATGCCATGCTCGCCCGACTTTTTCATTAGCTCCTTAAGCTGATGCACTTCGCCTTTGCGGATCATGTCCTGCGCGAGAGGCGTATTCAGAAGTACTTCCACAACAGCGCGGCGCCCATTGCCGTCAGCCGTAGCGATAAGCTGCTGCGCAACCATACCCTTGAGGTTAAGCGACAAATCCATCCAAAGTTGATTGTGGCGCTCTGGTGGGAAGAAGTGCAGTATTCTATCCAGTGCCTGGTTAGCATTGTTAGCGTGCAGTGTGCACAAGCAAAGATGGCCAGTTTCGGCAAAGGTAATCGCCTGCTCCATAGTCTCCAGTGTTCGGACCTCACCGATCATGATCACATCCGGGGCCTGGCGCAGCATATTCTTAAGCGCTACTTCAAAAGACTCACAATCAATACCCACTTCGCGCTGCGTGACAATGCACGATGCGTGTTGGTGAATGTACTCGATTGGGTCTTCCACACTGATAATGTGGCCGGTGGAATTTCGATTGCGATGTCCGATCATCGCAGCTAATGAGGTTGATTTACCGGTACCTGTCGCACCCACGAAAACGATCAAACCGCGCTTGGTCATTGCCAGTTCTTTTATGACGTCCGGCAGCATTAGATCTTCAATCGTAGGAATGTTGGTTTCGATTCGGCGCAAAACCATACCTACTAGGTTGCGCTGATAAAATGCGCTGACTCGAAAACGGCCGGTCCCGCGGGCACTGATGGCAAAGTTGCATTCACGCTCTTCAGCGAAATCGCGTCGTTGCCTTTCATTCATAACCCCGAGCACAGTCTCTCGTGTTTTTTCCGGGCTCAGCGGTGTTGTTGTAACAGGCATCACACGACCATTGATTTTCATGCTCGGCGGTACACCCGCTGTAATGAAAAGGTCAGATGCTCCTTTTTCAACCATCAATGTCAGAAGTTTATCGATTTGCACTGGGTTGCCCTCTGCTTATTTTTGAGTCAGTAAATACACGGCCATTCACTAAAAGTTCTCCGGTGTCTTGGCCTTCTCTCTGGCCGCATCACGACTGATGAGTCGCTTTTCTACCATGTCTTGTAAGCACTGATCCATTGTCTGCATGCCGACGGATCCGCCGGTTTGAATAGCCGAGTACATTTGCGCGACTTTGTCTTCACGAATCAAATTTCGAATAGCCGATGTACCGATCATTATTTCATGTGCGGCGATACGACCACCGCCGCTCTTTTTCAGTAGCGTTTGTGACACAACTGCCTGTAAAGATTCCGATAGCATCGAACGAACCATGGCTTTCTCAGAGGCTGGGAAAACGTCCACCACACGGTCAATGGTTTTTGCCGCCGACGTGGTGTGCAGAGTACCAAACACCAAGTGTCCCGTTTCTGCAGCCGTCAGCGCCAGGCGAATAGTTTCAAGGTCTCGCAATTCACCAACAAGAATAATGTCAGGGTCTTCACGCAAGGCGGAGCGCAGTGCTTCACTAAAGCCGTGCGTATCTCTATGCACTTCGCGCTGGTTTACCAGACACTTCTTACTTTCGTGCACAAATTCTATCGGATCTTCGATGGTAAGAATGTGTTCGTATTTGTTTTCATTGATGAAATCCATCATCGCAGCCAGCGTTGTGGATTTACCGGAACCTGTAGGTCCGGTCACCAAACACAATCCGCGAGGTACCAATGAAATATCACGGAATACCTGGCCCATACCCAGTTCTTCCATGGTTAATACCTTGGACGGAATGGTTCTGAACACCGCACCAGCGCCGCGGTTCTGGTTAAACGCATTGACACGAAATCGAGCGACACCTGGAACTTCGAACGAAAAGTCCGTCTCCAGGAATTCTTCAAAATCTTTGCGCTGCTTATCGTTCATGATTTCGTAAATCAATGCATGAACTTCAGAGTGATCCATGGCAGGTAAGTTAATTCGACGCACATCGCCATCGACGCGAATCATGGGTGGTAAGCCGGCCGACAGGTGCAAGTCGGATGCGCCTTGCTTCGCGCTAAAAGCCAGCAGTTCAGTAATATCCATATGAGTCCTATCACTAAGTATTTAGCGACGGCACGCCGCTAAAAACGGTATGCTTGTTCGCCATTGGAAACGTTGTGGTTCGACTAAAAGCTTAGGCTATAATTTCAGCCTCTGCTGTGACCTCATAACGTAACTTTTGCCTAGGTCACTGCCTCGTTTAACCGTCGCTTCTCTGGACCCTCCGATTATCCGCTTGCCTATGCTTACGCTGGAAGACAATTTCATAAAACTTCAGAATCGTATTGAAAAAGCGTGCAATCTAGCGTCAATTAGTGCAAATAATGTTCAATTGGTTGCGGTAAGCAAACGCCACAGTGTGGATAAAATGAAAGCACTCTATGCATTAGGTCAGCGCCATTTTGCAGAAAATTATTTGCAGGAAGCATTAGTGAAGCAAACCGCGCTTGAAGACCTGGGCATATGCTGGCATTTCATAGGCCATATCCAGCGCAACAAAACCAGAACATTGGCCGAGCAGTTTGACTGGGTGCACAGTGTAGACCGAACCCAGATCGCAACTCGCCTTTCTGAGCAACGTCCAAACCACTTGCCAGCCCTGAATATCTGTTTGCAAGTCAATATCGACTATGAGCAAAGTAAGAGTGGATTTACGCCTGAGCAAGTTCCCGAAGTATTCGAACAGATCGTCGAGCTTCCAGGCTTGTCCCTGCGAGGCCTGATGGCGATTCCCAGCGCGTCTGCAGACTCTCAGCAGCAGGCTGACGCCATGCGAAGAATGCAACAGCTATTCCAACGCCTCCGAGGACCAGCTAATTTCGATACCTTATCGATGGGCATGTCCAGAGATCTGGAGATTGCCGTTCAAGCCGGTGCTACAATGCTGCGCGTTGGTGAGGCCTTGTTTGGGCCGCGACCGAACTGATAACTAACGCTGGAGTCTGGCAATATCTTGGAAAATGATCCTCGCATCTCTTTCATAGGCGCTGGCAACATGGCCAATGCCATTATTGGTGGTCTGCGCGCCAGAGGCGTAGATGCAAGCCGAATCATTGCAGCTGACCCTTATCAACCAAGTCTGGACAGCTTGCGTGAGCAACACGGTGTGGAGAGCGCCGCTGATAATACGGCTGCTGTCACAGGCGCTGACGTGGTGGTGTTGGCGGTGAAACCGCAGGTATTGGAAACGGCGATCAGCGAAATTAGAGATCGTCTGTCTGAAAACCCTCCACTTTTGTTATCCATTGTTGCAGGCATTAGCGTGTCCAGCATGGAATCCTGGCTGGCTGGTCCGCAGGCTATCGTTCGGAGCATGCCAAACACGCCGGCTCTGGTGCAGTGCGGAGCGACCGCTCTCTTTGCTAACTCTGAAGTGAATGAAGAACAGCGGAATTACGCAGAGTCTATCGCGTCTGCGATCGGTATTACCGCCTGGGTGGAAGAGGAATCACTACTTGATGCAGTTACCGCCATCTCCGGTAGCGGACCCGCTTACTATTTTGCAATTATGGAAGCCATGCAATCGATCGCTAAAGACATGGGACTGGATGCGGAATTAGCCGAGCATTTTGTGCATCAAACCGCACTGGGTGCGGCGCAAATGGCGATCAATAGCGATGTTGATGTTGGCGAATTGCGACGACGTGTCAGCTCACCCGGCGGTACCACACTGGCCGCGCTGGAGCAGTTTGAAGCAGGCAACCTGCACGGTTTGTTTGCAACAGCGCTAGACGCAGCGCGGCAACGCGCACACGATATGGCAAAAGAGTTTGGTTAGAGCTCCGAATAAACAAGAGGTTAGGTAAATGGAAGTAGCGTCTGATATAGGCACGTTTCTAGTTCGCAGCGTAATGATGCTGTTTTTGCTGGTGATTATGATCAGGGTCTTGTTGCAAGTAGCGCGAGCAGATTTTTACAACCCGATTTCACAAGCGATAGTTAAGATCACCAATCCTCTATTGTTGCCTCTACGACGCATTATTCCTGGCTTTGGCGGCATTGACGTGGCAGGTATTGTGCTGGCACTTCTGGTTCAGATACTTGCCATTATTCTGTTGTTTAGCATGAATGGCTATGGCTTTCCGCCAATAGCGAACATGATTGCCTGGGCCGGTCTGGGATTAATTGCGCTGATCCTGGATATCTACTGGGTGATGGTTCTGGTCGGCATCGTGGCATCTTTTATAGCGCCATACAACGATCACCCGGCGCTGTTGTTGATTCGCCAATTCACGGAACCCGTACTGGCACCGTTTCGCAAACTGCTACCTGCCATGGGCGGTCTGGATTTATCCCCTATTCTGTTTTTTTTGGCCTTAGGCGTGTGTGAAATTTTGCTAGCTAATGGTGCCGCTGCCATTGGCTTACCGCGGTCCCTGGTGCTTGGCTTCTAGGAATAAATGTGTCTGAATTTTCGACCGATTCCGTAGGGCTCGTAACGCCCCAAACCTTTCATTATGAGCAGACGTTTGAACTGGCCTGTGGCCGATCTTTAGCTGGATTTGAGCTGGTTTTCGAGACCTATGGCGAACTCAATAGCGATGCATCCAATGCGCTGCTAGTTTGCCATGCATTGAGCGGCCACCATCATGCGGCGGGTTATCACAGTGCTGATGATCGAAGGCCAGGCTGGTGGGACAGCTGCATAGGGCCAGGCAAACCATTCGATACCAACAAGTTCTTCGTGGTCAGCTGCAATAATATTGGCGGTTGCCATGGCAGTACTGGGCCTAGCAGTATTAATCCTGACACGGGTCAGCCGTGGGGTAGCGATTTCCCGCCGCTAAGAGCCAGAGATTGGGTGAACTCTCAGCTGCTGCTTGGCCAGCATCTTGGTATTGATTGCTGGGCCGCGATTGTTGGTGGCAGTTTGGGTGGCATGCAAGCCATGCGCTGGGCGCTGGAGTACCCGGACAAGCTCAAATACGCGATCGTTATCGCATCAGCCATGAAGCTCACGGCGCAGAACATTGCCTTCAATGAAACTGCCAGGCAGGCGATTACCTCTGACCCTGGTTTCGCAAATGGCGATTACCTGAAGTCTGGTTCACGCCCAAAAGATGGCCTGGCATTGGCACGCATGATCGGACACATTACCTATCTGTCTGATGAAAGCATGGGTAAGAAATTTGGCCGTGAACTTCGCTCTGGCACATTTATGCGCGGCAGTGATAAGGAAATTGAATTTCAGGTTGAGAGTTATCTCCGTCATCAAGGTGAGGTGTTCTCGGATAATTTCGACGCCAATACCTATTTACTGATGGGGCGCGCATTGGATTATTTTGATCTTGCCCGCGAATATGATGATGATCCGATAGCGGCATTTCAAAACGCCCAATGCGATTTTCTAGTAGTCTCCTTCACCACCGACTGGCGATTTGCACCTGAGCGTTCACGTGAAATTGTAGAAGCGCTATTAGGTGCACGAAAAAATGTGAGTTACGCCGAGATCGAAGCCAAGGAGGGTCACGATGCCTTCCTAATGCCAATACCCCGTTACATTGATGTGCTCAATAGCTATATGTCGCGTGTCGTCAAGTCCACTCAACAAGGCGCTGGTTCATGAAGTATGAACACTCGGCTATAGCGCAATGGATAACACCTGACTCACGTGTCCTTGACCTGGGTTGTGGAGACGGATCACTACTGTCGTTTCTTAAGCAAAGTCGATCTGTGCATGGCTGCGGCATTGAAATCGACACCAGTCTTATTAGCGGTGCGATCGCCAATGGCGTCGATGTTTTAGAAAAAAACATAGACGAAGGTCTGGATGTGTTTGGCGACAATAGTTTTGACACCGTAGTAATGACCCAAACGCTGCAAGCCATTCGTTTTCCTGATCGAGCACTGCTTGAGATGCTAAGGGTGGGACGAGAAGGCATTGTGACCTTCCCTAATTTTGCGCATTGGCGCTGTCGCTGGCATTTGAACTTTCATGGCCGAATGCCCGTATCAGAATTTATGCCGTACAGCTGGTATGACACACCGAATATTCATTTCTGCACAGTGAAAGATTTTGAAGACCTGTGTGCTACTTTGTCCATTCGTATTCTGGACAGGGAATATCGAAGCGAGCACAACAGTTTCGAACCATTAGTGCAAGGCATGCCCAATTTGTTTGCTAGTCATGCAATTTACCGAATCAGCCTATGACTATTCTTCGTACAATCGCTTTAGTCTTTTCGCTTTGTTGCGCATCTTCGCTTACCAAGGCTGAACAGAAAGAAGTGTTTGGCGATTTTGAGATTCATTACAGTATTATTCCGACAAGCTTTATTCCGCAAGAAGCAGCGCGCGCCTATAAAATTGTTCGGGCGGGCAATCGAATGTTGCTGAATATTTCGGTGCGCCGACTTACGCCGGATGACCCGCTTAATGAAACGGCGGCGCAAACCGCCAGCGTCTCCGCAGTACGACACGATTTGATGCGCCCGTTCACTCTTGATTTTAATGAGATCAAGGAACCGGGTGCCGTCTATTACGTAAGCGATTTCCCTGCTCTAAACGAAGAAATTTCGCGTTTTAAAGTAAAGGTGCAAGTTCCTGAGCAACCGCTTTTCGAATTTGAATTCGTCAAGAAAATGTATGTAGAAAAATGATTTTGCAACCCGGCAGTGACATTCTGATTGCCAGTTCCAACGCCGGTAAGTTGCGAGAGTTCGAACGAATTTTTTCGGCAATAGACGTACGCTGCAGACCACAAGCGGAATTTACCATTGATGACGCTGTGGAAGATGGTCTGAGTTTTGTTGAGAACGCAATAATCAAAGCGAGGCACGCTGCAAAACAATCGGGTCTCCCAGCGCTAGCTGACGATTCTGGTTTGGAAGTACCCGCGTTGAATGGTTCACCTGGTATTTATTCGGCGCGTTATTCGGGTATTGATGCGAATGACGCTAGCAACAATGCTGAACTGCTGGACAATATGCGCGGGTTAAAAGGCGAGAGGCGGCGCGCCTGTTTCCGATGCGTACTGGTGTTAATGCATCACGAGCTGGATCCCACTCCATTGATATGTCAGGGCACATGGTGGGGAAGCATTCTTGATCAGCCACGCGGCGACCAGGGATTCGGTTACGACCCGTTGTTTTATATTGCAGAGGAACAGTGTACCTCTGCGCAATTGCCTCGTGATCGCAAGAATCAGATCAGCCACCGCGGGCGCGCTCTGCAAATGCTAATCAAGCAACTTGCGAACAGTGAGTGAGATTCCTGCCAGCATTTACGTCCATATTCCATGGTGTGTGAGAAAATGTCCCTACTGCGATTTCAATTCACATGAGTTTGGTGCCGAGCTTCAGGAAGGCGACTACTTACTCGCGCTGCAACACGATATAAGTGCGGAAGCGGATAGATTCAAAGGACGGGAAATCAGCAGCGTGTTTTTTGGTGGTGGCACGCCGAGTTTGTTCAGTGCCGCAGGCATTAGTCGAATTATCGATTTGGTGGCAGCCAACTTCCGGATTGCGCCCAATGTCGAAATAACGTTGGAAGCAAACCCCGGAACGGTTGAGCAAGGAAAATTTGCTGCGTTCCGAACAGCCGGTGTCAATCGAATTTCACTGGGCGTGCAAAGCTTTGATGAAAATCATCTGCGCGGTTTAGGAAGAATTCATACAGCTAGCGAAGCGCAGCGCGCCATTGGCTCAATCATTGACGCCGGTTTTGAGCGCTGGAATATCGATCTGATGCATGGCTTACCCGAGCAAACCAAGAAGGAGGCAATACATGATTTGGAAATGGCGCTTTCGTTCCAGCCTTCTCACGTTTCCTGGTATCAGCTCACCATCGAGCCCAATACCGTTTTTTACAATACCAAACCAAGCTTACCGAATGACGACATTCTCGCTGATATACAAGACACTGGTCATGCGCTGTTGGCGTCCAGTTGCCTGGCACAGTATGAAGTTTCCGCTTATGCAACACCTGAGCAACGCTGCCAACACAATCTTAACTATTGGAATTTCGGTGATTATGCAGCATTGGGCGCGGGCGCTCATGGAAAACATTCATCCGCTGATGCGAACAGGCTTACAGTGGACCGCTACTGGAAGCAGCGCCAGCCAAATACATACATCACTGACGTAAACAAGCAGGCAGGCAATCGCATGTTGACGGAACAGGACCTGATATTCGAGTTCATGCTCAACGCACTTCGATTGCTTGAGGGTTTTGATGTTCAGGTATTTGAAGCGCGCACAGGACTGCCTTACTCACGCATTGCTAAGGATATCGACCAACTGGTGGCAGAAGATTTGCTGGGAGTAGAACAGCAACAAATTGCCACCACGGCTCTGGGACAGCGGTTTCTAAACGATGTCACCGCTAGGTTTTTAAATGGGCAAGAAAACTTGCAATGAATACGACCCTGTTTACCGAATCAAGCTGGGTTATATTCAAGCACGATGCAGAATTGGCGGCTTGGCGACAACATGCTTTGCCGTCGGCAGTCGAAAGTGCAACGGTCGCGGCCAATCAGCAATGGTTTAGGCACCAGGGAACTTGGTTTGTAGGCGTCAACGCCTTGCCTAATGATTCGTATGGCAAAGTAGCTGGAAGTGAGGCACTGAGCGGTGCTGCAGTAAACTGCTTGCAGCGATATGTTCACTCTGCGTTTGGAACACTCGACACAACGTCCTACAGCATTGCTTGGGACCGCGCACAAGTGTCCATCTGCTACCCCGGTTATCCCGGGAAAAGTCCGGAAGAACCTGATAGCGCTCACCTTTTTCGCCTGCAACGCGATGCTGCGCATGTTGATGGTCTGTTAAGGGAGAGAAAGAGCAAAGCCAGATACGTGAGAGAGCATCATGCTTTTATTTTTGGCATTCCCTTATCAGAATTCACTGCCGATGCCGCGCCATTTGTGGTATGGGAAGGCTCGCACAAGATCATTCAGCGTCGCTTGCAAGAGCGGCTTGCAAGCGTGCCGACGCACAGTTGGCATGGTGAAGACATCAGCCAAGCGTACATTAAGGCACGTGAAGAAGTGTTTACGCATTGCGAGCGAAAAGAAATCTATGTGCAGGTCGGCGAATCATTTGCGGTTCACAGATTAGCTGTACACGGCATGGCGCCCTGGAGCGAGCAAGCCAGCAGCGATTCTTACGGCCGAGTGATCGCCTATTTCCGCCCACAAATTATTAATGCAACTCAATGGCTGAACGCTGAGTAAGACTTGCGATGACCCTTACCTGGTTATTCAGTCTGCCACCAGCTTGTTAAAAGACTGCGACATGCCAGATTCTTTTGTCTCCGTTCTGGAACAACTGAATGAGTTCAAAGCGATTGCAGAAAACGCCGCAAGCGATACTTTGGAGATCACTGTTTAGTTCAGATGCCCTACTTTCACGTAGATAAGAGCGCCATCTTCTTTTGTAAAAGGTTTGTGCTTGCTTAAGTGTGGGCTACGTAGCCAAGTTCCCTTTGGGTAAACACCATGTTCATCATAAAACGTGCCCTGCAGAACCAGAATTTCCTCGCCACCATAATGTGTATGCTCGCTAAATCGCGTGTTCGGATCCCAATTCACCAGAGCAACGCTTTCACCTTCATATTCATGAAGTGGCATAACTGAAAGACCGGGCACTAGACCAGGACGCCATGCCATGGCAGTGGTGTCTGTCCATTTCTGATCCTGGTCGTCCAGTGCAAACTGCTGCAGTTTCACAAATATGGTCGTGCCTTCTGGCCCAACCCTGGGTGTATGCGATGTGCCAATCGGGTTTCGTACATAAGAACCAGCGTGATAATCCGCGTGCTCATCAGAAAAGACGCCTTCGAGCACCAGAAATTCTTCGCCGCCACTGTGAGCATGCGAAGAAAACTCGCTGTTCGGCGCGTAACGAACAATGCTGGTTGCTCTGGCAACCTCGTCACCCACTCGATCAAGCATCATACGCTCAACGCCTGGCATAGGTGATGGTACCCACTGATAGTCGGTCGGTCTCACGACAGCCCGCTCAGCAAAGTTGGCATTGATTCGGGTTTCATTCTGGCTTGGCATAGGCCGACTCCTTGGTGCTAATTCCGAATTCTGGCTTGCATTCTGTTGAAACTGGGCATTCCGACCCTTCGTTCTCTCTGCCGTTAAAGGTAGCTCGATTATTTGGCTGCGGGATTGAAGATGTGCTTGAGGACGATGTTTTAGCTAACACGAATATTAAATCCCATACCCCATGGCCTAGTTGCGTACCGCGGCGCTCAAATTTGGTTTCGGGTCGAAAATCCGGCTTCTCGGTGAACTGTCCTTCGCCGGCATTGTTGTGCCAAAGAGCTTGTTGTTCCAGCAACTCAATACAATATTCCGCATAGGGCTGCCAATCGGTCGCTATGTGCAGGCTAGCTCCGGGCTTGAGCTTTGTGCTTAGTAAATCCAGGAAAGACTGTTGAACAATACGGCGCTTATGATGGCGCTTCTTGGGCCAGGGGTCTGGGAAATAGAGTTGTAAGCGGTCGATGCTTTGACGCGGAAGACATTGGTTCAAAACCGCTATTGCATCGGCTCGGTACACACGCAGGTTTGTCAGACCATGTTCTTTCGCACCGGCTAATAATCGCCCCACTCCAGGGGTGTGCACCTCAATACCTATAAAGTCCCGCTGAGGGTCTGCTATGGCCATTTCCAGCAAGGAATCGCCCATACCAAAACCGATCTCTACCACCAGTTCGGCCCGCCGGCCAAATAGCGCTTCGGGAGCGATCAAGCCTTGTTCAAGCTCTAGTCCGAATTGTGCCCAATTAGTTTGTAGCGCCTCAGACTGAGCCGCCGTCATGCGGCCGGTACGCAATACAAAACTGCGGATCGCGCGGTGTTTTTCTGGCTCGTCCCTGTTTTGAGCGGAGGTCACGTGCTGTCGCTGCCTGGAACTAAGACACGACAGTAAGGCGATACGCAGCATTTGCCAACATGGTCCAGCCAGCAATGAAGCACAAACCGCCCAAGGGCGTAATCGGGCCAGGCCAGCGCATATCTGTTAGCGTTAGCAAGTAGATAGATCCAGAAAACAGCACAATGCCGGCAAGAAACAAGCGCGCCGCCCAATCGAGAGAAGCACTGTCACGAAACTGCAGCAACATCAGACCTGTTAATACCAAAGCTAATGCGTGGAACATTTGGTACTGCACACCCGTTTGAAAAGCCGAAAGGGATTCTGCTGAAAGACGCACTTTTAAGGCATGCGCACCAAAAGCACCAAACACCACAGCAAAAAGGCCGGACAAACTGCCGGCCATCAGCGCAAATTTTGCCATCACATATTTACCACGGGTTTTTGAAAAGGGCTCTGGTGAGTGCAGTGCGAGGCGTTAGAAAAGGAGAAAGCGGAGTGTATATGCAAATACATGAGCATTTTGAGTTTTCTAACAACTAAGCAATGCGCCGCCAGAGGCCTTTTCAACAGCCCGTTAGGCGACTAGAGCGGTTTTTACTTTCTTCATCGCATTCTGTTCCAGCTGACGTATACGCTCAGCGGATACACCGTACTCTTCGGCGAGTTCATGCAATGTGGCTTTGCTGTCAGCCAACCAACGTTTACGTAAAATGTCGCTGCTGCGCTCATCCAGCTCACTAATGGCTGAATAAAGTTTTTGCTGAGTGCTGGCTTCCCAATCTTCGTCTTCAAGACGTTGCGCAGGATCTGCGTTACTGTCTTCCAGAAAATGTATCGGTGCGAAGGCGTTCTCGTCATCGGCATCAGTAGGCGCATCAAATGTCATGTCGCTGGCAGCAAGCCTGCCTTCCATTTGTTGCACGTCTTTTAAATCAACGCCCAGGTCTTTTGCGACGGCTTTGGCTTCATCATGACTCAACCAGGCCAACTTTTTTTTGTTGCTGCGCAAATTAAAAAACAATTTGCGTTGCGCTTTGGTGGTCGCAATTTTTACGATACGCCAGTTGCGAATCACGTACTCGTGAATCTCGGCTTTTATCCAATGCACTGCAAACGACACTAGCCGCACACCTTTCTCAGGATTGAATCGTTTAACAGCTTTCATCAAACCGACGTTGCCTTCCTGAATCAGATCGGCCTGTGACAAACCATAACCGCTGTAGCTTTTTGCAATGTGCACCACAAACCGCAGATGGGAAATAACCAGCTCACGTGCCGCTTCCAGATCTTCCTTGTAGTAGTAGGATTCAGCCAATTCCTGTTCACGCTCACGGCTTAATACAGGTATTGAACCAATCGATTGAATGTACGCACCCAGATTGGCACCGGGCACCAACATTGGCGCAGGTATCATTCTGTTTTGCGAGGTTTCCATCAGTTGTCCCATCGGTGTATTCCTATGTGTCCTATTCTAGCACTCATGACATTAGAGTGCTAATTTGGGTAAAGTTCCCTAAGCCCTTAATATTTAACGGGTTAATCGCTACTTTGGGGCAAATAGCTGGATTTCAAGGGGGTAATTCAAAGGAAGCTCTGATTGATCAATAATTGACCGTTATTCGGGCTCAATGCCTCTCAAATGTCGGTATACAGCCACCCAAGCACCAACAACCCCCAACATAGACGCTATGAAAATCAGTAAAACAGCGTCCAGTAGACCGGGGCCTTGCAGCCCAAAATCGCCACCGTAAGCCACGCTTAAGGCCTGTAGAGGTGGTTGAATCCAGTAATACACCGTGGTCAATATCAGCATGCAGCTCACGCCGCCACCAAGACCAAACAAAAAGCCGAAATAAATAAACGGTCTTTGCACGTAGGCATTGGTCCCGCCTGTAAGCTTGACGATCAAAATTTCAGCTCGCCGATTTTCAATATTCAGTCGTATTGTGTTGCCAATAACCAGAATAATGGCCACTGACAGCAAAATCGCCAGCGCCCAAGCGACACGTTCCAACAGCTGCATGAGCTGATACAGACGCTCCAGCCATTGCTGGTCAATTTGCGCCTCGTCCACCAACTCAAACTCGGACAGCTCTTGCTGCAGCGCCTGGCTCTGGGCAGGCAACTGATCTGATGGTGCCAAAATGACCGCAATAGAGGCCGGTATCGGGTTCTCATCAAAACCCGCGGTAATGCCTACCATTCCAGAGCGCAGCTCGAATTCCTGCAAAGCCTGTTCACTGGACAAATAGTCAGCTGACTGAATAGCCGCGCGTTTGTTTAGCTCGCTGGCGAGCGCCTTACCTGCATCAATCGACGCTGTGGATGACAGATACAGCGATATTTGCGCACTGCCCTGCCAATCTTCCCGGAGAGTTTCTGCGTTGCTAAGCAACACATACAAGCCACTTGGCAATGACAAAGCGACGCCAACCAACAACCAAGTAAGCAGCGTGCTCATTGGTGTGGACCACAAACGCCGCCAGCTTTCAGTAAACGTTAGCCAGTGGTGAGAATAATAGGATCGCAGCTGTTTGCGAAAGCCTGTGCTGCTTTGGCTGGCGCCACGGCGATTTGTATCAACCAAAAGTGTCACCGTGCGCTTCTGTGCGGTCGTTGAGCGATGTATCCACAACTCGACTGACTTCGGTGTTCTCAAACAACCGGCCCTGCTGCAGAGTGACAGTTCTATGCTGCAACCGGGCGATTAGCGCAAGGTCATGCGAGGCAATCAGTGTGGTTACCCCCACCTGGCTGAATTGCTGAAAAATATCCATCACGTCGGCGGACAGCGCGGGGTCCAGATTTCCTGTTGGCTCATCAGCCAACAGAATCTTTGGCCGATTAACCACCGCCCTGGCAATGCCAACACGTTGTTGTTCGCCGCCGGACAAATTCTGTGGCGAATGCTTCATGGTGTTTTCGAGGCCGACTTTGGCCAGAGCCGCTCTAACTCGACGTTCAATATCACGCCGCTCAAAGCCGGCTATTTCCAATGGCAAGGCCACGTTATCGAACACCGAACGATCCAGCAGAAGCTGATGGTTCTGGAAAACCACGCCAATTTGGCGCCGCAGATATGGAATGCCACTGCGCGAAAAAGTGTTCAGGTTTTGCCCGGCTACAGACACTTCGCCTGAGCTTGCCCGCTCCATTAACATGATCAGCTTCAACAAGGTGCTCTTACCTGCTCCTGATCGCCCGGTAAGAAACACCATTTCTCCGCGATTAATTTCAACACTCACGTCGGCAAGCGCCTGATGACCATTCGGGTATTGCTTGCTGACGCGGTCGAAAACAATCATTTCTTGTTCAGAGGCTCCCTAGACATCCAAGGAATGGCCAGCAAACAACGCTGAGACAAACTCATCCGCATGAAACACGCGAAGATCATCGGCCTGCTCGCCAACCCCAATGTATCGAATGGGCAGATCCAGCTGCTTGCCGATGGCAAATATGATGCCGCCTTTGGCCGTACCGTCTAACTTGGTCAGCGTTAATCCGGTAACACCCACGTCTTCCTGAAAATACTTAGCCTGGCTGAGTGCGTTCTGACCCGTCCCTGCGTCTAGTACCAACATCACTTCGTGTGGTGCTTCTGGATCATTTTTTTTCAGTACGCGCACTACTTTTTTGAGCTCATCCATCAGCTGACTTTTGTTATGCAGTCGGCCAGCAGTGTCAGCAAGTAATACGTCTACGTTGCGGGCCTTGGCGGCTTCCAAAGCATCAAATAAGACGGATGCGCTGTCGGCGCCTGTGTGCTGGGCAACCACGGGCACGTCATTGCGCTCACCCCACACTTGCAATTGCTCAACGGCCGCGGCACGAAAAGTATCTCCAGCGGCCAGCATTACTGACTTGCCTTCGCTTTGAAACCGCTTGGCAAGCTTGCCTATGGTTGTGGTTTTACCAACGCCGTTCACACCAACCATCAAGATAACGAATGGCGACTTGCTGCTGTCAATCTTGAGTGGAGCCTCCTGCGAGATCAGCAGTCCACGCAATTCGCTTTGCAGTGCTTCGAGCAAGGCATCGGGATCATCTACCTCTTTACGCCGCACGCTGCGAGTGAGGTTTTCAACAATCTCGGCAGTGGCCTCCATGCCAAGATCTGCCGTAATCAGCAAGGTTTCCAGTTCTTCCAGTAAATCGTCATCGATTTCCTTCTTGCCCAGCAGCAGCTCGCCTACGCCATCAGTGAACGTAGAGCCGGTTTTACGCAAACCTCGCGTCAGGCGTGTAAACAAACCTGGCTTGTCGCCATCAGCAGCACCATCTGACGTGGCGGCGCGCGCTTCTGCGGTTTGTTCAGGTTTTTCAATTGCCTGCTTTTCGACAAGACGTTCTATCTGATTGTCTGCCTGGCTTTCCGACTCTGCCTGCGCACTTGTCTGCGCGTCTGCTTCATCGCCGCCCTTAGATTTTTTACTAAACCATCCCATTGACACTGCCGATTTTGAATTCGAGGAAGTGACTGTTTACACTGGCTAGCTTCCAATGCAGCACCCCACTAAAAGCAGGCCGCATGAACCGCAAAGCAGGCAACAGTGCAAACAACACCGTGCGCATTATCGGTGGTCGTTGGCGGCGCCGTAAACTGGAATTTCCCCCAATAGAGGGCTTGCGACCAACACCAGACAGAGTTCGGGAAACAGTTTTCAATTGGCTGCAAGCGGAATTACACGGTGCACGCGTGCTGGATGCTTATTGCGGTAGCGGTGTGCTCGGCCTGGAAAGCCTGTCACGGGGGGCAGTTGAAGCCACCTTCATCGACAGCTCATCCAAGGTTTGCCGGCAACTGAAGCAGCATGTAGACACGCTGGAAGCCAACAATGCCGTCATCCATAAACAGGCGGTCCTGAACTGGATCGAAGACGCGGCCAGCGAGTGTATTTCATTCGACATAGTATTTATTGACCCGCCATACGATACTGACCTGCTGCAAGCCAGTATTGACGCCATATTGGCCGCAGGCTTACTTGCCACCCATGGACTTTTGTATACAGAGTTTGAGTCTGATAGTGAACCCTTACTACCGGACCAGCTATCTGTTTGCAAGACACTGGATGCGGGAAACAACCGATATATACTCGCTCGGCTGCTGCCCAGGGGTACGAATCAGAGCAGTTACTAGTACCCCGACACAGAGATTTTGACCGATTCGGTTGCTCTTCAGTGTATACTGCGCGGCCCGCAAAACGGCCACCATAGGACTCTGCATGCGCACAGTACTCTACCCAGGCACATTCGACCCAATCACTATCGGTCACATAGATCTGGTGCACAGGGCAGTAAAAATGTTTGACCGAGTGATTATCGCAATCGCCAGTAGCGAGAAAAAAGGGCCCTTGTTCTCGCTGGAAAAGCGCGTCGAGCTTGCCCGCAAGGCCTGCGAAGGCATAGATGGTGTTGAAGTGGAAGGCTTTGACGTGTTGGTTTCCACACTCGCTAAAGACCGAAATGCGGTGGTGTTACGAGGCTTGCGAGCGGTGTCTGACTTCGAATATGAATTTCAGCTGGCCAATATGAATCGCGCCATAGATCCAAACTTTGAAACCGTGTTTCTGACACCTTCCGACCATTTGTCGTATATATCCTCGTCTCTGGTCAGGGAAATTGCCTCATTGGACGGTGATGTAAGCAAATTTGTGCCTAAAGTGGTCAACGATGCACTAAAGGAACATTTTTCCTAAGACTGGCCTTTAAGCGCTGACACTCCTTCCTTTTAGCGTTGGCACTTTGGGCAATACACAGTTGCTCGCTGTCCTAGTCTTAGCCCTTTCATCGGCGTGTCACAAACGGTGCATGCCTCCCCTTCACGACCGTACGCTTGTAATGACAAGCTGAAATAACCCGCATCGCCAGTGCCTCCAACAAAGTCTCTTAGCGTTGTGCCACCCTGATTTATAGCCTCCGCAAGTACCGCCCTAATTGCCCGCACAAGGCGCTCATAACGCGCCAAAGCTACTTTTCCAGCCGCGTGCTTGGGCGATATTCCGGCTCGAAACAAGGCCTCAGTGGCGTAGATGTTACCCACCCCCACCACTATGTGGTTATCCATAATAAAATTCTTAATGGCCAGCGATCGGCCCCTTGAGCGATCAAACAGGTATTGGGCGCTTAGGTGTTCTGAGAGCGGCTCTGGACCCAGCGCTTCCAGCAACGTGTGCGAGCCATGCTCAGGCAGCCAGTGAATTGAACCGAAGCGACGCGGGTCGCGAAATCGCATGATCAGGCCGTTATCAAAGACCAGATCAAAGTGATCGTGCTTGCCAATCTCGGCGTCCGGTGCCACCAGTCGCAGGCTGCCGGACATACCCAAGTGAATCATCAGCTGACCGACTTCGAAATCAAACAGCAGATATTTGGCTCGTCGATCCAATCGGCGCAGAGTTAACCCAGGAAGACGGTGTTCCAGACCAGGCTCAACAGGCCAACGCATACGCCGCTCGCGCACATTGGCGTTTTCAATACACGCACCCACTATGTGGGGCGCTAGCCCTAGCCGGGTGGTTTCAACTTCGGGCAGTTCTGGCACTGTTTTGCGTGCTCCATTTACACAAAACCCGGCAAGAGCCGGGTTTTGGTCATGTACTTGTGGGCGTGAAGGCTACTTGATTTTGCCTTCCTTATACATCACATGCTTTCGAACAACGGGATCGTATTTCTTGATTTCCATTTTTTCAGGCATGGTGCGCTTGTTTTTGTCCGTAGTGTAAAAATGGCCAGTGCCAGCGGACGAAATCAGTCGAATTTTTTCTCTCATGGATTGTATACCCTTTATAAGGTTAGGAGCGAAGGTTAAACGGCTTCGCCACGGGCCCGCATATCAGTTAGCACTTTCTCAATGCCGTGCTTGTCAATAATACGCATGCCTTTCGTGGATACACGCAGCTTCACAAAGCGTTTTTCTGATTCTACCCAAAACCTGTGGGTATGAAGGTTTGGCAGAAAACGGCGGCGCGTACGATTCTTCGCATGCGATACGTTATTGCCTGTTTGCGGCTTTTTGCCGGTCACTTGGCATACTCTGGACATAGTTCAACCCCAAAAATCGAGCGCGATATTAAACCAGACTGCCGCCAGTAATACAATAGCATTTATAGTAGGTGGCAAAGACCGACACTGGGCTTTTGAGACCTCAACGCAGTCAGTGCTGATTAACCCTGTTCAGTAGTACTTCGAATCTCACCATCACCAGCAAACATCTCTTCCAGTTCCTGAGCCGCCGTTTTCGCAAGGTCGCGCATTTTTTCCTCGTTGTCGTGTAAGTGCGCGTGGGCGTGCAGGCGTTCAAGGTCATGCGCCCTAAATCGCTCGACCAGATCCCTGGCTTCAGCATCCGACATCCCGGTGCCCAGCAGCACCTCGCGGGTCATATCAACAGCGGACAGAAACGTTTCTCTACGCACCACTTTCACTTGCTCATCCATTAGCTGGTAGGCATGTTTCCTGTTGCGCGCCCTGGCATATACCTTCAAGTTCGGAAAATTCTCCCTCACCACCTGAGCGATGCGAATTGAATCGTCAGGGTCATCCACCGCAAGTACAAATATTTCCGCATCTGCAGCGCCAGCAGCGTGCAACAATTCCAAACGCGAGGCATCGCCGTAGTAAATCTCGTTGCCATATGCCCGAACAAAATCGACCTGAGTCTGGTCAATCTCCAATGCGGTAAAGTGAATACCCTTAGCACGCAACACTCTGGCAATGATCTGCCCGAAACGTCCAAAGCCGGCAATTAACACCGGGGGCGTTTCGTCCGGCATATCATCAAAAGCCTGGTCCTTAATGTCGTTTCTTTGTAAGCGTTCAAGCAACCATAACAACACCGGTGTTGTCATCATAGACAAGGTCACAACCACAATAAAATGTTCTGCTACACCCGCCGGCAACACTTGCTCCGCCACCGCGATCCCAAAAATCACGAACGCAAATTCACCGCCCTGGGATAAAACGATACCTAATTGGCGTGCCTCTGCAGTGTCCAGCCCCTGCCACTTACCAAGGGCAAACAGCACACTTGCTTTAACACCAACCAGCGCAAGTACGGTCAGCAATATGCCCAAAGGTTCATCACCCATCAGCCCGATATTCAACGACATACCAACAGCAATGAAAAACAAGCCGAGCAACAAACCTTTGAATGGCTCAATATCCGCTTCAAGTTGATGTCTGAATTCAGAATCAGCCAGCAATACACCGGCAATAAAAGCGCCCAGCGCCATTGATAAGCCCGCGTGTTCCAACAAGGTCGCCATACCAAGCACAATGAATAGTGCCATGGCAGTCACTACTTCCCGCACTTTACTGTAAGCAACTACACGCATCGCAAGGCTGAGTAACATACGACCAAACACAAGAATCGCGACGAGCGCAGCTATCGGCGGCAGTAATTCATTAATCGTAAATGGCGTGTCGCTGCCACTGGACGACAGGAGCGGAATCAGTGCAAGTATTGGTATTACGGCCAAATCCTGAAACAGCAGATTTCCAAATGCCGTGCGGCCCATGCGAGTATTCAACTCTTTTCGTTCAGCGAGTAATTGCAGCGCAAACGCCGTTGAAGACAACGCCAAAACTGATGCCAATAGCGCCGCAATTTTGAGCGAGTAGCCGTCGAGCATTAACAGTGCGGCAAGTACGACAGCACTAAGCCCCATCTGTGCGCCACCAAAACCAAATATGGATTTGCGTAACGCCCACAATCTAGAGGGTCGTAACTCCAGGCCAATAACAAATAACAGCAGTACAACACCCAATTCAGAGAAGTGCAGAATGTCGTCGACGTCGGTGATCAGGCGCAGACCCCAGGGTCCGATGGCCACACCGGCTGCTACATAACCCAGCACGGCCCCCAAACCAAGCTTGCGAAACAAGGGAACAGCGAGAACCGCCGCCGCAAGATAAATGAGCGCGTTACTGAGCATTAAGAGTTTGCACCAAGTTTACGTCAAAAATCCTATACATTTACCCTGTTACCCTGTCGCTATTCAGCGTGCAAAAGCAGTATACAGTGATGACCACGCTAATTCGTTGCCAGTGCGGCTTTGCAGGCATTTTGCTCGGCCACTTTCTTTACCAAGTTTTCGGCCAGCAGAGATACGCCACCAGTTGAAACTGCCGCACCAATACTTGCACCACTTTTCAGTAAACCGCCGGCATCCACAGCGGGGCTGGGGTTTGCCAGCGTGCCACCCAACTTCATAAACTTGACCACGCTGCCCACGTTCAATCCCACTGTTTGCTTAGCGTTCGGTGTGATCAGTATATCCAGCGTTTCATCATCCAGATTAATACTGCCATCACCTATGATTTCCATTTTTTCGGTTTCCACCACCAGTGCTTTGTCTGTGACCATCTGACCATCGTCTATGTCGAAATGCACAAGTGCGCAATGCAGTTTAGTCGTGGGGTCAGCTTTCGCGAACGGATTTAGTTTGTTCAGGGTTTCCAGCAAAATATCAGAGCCAATGAGCTCGAAACTGTCATTCTGAACCACCGCGTCATGCACCAAAATGTGCACTGTGCCTTGCAATGCGCCCGCCAAGTCAGCTGAGCTATTGCCACTGGTATTTAACGCCAGCTCAAGTTCGGTTTTACCCCCAGTCAGCTGCTCTTGCGACACCAGGCCAAATGCTTCCAAGTCGACGCCACTCATTTCAAATGTGAGTTTAGCAGTCGCTCCTGATTCGACTTTCGCAACTGAGCCCATACCGGAAAAGCCGCCACCGCCAAATTTAGCCTCCAATGGATCGATGGTCAGCGAACCCTGTTCGCCTTTCGCCAACAGCGCGAAGTCGTTGAAGCGAGCGTCATACAGTTGCAGGATTTCTGCCGTAAGCTTTACATCGATATCTCCCTGTTCTAACCATTCCCAAGCAAGCGGTTCCTGGCTGAATAATTTGTCGCTTTTATCGGCTGGCCTGGCTTGCGGCTCAGACATTTCTGCTTCAGCCTGAGTTGCTTTTTCTGCTTTCGCGAGCACAAGCGCTTTGCTGTGCAAATTTGCGCGCACGATCGCGGCGCCATCATTGAATGCCAGGCTAAGCATGCCCGCAATATCAGACTCACCAAAGCTTGCCTGTAAGGCATCAAGCTGGTATTTCGATGAATCAATCAGCAAGTCGGTCTTCAATTGCATTGGTAGATAAGGTGCAACAGCGACTGGTAGTACAGGGGATATACCCGAGCTTGACTCAAGCTCCACAAACAATGCCAGCTCATTTCCATTGCTGCCATTGATATTAAATTTGCCGTCTGCGCCAAGCATTAACCCCTCACTTTCCAAAGCGATATTACCAATTAAGTCCTGCCCTTGTGTGGTGAGCGCCAATGCAGACACATTCGCGCGCAGCGTCATATTCTCTAGAATTTTGTCTTCATCCGCATCGAACATCAGTGATACAAGCTGCAGGCTGAGATCCAACCCATCTTGCGCAAATTCAAGATTGGCATGAACGCCTTTGATTGTTTGCTCTGGTAACTGCAGTTTACCTATCTGAAGTGAAAGATCAGCATTTCGCAACATACCCAACCAGGACCAGTCCATAGCCGCCTCAATACCAGCCGATTGCATATTCTGATCCACGTTTGCTTCTTTTGTGCCTGAATCTAACGTTCTCTTCAAGTTGAGATCAGGCAGCGCCAGCTCGATTTTGGTCCGCGAACCCAATTGGTAATTTAGTGTGCCCTCAACGGTTAAGACGTCATTCGTACCGATTTGCAGATTAAACGCGTTATCTTCTACTCGGTTCAGAAACAGGGAGTACCGTGTTTCAGTTTCGCCCGCATGTACCGTTAGGGAATCTATATCCGCAGATCTGGCTCGCAGTATGCGCGCGAAATCCAGTGCTGCGGCTGGCTCAACAGAGCTTTTCGGCTCATCAGCTGTGGGGGCTAAATAAAAATGTGCGTTGCGAATAACAATATCCCAGAAAGGTGTCGTGCCACGCCAGGCACCAAGTGCATTCAGGCCTGCGCGCAACTCCTCAGCACGCAGCAATTCACGACCATCCGGAGCAAGTACCAACAAGTCACTGGCATACAGCGCTGGCGTAGATACATTAATTTCCAGATTGTCGGCGCTTACCGCGTAGCCAGTACCTTGTTCTAACAAATCAACCGCGCGATGCGGCGCAAAACCTACTAACGCTACCGCGCACATCACCACGATCAGCAATAGCAACAGCAAATACATAACCCATTTTACAAGCTTGATACCCACGCAACTGCCTCTGCACATCGAAATTGCTTGCCAGTCTAAGCAACTGCCACAGAAATAGGTATCAGCGTTTGTAAATAATGTCTGAATCCAATAATTGACGTCGAACTACAACCATCCATGCTCCGCAAACGATACCGAGCGCCCACTACCCACCACCAGATGGTCCAGCACTCGCACGTCAATCAAGGCCAAAGCCTTCTGCAAGCGTTCGGTAATGCGGTGGTCGGCCTGGCTGGGCTCAGCGACACCGCTTGGATGATTGTGCGCAAAAATCACAGAGGCTGCGTTGTAGTGCAACACTTTTCGTACTACCTCGCGTGGGTACACGGCAGCACCATCAATCGTTCCCTGAAACAACTCATCGAATGCCAACATTTTGTTTTGCGCATCCAGAAACAAGCCACAAAATACTTCGCTTTGACGCCCGGCTAACTGAAGCTGCAAAAAGTCGCGCGTCGCCTTCGGTGAGCCCAGCACCGGACGTTGCTGCAACTCGCTGCCGAGATAACGCCGGGCCATTTCCATGATGGCCAGCAGTTGCGCGGCTTTGGCTGGGCCCAAGCCGGAAACGTTGGTCAGCTGTTTCGCGTCGTATTCAAACAGGCTGCGCAGGCCACCGCTGTCAGCCAGTATGCTGCGGGCTATGTCTACTGCGGATTTGCCGCGGGTTCCTGTGCGCACGAATATGGCCAACAACTCTGCGTCACTGAGTGTGCTACATCCATGGTTTAGAAGTTTTTCACGCGGCCTCTCAGCCACCTGCCAGTCGAGAATGCTCATCAGACCTCCTTGTCTTAAAGCGTGTGATATACCTTTTTTTAGGCTTGCTGTATCGTACCACTTCACTTGCGCGACTATCCTTAGGCAATGTACGAATTAAGCAACAGAAATGTCTTACTTGGCGTCACAGGCGGAATTGCTGCCTATAAATCGGCTGAACTGCTAAGACGCTTACAAGACCAAAACGCCAATGTTCGTGTGGTGATGACACCAGCGGCAACTGAATTTATCACGCCACTGACGATGCAGGCACTTTCGGGCGAGCCCGTCCATCTAGATCTATTAAACCCCGAAGCCGAAGCCGCTATGGGTCACATTGAACTGGCGCGCTGGGCAGACGCACTATTAGTAGCACCGGCTAGCGCTGATTTTATTGCTCGTATAGTGCATGGCCAGGCGGATGATCTACTAAGCACCTTGTACTTAGCCTGTGCGGCGCCCAAGTTTATAGCGCCAGCCATGAACCAGGGTATGTGGGCGCAAACCAGTACGCAGAACAATATTGAGGCACTGCGCCAGGATGGAATCACTCTGCTTGGGCCAGATAGCGGCTTGCAAGCCTGTGGCGACGTTGGAGCAGGACGCCTGCTGGATATTGATCAAGTTGTAACTCAGGTTTCCTCCCACTTTAACAGCGGTGCATTGGCAGGTCTCAACGTAGTGGTAACTGCAGGCCCAACCCAGGAAGCCATAGACCCTGTTCGATTTTTAAGCAATCACAGTTCTGGGAAAATGGGCTTCGCTTTGGCGAGAGCTGCCAGCGAAGCCGGCGCAAATGTCATACTTATCGCTGGCCCGGTTACGCTAGATAGCTCAGAAAACATACAGCGTATAAATGTAAAAAGTGCGAAAGACATGCTGGCTGCTACACTTGAACACATGGCCGGGTGCGATATTTTTATCGCGACCGCCGCGGTTGCCGACTACACACCATTGTCTGTTGCCAACAACAAGATCAAGAAAAGTTCGTCTGAGATGGAACTCAAACTGGCGCGCACAGAAGACATTCTTGCGACAGTCAGCGCGCTCTCACACAGGCCGTTTTGTGTAGGGTTTGCTGCTGAAACCGATCAGGTGGTCAGCTATGCAAGGGGCAAACTGGAACGAAAGAATTTGGATCTCATTGTGGCGAATGATGTGTCAAATACGGAGATTGGCTTTCAGAGTGACCAGAACAAGGTGACTTTGGTGAGTAAAGAGCAGGAACTTGATTTGCCACAGATGAGCAAACTCAGCCTGGCTGCCGCGTTAGTTGAAGAAATCGGTCAACGATATAAAAACAAGTAAGGCAACTGACGAACCAACACGCGGTTTAATACCAGATGAACGATGATGCAAGTGGGGCTAAATCACAATGGCTAAAGCCAAGAAAGCAGACTCAGCAAACGACACTGAATTCACCGGCGCGCCAGACGACAGCGGTAAGGCTGAGAAGACCATGTCAAAGCGCAGCAATGCACCTCATTCTCAAAAGCAGCATTGGATGTCTGCTGGTATTTCCTTTCTTGTAATTGCCGCCATTGTCGGCTTAATTCTGATTATTCTGATACCGCAACGCCAGGCTACTGATCTTAGGCGTCATACAGAACTGTATGCAAACAGTCAGGCCGTGATCGTCAAGCAAAGCATTGAGCAATTACAGAATCGCCTGGATCTAATGGCCGCTGCGCCTTCGGTGCGCAAAACGGTGAGCGACAAAAACACCGAGACAATGCGCCAAATGAGCGAGCAATTGAGTGCAGCTTTTCCTGAAGCAATTAATGCGATGGTGATTCCACTTGATTCCAAAGGAATAACTGGCTTGCGCAAGCACGGCTTGAAATTGCGCAACAACATTGAGTCCAGCATGGTGAATCGTGCTGAAGATGGCGACAAGACGTTTCCTGAAGCCTACAAATTTAAAGGTGAGACACAATTTACTCTGGTCGCACCAATTCTTGAAGCCGATGAAATGGAAGTCAACGGTGCCGTTTTGTTACGCATGCCTATGGCTTTTTTGCAAGACGCGGTAGATAGCCAGATTGAAGATCGTGGCCGAACTGAATTGCTGCAAGTTTTTAGCGGCAACGAACAGGTGTTGCTTAGCAGTAATGGAACGGGCGACAGCAATTTGTCAGCTCAAGACAAACAAATCGGCGAAACTAATTGGTGGTTGCGATTTACACCATCAAGTACTGTAGCAAAAGAGCTGAGCATCCCTCTCTGGAGTTTACTTGCATTGCTGAGCATTCCTGCTCTCGGCGTTCCTATCTGGCATTTCCTGTCTCTGCGCAAACTTGGGAACCACATGGAAGGCGATTTAGACAATGTGATTAGTTATACGCAGAGTCTAATGTCCGGTAACAAACGCATGCCGCCGGTTTTTCCAAATACACAGCTGAATCAGCTTGCTAATTTGATCGCGAACTTCAGAACTTCTGCAGCTCCTGAAGAAACTTCTGCGGGTGCAGCGAAATCCGCCGCCAGTACGCTTTCTAAGAACGCACCTAAAAAAGCAAAACCGAGCGCGGCTGCGGCTGATTCGGGCACTATTGCCGCACCCAAAGTCACGATACCGGATCATATATTCCGTGCTTACGATATTCGCGGTGAGGCCGATAAATATTTGACCGACGAAGTAGTGACCGCGATCGGAAAGGCAATTGGTAGTGAGGCTCTGGACCGCTCGCAAGATGAAATTGTAGTGGCATGTGACGGTCGCTTGTCCAGCCCACGCATCAAGAAAGCGCTTTGCGAAGGCTTACTTGCCAGCGGTCAAAATATCATTGATATCGGTGAACAACCAACACCGCTACTTTACTTCGCAACCCACCACCTGGAAACCGGGGCTGGCGTGATGATTACTGGCAGCCACAACGGTGCCGAGTGTAATGGTCTGAAATTGGTACTGGAGGGTCGCCCTCTGGCCGGCGAACACATACAGAATATTAAACAACGAATTGATCAGGGTCGTTATCACGAAGGTGCGGGAACCGTACAGGAAGCCAACGTTGCTGATGCCTATATTGAAACGATTACAGGTGATATTGCAGTAGCGCAAACACTGAAAATAGTTGTTGACGCCGCTAATGGCGTTGGTGGCGTTATTGGGCCTCGCGTACTCGAAGAGTTAGGCTGCGAAGTGATTGCCTTGCATTGTGACGTTGACGGCAACTTTCCAAATCATGATCCTGACCCAACCATCGCAAAAAACCTCGACGATCTTATCACGATGGTCAAGCAACACGAAGCAGACTTTGGCATCGCCTTTGACGGTGATGCCGATCGCGTATGCGTTGTTGACTCCCAAGGCGAAGCGGTAGCTCCAGACATTCTACTGATGCTGTTTGCCCAGGACATAGTTTCGCGCAACCCCGGTGCTGACATCATCTACGATGTGAAATGCACTCGGCATTTAAGCAGCATTATCAGTAGTTATGGCGGCCGACCCATCATGTGGAAATCTGGGCACTCGTGCATCAAAGAGAAGATGTTGCAAACAGGTGCATTGTTGGGTGGTGAGTTTACCGGTCATATTTGCTTTAAAGAGCGCTGGTTTGGTTTCGATGACGGGATCTACAGCGCTGCCCGATTAATTGAAATTGTTAGCACCTCCGGACTTAGGCTAGAAGAACTGGTAGCGGAGTATCCGGCCAGCAAAAGCACACCGGAAATCATCGTGGATACAGGTGAACAGCAGAAATTCGATATTGTCGAGGCTCTCACGGATAACGCACAGTTTGGTAGCGGAAAAATAACCACTTTGGACGGTATTCGAGTTGATTACCCTGACGGCTGGGGACTGATTCGACCTTCAAATACCGTACCGGCAATTACTCTGCGCTTTGAGGCAGATAACGATGAGGCCCTGGAACGTATCCAAACCGTATTTCGCGAGCAAATCGGTTTGGTAAATCCCAACGTTGCATCTGCCTTCTGACAAACGCTTAAAATCCGATTATGATGCGCAGCTACGTTATTAGCAGTGTTGCCTACATATGTCTTTGTCACAGGAAAACGCACTCAATATAGCCAAAGTGCTGGCCGAGGCTTTGCCTTATATTCAGCAATTTACCGGCAAAACACTGGTTGTTAAGTACGGTGGCAACGCCATGGTCGACGAGCAATTGCAAGCCAGCTTTGCACGAGATGTAGTCTTGATGAAACTGGTCGGCATGAACCCGATTATTGTGCATGGTGGCGGCCCCCAAATCGGCGACTTGCTCGAAAGGCTGAATATCGAATCGAACTTCGTCGACGGCATGCGCGTCACCAATAGTGAAACCATGGACGTTGTGGAAATGGTACTGGGTGCTGCCATCAACAAGAATATAGTCAGCTTGATCCAGCAACACGGCGGTAAAGCTATCGGCCTGACCGGCAAAGACGGTAACCTGATTCGCGCAGAGAAGCTCAATGTCACCCGTGAAAGCGCTTCCATGCAAGCACCAGAAATAATCGACATAGGCCATGTCGGTTCAGTCGCCGAGGTGAATACTGAAGTACTCGATGTCATGTTGGAGTCAGACTTCATACCCGTGATCGCGCCTATTGGCGTCGGCTCAGACGGCCAGTCTTACAATATCAATGCCGATCTGGTCGCGGGCAAAATCGCTGAAGTACTGCAGGCTGAGAAACTGATACTTCTCAGCAACGTCCCTGGCCTGCAAGACAAACAGGGCAAAACCCTGACCGGTCTGAACGCCGAATGTGTAGAAAGTCTGATTAAGGACGGCACTGTGCATGGCGGGATGTTGCCAAAAATTGATTGTGCTCTGCAAGCCATTCAGGCCGGTGTTCGGGCAGCACATATTATCGATGGTCGCGTACCGCACGCAGCCTTGCTTGAGGTCTTTACCGACAGCGGTGTTGGCACCCTTCTTACAGCGTAAATTGCCCGCAACTGCATGTCACCAGCCGTCCAATTTGGGTGGCAGTTACCGCGCCAACCAGAATAGTTTGTGCATAATGTAGCTGTGCATTGTGCGTACATAGCGAAATCGATAGCATTGGCGGCTTATCACCTCAGGGTACCGCCATGTTAAACAGCGCACGGAAAGAACCCAGACGCCAACAAATATTGCAGGCTCTGGCGCTGATGCTTGAAGAAACTCCAGGCGAGCGCATCACTACCGCTGGCATTGCCCGCCGGGTGGGAATATCTGAGGCGGCTCTTTACCGCCATTTTCCCAGCAAGGCGAAAATGTTCGAAGGGCTCATCGCATTTATAGAAGAAACCATTTTTAGCCGCGTACATAGAGTACTTGCTGAAGAAGCCGCTGCATCTCGCCGTTGCGAGGCAACAATCACGCTGCTTCTGCAGTTTGCCGAGCGCAATCCTGGCATTGTGCGGCTATTAACCGGCGATGTATTGGCCGGCGAAACACGCACTCTCAGGCACCGCGTCAGCCAATTCTATGAGCGGATGGAAACCCAATTGAAGCAAATTTTGCGTGAAGGGGAGTTACGAGAGGGTTTGCGGCCAATTGCGCCCGTATCCATTACGGCCAATATGATTCTAGCCACGGCGGAAGGCCGGATAGCTCAGTTTGTGCGCAGTGACTTTAAACGCAGTCCGATGGAACATTGGCCCAAACAGTGGGCATTGATTCATACTCAGGTATTTGCTCCGGAACAGCGCTTGGCCCAACCAGCCTGAGAGAACAGCTAAGCTGGCGTTTGGTATTTACGCGATTATCAGCCAGAGTTGGCCTGGGATGAGCGCTGGCGGCCATATCGCAATTCTTGCAGGTGCTCAAAACGCTCTATGTCAGCCGCGTAATTGCGTTTTACTGCAGTAATTTCTTTTTTCCTCGCTCGGATTTTCTTGCGAGTATCATCCACTTCAACTTCCATCGTGCCAATATTGTCCAGCAATGCCTGCGGAACTTCTCGCCCTGCACGTTCTGAGTTTGCCGCCACTTCCTGCTGCCGTTCAATCTGACCTTTCAAAGAACGCAGATTACCGCGAAGAATTGACAGTCGAACATTGATTTCATCTACAATTCTGTTTTGGGATGCTTCTATATCGGCCACGCTGCTGTAGCGACGCATTAGCATTTCATCTTTTTTGCGTTGCTCTGCCTTTAGCTGCTCTTCACTCAAGGCCTTCTGCTTTGCTGCAATTTGTTCTTTGGTCGCCTGTGGAGCAACGGTACGCAATACATCGCCATTGGCATTGATTACTTCGTAGCCATATTTCACCAACTCCGGCGGCAAGCGGCTATCAATAACCATCGCACCCGCCGGTGTTTTGTATCTAAAATACTCAATGCCCGCGTGGCACAATAGGCTAAACATTAGCACTACCAACGTGGTCAGTACCCGGAAACTTGTGCTTATGGGCCTGTGATTTAAGTACGTATTGCGCTGCATCATTTAGTGATAAAGATGACGGTATTATAGATTTTAGCCAAAAAACCTTGAACAAGCACTGAACGATGATCGCCCAAAAGGAAAAAGTTTGCTAAATACCAAATTCTTCGCGGTATGCACGCATTTGCTGCAATTGCGCACTGCTGTTGGCGCCCGCAGCTTCCAGGAATGTGATCAGGTTCGCGAAACTGATAATACTGGTAACCGGCAACCCGTATTCATCCTGTAGCTCTTGTATCGCCGATTGATCCGTTTTGCCACGTTCCTGGCGATCAAGGCCCACTACAATGCCAGCGGGGGTTGCACCGGACGCATGTATCATGTCAATTATTTCACGCACGGCGGTACCGGCGGTAATAACGTCATCAACGATCAGTACACGGCCAGCCAGCGGCCCACCTACTATCGTTCCACCCTCACCGTGTGTTTTGGCTTCTTTTCGATTGTAGGCAACGGCAATATCCCTGCCACCGTTGTTACTCCATGCAATTGCAGCAGCGCTCGCCAACGGTATTCCCTTATACGCCGGCCCAAACAACATATCGAATTCAATGGCAGCCGCCTCTACCGCCTGCATGTAGGCGTTTCCGGTGCGGCTAAGCGCGGTTCCCGAACGAATTAAACCGGCATTAAAAAAATAAGGGCTGCATCTACCGGACTTCAGCGTGAATTCGCCAAAGCGGAGTACGTCGTTTTCCAACGCCAACTGAATAAAATCTGTTTGATAGTCATTCATTTACAATTATGATACACGCTTAGAGTTGCTGGGGCGATCATGAGAGTCATTAACTTCTGTGCGGAAGGATTGGAGCAAGCCGCACAAAAAGGGTTTTTCGAGTGGGCGACCAAGCAGGACGCTGATTTTATCTGCGTGCAAGATTTGCGCGTATCTGAATACGACATCAAGAACGACGCCTGTTTCCCTTCGCAGTACAACGCTTACTTTTTTGACGCGGTTGAATCAAATACCAATGGCGTTGCGATCTACACACGCGAGTTACCCAAAGCGATTATGACCGGCATGGGTTTTGCAGAATTTGATGTGGACGGCTTGTACGTGCAGGCAGACTTTGAACGCTACAGCGTGGGCTCGTTTCTGGCGCCGATGGCAACAGACGGCGACTCAGAGTCGCAAGAACGCAAGATGCGTTTCTATGATCAGTTTCTCGCGCATTTCTCTAAAGTGCGTAATAAGCGCCGCGAGTACATCCTGACTGGCAACTGGAACATTGCCTTTGAAAATACCGACATGCAAAACCCGCGCGAAGTAAGCGGCTTTCTTGAAGAAGAACGCGACTTGCTTGGCCAATTGTATGACGAGCTCGGTTATGCAGATGCATTTCGACTCGCTGCAACAGATGACGACGAGTACACGTGGTGGCCAGAAGGCGAACGCGACCTTAATGGCTGGCGGGTTGATACGCAGGTGGTATCTGAAGGTCTGCGTGGAATGGTGGAACACGCCGCTGTGTACCGCGGCGAGATATTTTCAAACCACGCGCCTGTCATTATTGATTACGAGATAGACCTCTAGCAGGCTGTTATTGCGACAGCGCCATTTTCTGCACCTGCATAATTTGCGTTAGCCCCTGCTGTGCCAGATCCAGCATTGCATGCAATTGTTCAGGTGTGTACGGTTCACCTTCAGCTGTGCCCTGTACTTCGATAAAGCCTTTTGCGTCACGCATTACTACGTTCATATCAGTTTCTGCCTGCGAATCTTCAGCGTAATCCAGATCAAGTACTGTCTCGCCTTCATAAACACCAACAGACACCGCAGACACCAGGCCAATGATTGGATTCTCTTTCACTCGCTTAATGTCGATCAAATGGTCGACGGCGTCACTTAGTGCAACTGCTGCACCGGAAATAGAAGCGCAGCGCGTACCGCCGTCGGCCTGTAATACGTCGCAATCTATCGTAATGGTGTTTTCACCCAATTTGTCCATATTGATTGCCGCTCGCAGAGAACGACCTATCAAACGTTGGATTTCCACAGTTCTGCCCGATTGCTTGCCGCGCGCGGCTTCTCTGGCCACACGTTCGTTGGTGGCACCAGGCAACATGCCATACTCCGCCGTCAGCCAACCAGACCCGCCTCCGCGCAACCACCTGGGTACGCCTTTCTCAACGCTGGCCGTGCATAACACGCGAGTATTCCCAGCTTCAACTAATACTGAACCGGCCGCATGGCTGGTATAGTTGCGGGTAAATTTCAAACTGCGCAGCTGGTCTGGGCGGCGGCCACTGGGTCGTTGCATGAATATTCCTGTTTTTTGAATTGTCGTTGTGGGATTAGTGGAGTGTCGCAAATAGTTGAGTACAATACGCGTCACCACGTACGCTAGCTCATTGGCAAAGCGCACAGCAGACAGTATGACAGCCTTTTGAACAGCACTGAACATCAGAACAAAGCCAACGGACAACTGTTTACGGTTTCCGCGCCATCCGGTGCTGGCAAAACAAGCCTGGTACAAGCCTTGATCGCCACAGTACCCAACATCAACGTGTCGGTATCCCACACCACGCGTATGCGCCGAGCAGGTGAGCACAACGGAGTGAACTATCACTTTGTTGATGAGGTGCAATTTAATTCCATGCGCGAAGCTGGCGATTTTCTCGAGCATGCTACGGTATTCAGCAATAGCTATGGCACATCAAGACGCGAAGTCGAGTCGGTGCTGACCAATGGCAATGACGTAATTCTGGAAATTGATTGGCAGGGTGCCGCGCAGATTAAACAACTTCTGCCAGCCACCGTATCGATTTTTATACTGCCACCATCGTTACAGGCACTGGAAGAACGCCTGACAGGTCGAGGCCAGGATGACGAAGCCGTTATTGCCGGCCGAATGCAGGCAGCCGTCAACGAAATTAGCCACTATGCGGCAGCCGATTACCTGATCGTCAACGAGGTGTTTACCTCGGCTTTAGCTGAGCTTGAGTATATCGTTCGCGGCCAGCGCCTGAGCCTAACGCGCCAGCAGCAGCAACATGCACAATTACTAACGGAGCTTCTGGCTTAGTGTTGGGTAGAGCCCCATCGATACCAAATAACCAACATAGTGCACACAGCGACTCCAGGAATTGTTTGTAGCCGTCATCTAGGCTACAATAGCGGGTTCGATCGAGGCGGTTTGCCTCGCTATACACTCACATTAAAGTGCCGTATTTTCCTGATGTTAGGCCAATTCGAAGCTCAGTCAGGAAAGGATCTATCGGCAGCACATTTAGGGTACTCGAAATGGCACGCGTTACAGTTGAAGATTGTCTTGAAAATGTAGGCAATCGCTTTGATCTAGTGATGATCGCAAGCAAAAGAGCCAGACAAATAGCCACTGGCGGCAAAGAGCCGCTGGTCAAAGAAGACGGCGACAAGCCTACTGTAATAGCACTGCGTGAGATCAAGGACAAGCTGATCAACGACGACATATTGCGTGAAACAGAAGAAGCTGAAGAGAATTTCGAGCACGAAATGGACTTGGTCGTATCGGGCGAAAGCGAAACCGGCGGCATGACTCAGCATCAAGGCCTGGGCGCATTCCGACGTTCGGAGTCTTATCAAAGTGACGCAGAAGCAGTTGGCGGTAGTATTACCCCAGCGCCAACAGCGGCCAGCACTGAAGAAGCCAGCACATCGGCCGAATCTGCGCCTGCAGATGATCTCGATACCGACGCCCTGATTCGCGCACTGCAAGCTGCGAGCAATGCTGAGCCAGACGCACCTGGCAGCGAATAGTTACCCGCAAGCGCAACTGGTTCGCTTATTTGATGTAATGCCGCCGGTTTCTCGCTTGCTGCAGCCACTGCGCCTGACGGATTAAAGTCCGTTGCAAACGATTGATACCTTAGCCAACTCACTCAGTGAGTACCTGCCTGACGATCAAATTCAACGGGTTAAACGGGCGTACTATTTCGCCGAACAAGCTCATGACGGCCAGACTAGACGCAGTGGGGAACCTTACGTTACCCACCCACTGGCCGTAGCCTACATTCTTGCTGACATGCACATGGACGATCAAAGCCTGATGGCGGCGATGTTGCACGATGTTATCGAAGATACAGGCGTCGACAAAGAGGCGATCTCTGAACAGTTCGGCGATACCGTGGCCGAGCTGGTGGATGGCCTGTCTAAGCTGGCGAAGATAGGCTTCAGCTCACGCGCCGAGGCGGCTGCGGAGAATTTTCAGAAAATGGCGCTGGCCATGTCCCGTGACATCCGCGTGATTTTGATCAAGCTGGCCGACCGATTGCACAACATGCGCACTCTTGGCGTGCTCAGTGTGGATAAGCGTCGACGCATAGCGGTCGAGACTCTGGAAATTTATGCGCCGATTGCCAACCGCTTGGGCATGAATACAACACGGGTTGAATTGGAAGACCTGGGTTTTACTGCCATGTACCCAATGCGAGCGCGACGCATTGAAGCCGCTGTTCGATCGGCGCGTGGCAATCGCAAGGAAGTTTTACATCAAATTAAAGCGGCTCTGGAAGCCCGTCTCGACAATGAGAATCTAAGAGCCAGAGTATTGGGCAGGGAAAAGCATCTGTTCAGTATTTACGAGAAAATGCGCACCAAGCGCAAATCTTTCTCAGAAATTATGGACGTGTATGCGTTTCGAATCGTCGTTGAAGATGTGGACACCTGCTATCGCGTATTGGGCGCTGTGCACAACTTATATAAACCGGTAGCTGGTCATTTCAAAGACTATATTGCTATCCCTAAAGCGAATGGCTACCAAAGCCTGCATACCGTTTTGTTTGGAATGCATGGAGTGCCCATAGAAATTCAAATCCGAACAGAGGGCATGGAAGAGCTGGCCAACAAGGGCATTGCGGCTCACTGGTTGTATAAGAGCGGTGATGAAGGTGGTGATCTCAATTCGCATACACGCGCACGGCAATGGGTGCAAAGCCTGCTCGAATTGCAGGAGAGTGCCGGCAATTCTCAAGAATTTATTGAACACGTTAAAACCGACTTGTTTCCGGAGGAAGTGTACGTATTCACACCGAAAGGAGAAATTCGTGCTTTGCCCAGTGGCTCTACCGCCGTTGATTTCGCTTACGAGGTGCATACTGATGTTGGTAATAGCTGCGTTGCATGCCGCATTAACCGACGATTTGCTCCACTAAGCGAGCAATTGCAAAGCGGAGAGACAGTAGAAATTATTACTGCACCTGGCTCACAGCCCAACCCGTCTTGGTTGAACTTTGTGGTCAGCGGCAAAGCGCGAAGTAATATTCGCCATTTTCTTAAGAACCAACGCCACACGGAAGCCATCGAACTGGGCCGCCGATTACTCGACAAAGCGCTGGAAAATCTCAACACCAGCTACAAGAAAATGGATAAGAAGCGAATTCAAACGCTGCTTGATGAAACCGGCTATGACAACTTTGATTTGATTTTGGAAGACATTGGCCTTGGCAATCGAGTGGCCTATTTGACAGCCAGACGCCTGGTGCCGGACAAGGTTGTCAGCAAGGCCAGTACCAAGCCAAAAAGCGCCAGTAATGACTCGTTCGCCATCAACGGCGCAGAAGGAATGATGGTTAGTTTTGCCAAATGCTGCCACGCGATTCCAGGCGACCCAATTGCTGGCCATATCAGTGCCGGGCGCGGCATTGTTGTGCATGTTGCAAATTGTCGAAACATTTTAGAGTTTCGAGATAATCCTGAACGCTGCATTGAGCTGACCTGGCATGACAAGGCTAATGGTGAGTTCCAGGTTGAGTTACGCGTAGAGTTGGCGCAACAGCGCGGAGTCATCGCTGAACTGGCCAATAAAATCAGCGGCCTTGACGCGCCTATTGAAAAAATCAACACTGAAGATCGTGACGCAAAAACAGCTGTAGTACGGCTGGAGATAGGCGTTCACGACCGGGTTCATCTGGCCCGCATTATGAAACGTATTCGCGCAATGAAATCGGTTGCGTCAGTGTCTAGAATGAAATCCTGAACAGAGTCAATAAGCAATGAGCACAAAAGAAGTTATCCATACTGATCAATCCCCCGCTGCGATAGGACCATACTCGCAAGCGATCAAAGCGGGAAATACGGTGTACATATCCGGTCAGATTCCGCTTGATCCAGATACCATGGAACTGATTGAAGGAGATATAACCGCGCAAGCGCATCGTGTTTTCCAAAACATGCGTGCCGTGGCCGTTGCGGCGGGTGGCACATTGGATGACGCGGTCAAAGTGAATATCTCTTTGCCTGATCTTGGCAATTTCTCGGCCGTTAACGAGGTGATGAAAGAATACTTCGCTGAGCCTTATCCGGCGCGCGCTTGTGTTGGGGTAGCCGCTTTGCCAAAAGACTGTGATCTGGAAGTGGAAGCTATTTTAGCCTTGTAGATCAGGCGATGCTTTTCCAGTAATCGAGTCGATCACCTCGCGATACCCATCGCGAAAACTCGGGTAACGAAATTGAAATCCACTGTTCAGTAAGCGTTGGTTGCAGCAACGTTTACTGCCAGGATTGCGCTGTTCATTGCCACCGCTTCCGGAATTGCTCTTTGGGTATTCAATACCCAATTGCCCTGCTATCCAGCGCTCAACTTCCTGCTTGCGAGCCGGTTCACTGTCTACGCCCAGATAGAGCGACTGAACTGTCTGACCATGCGCGTCCAGGTTCAGCAAGTGCATAATCGCGGCTGCAACGTCGTAACGATGTATTCGGTTGGTAAAGTGATTGCTGGCGCTGAATCGGCTTTCTCGAACTGCTGCTACAAGCCGAGTGCTTTCCGAACTGTAAATACCACCACAACGAATGCTGGTTGATGGTATGGCGCTGTCGGCCAGCATCTGTTCGCACTGCAACATAGCCTGCCCGCTGAAACCGCCAGGCGAGGTATCAGACGTTTCATCGATCAACTCATCATTGTGTTGGCCGTACACGCTGGTACTGGAAACAAATACAATCCGCTTTGGCGGATGCACAATTGCCGCCAGCACATTGCGCGTGCCGGCCACATAGGTCTGCTGATACCCATCGCTTGTGTACCCGCGCGGCGTAAAGGTCAGCAACAAATAATCGGCAACACAATCTAATAGCAACTGGCTTACTGCCTGCGAATCGGTATAGTCCACACTGTGCTCTGATATTTCTGGCGCTAACTTCGCAGTGTTACGCCGTGCGCCGTGCAGCTGCCACTTTGACTCGGTGGAATTCTGGGCAGCAATCGCATTGCCGATGGCGCCGCAACCAATCATTAACAGAGAATGTTTTTTCACAGCTCTATTGTACGGCAATGCGCTATGCTTGCACGGCATTTGAATTGGGTATGGGACGCGACTTGACGCAGGAAATTCTCCAAAATAAATCGCTCAGCGAGCTAAAAGGCGTCGGCCCTAAAACCTGCGAACGACTAGCTCGCATTGGCATCGAGTCTACCCAGCAATTGCTGTTTCATTTGCCGCTCCGTTACGAAGACCGCACACAGCTCACGCCCATAAGCCAACTAAAGCCAAACAGCTACAGCCTGTTTGAAGGTGTCGTCAAGGCGGCGGGTATTGTGCCAGGACGGCGACGCAGCTTTGTCATCAAGTTACAGCAAGAATATTCAGCCATCAGCCTGCGATTGTTTCACTTCTCGGCAGCACAAACCCGCGGCTTGACAGTTGGTACACGCTTGCGCTGTTTTGGTGAGATACGCTTCGGTCGCAGCAGCCTGGAGTGTTTTCATCCAGAATATTCCGTTCTTAACGATGACAGTACAGACCCTCCGCTACCGCAGGCACTGACACCGGTATACCCAAGTACCGAAGGTCTGCATCAGGCCAGCTTTAGAAAAGTAGTCGGCCAGGTGCTGCCATTATTGGACTCTCATTCAATTGATGATTTGATACCAGAACAGTTCATCGCGGAATTGCCGAACGGTAAGGAAACGCTGGCGATGTTTGCGGGTTTTCCGCTGGCCACAACCTTACGAATATTGCACGCCCCACTAAAATCCGAGCAGGCATTACTGTCGGCCTGCCAGAAACGACTGGCATTTGAAGAGCTGTTGGCGCACCACCTTAGCTTACTTAAAGTTCGCCAACGCGTGCGTCAGCTGGTGGCTCCACGACTAAAGAGCGACAAAGTACTACACCAACGTTTTCTGACGGAACTCGGTTTCACGCTGACGGCGGCTCAAGCGCGGGTATCAAAACAGCTTATGCAGCAGCTTAACCAGAAAACACCGATGCTCAGGCTGGTACAAGGTGACGTCGGCTGCGGCAAAACGGTTGTGGCGGCCCTGGCCGCCTTGCAGGCCATAGCCAGCGGTTATCAGGCTGTCTTGATGGCGCCAACCGAAATCTTGACCGAGCAGCATTTTCGAGCTTTCAGCGACTGGTTTGACCCGTTAGGCATCACGGTGGGCATGCTGTCTGGCCAACAATCAGCAAAGCAGAAACGTGAATCACTGGCCGCGATTGCAAGCGGCGAGATCAGTTTTATCGTGGGTACCCATGCGGTTATTCAGGACGCAGTAAGCTATGAACAATTGGGTTTAATTATCATTGACGAGCAACACCGCTTTGGCGTTGATCAGCGACTAAACTTGCGGAAAAAAGCGCTGAATTCCGGTGTTTGTCCTCACCAGATTATTATGACCGCCACCCCCATCCCACGAACATTGGCCATGGCAGCCTACGCAGATCTTGACGTCAGCGTTATTGATGAATTGCCTCCAGGGCGAACTCCGGTGCACACCAGTGTGCTGGACAATGGCTCGCGTGGTCGCGTAGTGGACCGCGTTTACAGGGCCTGCCAGCAAGGCCGGCAAGCGTATTGGGTATGCACACTGGTGGAAGAATCGGAAGCCATTCAATCTCAGGCGGCAGAAAGCACAGCAGAAGAGCTGCGAACTGCATTGCCAGACCTTCAGGTGGGCTTGGTGCATGGCCGAATGAAGGCGGCCGAAAAAGCTGAGGTTATGAATTGCTTCAAATCCGGTGCTATCCATCTACTGGTGGCCACTACAGTCATAGAAGTAGGCGTAGACGTATCAAACGCCAGTTTGATGATAATTGAAAATGCGGAACGCTTGGGTTTGTCGCAAATTCATCAGCTAAGGGGCCGTGTCGGTCGTGGGCAGGCGGCAAGTCACTGCCTATTGCTGTACCAGAAGCCACTCTCTGCCAATGGTAAGCGTCGACTGGACACGCTTCGCAATAGCAGCGATGGTTTCTATATTGCCGAACAAGATCTGGAAATTCGAGGTCCAGGTGAGGTGTTAGGCACAAGACAGACTGGTATGTTGCAATTTAGAATTGCCGATTTGGAACGTGATGTGGAACTACTTGAGCTGGTGCAGCACACTGGCGAATCGTACATGAGTGGCTATCCGAATAAGGTTCAGATGTTGATAGATCGCTGGATAGGTGCGTCAGAGTTTTACGGCAATGCCTGATCGCCACCTGGCTAGCGATATTCAAGTGACATGACTACGGTAAAATCTGGCGCGGTACGCACAGCGATGTCTTCACTCAAGCCTATATTCAGGTTCCAACGCGTATCCAGCTGAATGCCGGCGCCAAAGGTCAGTTGCATGGACGTCGACCCCAGTGATTTGATGTCTGTGTCATAAAACGCCGAATGAGCTTCCAACTGCGCTTTAAGTGTTAACCATTCGTAAAACGCCGGCAACGCCAGCGCGGCTGAACCATAAAACACGGTGTCATTTTGCAATTGGGGAAGTAACTCCGAGTCACCTGGCAAAATGACGCCCAGGCTACCGTGAAACGATATCTGCCAGTCGCCTGCCAGCTCATTATGATAGGTGTTCACACCCAGGGCGACATCCCAGGATTCAGAACCCGTCATTTTAGCCGCATTCCCGCTGGGTGATTCCAACCGAAGTTGTAGCGCAAGATTGGACGTTTGATTGGCAGTCAGTTGATACTGGGCAAGCAGTGCTACATCGCCCAGACCACGGCCGCTAACATCTAATCGCGCGGAGGCTTGAGGTGTGCTTACTGCAAACAATAATTGATTTCGCGGAAACTCCTCCCTGCGTGCGTTCGGCAAGCCAAAAGCTCTGTGCCAACCTTCGACAAAGCTGTCCATAAATCCGCCATCGTGCGAGATAAAAGGAACATCCAGACCCAACACAAACCGTGAACTCAAGGAACGTCTAAGCTTAAGTGTCGCTGTAGTGGATTCACCATCGAGAAAGGCTTGTTCTGACCCATGGTCATCAATCGCAAACTGGCTGGTTTGTTCTAGTGTGAAAGCGATTGTATTCTGCTGCTCCTTTAGCGCACGAGCGTCTTCAATGTTGGGCAAACCTAGCGAGCGCACGAATGCCGTTCTATTCGATGTAGCAAACGGCGAGTCGTCCGCGGCGATCTGGCTTGACCATAAAGTGGCTAAAACCAGCCCGTAAACAAAATGAAAAGACCAGCGTGTCGATTGCATACTTTTTTTGCTACGTAGTAGAGCAGAGCGAATGTACCATATGCCACTGCCGCTTACGGAGTTTCCAACAAATATGGACCCAATCAGCCAGGGCGCTTTGGGCGCAGTCGCCGCACAAAGCGGTGCACAATCAGGTAGAGTCGGTGTCGCGATGCTTGCGGGTTGGCTGGCAGGTATGGCAGCTGACCTGGATGTATTGATACGTTCTAGCACTGACCCCTTAATGTTTCTTGAATATCATCGGCATTTTACTCACTCGCTGATATTTATTCCTGTCGGTGGTCTTATCGTCGCTTTATTTGTTTTCTGGGTCTTCGGTAGGCGAAGGCGGTGGTCATTTAAGCATCTGCTACTGTATTGCACTCTGGGCTATGCCACGCATGGCTTGCTGGATAGCTGCACGTCGTACGGTACCCAGCTGCTATGGCCATTTTCAGATAAGCGCTACGCTTGGGACACTATCTCTATCATCGACCCACTGTTCACCTTACCGGTGCTTGGCTTGCTCGTTCTGTCATTACGCAAACAGAGTCCTTGGCCTGCGCGCGCTGCAATTGCCTGGGCCATCACTTATTTATGCATTGGTTGGTGGCAAAACCAACGAGCGTTGGACGTTGCAGCTGCGCTGGCCGAAAGCCGTGGTCACCAGCCAGTGCGACTGGAAGTAAAACCGGGATTTGCAAACCTGTTATTGTTCAAGTCGATTTACAGCACTGGAGAACGCTTTTACGTTGACGCGGTCAGGGTTGGAATAAGCTCCCGTTGGATAGAAGGTAACTCTGTCAGCAAGCTGGTTCCCACCAGGGATTTACCTTGGCTGACGAAAAGCTCTCAGCAGCAAGCGGACTTACAACGTTTCACCTGGTTTTCTGATGGATACGTTGCTTTGCATCCAGACAACCCTCGTGAGGTGATTGATATCCGTTATTCGATGTTACCTAATCAAATTGAACCGCTGTGGGGCATAGAACTGGATCCGAATGCAAAGCCTTCTCAGTTCGCGAAGTACCGCACGCACCGTGATGATCCGCAATCCAGAGTAAGCGAGTACTGGGATATGTTACGCAGCCGCTGATTGCCCCACCTTATAAAGTATTTCAACTCATAGAGTTTTCAAAAACTCAAGTAGTTCAATACGCTCGTTTTCGCACAGCGCAGATAACGGCTGGTCGGAGCCCAGACCAGGCGTAAAGCCCGCTGCGTATTCGTGCCCGCTGTTACTGTTGCCGGGTAAATTGGTATCAAACAGGAAACCTGTATTAGCCGGGTAGTTATCTTGCTTGAATCCAACCTTTTGCGGATCAAATTCACGGCTGCCCACCCAAAAAGTTTGCGGGCGTGTTTTGCCATCACACACTTTGCCATCGGCACGCTCTCCGTCAAGATGCTGCGGTAATAGCAAGTCGTACAAACTGGGTATTGAGCCGTTGTGAAGGTAAGGAGCAGTCGCCCACACGCCGTTCAGCGGCCGCGCTTTGTAGGCTCGTAACGACGCATAGGTGTCTGCAGTAGTGTCCGGCTCGTACTCCCCGGTTTTCACACTAGGCTCCAGATCATTGTTGAAAAACGAAGCGCCTAGCATATAAGCTTGATCTGCCACTCGACGAACCAAGCCTTTGTCTCTATCCGGCGTGCCAATGACACCCGCCGTAACCGCGGTCAGAATTTGCCGCACGGGTGCTGTGTTGGCGATAACCACTTGCCCCACATCAGTACCCTGGTAGGTTTGGCCAATGTTGCCCGACCGACCCAGGTACTGGGTGGCATTCATAGCCATGGTTGTATCGGTTCCTAATTTATCCAGACGCAGCATTTTCGATGTGATCTTTCGATCCCAGGCGTCGCGATCGATAAGCTCATGACAGGACACACAGTATTTTAGATAATGAACTTTGCCTAGGGACGCCTTCTCTTCATCAATCGCAAAGTCCGCATTAATCGCCACAACGTCTTCTGGAAACGCTTCATTCCATAGCGGTGACTTCAAGCTTTTGAGCGTACCCTCCATACGTGAAAGGTTTACGCCATCAACCGACGATTGAAAATCTATTCGGTGACGTTTCACCTTTTGCCCACTGATCAGTGCTGATAAGCTCCAACCTTTGAACCACGATTTCTCCTCGGTCCAGTCAAGGCTGGCAAATACGCCGATCACCTGACCGGTGTTACGCCCCAATGCGCCAACACCCGCGTTGGCCTGCAAACCATTCCATTGCACATAATCTGTCTGTGCTACATCCCACAGATAGGGATAACTCACGGGTGCATTAGCTTCATTAAAGAAGTGTTGAATAGCCAAGTCGATTTCTGCATCGGACAGGCCTGGGTAACCCGAATCGCTGCGCTTTAGCTTACTGATCATGCTTTCGAAACCAGCACGTCCGAAGATCGTTTCATTGTGCTCGCTCAAAACGCGCAGAATCTGCGCATCACTCAGCAACCGCTCTCCTGAATCTGTACTGGCAAGCGCTAGTAATTCACCGGCTTGACGCTTATTAATCACATGTTGTAAAACACGATTATAAATTCGCCCGAAGGCGTCCAAGCGCGCGTAGCCATACTCATGCGTAGATTCATTGATCCGATTGTACTGGCGTGTCCGCTCTGTCCAGAGGATTAAGTCCTGCTCTACCTCTTGTTCGTTAGTGTAGCTGCGGCCGCCACTCAAAGCGCGCCAGACATCATTTCGCGCCAGCACGGCGCTTAGAAATCGCTGCTTTTTCGCAGGGTCAGACAATGTGTACTCCATGGCTTCATGCAGGTTTTCGAGAAAACCGTCCAGATCAGCCATAGCGGGGCCGCCGTCAATGCGTACCGACATACCTTCGAAATTTATCTGTGCGGTATGACAGGTAGCGCAGTTAAACCCCAGGTAGTCTTTATTCTGGTAATTGTCTTTAACGAAACCCACAGGTAGTCCGTTCGGGTTGAACAAGGTTGGCTTTTGCAGCAAGTATCGAAACCTGTCCATGTTTTGATTGCTGCGAAAAAAACGGACGTTGTTCGCAGTGGAATCCGCTTGTTCAAGTTCGAGAAAAAAATCATATGGAATTACGTTAGAACCCTGAGTTACGTTGTAAAACCATAAGCTGTCAGCGCGGCCCCAACCCTGCTGCAAATAGCGGGGTACATCATGGTGATCATTCAGCGCTGCGTTGGTAAACGCCATAGCACCTCGGTGTTCATCACGATCAGCGTGTTGATATATTTTCCCGGCCAGCAATACCAATGCTGTTGGTAACAAGGCAATTGCCAGTGAGAAGATGCCAAGCAAGATCAGGGCCTTGAACCAGGATGACCAGCCCAAGGCATCTGGTCCAACCTTTACCTGGCGATACTTGCTTTTAATAACATTTTTCATGTGCCGCTCCATCAGCTGGAATGGGTATTATTCTTTTTCGTCGATATCCAAAGCGTCAATCATACTTTGTCTTTTATTCTGTAACAGCAGTCTTAGTTGCAACAAAGCTGACTCCATAAACAACTTTACATTGCGATCTTGCCAAATTTCAGCGTATTGCTGCAGTTGCTCGTTGCGAACAAATCGATATGTATATGCCAGATACGGGTCGGCAGCGGTCGCATACTGCTGCGCATACAGCTTTTCAAGCTCAACACGCCAAAGTTTGATGCCTTCATAATCGTTAGCGGTAAATAGCTCACCACTGATTCGATCGAGCGCCACAGCTGAATCAACTTCGGCAAAAGACTGGACAACTGACGCTACAACTGGCCCGTAGTCAGCAATATGGCAAGCGCGTAGCAAATCGGTTCGCTCCTGATCGATGATATTTTCTGACACATAGTCTTCAAGCTTTTGCCGCTGACCAGCAGAATGACCTATGCGTTCAAAACGCCGAAATTTCTCGAGTAATTCATTAGCCATCGCCACTTTGATGGCTTGCATGGCCTGTTCATCGAATTCGCCGATAAGTGTATTCGAAAGCTCTGCGATAAGCACCTCGCCACTATAGAGCGCCAGCGCAGAATCAAGCTGATCACGCTGCTGATCACTAAGTTCATAAGCCTGTGATTGTCTGCGAAGGTTAATGTCGTAGGCCAGGTCCAGCTGTTTAACAGCCGCATCAAGACCTGAACGCGACAATAAAAACTGAACGTCTTCAGTAGTGACCGCTTGAGTGCTTTGGCCTAACAGCAGCGCAAACAGAGCAAAAATACGCAGCATTGTATTGGCTAACTGGCTTGCTCTGCGACCAGCAATTCGGCAGTTGGCGTATTGAATATTTCTGTGTCCAGGGCATTTTCAGACTGCGCCACCACACAGGTCACGGCCGCATCACCAGTGACATTCACTGCTGTTCGCAGCATATCCAGCAAGCGGTCAACGCCTATGATAAGAGCAATACCTTCCACAGGCAGATTAACCTGCTGCAGAACCATTGCGAGCATAATAAGACCAACACCCGGAACGCCCGCAGTGCCTATGGAGGCCAACGTTGCGGTAGCAATCACGGCAAGGTAGCCACTCATGCCAATATCAATGCCGTAAGCTTGAGCGATAAACACTGTTGCGACGCCCTGCATGATCGCGGTGCCGTCCATATTGATCGTCGCCCCCAGCGGAATCGTAAACGAAGCCACTGAATTATTTGCTCCCAAACGATGCTCCGCTACGCTCATTGTTATCGGCATAGTGGCATTGCTCGATGCAGTACTGAATGCAAACAGCTGTACAGGGCGCATTTTTGAGAGAAAGGTCAATGGATTCAGACGGGCTAACACCGTAACCAGACTGCCATAGACAAGTGCCGCATGCAGAATTAACACACCGGCCACCGTCATGAAATACCAGGCGAGTGTGCCTAAAATATCGATGCCTATATCTGCGAATAATGCCGCGAGTAAACAAAACACACCATATGGGGCCAAGGTCATCAGAATATCGACCATGCTCATAATCACTTCGTTCATGTCATCAAAGAACGATCGAATCCGTACACCTTGCTCGCCCGCTTTGCTAACGGCAATGCCGAACAATAAGGCAAACACGATGATTTGCAGCATATTGCCATCAGCCATGGCCTGCACCGGATTGCTGGGAAATATATTAATCAGCACCTGTTTCAATGAAGGTGCTTCTTTGGCCACATAGTTACTGTCTGTTTGCAGCTCGATACCTACGCCGGGTTGAATCAACAATGCAGCGCTAAGCGCCAGCGTAATAGCAACTGCCGTGGTACACATATATAAACCCAACGACTTGCCGGCGATCGCACCCATGCGCGAGTTTTCGGCGCCAAGCCCGCTGCTGCCGCAGACCAGTGACACGAACACCATGGGCACTACTAACACTTTCAGCGAGGCAATGAATACCTTACCGATTACATCGAACAAACCACCGGTAATGTAGGTGGCAATAAATTGGGCGCTTGCACTTTCGGCGCCCATGCCGGCCATTGCAAAATGCAGGGTGATACCAACGACCAGGCCGGCCAGCATGGCGATCAGAATTCGTGCTGTCAGACTCATGCCTAGGCCTCTATGTTGAACGACCTGACGTATCCGTCAGGCCCAATACTAAGAATCAGAAAATTGCTGGTAATAACTTCTGTAAACGCAACTTTTCTTTGGTGCCTTTTGGTCCGGTAAGCGCAAAGCCAAGCAGATTTCCTGCGGGGTCTTTGAATTGCGCAACCACGTCTTCGCCGTCAGCATCAATACTCCATTCGCCTTTGGCATCTCGCTCCGGCGGCGACACCACGACAGGGCAGGCCGGCGTTTTAATAGTCACCGGCATAGCAGGATACGCCACTTCGGTGGCCTCTCCCGCCAGGGTTTTGCCCAGCGCTCTGGCAGACGCCATCAGTGGCGCCACATAAAACAGCACGTGCCCTTCCACTTCCGCGCAATCACCCAGCGTATAGACATTCGCCGCGCTGGTCTGCAACAATTTGTTGGCAACAATACCGCGGTTACACTCTATGCCGGCCGCACTGGCCAGATCGATTCGAGGTCGCACGCCCACAGCAGACACAGCCAGGTCCGCTCTGATTTCTGAGCCATCATCCAAAATACCGACAATTCCGCCGTCAGGGTGTTTGTTGATGGCTTGAACCAGACGACCAAAATGGAAGGTTGCCCCCATGCTTTCCAGCGCGTTCTGCACCGCTTTACCGGCCACTTCCGGCAGCAATGTTGGAAGGCTATAGTCCAGCGGGTCTACCGCCTCTATGTCGAAACCACCATTCGCCAAATCATTGGTGAATTCGCTGCCAATCAGGCCGCTACCAATAATCAGTAACTTTTTGGCCTCACTTTTCTTAATGGCCGTTCTGAAATCGTCGTAATCCAGAAGATCATTCACGGAATACACCATGTCTAGCCCATCACCTTCCAACGGCGGGCGTATAACATCCGCCCCCCAGGCTAGCACCAGCTTGCTGTAGTTGACCGTGGTGGACTCGCCAACGCTAAGTTGTTGCTTTGCAGTGTCGATGTGCGTCACATGGGCAAACGTCCACACGCTGGCTTTTAGCTGCTTGGCCATTTTGCCTGCATCGGCCATCGCCAGATCGTCGGCAGTGGTGTCTTTGGTAAACCCGGTAGACAGCATCGGCTTGGAATACGATCGACCATCATCTGCGGTAATCAAAATCAATTGGGTGTCCTGGTCGTGCTTTCGAAACTCTCTGGCCAGGTTATAGCCCGCCAGACCAGTACCAATAATGACCACTGGACGGGCGATATCCGCAGGCTCTTCGTCTTCATGGTGGGGAACATCCGCGGTTTCCGTGACTTCGATCATTTCAAAGTCTTCCTTACCAACGCCGCAATCAGGACACAACCAGTCCTCGGGAACATCTTCCCAAGGCGTGCCCGGCTCTATGCCGTCTTCTGGCCACCCTTTGGCTTCGTCATAAACCCAGCCACAGACAATACATTCCCACTTTTTCATCAACCTACCTCTTTGCCGCGCATACCGTTACTATTGCGCATGTTAACCCGCTATTTTAGACCTGTAAGGGAGCGTCAGCAATCAATTCACCGTCTGCGATAAAACCAGCCCTCCGCAGCAAGCTAAATATGTATTGGCGCTTGATGCGCGCTGATCGACCCATAGGCACATGGTTGCTGCTTTGGCCCACAATGATGGCACTTTGGGTAGCGGCCGGAGGTGTGCCGAGCCTGAAGAATTTGCTTATTTTCGTATGCGGCACATTTCTGATGCGCTCAGCCGGCTGCATTATCAACGACTATTTCGATCGACATTGGGACGGGGCTGTAGCACGCACCACGGCACGCCCCCTTGCAACAGGTGAGGCCAACCCTAAAGAAGCCCTTGGCCTGTTCGCCACGCTGGTTGCGCTGGCCTTTTTATTGGTTCTGCAAACCAACCAGCCAACCATTTTGCTGTCTTTTGGAGCCCTGGCGGTGGCTTGCTGTTACCCGCTGATGAAACGCATAACCCAACTGCCGCAGCTGGTGCTTGGCGTTGCATTTTCGTTTGGTATTCCCATGGCGTTCACGGCCGAGGCCGAGCACTTACCAACGTTGGCGTGGGTATTGTTTTCTGCGAATCTGCTGTGGACCACGGCCTATGACACCTACTACGCGATGGTGGACAGAGACGATGATTTGAAAGTCGGTATCAAGTCTACCGCCATCTTGTTTGGTCGTTACGACCGTATCGCGATCGCTGCTTTACAGATCAGTACATTATTGTTGCTGTTAGCGTTTGCGCAGCTTGCCCAGCTTCATTGGCCGTTCTATATTGGTCTGCTGCTGTCGGCTGGGCTGTTTGCAAGACAGTTTCAAATGACCGAGGATAGAACACCCGAAAAATGCTTCCAGGCATTCTTGAACAATCATTGGGCTGGCGCGTGTTGGTTTGTCGCACTGGCGATCGATCTGGCATTGTTCTAGACCGCTTCGCCCGTTACCTAGGAGACATGCAGTGTTTGATGAAATTAGCATTCCCGAAAAAAAACACGAGTTGCTCGCAAACCATATGTTCGGAGTGCTGAGCACGATTCGACAAAAAGACGGCTTGCTGTCCAGCAACCCGGTCAGCTACACCTGGGAAGATGGCTTTCTAAAAATTTCTACTTTGAAAAGCCGCATGAAGTACAAAAACATTGTGGCCGACCCCAGAGTGTCTTTTTGTGTGCAATCCACCAGCAACGTGATGGATTATCTGGAAGTGCGCGGCCGCGCCAGCGTGGAAGACGACCCGGATGCAACACTGGTACACAAACAATTTATGCACGCCTATGGCGAGCCACCACCGCCTGACATGGACCCAATTGATGCCGAGCGAGTGATTATTACGATCCACCCGCAACAAGTGTCGTCGCCTACCTTGTACGGTGGCCGCTTTGACGGTGAATCAGCTGCCGTCAAACCTTCCCAATAAAGTAAATAGGACAGAGCGAAGAGGACATGCACTATTAGCGCCTCAGATAGTTACAACGTAGAGCTGCTGGGCAGCATTGACCAGGTCTCTGCCGAGCAATGGAATGCCTTGAAGCGAGACAACTCTCCGTTCACGTGTTTCGAATTTCTGCATGCCCTTGAGACCAGCGGTTCGGTTTGCAATGACACCGGTTGGCAAGCTTGCCACGCAGCGGTATTTAATGAGCAACAAACGCTGGTAGCTGCAATGCCGGCGTACGTGAAGTCACACAGCTATGGCGAGTATGTGTTCGACTGGAGCTGGGCAAACGCCTATCAACGTGCGGGTCGTGACTACTACCCCAAAATCGTAACCGCTATTCCCTTCTCACCGGTGACCGGCAAACGTTTTCTGTGTTGTCAGGCAGAGGAAGAAAACACCTTATTACCGGGTCTTGTTTTTGACAAATTCAAACAACTGGCGGCCAGTATCAATGCTTCTTCCTGGCATGTATTGTTTCCGGATGACAAGCAGGCGTCGCAGCTCAGCGAGCTAGGTTTGCTACGCCGAGTAGACTGCCAATATCACTGGTTTAATGATGGTTTTGAAGATTTCGATGCGTATCTTTCAAGCTTTTCATCGCGCAAGCGCAAGAATTTGCGAAAGGAACGAAAACGCGTTGCCCAACAAGGCATAGATCTGCAGCAGTTTAGTGGCAGCGATATCCAAGCAAGGCATTGGGAGGATTTCTATCAGTTTTATCACATGACGTACTACAAACGTGGCGGAGCCGGGTATTTAAATCGTGAATTCTTTGAACACATAGCCAGGACCATGCCAGAGCAACTGGTGATGATTATGGCAATCCGCAACGAACGGGCAGTTGGCGCAGCACTGTGCTTTCGAGACCAACACACTCTGTACGGTCGCTACTGGGGCTGTGGTGAGGAATTCGAGTACCTGCATTTTGAAGCCTGCTATTACCAGGGCATTGATTATTGCATCCGTCATAAGCTTCAACATTTTGATCCCGGAGCGCAGGGACAACACAAAATTCAACGTGGCTTTGTGCCAGTGTTTACGCATTCCTGTCACTGGCTGGCAGATGACGAATTTGCGACTGCGGTAGAGCGCTTCTTGCATGAGGAAACAGAGCACATCCGCGACTATCGGGTACAGGCCTGTGACATGCTGCCGTTCAACAGCGAGTACATTGAAAATTCGGCCATTGCTGAACAACTTTGCAGCGGTGCCATGCAGCCCAATCAGGAGATGGAACGTGGGTAAGATCTACGAAATAGATGGCGTTAAACCTGTTGTCGACGCGAGCAGTTTTGTGCACCCGGAGGCGGTTATCATTGGCGACGTGATTATCGGCGCCAATTGCTACATTGGCCCCTGCGCCAGCCTGCGTGGGGATTTCGGTCAGATTCTTGTGGCTGACGGCTGCAATATACAAGAGGGTTGTGTACTGCACAGCTTTCCCAATCAGCAATGCAGGGTTGATGAAAACGGCCATATCGCGCACGGAGCAGTATTGCACGGCTGCCACATTAAGCGGCACGGCTTTGTTGGCATTCGCTCGGTAGTTATGGACGGTGCTGTAATTGGTGAGAGCGCGATGGTAGCGGCTATGGCGTTTATTAAGGCAGAATTTGAACTACCCGATCGTTGCATGGCGGCTGGTATACCAGCCAAAATTATCCGCGAGATGGACAACACCCAAGTCAGGTGGATGCAAAATGCGCCCCTGGAATATCAGGAACTTGCGAGACGCTCGAAAGAATCTCTGAAGCGGACCAATCCCTTGCGAGAAACTGATTCGACTGGACCCCGGCTGTTAGTGGGTGACCGAGCAACCCGACCTTACAACGAAACTAAAAAAAATTAGCTGACTTTCTTCCAGTACACAAGCCGGTTGTTCGCTGGCATCTCGTAATCCCGCTGCAGCCGGTAGCCGGCGTCTGCGGCCAGTGCGTTCACTGCCTCGAAGTCGCGAATAGCGCTTTGCGGATTACGCTGCAATAACCAATCGTTGAACCGCGCATTGCTGGCGCTGGTAAATTGCCCGTTGTAATTGAAAGGTCCATAAATGCACAACAGAGTTCCATATGCAAGCATACTCATGTGTGTAAAGGTCTTTTCAACACATTCCCAAGACATAATGTGTAAAGTGTTTGCACTGAACACCGCATCGAAGTCACCGGTAGGCAAACTTGAGTCGCGAACGTCGAAGTGCTGCGCTTCGCGCAAATTCGCCAGATCGACGCTATTCACCCATTGCGCAATGCCGGGCAGGTTTTCTTGTGTGTCGCTGGGCTGCCAAACCAAATGCTGAAGTTGGCCGGCGAAAAAGGCGGCGTGTTGCCCAGTACCACTACCTACCTCGAGAACATGTCGCGCGTGCGCAAATACTTTTTCAAGCACAGCGAGGATAGGCGCTCGATTATTCTCACACGCCTGGGAAAAAGGTTTTCTGTCAGTTGCCATTGGCTGCTATCAATTCCAGCTTTTTGGCTCTACTCAGCTTTTTGATTTCGGCTTCACGCTGGCTTGCCTGACTTCTATCACCAACTGACTGCTGGAACACCAGACGCCTGGGTTTTCTGCCGCGAAAAAATTTGGCACCGGTTTTGCCATCCACATGCTCTTGCCAGCGTCGCTGCACATCTGTGCTAATACCGGTGTAAAGAGAGTCATCCGATGCTTCGATGATGTAAACAGTCCACATCGGAACATGATAACAGCAGCTATATCATCGACTGCTGGTAATTTTCCAATCCTACTTTTCCAATCAAGCCCAATTGGGTTTCCAGCCAGTCAACATGGTCTTCTTCAGAGTCCAGAATACTCTCGAATAAATCACGGCTCACGTAGTCTGCTGCGCTTTCACAATACGCTATCGCTTCTTTTAAATCCGGTATTGCCTTCAACTCCAGCTTTAGGTCGCATTGCAGAATTTCTTCGGTGTCTTCACCAATCATCAATTTTCCAAGTTCCTGGAGATTGGGCAGGCCCTCCAGAAACAAAATTCTTTCGATCAGCTCATCTGCATGTTTCATCTCATCAATTGATTCATGATGTTCATGGTCGTGCAACTTACCAAGACCCCAATCTTTGTACATCTTGGCATGCAGGAAGTATTGATTGATAGCGATCAATTCGTTTCCTAACACCTTGTTTAAGTGCTCTATAGCTTTCTTGTCGCCTTTCATTCTGCGTACTCCAATAGATTGATGGACAGGAGTTTGAGCAGGAAGCGGCAAACTGTCAAACGAAATATTTCTAACGTTTTCTATTATCTTCTTTTCTTGATCGCACGCTAATCAACTGGACTAGAGGCAATAATGAAAATGATTTAGATTAAATAAAAAAGGCAAGAACTAACAAGAATCAGCGGGCAGATAAGCCAGCAATGCATGCGCTATCAGGCAGCGTTGTAAAAAAGGCCAGGGTTGCGCTCTACGCTGCCAAGACACTCATACAGCACCTGCTCTGCACTTTCAAAACAAGTACCGCATTGCGACGAGACTGAGAGTTCGGCCTGTAATTCAGCCATGCTACAGGCACCTCGAGAAATCACTTCTCGGATCTGACGGTCTGAAATATTGTTGCAAACGCAGATAATCATTGGGGCCAACCACTCGTTGTCAGCTTTAATAGTAATAGGAATGAGAATGATTATCAAACACCTTTGGTCGATATTTGATCGATTTTGCTTACGTAGCGTTCATTTTCACTGATCTATCGCTTTCAACTCGTTCAGCGAGCCGGCAATAGAGGGCTGGGGGCGCGCCAGCATTTCAACGGCGTAGGCGATATGGCGCGCAGGCCACAGCTCATTGAACAATTCGGCCATGGCCAAGCCACCTCCGATCAGCAACAAATAGGTGTCAGCCACCGCCGCCACGTGGATATGCGTGTAGTTTTCAGGATCGGACTCTTTCAGATCGCTGACCAACCCAGCGATATACGCACGCAAGCGTTCATAATGATCAAGCCCTGGCTTTCGCAATACGCTGTCCGCTGCCGGCACTTCTGCTGCCATATTGATGAACCGGCAGCCGCGCTGTTCAGTATTGGCACTGTACTCTTCCATTAACAGCGCAGGTGCCATATAACGCGCAAACACGCCGTCAGCTTCGTCGACAACTCGCTCAACCAAATCCAGTTCTTCCTGGTTCTGTTGTTCAAGATATTCTATACAAAGGGCTTCTTTGGAGGAAAAGTGTGAGTAAAAGGTTGCTTTCGCTACATCGGCTTTGGCGATGATGTCGCCAATACTGCTCGCGTGATAACCTCGGTGATAGAACAGCTCATTCGCCGCAGAAAGAATACGCTGACGTGGGGAATTGGCCGTTTCTGACATGATATGACTCGTAATTCCATTTTTAGTTACCTACCAGCCTTTCACCTTAATGGACTCCCAGCAAAAAGTCATCTTTGACCGCTTTTGTAAATCGGAAGTTTACTTTTTCAGACGCTCTCTATAACCCCTTTTTCCTAACTCGCGCGTTTAACAACATACGCCGACGAACAAGCACAGTTCCATGTTTTGCCATCGTGGTGAATTCATTCGTCTGGTAGAGTTAGCGCAAAATATCTCTGAATACCCCAAGGACTCTGGTTGACCAACTACCTGCACCGTTTGCGCGCTGACGAGTCACTGATGATGGCGTATCAGCGCGGTGACGCATCGGCTTTTGAGGTATTGTATTCTCGACACAGATTACCGGTGTTTGCGTTTTTACGTCGCAGTGGCGCAGCAGCTGACAATGTTGAACCGCTGTTTCAGGAAGCCTGGATGGCGATTATTCGAAATAAAGACAGCTACCAACCGAGCGCCAGTTTCAAGACCTATCTCTATCAGGTTGCGCATAGAAAGTTGATCGATTATTGGCGCAAGCACAGGGAACGCGATGAGTTGGCTGAAGATACCGCAGACACCTCACCAGACCAGGACAACGGCTTAAGCAGGCCGGAAGCCGACTTGTTGAATGCGCAAGTGATGCGTTTTATCCAACAGCTGCCTGATGAGCAACGCTGCGCCATAGTGCTACGCCAGCAAGGTTTTTCGCAGCATGAAATCGCCGACATCACCAATGTTGGCGCAGAAACCGTTAAAAGCCGCTTGCGGTATGCCACTAAATCATTGCGCAATGCACTGGCAGGAGCTCATCATGAATAGTCCCGAACAAGACGAGCAGCTACCCGTTCAGGTCAGGCGAGCATTAGCTGCTGAGACGGAAGCACCGTCAAACCAAACCGACCAAAATATTCTTCGATTTGCGGCAGCGCGAGCAGCTGGACCCCATACGCCTGCCAGGAAAACCTGGATGCCAGCTGCCGCCGCCTGCTGCCTCGTTGGCGTGCTAACCTTTTCACTACTACCAGAGCAGCTAGCTGAGTCTGAAAAGAGTATGGATGTGGATATCCAGCCTGCAAAAAGCAGTAAGTCTGAGCATGAGGTCATAACGCAGAACGAGCACAAGCATGCAGACACCTTGCGTGCAGAAACTGAGGCAGTTTCAACAGCACCCAAAGCTTATTACTCTGCGGGTGCCGCGCCAGCAGCGCCTGCGACCATTAACCACCTACAATTAACTCCCAAATTTTTTGAGCGGCTGACGGCATTGAATGAGCAGGAAAATTCTGCGAATGGCATATCAGCTGGTATCGCTCAGGCCAAACCAGACAGTTTGACCGCACAGACAAGCAGGAAGCGAGTGCAGGCTGGCACTGAGTCCGACTTGTCTTCATTGTTAAGGCCGAAAGAAAACCAGAATGACGACCACATGCTGGTGTATGAAGCACTGCGCAATGAATGTGATTGTGGCCTGCCCGATTCTCTACAACAGGCCTTGCACATGCTTGCCAAGCAGCAAATCCAATCAGACAATAGTGAGCCGCCATCCAGAGACTACCCGCAATGAGTATCTTGCAAGGCCTGGGTTTTATCTTGTTTGCCGTGCTTCTGTACAAGTGTGCACAGCCGTTTCCAGCAAAATGGCGTAAATTTCAGAGCAGAGAACAAGGCGCGCTGGCAGATGTGATGTTCAGCATCCTTGCCTGCGGGTTTTGTCTGTGGGGACTGATCGCGATTTTTTACTTTCCGCACTGACACCCCAAACCTTAGCTAGTCGGAGCAGGAAAATTGTGAGCGCCAACACCATCGAAGACAATCGTAATCGGCACAACCTGCAGGCTATGGATGAGATATGGCTGTTTGGCTACGGGTCTTTGTTGTACAAAATTGACTTCCCGATTCTTGAACAGCGCAAAGCGAGTGTGCAAAATTGGGCGCGACGTTTCTGGCAGGGCTCACATGATCACCGCGGCACCCCTGATGCGCCCGGCAGGGTATTAACACTGGTAGAGCACGCTGGCAGCATTTGCCAAGGCCTGGCTTTTCGAGTGGAACCAGAGGTATTCGAACATTTAGACCATCGCGAAAAAAATGGCTACCTGCGTCATAGCGTTACTCTGCACTTTGCTAACGACTTACAGCTCCAGGGACTACTCTATGTTGCAGATAAGAACAATACCGCCTGGGCTGGAGACGCATCCATAAAACAGATCGCAAACCAGATAAAGCAGAGCGCTGGCCCTAGTGGTCGCAATGACGAGTACGTATTAAAGCTGGCTACCGCGCTGCGTGAGCTTGGTTATGTAGATGAACATGTGTTTAGTATTGAACATGCGCTACTAGGTCTGTGAGATACACTGGTTGCTGCTAATAAATATCGGCGTGGTCCCATGCGAAGCTTCCTGAAATTTGTGTTGCTAATCATTATTGCTCTGATTTTTCTCGGTGCTGGCGGGTATTGGTGGTTTACGCAGCAAACGGAGCAGATTCCTGTCACAGAAACATTGCTTGAGACTTGGTTTGAAAAAAACGCTGTTCAGCCCGACTTTGTAGCCACTGAGCGAGAGGAATGCGCTGACTCCAACCCACTGAACAACGCCTATTTTGGTGCGCTTCATGTGCATACAGCCGTATCGTCTGATGCTTATGGTTTTGGCGTAAGCAATATGCCAGATGACTTCTACAATTTTGCCCGTGGCGCTGAAATTGAACTGCGCCTGCAACATGAGGCAGGGCCAGTACCCACTCTACAGCTGGATAAGCCACTTGATTTCGCAGCGGTTACTGACCACGCGGGCAATATGGGCGAACAGGCATTGTGTCTGGACCCAAGTTTTGACGGCAGTAACGGACTGATCTGCAAGGTGCTTCGCGGCGAATGGACTTTACCCGTTGATCCAGCATTCGACGGCATTGTGCGCATGCTGGCGCTGATCGGATTGCAACGTGGACGACCCAAAGTGCTGTGCGGCGAAAATGGCGATCTTTGCCTGCAGCGAGCCACCGAGATGTGGCGACTTAATCAACAGGCCGCCGAACGCTGGTACGACCGCAGTGCGAATTGCGAGTTCTCTACGTTTGTTGGCTATGAATACACGCTTGCAACACAAGGTGCCAATTTGCACCGCAACGTTATATTCAAAAATGCGACCGTTCCGCCAACACCAATCAGCGGGCGCGACGTTAAGAAACCGGAATTGATGTGGCAGTGGTTGGATCAGTATTGTCGAGAATCCGGAACCGGTTGCGACGCCTTGTCTATTCCACATAACGGCAACTGGAGCAGCGGCCGTATGTTTTTCCCTTACACGCTGAGAGACCTTCCTAAAGCAGAGCAGATCAAACAAGCCAGCTTGCGTGCGAAATACGAACGCCTGGTGGAAACCATGCAGGTGAAAGGCGACAGCGAATGCCGCAACGGTTTGAACTCGGTGATGGGCGGCGCGGACGAATTGTGTAACTTTGAAAAACTGCGCCCACCCGAGGAAGTCATTGAGGATTGCGGCGACGAGAAAGGCTCTGGGGGCATGCGCCTGGCCGGCTGTGTTTCGCAATACAGTTACAGTCGCTACGCGCTCGCAGCAGGACTTGAAGATGAACAAAAACTCGGCGTTAATCCATTCAAGTTTGGCCTGATCGCTGCCACAGATACGCACAACGCCACCGGCGGTGCCGTGGCCGAAGACAAATACCTGGGCGCAACCGGCAGCGATCGTAGTGTTGCCCGCAGAGCAAGCGAGCCATTTGAAGTACCTGGCGGCATCGCCAAAGGGTCTCCTGTGCAATACAACCCTGGTGGTATTGCCGGCGTCTATGCCCCCCAAAACACCCGCGAGGACTTGTTTGCAGCCATGCAACGTCGCGAGACCTTTGGCACCAGTGGACCTCGCATTCAGCCACGATTTTTTGGCGGCTGGAAAATGGATCAGCAACTGTGCGAACAAGATAATATGCTGGAAACCGCTTACACCAGCGCAGTGCCAATGGGCTCAGATCTGCCCAGCAGTAATGGCGAATTAGTGGCTCCCGGCTTTCTCGTTAGCGCCCTCAAAGACTCCGCACCGGGCGCAAGCGAGCTGCAGGCGATACAAATCATCAAGTCCTGGAGTGATTCAGATGGACAGACCCACCAGGCCGTATATGACGTTGCTGGTGATCGAAACAACGGAGCAAGTGTGAATACCAACACCTGCCAGCAAAGCGGAGCTGGGTTTACGCGCCTGTGCACAGTATGGCAAGACCCCGACTTCAACCCCGCTGTGTCGGCGGCCTACTACGCCCGCGTTGTTGAAAACCCGAGCTGCCGCTGGCTGGCATTCGATTGCATGAATACTGCTGCAGATCAGCGCCCAGCGACGTGTGATGACCCCGTCTATCGAAAATCGATTCAGGAACGGGCCTGGACCTCACCTATCTGGTACAGCGCCAAGGGTAATGCTAATCTTGACTAGGGCGTCATCCATACAGAGCATGGATTTCGCACAGCAAGTGTTTTACCATCTGAGGGTCAGATGAAGTAAGAGGCACCATGGAATCGCAGAATACCAAGCAACCAGCGGCTAGCACATTACCTGCCACTGCTCACCCCGAACTAAGCAAGCCCGGTTTTGTTTGGCCAACCGTTTTAATGCTCACGATTACCCCGCTAATTGCCCTGATCGGCGTGCCCTGGTATCAGTTGGCGGTTGGTTTTGAATGGAGCCATTGGCTCACATTCGCCGTTGTGGCAGCGCTAAATGGCATTTCTATCACTGCGGGTTATCACCGCCTTTGGGCACACAATGCGTATAAAGCAAGAACCCCGCTGAAGATTGTGCTGGCGCTGTTTGGCGCCGCTGCGTTTCAGAACAGCATTCTCACCTGGGCCTCACAACATCGCCGTCATCATCGCCACGTAGATGTTGTTGATGAAGACCCTTATTCAGCCAAGAAAGGCCTATGGTATTCGCATATCGGCTGGATGTTACGCCATTACCCAACCAACACCGATGACTTTAGCAATGTTGCCGATTTGAAGCGCGATAAAGTCGTGATGTGGCAGCACAAACATTACTACACTGTGGCGCTGGTGATGAACATTTTGCCGCCGCTAATCATGGGCATGCTAACCGGGGATTACCTGGCGCATTTCCTGGCCTGCGGTTTTCTGCGTCTGGTGTACTCACATCACACTACTTTCTTCATTAACTCCCTGGCCCACTACTGGGGCAGGCAACCCTATACCGAAGACAACACTGCTCGCGACAACGACTTGCTGGCATTGTTTACGTACGGTGAGGGATACCATAACTATCATCATCTGTTTCAAGGTGACTACCGAAACGGTGTTCGCTGGTGGCAATTCGATCCCACCAAATGGTTGATCAAAACATGCGACTGGATGGGACTTGCTTACGATCTTCGCAAAACACCAGACTTCAAAATTTGCGAGGCTATGGTTAACAGGCAGCTTGAGGTCGTTAGACAACGCTTAAGCAGTGACAGGACTTCCGATCGTGTGCGCAGTTTTGTGGAACTGGAAACACAACATTTAGCCGGTTTGTTGAGTGAGTGGCGTGCAGCAAGGAACAGTTGGTTTGAACACAACAAAACCAAATTGCGCGACGCATCCAGCGACTTGCAAGCAGCTGTAGAGCAGGAGCGCGCTGCCTTGTCGAAACAGCTCAAGGATCTGGAAAAATCCGTAAAAGAACAATATCAGCGGGTTCGCAGTTTCAACCTGGCCACTGCTTAAACAGCAGGCTTTGCAGCACCAGAGCTGGCAGTTCTGAGCCATTCCGTAAGCCGCTGTTGCGCATGTTTGAAACCAGGATTACTCTCACCTCGATTGACCTGACCTGAGCGCAGCCCGGCAATTATCTCCGACCAGTGTTCTGGTGTAGCAGGGCGTGAATTCTGTGCCGTTTTGTCCACCTGCGATACACCCTGGCTAGCGTGACCGCGCTGCGTCAAGCCTTGCAGTAATTCGTATTGCCTGAAAGCAAGCAATTCAACGGTTACGTCATCCACACATACACTGCTATCATCACTAAACACAGCCGCTATGTCTTTTCCGTAACGCTTCACTGTACTGTAGCCAGCTCCAGCCAGAGCACCAACCGCCGTGGCCATTCCAAGGCTGAGTCCGCCAACCATCAAATCAATACCGGCACCGGCAGCAGCACCCTTAAGTGCACTACTGCGCGCATCCAGACCGAACATTTTTAGTGTGTCGCTGGAGAAAAGATCAAATTCCCAATCATCGCCTGATACTGGCAACTGAGCCAGTTGGACATCGGCTTTAGAAAATGAAAACAGGCGCAGCAAGTCACGTAAAGCGCCTTGTTCTAGTTCACGCACTTCATTCTGAAGACGCTGCTTGTCTTGATCCGAAGAATTGTTATCACCCGTTTCCAATCGCAGACTCGCGCAATCAGCCAACAGTTTCACAGAACGACATACCGCTGCATCCAGCTGTTTTAACCAATCCGTTTCGCGCTGGTCTATTAAGCTTTGTATTCGCTCGTAATGCTGCTCCAGAACACCCTGTAATTTTTGGTACAGTCGCTTTTCTGCTTCGAAGCTAAATGCGACCGTGTCAAACTCCAACGCGGTATGCAGATTATGTGAAATCATAACCGCGCGCCATTGTTGCAATTGGCTGGCTGGCTCAGCAATGAAATTGAACACCGGAATTATCGGGATTCCCAGCAAGGACAATACTTCCAGTTCGTCACTGTACTTTTCCAGTTGGGGAGCGCGAACGTCCACTACGTAGAACAATGCGTCGCTGCGCGAACCCTGACGCAAAACTTTTGCTTCCTGGGCGAGATGATCCTGTGCCGCCTGGCTACCCAGAAATCGCTGAATTTTGTCAGCGCCATTTTGAGTGTCCGAAATGCCTTCCAGTGCGTCAAGCAAGGCATCGCTGTCTTCCAGACCGGGCGTATCAAACAGCTCTATTACGGCCTTACCACCCACCATAAGTGCGCCACGCTCTACGTGTCGTGTAGTGCCGGCGCTGTCTTCAATAACACCGAATGATTGCGAGCGTAACAAGGTTCGGATCAAAGACGTTTTGCCCGTGTTGGTATGACCAACCACGGCTACCTGAATGGCGGTTGCATCACCCACTGGCTTAGAGATTCCCTAGGGAAACTCTGATGAAGTCTATGACGCTTCTGCGTGACCTGCAGCATGCAGCTGCAAGGCGTGTGTCGAAGGTCAAGGCTGGTTGTCCTTGACGAGACGCACAACGAAGCAGATGCGTGCTGCAGGCCGCGCCGTTCCGGGCTTTCAGGCGAAAGCAGCCTCTTCGTTGCGCGTTCTCGACGCACCACCAGTGCGCCTTCAAACCCGCGTCTCGATGCTGCATTCGCCTGAAGGCCAGAAGCGTCATAAACTTCATCAGAGATTCCCTAGATGCGCAGATGACGCTCGATACACATGTTCCACGGGTATAGAGGCGTCGCCCGCTAACTGATACCAGTCTGCCAGTCGTTGTTGATCACACGCTTCGCTGCCGTTGGCGTCATCAAGTAATATCAGGTAGGCGTCTTTGGCTTTACTGCACAACTCAATGAGCTTGCGCCGCGTGCCTCGATCGGGAGCCGTCTCTAAATCAACAACTATCGCCAGCGCATTGCCGGTTGAAACCACAGCCCGTAACGCCGCTGCATAGCTTTCTCTATTGACAATGTTGATGGATACGGCCTTTGGTGGGTTTTCTGCGAGCTCAAAACCTGCGACATAAGTGCCCGCTGGCAGCGGCTGAAAATCTGATAGTGCCGGCGTTACCGAAAATTTGTCATCCTTCTTGGCATCATGTGGCGAATCATCTGCATCAACAATTTTTGCTTTGCCCGCTTCCGCTTGCATACGATGTTTGAGTTCGACGTAATACGGTAAATAGAAATCTGGTCGGTAGCGTGATTCCGCGTGTTTTAATACCAACAAGGACACCAGTGCCGCAATAAAACGTGGCAGCAGGCCATAGACTGCAATCGCGCCAAGCAGAAACCAGGCCCATTGGCGTCTGATATCTGTATTGGATAGCGTTCGTTCAGTAATAGAACCCGACTGACTGGCCAAAACCTGTGAAGGATCTGGCATTGCGACGCCCAACAATTGCAATGGCGAACCAAGTGCGAGCGTAATATCAACAAAAGTGCCTCCAGATAGCAGCGTGGAGCCCCATATGAAATCGTATTGGCGTACTGAAAACAATACCAGTAAACAAACCAGACCAGCACCAAGATAACTCAACCAAATACTGTGGCCGACCAGACTCAGACGCCAAACTCCTACGTTGCCGGCAAAGTGGCTTTCTTGCCAGGCGGAGTAAGCAGTGCGCCCTTGTTTTTGCTTAAAGCGGCGTAGCAGGTTTTCAATACCCAGTGGCAAGCTACCCAGGCTGCCGCTGATCAAACTGCCCAACTTCACCACACAACCCACCAACCACAAAACCAGTGAAATAAAATTGAAGCCCAGTAACACTAGCAGTAAGCCGTAGATATTCAGCACCCTGTTGCTAACGTCGCCAGATAAGGCATTGAGCACCGCAACGATGCCCAACAAGGAAAACAAGATCCATACAAAAACGGTAAGCCGACCATACCACTGCGCAGGTGCGGTGATCACCAACTTCCAATCATGCTCGATAATCAACGCTTTAGCGCGTTGGTGTAAAGCGTACGCAAACGGCTGTTGCAGATCGGCTACAACCGTTTCAAACCCCGAAAGCGTGCGGTCAGGAGACCGCTGTTCATCAAGCGCGCGAACTTGCTCTAACAACACGTAATCAGCAAACTTCACTGTTCTTGAAGCAACTCCAGCAAAGCGTGCACAGTGGCTTCAACACCGGTACGTACCGCTGGTTCGGGCAAAATTTTGAACAAGGGGCTGTGATGGCTAGGAATAGGAGTACCTCCTTCTGCGGCTTCTTTAAACGCAGCTTCAGGAGTACCGCCTACTGCAAAATAATGTGAGGGTATGTACGGATCTGTTGTAAAGAAGCCAAAATCTTCGGCGCCCATGCCTTGGTTTTCGGATGTGTTGTCAAATATATCCGAGCCCATTTTGTCACCCCACAGAGCGATCAAGCGATTTGATAGTGGCTTGTCATTCACGGTTGGCGGCACGCTTTCATCAGACACTATCACTTCGGGAAGCTTGTCTTCTGGCATGCCCGCGGCACGCCCCACATTTACCGCTACACGCTCGATAGCTTCCAGCAACTTATCTCGAGTTTTCTTTCGGTCACTGCGAACCGTCAGCTGCAAGTGGGCTCGGTCAGAAATAATATTGTGCTTGGTGCCACTGTGGAAAGAACCAACCGTAATGACCGATGGTTCTTTGGGCGCAATTTCACGGCTCACAATAGTTTGCAGTGCTAGCACAATTTGCGAACCTATAACGACAGGGTCTTTACCAGCGTGCGGAGAAGCACCGTGTGCTCCAATACCGTGCACGATAATATCGACGGTGTCAGCGCCCGAATAAGGTGAACCATCGGTGGCCGCTATTTTGCCTGCACGAACACCTGAGGACACATGAAAGGCCATAGCGTAGTCCGGCTTGCCAAAACGTTTCCACAAATCATCGTCCATCATTTCTCTTGCACCAAGCACCCGTTCTTCTGCGGGCTGACCAATCAACATCAATGTGCCCGACCATTGGTCTTTCATTGCCGCCATGCGCCTTGCGGTGCCAACCAGACTGGTTATGTGCACGTCATGACCACAGGCATGCATTGTGTACACAAGGTTTCCGTCCCAGTCTTCTTGTTGCGCTTTGGAAGCGTATTTCAAGCCGGTTTTTTCCTCTACTGGCAAGCCGTCCATGTCGGCCCTCATCATGACTGTGGGACCATCGCCATTGTGCATCAGTGCGACAATGCCTGTTTTTCCACCTACTTTCTTGTGCACAGTAAAACCGACTTGCTCAAGTTCACGCGCAAGTCTTTCAGCTGTTTTTGTTTCCAGGTTGGACAATTCCGGATTGCGATGGAAATGCGTGAACAGATCGCCCAAATGCGCATCGTAGTCTTTTTCGACGGCCTTCTCGATATTGTTGGCAGTACTGCTAACAGAGAACGATAGCACTAACAGTAATGCGCCAAACACCGCAGTATAAGAATGAACTTGTGTCGCTACCCTGATTAATTTCATTATTCGCTCTACGTTATGAAGAGCTCAAAGGGTGCCAGAATTAAACGGCCTTGACCAGCGGCTTTACCCCTGTTTACGCCTCTAGTGCGGCCAGGCCAAGATTGTCATCACTTGCCAGTAGCTCACCCAATTTTTCCAGCTGATGAGACCCTCCGCCCAAACTATAGGCAATCATCTTGGACCACAAAAAATAGCGGTGAATTGGATATTCAACGTCGGCGCCCATGCCTCCGTGCAGATGCTGGGCAGTACAGACCACTCGATGCGCGCCTTCGCAAGCCCAGTACTTTGCAGCACGGATTTCAATGCGAGCGTCCAAGCTCTCTGACAGGCGCCAAAGTGCTAGCCAATAGGTGGAGCGAATAGCCTCTACGTCAATAAAAGCATCTGCCATGCGCATCGCCAGCGCTTGAAAACTACCGATGGGCACACCAAATTGTTTGCGCTCCGTTGTGTATGCCGCAGTTTGCTTCATTGCAGATTCGCTTACGCCCGTTTGCAAAGCGCAATGCGCAACATTTGCGCGTTGCTCTATCCAATCAATAATTTCATTACCCTGACCTTCGGCGCCAAGTAAGGAGTCTGTGGGCAATTGTGCGTCACTGAACTGAATTCTTGCGTTCCATTTTCCAAGCAAGCCAAGCTGTTGAGCGTGTACCTCAACACCTGCGTGCTCTAGGTCAACCAGCATCACTGAGCGACGACCAGACACGTCGACAGGTACAATCACATAGCGGGCAATGGCGCCGTCTTGCACACAATCAACCATGCCATTAAGCAGCCAGCCTTGACTGTTTTTGCTGGCTGAAACGGGCATTACTCTAGCCGGCCGCATTCCGAGTTCGGCGATGGCTGCTGTTAGCTTGTGCTCGCCTGCAAGCATCGGTTTCACAGCGGTTAATTGTTGTTGCTCAGTGCCAAACTCAATAATCGGTAACGCCCCAAGAACGAGATTGGCCAATAGAGGAACCGGCGCCGCATGTGCTCCCTGCTCTTCGAGAATCATACACAGCTCTACCAGGCCCAGACCAGACCCGCCAAGCGACTCGGGCACAGATAAGCCCAGAACCCCTTGCACTGCAAGCAAGGACCACAGATCGGAGTCGTAGTCCTGACCGGCACGGTTCAACTCCAACAAGCGGTCCGCCGTTGCCTTGTCTTTGAAGATTTGATGAGCCAGCTCTTTGATTGCTGCCTGATCTTCGCTTACTGAGAAATCCATAATTAATCCTCGGCGGCTATGCCGCTGACGTAATGAGTGAATTGCAGTCGCTCTGCGGGCGGGTTTTGCAGGAACAAGCCGCGATAAAAAATTACTGACAAAAGTTCGGCAAGCTCTTCTTCGCTAACGGCTACGCGCAGTAGCGATTTATCTTCGTTGATATAGTAATCTCGCAGCAGTGTTTCGCCGCATCCTGCAAGCGTATACACAACTAACAAGGCTTGATGGTCGGTAAATTCACCAGAAGGGAACAATTTTGGCATTCGCGCTACCAGCCATTGCAAAGATTGCACGAAAGATTCACGCAACAGCGCAGAAAAATCCGCATCCTCGTCAGCCAGCTGCAATAGACAGCGCATCAAACCCGGGCGGCTCGCATAGCTACTAACTACCAGTCGGTTGTGGGCAAGAATACGGCCAAACCAGTCCCCCCTAGACACCCCACGCTCAATTTCCTCGAGCTCGCGTGATTGCGCCACAAAATCCCCCAACACTTCAAGAGTCAGGCTTTTGAGGTCAGGAAAATAGTGATAAAACAAGCCGGTTGCCACGCCAGCCTCGCCGGTGACGTCGGAAATTCGCATTGCGTGGTAACCACGCTTTTCAAGTACCTGCATGGCCGCACGTTTCAATTTGGCCCGCGCCTCTATACCTTTGGCCCGTCGCACCGGGCCGGCACCATGGGATTTGTTGTGCCTCGATAGTGCGCTTTCGGTTGGCCGCCTGGAGATTACCTGTGAGTTTGCTTTATTCATTGCCTGAAATCATAGTTGAAATTGAATACAGTTTCAACTATGATTTCATAGGTCAAACTATTAGGTCACCGCTATGCATGTTGATTACACCGATTCACAGCGCGCGTTGCGCGGCGAATTGCGCGAATATTTTGGTGCACTGATCAAGCCTGAATTCAAAGAAACCTTGCGTAATGCGGAAGGCGGCGATTTGTACAAATCCCTGATCCGCCAAATGGGTGAAGACGGGATGCTGGCACTTGGCTGGCCCAAGGAATATGGCGGCAAAGGTCTGACCAAGCTCGAGCAGTTGATGTTTTTTGAAGAAGCACTTTTGGCCGGCGCTCCGGTGCCTTTTGTAACCCTGAATACCGTTGGCCCGGCCATCATGGACCACGGAACCGAAGAGCAGAAAGCCCGCTTTCTGCCAGACATTGCGGCAGGCAAGCTGCATTTCAGTATTGGTTATTCCGAACCAAACGCAGGCACCGACCTGGCCTCATTGCAAACCGCCGCGGTACGCGACGGTGATCATTATGTAATCAACGGTAGCAAAGTGTACACCAGCGCGGCAGAAGCGGCCGACTTTGTATTTTTGGCTTGCAGAACCGACCAAGACGCGCCTAAACACAAGGGTATTTCAATCCTTTGTGTTGATACCAAAGACCCAGGATTTTCGTTTGGCCCGCTGCACACGGTAGGCAGTGTGCGCACCAATGTGTCGTATTACACCGACGTGCGTGTGCCAGCCAATATGATTATCGGCGAAGAAAATCAAGGCTGGCGACTGGTAACCTCACAACTCAATCATGAGCGCGTGGGCCTGGCGGCCTGGGGCATCCACGGCTGGAAACTGTTCGCGCGCACGTTGCAATGGGCACGTGAAGAGCACAATGGGCAGCGCGCCATAGACGATCCTTCAACTCAGCGATCTCTCGCCGAGGTATACGCCTATCTTGAAGCCATGCGGGTGATGAATGCGCGAATGTCATGGCAACTGGACCAGGCGGAAATTGGCCCGGTGTTTCCATCGGCTATCAAGGTATTTTCCACGGAAATACTGATCGAAATTTGTCGCCTTCTCATGGATATTGTCGGCCCAAATGCGCTGATTGCCGCCCCCGATGAGGGCAGCGTTATGATCGGTGACCTTGAACATGAGTATCGCCGCGCACTAATCAATACCTTTGGCGGCGGCGTCGTTGAAGTGTTACGTGGCCTGGTCGCAACCTTCGGTCTTGGTATGCCGCAGCACCGCTAAGCAGCGCCGTTTGCGCATTGTTTGTACATATAAAAACCGCTTTTTAAGACGTCCTCATTATTAGACTTAAGCCCATTCCCGGCTACAGTTAAAGGTAGAGGAATCACACACTTACAGCGAATCTTAATGAAAATATTGGCGATTTTTTGTGCGGCTTTCATGCTGACGGTGCTGCCCGGCGCGACGCTTTTTGCGCAGGACGGAAATTTGTTCAGCGATGACACACCGTTGAACGACGATGAATTGTTCGGTGGCGATGACACCGATGAAGAATTGTTTGGGGATGACAGCTCATATTCCAGTGATTACAACTCAAACTCCGTTGCCACCAGTGAAACGGAAATCGACGACGCAGGCGCTAGCCATTTGGCATTGTTTGCTGAAGAGCGCTACCCGTCAGCCAGCACCTGTAAGACCTGCCACGAAAAACACTACCAACAATGGGCGGTATCACAACACGCTTACGCTCAGCTCAGCCCAGTGTACATGGCAATGCAAAATCGCATTAACCAACTTACTAGTGGCACCAATGGCGATTTTTGTATTCGCTGTCATACGCAAGTGGGAATGAACCTGGGCGAATCCACATCGATATCAAATCTGGAGCGCCATCCGACATCCCGTGAAGGGATCACCTGCGTAGTGTGCCACCGTCTTGATAAAAACTATGGGAAAGTGTCAGGACGCATTGCATTAGTTGAGGGCGACTTACTTAGCCCAGTATTTGGTCCACAAGGTAATGAGGAGCTGGAACGCGTTTTAGATAATCGCAACGAATTCAGAGTCGTTACCGAAGCTGAGCAATCCGGCCGAAAAATTCATACTGAGGTTGGGCACTTTCCGGCTATTTCAACCAGCGGCTTCTGCGGAACCTGCCATGACGTAAACCTGCACAATGGTTTTCGACTTGAGGAAGCTTTCTCGGAATACAAAAACTCTCCTGCAGCCGAAGCTAAGCAGAGCTGTCAGGATTGCCATATGGGTAAAGTACAAGGTTTACCCAGTGGTTATGATCATGGTCCCGCAGCGGTCGTTGGTGGCGTTGCTACAAAAGCAAGAAAGCTGACCAATCATTTCTTTGCCGGTCCAGATTACTCAGTGGTGCATCCAGGCATCTTCCCGCACAACTCAGAAGCGGCGCAGATGGCGACACTTCGTGAGTGGCTGGAATTTGATGTGGATGCAGGCTGGGGTACTGATGAATTCGAATACTCAAGTCGCAGTGATAACAAATTCCCCGCGCGCTGGCGAGCCATTGATGATCGGTATGACGCACGTGAAATCATCGAATACCAGCTACAACAACTTGACTGGGCTAGCGAAAAACGTCTGGAAGTGCTGCGCAATGGTTATGGGCTTGGTGAATTAACGCTGGAATCAACCTCGCGCAGTAAAGGCCTGGAGTTTTACATCGACGTACACAACCTCACCGATGGGCATAATGTACCAACCGGTTTTGATGCCGAACGGCTTGTATGGCTGAGTGTTGAACTCAGTAATAGCGACGGAGATGTGCTGTTTCGCAGTGGCGACCTTGATCCAAATGGAGACTTGCGAGACGCGCACTCGCTCTATGTGCACAATAGGGAACTACCCATAGACAAACACCTATTCAGCCTGCAGTCGAAATTTCTCACGCGAATGATCAGAGGCGGCGAACGTGAGCAAGTACTGGCCGTTAACTATTCGAACGATCCGCTGCCTTTCATCAGGCCCGATACGCGCTCTACGATGCTTCACGGCCAGCCTGCCGGTGCGCGAAAGCATCGCATGACAATTCCACCACGCAGTAAGCGAAGGGCTAGTTACTCTGTGCCGGCCAAGGACTTGAAGGGTGAAGGCCCATTTAAGATCAAATTACGTCTGAATTCAGCTATGGTTCCGGTTAATTTGATCGCAGCAATCCAGGACGTTGGCTTTGACTACAACATGTCCGCTAAAGAACTCGCGGAAAAGGTTGTTGAAGGACACCAAACGTTGCGCAGAGATACCGTCACCATTTACCTGACGGACTAGGCATGAACTACTTAAGACTGTTCGCTATAACCTGCTCGCTTCTAATCAGCACCGGCTCGCTTGCCGCGGGTTCGGCGCTGGATACCGAGGTAAAGCCTTATCTTGCCGACGACAAGCTCACCAAGCGCGCAGCTCCTCTTTTGGAAATCGGCGACCCATTTCTGCAAACCGGTAACTTATCGCCAGGTTTTACACTGCCTGGCGGCGCCATCTGGCAACCACGCTTGTGGTTGTACGGCAGCGCTCGCTCCAGCGTTCAAGCCTGGCGAGACAGAACAGGCTCAGATCAAAGCGAATGGGCCAACCGCTTGGACCTGTTTGCAAATTTGCAGCTATCAGGCACCGAGCGTCTGCTCGTTGGTGTGCAACCACTACACAGGGATCAACAGTTTACCGGCCAGGACTTCGAAAATGACGAAACCATGGAAGCGTACAACGATCGCATACGTACGCTGTTCTTTGAGGGCGACTTTGCCGAGCTGTTTCCCTGGCTGGACAGGGATGACAGCAGCTCAAATGATCTCGGTTTCTCTGTTGGTCGACAGCCACTGTTCTACCAGGACGGTATGCTAATCAACGACCAATTGGACGCGATTGGAGTCAGTCGCAATAACCTGCGCTTTGACAACGTTGCCTGGTTGGTCAGCCTTCGCATTAGCACTGTATTCGCATGGAATGAAGTTCACCGTGCGAACAACATTGAAGACGAGGATGGCAAACTGTACGGCGTTTTTGCTCAGTGGGACACTCAGATTAGCACTGTCAATACCGATGTGGTGTTTGTGCAGAGCGACGACGAACTCTCTGGCGACTTGTGGGTGCTGGGAATAGACAGCATCCAGCGCATTGGCCTATTAAACACCACATTTCGAGTAAATGCCTCGCACTCACCTGACCAGACCAGTGCGCAGAGTGACGACGGTATTCTGTTGTTTGCCGAACTTTCTTGGTCGCCGGCATACACCAACAACAACGCTTACATTAATGTCTTCGCAGGCATCGATCAGTATCGTTCAGCCGCAAGAGACCCACTTACTGGTGGCCCTTTGGGTCGCACTGGCATTTTGTTTGCCGCCAGAGGGTTGGGACGCGCGCCGGCAGCACTTAGCAACCAGGCAGACGATGCTTTCGGTCTTGCAGCCGGTTATCAGATGTTTTTCTCGGGTACGCGACGCCAGTTAATCGTAGAGGCCGGTGGGCGCGACTCAGAGATACAGGGCACAGGTTTTGGTGCAGCCATTCGCCTACAGCAGGCACTGGGCAACCGCTTTGTCGTCGTTTTGGACACCTTTGCTGCTCATAATTCTGAAGCCTCTGACAGCTACGGTATTGCAGCTGAATTGCTTGTGAAATTTTAAGCTCAAATGACTCCCTACATCTTGCAGCTCACCGCACTGGCGATCTTGGTAATCGCAATGACCCAGGCGTTCATATGGGCGTACCGTTTGGTTCATCTCAGAAAACGGGTAATGGACAATAGGCAACAAGCCACTTCCGGATTTAATCAGAGCCTAAAAAGAATTCAGTCGCGTGTAGAATTTCGACCCATACAACGCGCGTGGAGCGGGGAACGCCCGTTCAAAATTGTGTCAAAAACTCGGCTAAACAGCACAACCTGCGCACTAACCCTAACACCCGACGATGGTGGAGGTGTAGCGCGTTTTGAACCTGGCCAGCACGTTTTTCTAAGCTACCAAGCACCTGGCAAGCAGCGCACTATACGATGCTATTCCATTCTGAATGGTACGCAAGTGAGAGATCACTATCGCATAGGCGTGCGGCGCCTGGTTAGTGAAGACGCGGAAGGGAATCTGCAACACAGAGGCAGAATATCGACGTACTTGCACGACGAAGTGACAGTAGGTCAGAGCGTTCAGCTAAAAGCGCCAGGCGGGCACTTTTATCTGAACCCGGATACGGACGATCAAACACCTATTGTGTTAGTTGGTCTTGATATCGGAATACTAGCTGTACTAAGTATTGCAGATACTCTTGTCGCACAACAAGACGCACGGCCAATATGCCTGGCGTATTTTGCACGAAACGAAGCCGAAACCATGTTGTTGGAGGAAATGCACGCTCTGCGAGTTGCCAGCGGTGGGACACTGGATTTGCGCATCTGTATTGGTTCACATCCACGGCAAGGATGTTCTAGCGAGGAATACCGATTCGGAGACAGTGAAGTAAGCGAACTAAGACAACTAGCGACTCAGAAGAAAGGTGCTGACTTCTATATCGCTGGCTATACAAGCGTGACAAACGAAACCTGTGATTACTTGCTTGAATCAGGTGTTCCTTACTACGCCTTGCGCAGCGAGCTGTACAAGATCAATCGCGGTGAAGACCGTAGACAAGTTCAACGCCGACAAACCAGTGGGCGAACGCCTCGCGTTGCTGTGAAGTCTGGCGCTAAAGTACAAGCGAGAACATTGCCGAAAATACGCTTCAAAGACAGCAATCGGCTTGAAAAATGGATACCCACTTTTGGCTCATTGCTTGAGTTTGCCGAAGCAAAAGAAATAGACATGCCATCGGATTGTCGCATGGGATCTTGTCATACCTGCATGACCCGCCTGCTGCAAGGCAGCGTTGAGTACACTCAAGCACCTTTTAATGAACCGGATGAGGGCCATTGCCTGCCTTGCATTTGTCTTCCTGCAACGGATATCGAGCTGGAAATATAGTGGACACATTAAAATACGTAAGCTTTGCCATCGCCTTGTGTCTCGCACCCTTGGGCTTAGCGCAGGAGTATCACCTAAATCCTGAACTGGTTTCTGGACCGCAAGCCTGTGCAGAATGCCATGAAAAGACTACCGAAATCTGGAAAAAAACCCACCACGCCAAAACGTTCAAAGAATTGCCGCGGCGTGAAAAGTCTAGTGAAATCTCTGGAAACCTGGGTGTTAAACGCATCAAAACAGCGCCCGAGTGCAGCGGCTGTCATTTCACTGCCGAAATTAAGGGGAAAAATCCAAGGGCTATAGCAGGAATTAGCTGTGAGTCCTGCCACAGCGCAGGTCGGGATTGGATAGATGTGCACAGCGATTTTGGAGGCAAGGACATCGACGCCGAAAACGAGACGGCGTCGCACAGAATACAACGTTACCAACTATCAGAAGCGGCCGGTATGATTCGGCCCGCCAATATTGAGGGCTTGATTCGCAATTGTTACAGCTGCCACATGATCAGCGATGAGCGACTTGTCAATGTAGGTGGCCACTCCAGCTCCAGCAATTTCGAAATAGTGCGCTGGAGTCAGGGTGAAGTTCGTCACAATGTCTGGTATAGCGACAACAACCAAGAGTCCAGTATTGAACGTCGCAGAGTGATGTTCATGTTAGGTCAGGTTTTGAACTATGAATACGCAATACGCGCGCTCGCAATGGCGACAGAAAACGGCGATTTTGCGCAGGCCGTTGCCAGGCAAGCGAAGTTGAGCCAGCGGCGTTTAACACGACTCAACCAAATGCAGTCAGTGGATGAAATAGCCGCCGTGCTGGATATCGCCAATGCAACAAAACTCGTTCTCAACAAGTCCGGCCAACTAACTAAGGCAGCCGATCAGGTAGCCACTCTGGCTTCCCGGATGGCCAAGAAATACGACGGTAAGGACTGGAATGGCATTGATGCCGTATTACCAAAGCCGGAACAGTACAAAGGATCCGTTAGCGAATGATGGAAATGTTAGCCAAGCGATTTCGTGAGTACGCGCTGCTGTTCTTCGTAATCGCTATTTTGTTGATCGCCTATGAGCTTTACGATATCAGCTTTTATCGCCACCATTACTTGAGCGGATGGCTATTGTTTTACCTGCTTGTTGCTCAGGTCCTGTATTACGTACAAAAAAAATCCGAAAGAGTTCGAAATCTACTAAGCATCCAATGGCTACCTCTGCATGTAGATTTCGGCTTAATCTCTGTGCTGGTGTTTTTGGTGCATATCGGTTGGAGCTTGCCGGATGGCAGTATTGGCTTGATTCTTATTGGCAGCTTTTCGGGTGTTGCACTGAGTGGATGGGTAGGCCTTCGAATCAAACGTCATTATCAGGCAGCGCTGGGCAGACGCAGCGGGCGAGAAATTGTATTTGGCGAAATACAGACCCGCATGCATGCAACGGCAGCACAGGCTGACGAGTTAATGCTTGACTGCGCAGCCAGGCACCAACCGTCCATGCTAGTAGACTATTATCGTGATCGTTTGTGCGGTGCGATGGCAACGCCGGGTAACTCATTGGCACAGCTGACCGGCCAGAATGATACTTGGCTGGAACACTTTGGGAATATAGAACGTTTAATTCCATACTTACACGCTGATGAAGCAAGCACCGCGCGAGAATTAATGCGTTTATTGCGCACCAAGAATGAGCTGGACTATCACTATGCCCATCAAGGGGCGCTTCGCGTTTGGTTGTTGGTGCATGTTCCATTCACCGCAATTCTGTTGGCGTTCACAGCCTTGCATATTTTGCTGGTTTACGCATTTTCCGGAGGCGCATAAGCGCTGCTATTCCAAGTGGTTGAACCCGAAGATAGAAGGCTGTTTGCGCTGTACCGAAAATTGGTGCTATGGACGCTGCTATTTCTAGCTGGTTTGATTCTCTGGGTATTGAGTGGTGATCAGCGTAACGCCTTTATTCAACCCGGCACATTGACCGCCTCTCACGCCGGGATCAAGCAATGCGAGGCTTGTCACTCGGCGGCCAATCTCGGCGTTAAAGGATGGGTGAATTCGGCGCTAAGTGGCTCGACACAACACGACACAAAGCTGTGCCTGAACTGCCATGAGTTGGGTGAGTATCCGGAGTTTGCGCACAGCATTTCCCCTGATGTGATTGCCAACATTAGCGAAACAAAACGCGCAGTCGGTAATCAACAAACTCTGTTGGTACAAGGTGCGAAACGCCTGGGCTGGGCGCCACAAACTGGCGCGCGACTCGAATGCAAGTCTTGCCATCAGGAACATTCGGGCAATCATCAATTAATCACGGCAAATTCAACAGACCATTGCCAGAGCTGCCATAGTCAGAGTTTCGCTAGTTTCGAAGATGGTCATCCGGAGTTCTCACAATACCCGTTCCGCGAACGCACTGCGATTAATTTTGACCATGTGAGTCACATAGGTAAGCATTTTGATGAACAGCAAGCTCCCACTTCTTGTCTGAGCTGTCACGCTACTCGTACTCAAGGCAACGAAATCAGCACCCTGGGTTTTGAGCAAACCTGTTCAAGCTGCCATGCCGAAGACATACAAGGCAGTAATCGCGCAGCTACTTCCGGTTTTGATGTGCTTAGAGTGCCTGGTTTGGATACCGATGCATTGCGCGAGCGCCGGGTTTTCATCGGCGAATGGCCACAGCACGCCGACGACAGCTTAAGCCCTCTCATGGAACTGTTGCTGCAAAGTGACGCGCACTACGCGGTAGTGCGGCCCATTCTTGGCACCGTGGATCTGATGGATCTGAGCGATGCCACTGATGAACAACTTAATGCGGTGGCAACGCTGGCTTGGTGCGTGAAAATGCTACTGCAGGATATTATCGAGGGCGGTACCGGTTTCTTGCAAATGCGTCTGGAGAAAGCCCTTGGTCGCCCATTAAGTCACGCGCAGGTCGCACCGCTACTGGCCACATTGCCACGATCAGTGATTCAGTCGGCAAGTGTCGCGTGGTTTCCCTCGCTGAGTACCGACCTGGAACATCATATGAAAGGCAGCGAGTATTGGATTGATGAAAAAGAGACAAAGCAAGTAGTTACGGAATCCGAAGCATCCATCAACCAGCCGATAATCGACGAATTGGATCTCAGCGATGACGAATTATTTGCGGATGAAGAGGGTGGCGACCTATGGTCAAGTGTCGACGAAGCCGAGCCGGAAGCGATCTCTGCCTCGCTGGCGATCAGCAGCGAGCAGTGGGCAAAATATGGTGGTTGGTACCGAGAGGATCTGACGCTTTATTATCGGCCAGTGGGTCATGCAGATGGTTTCCTTAGGCATTGGCTGGAACTCAGCGCCAACGTAAATAACGCGACGACACTGTTCGGACAGCTCAGCGACCCCAAGGCTCCGGGCCAGTGTATGCAATGCCACAGTATCGATCAGGCAGATACCACCACTGCTGATGCTGCTGCTCAACAACGTTCTTCCATTACAACCATCAATTGGCTCACACACAGCTCCGCCAGAGACCTTAGTGTTGGAGAGCGAAAGTTCACCCATTTTCGCCATATTCCGCACCTAACGCTTCAAGGCGATGATGGCTGCCAATCGTGTCACGCCTTGAATGCTGACAACGATTACGCAGCTGGCTTTAATGATTTTGACCAGAGCACTTTCAGCAGTAATTTTTCCTTCATGGAGAAGGCCACCTGCGACAGCTGTCATAACCGCAGCGTTGAAAATCAGGATTGCTTAAGCTGTCATCAATATCATGCTGGAGAACTTAGCCCCGCAATAAAAAACCTGGGGTTGTAGTTACGTTAGATGCGGCCATTAACCTAACAACGCCTAAGATTCAATCTGATCCGGTTGAATTTGTACGCTGACTCTACGGGGGCTAACGTATCGTTTTTCAAATTGAGAATCTTCAATTTTTTCCAACATAATGTTTGCTTGCTGCGCCGGTGCATACGATGCCAGCCGCCTATAGGCTTCAGTAATTTCTTCACAATCGAATAGACCCGCGTAATCCCCTAGCATTGAAATAAATGCGGGATGGGCCAGTGACAACTTCAAGCCGAATTTTTCTTCGATCAATTTACTGCACAGCTTCGCCGCGTAGATGGCGTCACGTTGCATAATCCAGGCGTTGGTTTTCATCAGCGTCTATTATTTTTGTTATCGCGATACATTTTCGGGCAAACTGCTTCATGCTCACAACAGGCGAGCTATGCGATTATAGCTTAAAACCTGTTCAAGCCGTGATTGGCCGGCTCTTCCAAGTGCAGTTTTACCAAAACAGCATTGTTAGATTATTCTCAATCCAGCATCTCGGCTAATTCGGTCGATTGCAGAACGAATGAATATGGTATATCCAGTCCTTCCGCAATTTCGCGCAGCACCCCAAGTTCTGGCTCAACAACTTTACCTTCGGCTCGAGCAATCAGGCAAAGATCTCTCAGCACCTGCATGCGCTGCGATTTACTGGTCAGCTCGACGGTGGCCGCTATACGTTTTGGCAGTACGTCTCGCAAGCGATCGGGATCAAGTTTGTCAATATCAAGATCATCATCTTTGAAAAAACTCTTGAACGTAGCGCGTTCCTGCTCACTGATACCGTTATGAGCGTGTGCAACCGCAATAGCACCTGCAATAAACAAGCGGCGCATGGCTTTGTTTGAGTCGGTTTTACCTTGGATGTAATCAGGCTCCATCAATTGCATCACATCTTGAACATTTATCTCGAGGTCTCGCTTGCTGATGCCACCCGCTGACATCAGGTCGCTACGGTAAAACTCCTGCAGCGCTTTTACTCGTAGCGGGCTAAATGGGTGTGTACTGAACCAGTCCTGCATAGGCGCTCCCTGTCCGGGCTCGGCGTCCACGGCAACCATGTCATCTACCTGTAATAGAAACTCATCCAGATCAAATTGCACAACGCGTTCACTGGTAACACCAGACGCCAATCTGAACAAGGCGCGCGCAACACTGTGTAAGTCTTCGGCGCAATACGCTCCGGCGCGATCGGCGGATACTTCCGCATAGCGCGACCAAGCAAACAAGTCTAATGCCAGCGCGGCAGGAGGTGGTTGCTTGCCCCGCAACAAATAGCCAATCGGTATCTCGTGGTGGTCATACACGTGGTGACCCAGTTCGTGGCCCATCACAAACAAAAGCTCCTTGTCGGAGAACGCCTCCAGTAAACTTGAAGAAAACATAATAAACACTCGACCGTCTTCTGGCTTGAAGCACGCCGCATTAAACTGGGGGCTGCTAAACGCATAAAGCTCCAATGGCGTTTCTATGCCCAGCCTGTCAACGCAATGGTCTGCCATGTCGTGAAGTGTGGGTGCCATATTCCGACTCAAACGCACTGATGTTGCCAGCAAATGGCGGCGGGTTTGGCCGCCAGAGCGCTTTTCCTCCATTCGCTCAATGTGCGAGTTCACTCGTTTTACGTCGGTATTTTGCAGCAATGACCCGAACAACTTCAGGTCACTGCTACTGCGTATTTCGTTAGCTTTCATGTTGGTATCCGTGCTTCTTTATGGGAACAGTATAATGATTATCGAGGCAACTGCGGGAAGCTAGCGCGCATCTGCTGATAGATCACTTTAAACAAACGCTTAGAACCTGGGCCGCTGGGGTGAATCTCGTTAAGCCAGTCACCGCCATGACCAGGCCGCAAAGTGCCCTGGGTATCAGCCACGATAAATTTTTGCCTGGCAAGATCTGATTTTGCCAATGAATTTATTCGACTCGCAAGCGCCTCAAGCATGATGCGGCTAATCTCCAGATGCAAATTTGCAGGGATTCCTTTCTTAAGTAAATAAGGATAAATCCAAGGACCAACCTTGTAGAATTTCAATAGCTCCGCACCCACTGCAGAGGGCTTCACTATGTCGTAGGTATGAGTTACTACATGGGCGTTCGGTGCATATGCATTACGCAGCTCTAAAAGTTCACTAAACGCCAATTCTATGCGTTTCAGTTTACGTTCCAGTGCAGCTTGTTCGATGCAATCTTCCGCCGCAAAGCCTGTTTGGTGTTCGCGCAGCAAACGATCCATATCGTAGCGCCCGACAAGATCATTGCCACCACCCGAGAAAAAAATAATGTCTGTATGAGCCTGGGTACGTTCCAATACCCTCGCTAAACGGTACTTTTGTCGACCGGCTAACATCTCTGCAGCCTCATCGCCATTTCGTGAAAGGCACAACAGATTGACGGCGTCGCTGCCGTCAGTTGTGGAACGTAAGTGATGCAACAGGTTGATATCAGGCCCCGCCAGCAGATAACTTCGTGGATAGGAGAACCAGGAATCGCCTTCGGCGACAATACCCAGCCGATGCGAGGCATGCCGACACAAATATTCGTAATCTCGCACCGACGATGTAACACCGGACCGCAAGGAACGCTGTTGTCGCGAAATAACCGGTGAACGTTTTTGCGAGGTACGAGGTCTTTTGGGCACCCGGAAGCGTCCCTGTGTGATCTAAGTGATTATTATCCCACAGAGTGGTGAGTGAGAGCAGCGGATGCGCTTGCCAGACCTTCGCCCAGCACCGTTTATCTTATTTGAACTTATGTAGGTGTTATGTATCTTTGTTCTGGGAGCGCTCGCGACGCGCCCTGCGCATATGGGAGCTACTTTGACCCTCAAACCAGTAACCAACAGCGAACATTCCGACCATCGCGGCTACGGTGCATACGCTTAGAATCACCCACTGCTCTTCCATTAAAATTGTCCTCCAACCAGAGCGCGCAACTTCCTGATTCACGCGCTTGCACTGATCGATAATTAATCAATCGTGCGAAATACAGTCAAATAGTAGCAGCAATATGTGAACTGGCGCACATGGAAACGACCAACGGCGTCACAACCATTGCTGGCGACACAGCTCAAGAAATTGGCTGGCCGTTGAGCTTAGCGCCTTGTTCTTCTTATAGTAAATTCCTAGGCGGCGTTCAAAACTCGGGAAACTTGATGTTTCTATCTCGGCCAGGCGCAGTTCATTGGCTGACCCGAACCGTTGATCCAGCAACATGGGCCGATTAACAAACCCTACACCCTGCCCCCGTTGCAGCAATTGCAGGCGCAGCGCCAGACTATTGACCTGCCAGGCACTAGCGAAAAAATCTCTAATTCGGGCCTGACCCGGTCGTTGCTCAGGTTCATCAAGATACGAGGCGATTAAGCGACTGGCGGCAAGACGCTGTTCGTCTCCAGCCATGATGGCCGCGTAATCAGAGTGAGTATCACCAATCACCAAGCTGTGGCGGACGCTAAGCAACGGCACTTGCTCAAACGCTGCCATGTCAGTTTGAAAAGGCCCGAAGCCCAACTCTACCTGATCATTCAATACTGCGTTGATAATCTGCCTGCTAGGCAAAACTCTGGTGTTTAAAACGATATCCGCACGACCACGAGCGCAACTTGCCAGAAGATCCGCCGCAAAGTAATGACTTACAAAATTGTTAATAGCCAACGACAGCGGCGGCCGTAAACCCTTGCGAAGATGCCCTATATCCAAGATCAACTGCTGTTCGGCGACCAGCAGATGCTCCGCATAGTCAAATAACCTTCGGCCAACTCGCGTTAGAGTGGGCGTGCGACCGCGATGAATTAATGAGGTGCCCACTTTGTTTTCAAGGCCAGCGACTGCCTGACTAACAGCCGATTGGGATAAACCCATCGCGTCGGCGGCGCGCTGAAACCCTCCCGTTGAAATTACCTGTACCAGCACCTGTAATTCGCCGCGCTCGAATCGCATTGCGCATCCTCCACCAAGATATAACCATTACTAATAACATAATCATATATATTAATTTAACTAATTCAACTTCACTCTCTATTCTTGTCACTGATCGAATTGAAAAAGGGAGAAGAACCATGTTCAGCCCAAGTCTTGAAGGTGTCGTTGTTGGAGAAACCGCTGTATCAGAAGTTAGAGGGGAGCAAGGGCAACTGCTATACCGCGGCACATCTATAGAACAACTGACTAGCCTCCCGCAGTGGCAGGTAGCTGCATTGTTAGCCTGCGACGTCCGTCAGTCAGATCAGGTGTTGAAGCAATTCGACGCTTTCATGCAGAGTAACGCAGTGTTACACGTCGCCGATCTGGCCATTTTAGACAACTTGAACCCTACTCTACACCCCATGCTAATGCTGCAAGCTATGTTGCCGGCCATCTCTGAGAAGGAAAGCTATGACTTGCCCTTACTCCTTTTGGCAGAGGGTATAGGCCATGGCTATGCGTTGGCCGCCAAAATTCCAGCCTTGCTGTGCTATTGGCGCGCAAAGCAACTTGGGCAGACGATTAACCCCGACATATACACAGCAGAGTCATCTGACCACGGCTCGCTCTCGTGGTTTCTTGAACACTTCCCCTGCGCCATCAGCAGCGAACAGGCGCAACAAATACTAAACACTACTCAGGTTCTGCAAATGGAGCATGGCTACAACGCCAGCACCTTTGCAGGCAGAGTCTGCGCCAGTACGGACGCCCCCATACAATCGGTTCTCAGCGCATCAGTGGGCACCTTATACGGTCGGCTGCATGGTGGTGCCGATCAGGCCGCGCTGGAGATGGCAATCGCGATAGGAAACGCCAATCAAGCGCAGCCGTTTGTTGAGGATGCGCTGCGCAGTAAGCGCAAAATAATGGGCATGGGACATCGAGAATACAAAACCTTGGATCCCAGGGCCGCGGTGTTGAAACCAATGGCGGCGCGACTTTGTCAATACAACGCGAAGAACTCAGCGCTGTTTGAGACCTTGCTTGCCGTCGAAGAAGCATGTCAGGCACGGTTTAGCGCTCAAGGTAAATCGATTTACGCCAACGTCGAGTACTATAAAGGTGCCGTATTCCATAGCCTCGGTATTCCCAGTCACTTTTTTACGGCGCTGTTTGCGATGTCCAGGGTATTTGGCTATCTCGCCCATTACGAAGAGTTTCGAAAAAACCCTCGCTTGATTCGACCGCGTGCCCGCCCGGCCGGAAACTTAGCGAAACGCTCACGACGATAGCTATGCGCATGTTCTACAAGACCTTGCCGGCCGCTTGTCGGCTAGTGCAAGTCAATCCTCACAATCGCCGCTGCGTGGTCTAGGCTGAAAAATAAGCAGGTTATTTATTGCGCTGTTTGACGCATTTTTCTTCTTAATAACGCCTGTTTTGTTTAACTAAGGACCAATCAGCTCATGGCACTCTCTTCTTCGAACGCTGCAGACTATGATTCATCAGCGTCTAACTGTGCGACGTACAGCAACTCTAACAAGCAACCAGTGGTGATTTATAAACGATCAAACCGGTTCTTCAGAAAAGCAGGTACCTGGTTCTATCAAACACGCGAAGGGGTTGACATGGGACCTTTCAGCGACAAGGCCGAAGCGCAAATGGCACTGGTCTATTTTATAGAACGAACCGAATGGCCTACTGCCAAACAGCTTCGCACTTTTATCAGCGACCGCAGCAGCTAGTTTCCCGACAAAGAGATTTTGACCAATTCAGCGCTCCTGCCGGTTGCTCTGTGGGGTACTAGTGCGGCGCGCGAAGCTTGCGCGCTAATTGCAATTTCTTTTGGTAACGGGTTTGCACCACGTCTATCAAAATCATCACAATGATCACGAAGTAGAATGTTGTTTTAGTCATGGCTTCGACGGGGCTACCGAACAAAGTCATATGAGCTATATGCCCACCCTCTGACAGCAACATTATTCCCACAACCAACAATACAAACAACCCTAACACTTCATACATGCGGTTCTTTTGCAGAAATTCTGACACCGTGTCCGCTAGCCAAATCATTAAAATTCCGGTGATAACAATCGCGGTTGCCATAATCGCAAACACATCACTGAGTGCCATCGCACTTAAAATCGAGTCGAATGAAAATACCAGGTTCATCAACACTATCCAGGCAATCACCGAAGCCATTGATCGCGGCTTGCGGTCCTCATCGTGTAAATCTTCCAGGCTCATCATGTGCGAAATCTCTTTGATGGCGGTGTAGATAATAAACACGCCACCCACCAACTCAATAATCGCGTGGAAATTAAACGTTCCTGTGATGATGCCTTCAACCTCTAGGTGGAATAGCGGATCGGTGAATGTCTCGACCATTTTCAGTACGGCAAACAGTAATACCATCCGCAGCAAAACAGCGATGCCGATTCCCCAACGCCTGACCGCTGCTTGCTTGGCCGCCGGCGCGCGCTTTGACTCCAACGAAATGTAAAGCAAATTATCAAAGCCAAGTACCGCTTGCAGCAAGATCAACAGCAGCAACGTGACTAAATTGTCCAGAGTAAGTAATTCCATGATGGTCTATGTTATTTATGTTGGGTGGATATTCTACACAGTCAGCGGTAGAAGAACACGCCAACACTAATTTGATTACTGTTACCCAGCGTCTCTGCCCGACGGTGCCCCACCGCTATTCGCAAATCACTGGCTTCTCCAAGCGGTGCAATCCATTGCAATCCAGCCGACCGAATTGCCTCGCCAGTGATAGCGTCTTTATCGTGCGCGTATTCAAACAGCCAGCTGTGATTACCGCTATTGACATCCAGACCCACGGACGCGCTGCGCGCATAAAAGCCGTGTCTGAAATCACCAGCGAGCCCGTCAACACTGTTTATCAAAGCCCGATTGATTTGCGCCAACACTCGCTGGCCGCGATCGGTGTCACCAAATCGATTAAGGCCTGCGGAGATCTGAACCCGATCGGGTGCGTCGCGATAATCAAAATGCGTATAGGCACCAAACACACTCAGTGAATCACTCGCTGAGTACGCTATGTCCAGGCTATAGACCAGCGAACGGATATCCAATTCAGCCTGCAGCGCGATCAGATTATTGAAATCTACCTGAGGGAATCTGCTTTGCAGCTGCTGCTGAAGTTGGTCTTCAAGAAATTCATCAATACTGCGCAGCAAGGCATCGAAGTTGCTCAGATGATAGGCCGTATCACGCCACTCCACAGTGAGCTTTAGCGACCAATCGTCCAGTTCTGCGCCGAATGCGCCGCGATATTGTGCGGTGCTACCCAGGCCCTCATCCTCGATCCAGGATGCGCCTGCGCTGTATTGAAGAGTTTTGAGACGTTGACCAAAACTCATATCGAATGCAGTGCTGCTAGATCCCGGGAAAGAAGCGAATGCTCCGCGTGTCTCGGCGCGCACGGCCGCCAGAGCCAACCACTTATCGTTGGCAAGCAGATAGTCAGCTGATATTTCGGCGCTGTACTGGTCATCATCGCTGAGTAAGCCGCCAAGGTAATAGACGCTTAGATCAGCTAATTCATTGTTGTCAGCTGCAGCAAGGCCGGACAACATCAAGCAGAATAAGTAAGCATTCTTTGAACGCAGCGTCATTATTTTCTTACTCAGCAGCAACTAAACCAGCGTTGCCTTGCGCAACACGGGCAGCCAGTCAAAGTGACTGTCAGCAAGCACAAAAAATCCGCCATTAAGCAAAGTGTTGCGCTGGTTATAGCGAAAGGGTTGGTAATCAAGGCTCATCATCACTCCCCCGGCCGCCTCAACAATCACTTGACCAGCGGCAGTATCCCACTCGGAGGTAGGTCCAAAGCACGGATAGATATCAGCTTCGCCATCCGCAATGCGACAAAACTTCATCGCACTGCCTTGCTCAAGGCGCTCAACACGACCAAAGTGATCCCGCAAACCCTGTTCGCAAGCCAGCATGTCGGGTGTAAATCGCCGGCTGCTTGAGATCAGTACCGGACTTTCCGTCATGGTTCGGCATTCTAATAATCGGCGTTCATTAGCAGAGATGCGCCAGGCTCCAACATCACGAATTCCCAGCCAGCTAACATTTTGCACCGGAGAATAAATCACGCCCATTGAGGCCACACCATTCTCTATAAGCGCGATGTTGATGCAAAACTGGTCATTGGCATCAATGAACTCCCGCGTGCCATCCAATGGGTCAACCAGCCACACGCGTGGCCACAGCCTACGAACCTCTGCCGGTGGCATATTAGCTTCTTCAGAAAGCACCGGAATGTCAGGGGTCAGCTTCTGTAACCCCTGTGCAAGCACATCGTGAGAAGCAAGGTCTGCATCGGTTAAAGGCGTGCGGTCTGCTTTGGTCTGCACTTTTAGCGAATCGACACTGACGTAGTGATGCAAGATCACTTCGCCGGCTGCCTTCAGCAGTGGAAGTAATGAGTCGGCCAGCAAATGGGCATCATTACTGGCCATGAAAGGGACCCGGATATTGAGAGGCGTGTCGAGTGGAGATGCGCATTTGTTAAGCATACCTGTACAATAGTCCACGCTAGGGCCCGGTGCGCTGGCTTTTCAACTATTAACACTTTTTCTCCCCCTTATCCATGATCACAGCAGCTCAATGGCAGAACATAGATACCGTGCTATTGGACATGGACGGAACACTTCTCGATCTGCATTTTGATAATTACTTTTGGCAAACCCACATGCCAAAAGTGTATGCGCGCGAACAAGGCATCAGCGAGCAACAAGCAAACGAACGATTAGCGCCCATTTTCCGTGATGAGCACGGTACCTTAAATTGGTATTCGCTGGACTTCTGGGAACAAACGACAGGGCTTGACTTGCTACCACTAAAGCGCGAGCTACAGCATCTGATTCAGATCAGACCACACGCTGTTGAATTTCTGAAAACGCTGAAGCGTTTTGGAAAGCGCACCCTTCTGGTAACTAACGCCCATCAGCGCGGAATTGATTTAAAGCTGCAAGTGACTGGTATTGGTGAGCACCTGGAGGGTATTTTCACGTCCCACCAATTCGGTGCCGCCAAAGAGCATGTCGATTTTTGGCCGAAATTACAGGGTGCGGCCGACTTTAAACCCGAACGCGCACTGTTTATTGATGACACCGTCAGTGTGTTAGACGCCGCACAGAACTACGGCATCGCACATGTGCTGGCGATCGCGCAGCCCGACAGCCAGAAAACACGCGAGCCAATCACCGCTCATGCGTGTATAGAGCATTTCAACGAGATCATGCCGCAATGAGTGATTCTGCAACCGCACGAGTCAGACTCGACAAGTGGTTATGGGCAGCACGGTTTTTTAAAACACGCAGCCTGGCCAAAAAAGCCATCGAAGGTGGCAAAGTGCAAGTTGACGGGCAGCGATTGAAAGTCAGCAAAGACCTTGCCGTTGGAGAAATTCTGACCATTCGTCAGGGATGGTCCGAGAAAACGATTACAGTCGATGCGCTTTCTGACCAACGTCGCGGCGCGCAGGATGCTGCTACGTTGTACACAGAAACACCTGAAAGCATGGAAAAGCGCCTGCTTGAGGCTGAACAACGTAAATCGCACGGGCGCGGCGTATTTACGCCAGACGGTAGGCCAAGCAAAAAGCAACGTCGGCAATTGCAGCGGGTCATTAGAAACGCTGGCGAGCCCGAATAAGCCTTATCACTGCCGTGTATCCGCTGTATTTGCTAAACGGTAAGCAAAACCCTGCGGTTTTTGCGATAATGGTATAGTCGATCGGCGGATCTCATCAAATCGCCCAGGCAAACGATTTTCACCTACAGTTTCAATACTATAAGCTCAAATTAATCACTGGACGAAGGACGCATGACTGCCAAGCAAACTAATGAATCTCCCACACGTTATATGGACCTTGCGCCCAGCGAACTGATTGAGCGTTCGCTGCGCTCGGGCGAAGGACGGTTGGCAAGTAATGGCTCATTAGTAGTGACCACTGGCAAGCGCACCGGTCGCTCTCCGGCGGACCGTTACATTGTGCAGGAACCAAGCACTTCAGACATGATTGACTGGGGCGCCGTAAACCGCCCATTCGACGCTGACAAGTTCGATGCATTGTGGGAAAGAGTGAGTGACTTTTGTGCCACACAGGACAGTTACGTTGCGCAACTACACGTAGGTGCTGATACGGAACACTACATTCCGGTGCGCGTTGAGACGCAAACCGCATGGCAGAGCCTGTTTGGCCGCAATATGTTCGTTCGCCCTGAGAAATACAATCCCAAAAGCAAAGAAGAGTGGCAAGTGCTTAATATTGCCGGCTTCGAATGTGACCCGGAGCGCGACGGCACCAACAGTGACGGCGCGGTGATAATCAATTTCGCCGAACGAAAAGTATTGCTAGCCGGAATGCGCTATGCCGGTGAAATGAAAAAAGCGATGTTCAGCGTGCAGAATTTTCTGCTGCCTGAAAAAGATGTACTACCAATGCATTGCGCCGCTAACGTTGGTCCTAACGGTGACACCGCATTATTTTTTGGTTTGTCCGGAACGGGTAAAACAACTTTGTCTGCCGACCCTGATCGCTTTTTGATTGGCGATGACGAGCACGGCTGGGGTAAAGGGGTGGTGTTTAATCTGGAAGGCGGTTGTTATGCCAAGTGCATCAATCTTAGTCGCGAAAACGAGCCAGTGATCTGGGACGCCATCCGATTTGGTGCCATCGTTGAGAACGTTGCTATTAATGATGACAATCGCCAGCCTGATTATGACAACACGGAGCTGACTGAGAACTCACGCTGTTGTTACCCGCTGGAGCACGTTGACAAGCGCCAACTGGAAAATCGCGCTGGCGAACCCAAGGCCGTGATATTCCTGACCTGTGACGTCACCGGCGTGTTGCCACCGGTTTCAATTTTGTCAGAAGAGGCGGCGGCCTATCACTTTCTTAGCGGCTACACAGCATTGGTTGGGTCCACCGAAATGGGCGCAGCCAGCGGTATTCGTTCTACGTTTTCTACCTGCTTTGGCGCACCCTTCTTTCCGCAACGCGCCAGCGTGTACGCAGAATTGCTGATTCGCCGCGTGAAAGAGTTTGGTAGCCAAGTGTATCTGGTCAACACAGGTTGGACGGGAGGCTCAGGTGGCGCCGGTGGCAAAGGTAAGCGATTCGCCATTCCAACAACACGCTCAATCATTGCTGCCATTCAAAATGGTGACCTGGAAGGTACGGAAACCGAGCACTTGGATATCATTAATTTATCGGTGCCTAAGTCAGTACCTGGCGTAGAGACCGCTTTACTCGCGCCAAAAACAACCTGGGACAATCCTCAAGAATACGATCAGCAGGCGCGCGGTCTGGCTCAGCAGTTTGTGGAAAACTTCAAGAAGTTCGAAGTCAGCGACGCGATTGTTGCTGCAGGCCCGCAAGCCTGAGAGCTGTCTGCAAAGATCCTAACTGAAATCAGCGTTCGTAATGTATGATCTGCTCCTGTGTCCGCAGGAGTAAGATCAATGAACATTTTTTTCCGTATTATCTTGCTGGCGATGATGACAGTCGCCAGCCCCTCATTTGCGCAAGAAACTGAAAAGCCAGCGTTAAGCCATTCAGAAATCCGTGATGACGTGCATCTCATTCAAGGTGATGGCGGTAACATTGTGGTGATTGAAGGTGATCGCTCGATGTTGGTTATCGACAATGGCTACCCCGAGCAAGCGTCTGATTTGTTCAATACCATTATGCGGGTGGGCAACAAGCCACTTCGCTTCATGGTCAACACCCATTGGCATTTTGATCACGCGGGTGGCAATGATTACCTGGGGCCGCGCACCAATCTGGTCGCGCACGATAACGTTAGGAAACGCCTACAAGAAGGTATGACGTTTGAAGCCTTTAACCGCGTGGTTGAACCTGCGGCACCGCATGCTTTGCCGGTAGTTACCTACAGCGACAGCACCACCCTATACGAGGGCGACCAGGTTATTCGCCTGCGGCACTTTGCTAATGGACATACAGACGGTGACAGCGTGGCATTCATTGAGCCCAGCAAGATCGTGCACATGGGTGATCACTACTTCGCAAATTGGTTTCCGTTCGTGGATATACAATCAGGCGGCTCCGTAGAAGGCATGACTCGAAATATTGCTGCTATTTTGGCTGTGATTGATGAAGATTGGGTCGTTGTTCCTGGCCATGGTCCATTGTCGAAGAAAGCCGATCTGCAGCGAACTCATGACATGCTGACACAGAGTGTGGCCTGGATGAATGAGCGCCTTGGTGAAGGCCTGTCTTTGCAACAAATCACTGAACGTGGGCTGCCCGAGAATCTGAAATCATGGGGGGTTGGGTTTATTAAGGAACCCAATTGGATAGCAACCCTGTTCACCTCCTTGCAAGATACAAAATGATCTTTGTTAAACCGCTTATCAATTGCTAATGCCGCACAGCGATTGTTAAGATAGTCAAAGTAGTTTGCCCGCTAACTCAAAGAAAACTTAACAGGACAGAAAGTAATGATTCAAGAAGGCGATAAAATTCCATCAGGCTCGTTCAAGGTAATGGGGGCAGAAGGCCCGGCAGATATCTCTACCGACGAATTGTTCAATGGTAAGAAAACGGTTTTATTTGCCGTGCCAGGCGCGTTCACTCCTACTTGCTCTGCCGCGCATTTACCAGGCTTCGTTGTTAACGCAGATGCGATCAAGGCCAAGGGTGTGGATAACATCGTCTGCATGTCAGTTAATGATGTGTTTGTGATGGGCGCATGGGGCGAGTCGCAAAACGCCGAGAACATTATTATGGCCGCCGACGGCAATGGCGAGTACGCAACCGCTCTGGGTCTAACTCTGGACGGCAGTGGTTTTGGGCTGGGAACACGTTCGCAACGCTTTGCCATGATTGTTGATGGTGGCGTGGTAACGCACCTGGCGCTGGAAGAAGGCCCTGGGCTTGAAAAAAGTTCTGCCGAAGCGATCATGGAGCAACTCTAGATCAGAAAGGATTCAGAAGGATGTTTGAAGCACGTAATCCAACCTATCGCGGGCCTGAGCGCCGCAACCAGCCGCGGCGCGGCGACAGTGACCGTAGACAAACGATACGTTTCGAACCGGGCAATGCAGACCGGCGCCAAATTATTGGCCGTCGTGAAGACGACGTAACCGCCCACGTATGGCAGTCTGAACTCAGTTAGTCTATGTCCATAAATACGCTCGTTTTGCTGCGTAAAACGCTGGACAATCCTTGCACCTGGAACTAATTAATAAGATAAAAATAGCTTGCGACCAGGGTCGCACCCAACAAATTGAGTATCAAACCTTCCCTGGCCATGCGCTGAGTGGTCACCTGACCACTGGCAAATACGATTGCGTTTGGTGCTGTTGCCACCGGCAACATAAACGCACAACTCGCCGTTAATACAGCCGGATACATTAGTACTTCGGGTGCAATTCCCGTTGCCGTTGCGGCGGCGGCCAGAATAGGCAATAACAATGCGGCACTGGCTGTATTACTGGTGGTTTCCGTCAGAAAGGTCACGAACAAGCACAGTAGCAGTAACATCACAAACACTGGCACAGTTTGCAAAAAGACCAAGCCGTTAGCCAAGGCCGCGCCCAGTCCCGACACCGTAAAGCCCTTAGCTATACAAAGACCGCCTGCGAATAAAAGCAATATACCCCATTGAATATCGCTGGCGCGTTCCCAGTTCAGCAAGCGCTCGCCTTTTTGCATGCCACTTGGAATAATGAACATCGCAATCACCGCAATGAAGGCCACGCTTGCATCATTTGCCCCGGGCATTCCAAACCAGCTACTCCAGCCACCGAAAGGCTCTTTTCGCGTAACCCAGGCCAGCGCAGTCAAGCCAAACACAAGCAATACACGCCGTTCGTGCGAACTCCAGTCCCCAATCGTGGGTAACGTAAATGAACCCCCGTCGGGCAGCTTGCGCGTAATACTCCAGGCAATCAGAGGAATCATCATGCATACAACGGGCAAGGCTACGGTCATCCATTCAACAAAGCCTATCTCAATCCCTGTGGTTTCTGCATACACTTCCATAAATACAAGGTTGGGAGTTGTACCAATTGGGGTACCCATGCCGCCGACACTGGCCGAATAAGCAATGCCTAACATTAACGGCACAGCGATCGACTGGTCGTCGGACTGCGCCATGACGGCCAGCGCAATAGGCAGCATCATTAACACAGTGGCCATATTTGAAATCCACATGCTTAGCAATGCGGCAGCCAACATAAATCCCCAGACAATATGCCTGGCCGACTTGCCGCCGATCAAACGAATGGTATAAAGCGCCAGGCGCTTGTGTGCACCACTGTGCTCCATCGCACGGCTGAGAATAAAACCGCCCAGCAACAAAAGGATCAAGCTGCTGCCATAGGCTTCAGCGACTTGCTCTTTTGTCAGTACGCCCACCATGGGAAACAACGCCAGTGGCAGTAATGATGTAATGGGGATGGGCAGGGCTTCGCTAATCCACCAGACGATACAACACACGGTAATTGCCGCTGTCCAGGCAATGTCTATACTGTAGCCTGCTGACGCTGAAAGCGCATACGCCAATGCGGCCAGCAGCGGGCCTAAACCCAGAAAAAGCGAACGTGTCATAGGTGCTACTTGAAGCTACTCAACGGCACGATTGCAAGACGATCACCCACGAAAGAGCCTAGATAAACTTTATCCCCTAACGGTGTGGCCACCGTGGCAGCTCCCATTGGCGGTCCTTGATGACTAAAGACCACGCGTGTTTCCATGGTGTCTGGATTCAAAGCCACTATTTCAAACGCCAAGCCACACGTTCGAGATGAGTCGCTGAAACACTTCATCATCGCGGATACTTCGCCGGTATGGCTTGCAAGCCATAACTCTCCGTTGGGACCCCAAGCACTGTTGTCTACATTGGGCACAGGTGCTATTCCCACTATTTGCTGCTGCTCTAGGTCGTATTTATGCACCTCTTCGTTCATGTACTGATTAATGAAAACGAAACGCTCATCGGCACTCACTTCAATGCCGTTGGTTAGACTGCCCGCCGTGTATGGCAATAGCTGCGGTCCTTTTGCACGGCTCCAATGCCACACATCACCTGTGTTAGCTTTTATCAGCATACCAAGTTGTTGACCCATGAAGTCGTCGGGTCGATACATGCGCGTATACACCACATCGCCATTGGATAAGCCAACAACGTCATTGATAAGAGTGTTCTCCGCTGGCAACACACATCCTTGCCAATGCAAATGCGGAACGCCTTCCTCATTACGCTGTACCGAGAACAACTCCACCGCTTCTCTATCTCCGTGGTTAACCACCAGATATCGCCAGCTTCCATCCTTTAATTTGACTAGATGCGACCCATGGGGGCTAATTTTTGCCGTGGGCGGCGTCAAACACTCGGCACTGCCTTGCACATTATCGAGTGTATTGGCCTGCTTACTTGGGAATGGATAAGCCGCTTGGAACTCCTCACTGGCCACGTTGAACAGCACGATTCTGCCCGCGCGTTCGCCCATATCACCCAGTTCGCTGAGCAACAGGTAGTCACCACCCTCAACCACAGCGATATCTTCGGGTGATTGCATACCGCAAACCACGCGCATTTTGTCACTGGAGGTGCAATCCTCTATTACTGTGCCGTCAGGTACGCTGCATGATGAGACCACTAGCAGAAGCATAAGTGCGATAAGCGATTTTCGAATATTCAAAGACTGGACTCCTGATGCTTCAGCAAATGAGTTGACGTGCAACGAGAGCTTACCAGTTTTTCATCCACGCTCGCATGGTCTGCGGCTGGTTTTATAACAACGCATTACACCCCGGTTATGTTTACTGCCGGCCCTGGGTGTTTCACGTACTATCCATGCGTCGCAAATACACAGGGCACACACATGACTACCGCCACTACACGCACGGTGAAACGCACTTGTCCAACCTGCGAAGCATGCTGTGGGCTGGTACTGGAAGTAGACGATACTGCTCAAAAAATCGTGTCTGTTCACGGCGACCCTGATGACCCCCGAAGCCGTGGCTATGTATGTGCAAAATCGCAAGCCTTCAAATACATTCACGACGACACCGAACGTCTGCGAACACCGGTGCGCAAAATAGCCAGTGGCGACTGGGAAGCGATCAGTTGGGATGAGGCGTACGCCGAAATTACGGACAAACTAAATGCCATTCGCGCAGAGTCTGGTAAAGACGCCATCGCTCTATATGTTGGCAACCCAACCGGTCATATAGTCAGCTGCCAACTCTATCTACAAGGTTTGATGCAATCTCTGGGAACAGAACGTTTTTTTTCAGCGGGTACCGTCGATCAGCACCCCCAGCAAATGGGTAGCTACGTTTTGTATGGCGAAGAATGGAAGTTTCCAATTCCGGACACAGACCGAACCGACTATTTTATCATCATGGGCGCCAACCCTATGGTGTCGCAGGGCAGTCTGATGTCAGCGCCAGACATCGAATCCCGACTTAACGCCATTCGACAACGCGGTGGCAAGATTGTGGTGATCGATCCGCGTTACACGGAAACGGCAGAACAAGCGGATCAGCACATTTACATACGCCCTGGAACTGACGCTTTTATGCTGATGGCGTTCATCAACGACATGTTTGCCAAAGATTTGATCGCGCCGGGGCATCTGGACGGTTTAATTGATGGCATCGATGATCTGCGTACCGCGGTTCAAGAGTACACCCCGGAAAGCACAGCCAAGCTGACCGGGATAAAGCCTGCGATACTACGACAATTAGTCACTGAGTATTGCACTGCGAACACAGGTGCCGCATATGGTCGAATAGGCTTGTGCACACAAGAATACGGCACGCTCGCTTCCTGGCTGGTCGACGTTGTTAGCTTGCTGGCCGGCAAACTGGACGTTCCTGGCGGCATGATGTTTCCACGCCCCGCGACCAGCGCACCGGGGCCAGGAACCCCAGACACCAGCGAGCATTGGGGGCGTTGGTCATCGCGAGTACGAGGGTTTCCGGAAACCTGCGGTGAGTTGCCAGCCAATCTGATGGCAGAAGAAATAACCGCCTCAGGTGAGGACAAAGTGCGCGCACTGATCACGATTTGCGGCAACCCGGTGCTAAGCGTTCCGAATGGCAAAGAAATTCGTGAAGCGCTCAAAACGCTGGATTTCATGGTCTCTCTTGACATTTATATTAATGAAACCAGCAGCCAGGCGGATCTTATTCTGCCTTCAACCACACAAGCAGAACAAAGCAATTACGACCTTACATTTACCGGCACAAGTGGTCGCAACTTTGCCAACTACACACCCAAACTCTTCAAACCCGAAAATAATTTGCAAACAATGGGCGAAGCGCTGTGCGAAATAACAGCAGGGCTAAATGGCATCAGCGCCGCAGACATGGACAACTTCATGTTCGAAGGTACGCTGCAACGAGTTGTTACGCAATCTGCCGCCATCGGCCGTGAGCTTGACGCCGATGCTATTCGCGCGGAATACGCAGATCAGCCCGGCTGGGAAAGAATGATCGATCTTATGCTGCGCAACGGCCCTTATGGCGACGGTTTTGATCCCGAATCAAAGCAAGGACTGTCACTGGCCAAACTGAGAACACTTGGCGGCAATGTTGATTTAGGCGCACTGGAAACTCAGTTACCCGAACAGCTAAAAACCGAAGGTCAACGTATTCGATTGATGCACCCTTTGATTACAGGCGAATTCGCCCGGCTGGCCGATGCTTTTGCTGAGGTGTCGGTGGTGCAAGAAAACGCGGAAGATGATCACGACATGCTATTAATTGGCCGTAGGCATATTCGTGATATGAATTCCTGGTTGCACAATATTAAACAATATGTGCGCGGCAAAGACCGCTGTACGATGATGGTTCACCGCAGCGATGCTGAACGTCTGGGTTTGACCGATGGCGGTGTTGCCCTGGTCAAATCCAAGGTAGGTGAGTCAAGCGTACCCGTTGAAATTAGCGACAACATTATGCCAGGCGTGGTAAGCATTCCTCACGGCTTTGGTCACATTTATGAGGACTCACAGCAGAGCCTCGCCAATGATCAGGCTCCAGGCATTAGTTGTAATGACCTGATTGATCATGAGGCCCTGGATACCGCCTCAGGCACCAGCGTCGTCAACGGCGCCAAAGTACAGATCTACGCCGCCTAGTGCTGGAACTCGTTAATTAGGCATAATTAGGGAGTTCCAGCACTAACACTTTTTGGAGAGAATTATGCAAGTAAATGTAGCACTGGTTACCGGTGGCGCCAGCGGTATGGGGCGACTTGCGGCACTAACACTCGCTAACAATGGGGCGCGCGTTGCCATTGTTGATATGCATGACGATAACCTGGCTGCAACGGCAGCGGAATCAGACAACATCACTGCCTATAAGTGCGACGTTTCTGATATAGATGACGTACGTATTCTGATCTCAAACGTTGAAAGTGAACTTGGACCTATTGATCGACTAACGCAATGTGCGGCCATTATGCCCGGCGATTCTGTTCGAGGGATGAGCGTCGAGTTAACCAACAAGCAAATGATGATCAATTACTGCGGTACAGTGAACATGGTCAAGACAGTAATGGAAGGTATGGAAAATCGCGGTAAAGGGCAGATTGCTGTATTTGGTTCTATGGCCGGATCGGTTCTAACACATGGATTAGGTGGTTATTGCGCCACCAAAGCGGCCACCAATGTTTGGATGGAAGTATTGGCTGAAGAGATGCGCAGTAGCCCAGTTCATTATTTGCTGGTTTGCCCACCGATGGTTAACACACCCCTGGTGGATCAAGCAATAGAGAAAGGCCCTGGCTCAATTGTGGGTGCGAAAAAAGACAACCGTATGTCAGACCCGCAAGACATTGTTGACGCGGTTGAAGAGGCGCTTGGCAAAGGTAAGAGCGCAAAGAACTGGCGCGTCTGTCCGCAATCTGCCGGTTTTATGATGCTCTTTAGGCGCTTGGCACCTGGCTTGCTATGGAAGGTGATGCGTAAGGCGAATCCTGATCAGTGAGGCACAGCTTTTGCTGAACTGACGCTACGAGACCGGCTTTGGGTGACAAGCTACTTCAATGTTTGCAATACTGCAGCTTCTGCATTTTCCTTTCAGGAGCTTGTAATGAAAAAAACAACCTTTATTAGCATCGCTTCTGCGCTGTTGATTGGCGGTATTCCCTCAGCCATTGCTCAACAAGGCTATGAAGCCACCCGAGGCAATAACCATTACTCCGACGCGCCGCCGCATCGCTTCGGTTACTGGCAAGGCGTACAATTACTGATACCGTTTAACCTGCCGCCAGAACGCGAGGAAATAGCCCTGTCGCTCTGGCTGCAGTTGATGGACGTATGTCCGGAATGCCGCACGGCCTATAGTCCTCATCTTCAAGGCGATCAGTACGGGCGCGGGCGTCCTTATGCTCGTGACGGCAGACATTATCAAGATGGCCCTGGTTACTACGATGACCGTCACCCACAAACCGGTGGCGGTTCTTCCCGTGCAGGGCAAGGTTACGGTCAGGGCTATGATGCCGTATTGCGTGGCCAGAATCGATCTGTGACCATACCCGCCAATGAATATCAGGAGCTGATTCGCAAGGCACAGGCCTTCGACCAGGCACAGCAAACAGAGTAAGTTCCGCTATTGGATTGTTTAATGGCCAGCTAATTCGCCTTCAATAAGCAGCCCCTGTCGCGCGCGGCTGGATCTTGCGCGCTCAGGGCCCATCGCCGAGGTCTGAATTTTTTTCCACTCGGCAAACTTATCTAACTCTCCCGAGATGGAACGAACCGTCCAGGCCAGCAAGGCAACGTCGTCTATATACCCCAGACCGATCAGGAAATCCGGAATCAAATCGGCAGGAACAATGAAGTACAACAACGCGGCAATGATCAGCAGCAACGATTTGCTGGACAATTCTTTGTATTCGCCCCGCCGGTGACTTCTCAACATGTCGATCAGCAACTGCACCTGCTGCCAGGCTTCCGCCAATCGCCCCTTGCGTTGGTCGGCCTTATTGCCCGCTTTGTTTAACAGGGAATCAAGCTTCTCTGGATTTTGCAGGTATTCTCTTGCGAGCTTGAGCGCCTCTAAATAAACTCGACTATTACGAGTCTGGTCTTGAATTGCCATCGTATGGTCTCCTACCTTCCACGGTCACAATCGATCAAGGTGTGAATTCGGCGCTACTGCGTTGTCGTCCACCCGGACCACTGTAGGCCATGCCAACACCGGGCGCTGTGTCGAATATCTCATCGCCTGGTAGTTGCATGCTAAGTGTCCGCCAAGCATCGATAATACGATCTTCGGCGGCGTAATCAAACGGATCTTGCATCACCATTTCTTCCATACCGCCCGGATCTGGTCGATTGTCTGCCAGCCAGCGTGCGGTGCGGGCCAGGCCTTCTATCGGCGCAACAATGTCTGTATAACCCAGATCGTGTATTAGCTTGCCCATATCCAATAATCGATGCGTGCTTTGCGGCTGGCCCAGTAGCGGCAAACCCACGATGCACAATTCATTTGGTATGGACACTATCTCCCAACTGTGGCCCAGTGCATCCGCGAGGGCGTCTACAACCTGGCGCAGGCTTAAACAATGCGCGTCACCGCAGTTGTATATCTGCCCTTGGGCAACCTCGGGTTTGTCACTGGCTAGCAATACAGCATGAGCAATGTT